>JBFLWM010000026.1:0-144492 GCA_040755915.1 Pseudomonadota bacterium | reverse complement strand
CATATGGAACTGTACTCTGAACTGGTTAGGCTGACGTGACTGACGCACACCGTCCTGGCGTATTGGTTACCGGCGCGACCGGATTTATCGGGCAGGGTCTTGTCCGGGACCTGTCCAGAACAGCTAAATATGCCTTGCGCCTAGGCACGAGATCGGCTGTTCTACAGTCGCAGGACACGGCGCCGGTGTTTCATGTCGGAAACGTCGGTCCACATACGGACTGGCGCGCAGCGCTCAATGGCGTGGATTGCGTTATCCATACTGTTGGCAAGGCACATGCGCCGCAAGATGAATCCCCGGGGTCATTGAATGAGTACCGGGATGTCAATGTTCATGGCACGCTGCAACTTGCCAGGCAGGCCGCCGAGGCGGGTGTGCGCCGCATGATTTTTCTCAGCTCCGTCAAGGTAAATGGTGAAAACACAGTGAGTGCGCCGTTCACGCCTTTCGACACGCCATGCCCGACAGATGCGTATGGAGTATCGAAATGGGAGGCAGAACAAGGGCTGTGGGATATTTCCAGGCGTACCGGGATGGAACTGGTGGTGGTGCGTCCGCCGCTTGTTTATGGCCCCGGCGTCAAGGGTAATCTGGCACGGTTGCTCAGGCTGGTGACCAAAGGTGTGCCCCTGCCGCTCAAGGCGATCGACAACAAGCGATCATTTGTCGCGCTCGCAAATCTGACTGACCTGCTTGTCAAATGCATCGAGCATCCGGCCGCGGCAGGTCAGACGTTCATGGTGTCTGATGGGGAGGATGTGTCGACGCCAGAACTCATCAGGCGCATGGCCCAAGCGGCCGGCTGTAATGCAAGACTATTTTATGTTCCCCTGTCGTTTCTTCGCGGTGCCGCCGGGCTTTTCGGCAGGATTTCTGACTTCGATCGCCTGAGCATGTCGCTGCAGGTCGATATATCGCATACCCGAAACACTCTCGGTTGGGCTCCAGTCATCAAGTTGGATCAGGGGTTGATCAGGATGGTGTCAGGTGTCTCTGACTGAGTACGCGTTCACCCTGCTGGCAGCATTCGT
The DNA here is from genome assembly GCA_040755915.1 of Pseudomonadota bacterium. Classification (GTDB taxonomy): domain Bacteria; phylum Pseudomonadota; class Gammaproteobacteria; order Thiohalomonadales; family Thiohalomonadaceae; genus Sulfurivermis. The sequence goes on along the minus strand of JBFLWM010000026.1, from coordinate 143,461 downwards.
GCTCACGGGCATGCTTGCCGGAATTTACCGGAGTTATGCCATGCGTCATGGCATCATGGATGTGCCGACACAGCGCAGTTCACATGTGCGCGCGACCCCGCGTGGTGGTGGCGGTGCTATTATTGTCGGGCTCGTTGCCGTTGTGGCGTGGTTATGGTGGCAGGGGAGCGTGTCATCAGACATGCTATGGGTCCTGCTGGTGGCGGGTGGCGGTGTCGGAGGGATCGGATGGCTCGATGATCTGTATCGTGTGTCGGTCAGGGGGCGAATGGTTGTTCACTTCCTCTCGGCCGTCGCCTTGATCATGCTGCTTGGCGGGATTCCCAAGCTTCCGCTGTTCGGGCAGGCAGTCGAGCTTGGTGGGTTCGGTTATGTCCTGACGCTGCTGTACATCGTATGGTTGCTGAATCTGTACAATTTCATGGACGGGATCGACGGCATCGCAGGCATCGAGGCGTTGACAGTGTGCGTTGGGGCATTGGTGATATTCTCAGTCGGCGGTGCTGTCGGCAATCCCGGTCTGCTCCTTGCCTTGGCAGGCGCAGTGAGCGGGTTTCTGATCTGGAACTTTCCGCGCGCCTGCCTGTTCATGGGGGACTCGGGTAGCGGTTTTATTGGTGTGCTGTTTGCAGCCATTTCGCTCCAGGCCGGAATGGTGGCGCCTGAGCTGATATTTGTGTGGCTGATATTGCTCGGATGTTTCGTTGTTGATGCGACCATGACGATCCTGTTTCGATTCGCTCGGGGCGAAAGGATCCATGAGGCTCACCGCGATCATGCCTACCAGCATGCCGCATTGCGCCACAAATCGCACATTATGGTTTCGCTGTCCGTCGGCGCGATAAACCTGGTCTGGCTGCTGCCCGTGGCTGTGCTTGTTTCGCGACAGGTTGTGGGGCCGGTTGTCGGGCTGGCAGTCGCGTATATGCCGCTGGTGTTTGTCTGTCTCCATTACAAGGCAGGTCGCCCGTTTTCAGGAAACTGAAGGCAATCTGTATTTCGGTGCGTCGGCTGCGCATTGTCGGCCGGCACCCCGGGTCAGAACGGTGTTCATGTTATGGGTGCAACGTTCCGGGAATGATTTCGATGTTTTATCGCAAGCCGCTTTCTTTATTGAGAAACCGCTGGGCAGCGTATGCCCATGACCTGATGTGCGTGCCATTGGCGCTGTGGCTTGCATACTGGGCACGCTTTAACTTCGAGACGGTACCGTGGCCAATCTATGACGGGTACTGGTCTGTGGCAGCGGTGTCGATGGCGATCCAGGGGGCGGTTTTTTATATTTTCGGTCTATATCGGGGGATGTGGCGTTTTGCCTCGCTTCCGGACCTGGTCCGCATAATACAGGCGGTATCCGTCGGCGCGGCTGTAACCTTTGTGGTGCTCTTTCTGGCAACCCGTCTGGAGGATGTGCCACGAACTGTATTGTTGTTATATCCAATATTTCTCGTCGCCTTTCTTACCGGGCCGCGGTTGCTTTACCGGTGGTTCAAGGATAGAAAATTTTTCGTATTGAACAAGGCAGGAAAGCGGGCGTTGGTCGTTGGGGCGGGGCGCGCCGGTGAGATGCTCGTTCGAGACCTCATCAATGATGCCAAATACAGCCCGGTAGGAATCATTGACGATGATATTGGCAAGCAGGGTCTCGATATATATGGCGTGAGAGTCATTGGTCATGTCAACGAGTTGCGTGAAAAATTGGCGGAACTCGCCGTCGATGTCGTGCTGATTGCGATGCCGTCCGCTCCGGCCGATGTCATGCGTCGAATCGTTGATGTTTGTGCCGATGGCGGTGTCTCCTGCGTGACGTTGCCATCAATCTCCGAGCTGGCTGACGGCCGCGTCGATGTGTCTCGATTGCGCAAGGTGCAAATTGAGGACATTCTTGGTCGCGCGCCGATTGATCTGAATATCCACGAGGTTGCCGGCTTTCTGGGGGGGAAACGGGTTCTTGTTACCGGTGCAGGCGGCTCGATAGGTAGTGAGTTATGTCGTCAGGTAATGAAGTGCGGACCGGCGCAATTGCTGATGCTTGATAATGGCGAGTTCAATTTGTATCGCATCAGTCAGGAAATGCAGACCGCTCATCCAGGCCATGCCTGTGTGGCGCTGCTGGGGGATGTGCGTGACGCCTCGGCGATACGTCGGGTGTTCGAGTTGTCCAGGCCACAGGTGGTATTGCATGCGGCTGCATACAAGCATGTTCCTCTTGTGGAGGACAATGTGTTCGAGGGCGTCAAGACAAACGTCCACGGCACAAAAAATGTTGCGGATCTTGCACTGGAGTTTGGCTGTGAGAAATTCGTTCTTGTCTCGACTGACAAGGCGGTGAATCCATCAAGTGTGATGGGGGTGACCAAGCGAGTCGCTGAGATCTATTGCCAATCCCTGGATCAGCGGGGCGATACCTCTTTCATCACTACCCGTTTCGGCAATGTCCTCGACTCGGCCGGTTCCGTGGTGCCATTGTTCCGTCAGCAGATAGAGGCGGGAGGTCCGGTAACGGTCACCCATCCCGAGATCACGCGCTATTTCATGACCATCCCGGAGGCGGTCAGTCTCATTCTGCAGGCTGCAGCCATGGGGAACGGTGGAGAGATCTATGTGCTTGATATGGGAGAACCCATTCGTATCGTGGATCTTGCCGAGCAGATGATCCGCCTCTCCGGGAGAGAGCCCGGGCGCGATATTGAAATCAGGTACATCGGGCTTCGCCCCGGCGAGAAGCTGTTCGAGGAGTTGTTTCACACCCAGGAAAATCTGGTCGGCACGCGACACCCAAAAATTCTTCTGGCCGAGGCCAGGGGTATTCAGGCCGAGGACCTGAGTAACTATCTGGCGCAGCTGTCTCACGCGTGCTCCAGCTATGAGCTGGAGAAGCTGCTGTGTTCCATGAAGCTTATCGTGCCCGAGTTCTCCGGGGCTGTGCAGCCGCAGCAAGGCCGGAAGCAGTTTCTGTCATGCACCGATGGTGCGGATTAACACCCGGCTACCCTGATGGAGTAATATTTCCAGCGCAGGGCGTATCGAGCTTTGGGGTGCGGTTTTGTAACGCCATGTTCTATAAAGAAATATTGTCTGATAATGTTCAAGTGACGGGTTCCATATGGCCACCAGAATGTCATTGATACAAACCGGCTTCATGCGGTGGGTCGGAACGGTCGGCATGGTCATGCTTCTGGCCGGTTGTGCCGGCATGGTAACGCAACGGATGGGGGCCACACTGTCCAGCGCAATCCTGAATCAGGACGACCCCGAGACGGTGCGTGCCGGTGCACCGGCCTATCTCCTGCTCATCGATGGGCTGATAGCCGACGACCCCCAGGACAAGAACATGTTGCTGGCAGGTGCGCGTTTGTATGGTGCTTATGCCGCGGTGTTTGTGGACGACAGGGAACGCGCCCTGCGTATGGCCAAGAAGGCGCGGGACTATGCCCGGCGTGGTTTGTGTGCGGATTATCCGCAGGTCTGCAAGGTCGAATCAGCTCCCTATGATCAGTTTGTTCCATCCTTGCATGAGGTGCAGGTAGAGGGGCTTGATGCGTTGTATGTCTATGGCAGTGCCTGGGCCGGCCGGATTCAGGCGGACAGCTCCGACTGGGCGGCGATCGCGGATCTTCCCAAGGTCGAGGCTGTGATGCGCCGTGTGGTTGCCATGGATCCGGAATACGACAATGGTCGGGCACAGCTTTATCTCGCTGTCCTTAACACGTTGGTGCCGCCGTCGGTTGGCGGCAGGCCGGAGGTGGGGCGCGGCTTTTTCGAGAAGGCCATTGCCGTGTCACAGGGCAAGGATTTGATGGCCAAGGTGGAGTTCGCGCGCCGTTACGCGCGCATGGTTTTCGACCGTGAGTTGCATGACCGCTTGTTACACGAGGTGGTTACCACCGAGACACGCGTCCCCGGGCTGGTGCTCAGCAATGTGCTGGCAAAACAGGAGGCCAGGAAGCTTCTGGCGACCTCTGCCGAGTATTTCATGGAGTGAAATGATGAGGTTGATGACTCTCAGGCGTATTTTATGCGGGCTTGCCCTTTTGTTGCCGTTGCACGCGACCGCAGCGACGCTGAAGATAGCCACTGCGGCCCCGGATGGCACCAGCTGGATGGAGGCGTTCCGCAAGGGCGCTGATGAGATCAAGCAGCGCACGGCCGGGCGGGTGGAGTTCCGTTTCTACCCCGGCGGTGTGATGGGCAACGACAAGAGCGTGCTGCGCAAGATCCGCATTGGCCAGCTGCACGGCGGTGCCATTACCGGCGGTGGGCTGGCGGAAATCTATCCCGATGCCCAGATCTACAGCCTGCCGTTTATCTTCAACTCCCTGGCCGAAGTGGATTATGTCCGCACCCGCATGGATCCGCTGCTGATGCAGGGACTGGAAACGCAGGGATTTGTCGGCTTTGGTATCAGTGAAGGTGGTTTTGCCTATCTGATGTCCAATCAGCCGGTGGAAAAGCTGGATGACCTCAAGCCGCTAAAGGTGTGGGTGCCGGAAGGCGATGTCATCAGCCATACGGCGTTTCAATCGGTGGGCATACATCCTGTGTCATTGCCGCTGACGGACGTGCTGACCGGGTTGCAGACCGGACTGATCGACACCGTGGCTGCCTCGGCGGTCGGAGCCATCGCGCTGCAGTGGCATACGCGGGTAAAGCATCTTACCGATACGCCCCTTATTTACATTTACGGCACGCTGGTGGTGTCGGCCAAGGCCTTCAACCAGCTGCAGCCGCCGGATCAGGCTGTGGTGCGCGAGGTGTTCGGCAAGGTGTTGGCCCAGCTCAATCTCCAGAGCCGAAAGGATGAGGTACGTGCCCGTGAGGTGCTGCTGCAACAGGGCATCGGTTTCGTGCCGCTCAAGCAGGGCGATGGTTGGCATGATGTGGTGGATGAAACCACGCGCCGGTTGACCGAAAAACAGGTGTTCAGTGCCGAGATGCTCGGGGTGTTGCAAAAGCATCTTGGTGATTCCCGGGCAGGTGCGGCCGGGCGCTGACATTTCGTAGGAGCGGATCGTATCCGCGATTGTTATCGGGGCAAGGCAACGAGGTCGCGAATACGATTCGCTCCTACGGGGCGTGATATCAGAATATGAGATTTGGTAGTCGCAAGATGCGGTTGAGGGATAATCTGGATCGCGTAGCCCACGGCGTCCGCCTGGTTGAGGACGTGCTCGTCGTGGTGCTGGTATTGGCGATGATCCTGCTCGCTGCCGGGCAGATCCTGCTGCGCAATTTTTGGGGTGTCGGTGTCGTCTGGGCCGATCCCCTGCTTCGCGTGATGGTCTTGTGGGTTGGCCTGCTGGGAGCGATGGCGGCGACCCGCCACAATAATCACATTACCGTAGATGTGCTGTCGCGTTTCCTGTCGCCACGCCTCAAGCGCATCAGCCAGTGGCTGACCGGGCTGTTTGCCAGCGGCGTCTGTGCCGTGCTGGCATGGCATGGTGCGCGTTTTGTCGCGATGGAGTACGAGGCAGGGACGCTGGTGTTTGCCGGCATGCCGGCCTGGTGTTGTGAGCTGATCATCCCCCTTGGTTTTGGCGTAATGGCCTTGCGCTTCTTCGTCGTTACCGTCTGGCCCGCACCGGAGCCGGCATGAGCGCCGCCATTACACTGCTGTTGCTCGGTCTGGCGCTGCTCGGTGCGCCGCTGTTTGCCGTCATTGCCGCCAGCGCCCTGATCGGTTTTCAGTCCTCGGACATCGATCTCTCGGTGGTATTGATCGAGTTCTACCGCCTGGCCGAAATGCCGATCCTGCTGGCCATTCCGTTGTTCACCTTCTCCGGATATCTGCTCAGCGAGAGCAATGCGCCACGCCGCCTGGTCCATCTGACCGGTGCACTGCTGGGCTGGATGCCCGGTGGCCTGGCGGTAGTCTCGCTGGTGGCCTGTGCCATCTTTACGGCCTTTACCGGCGCCTCCGGCGTCACCATCGTTGCCCTGGGAGCCCTGTTGTATCCTGCCCTGGCACAGGCGGGTTACAACCACCGTTTCAGTCTCGGTCTGATCACCACCTCCGGGAGTCTGGGCCTGCTGTTTGCGCCTTCACTGCCGCTGATTCTCTATGGCGTCATCGCGCAGCAACTGGGTGTCGGCGGTTCCATTACCATCGACGACCTGTTCCTGGCCGGCATACTGCCGGGGCTGCTGATGGTTGCGGCGCTGTCCGCCTGGAGCATGTGGGTCAACCGCGGGCAGCCGCTGCATGGCTTTGCCGGCACCAAGATCGGCAAGGCGCTGCGCGAGGCGATGTGGGAACTGCCTCTGCCGTTTATTGTGCTGGGCGGCATCTACAGCGGCTATTTCGCCGTATCCGAGGCGGCGGCGGTGACGGCGCTGTATGTGCTGGTGGTCGAGGTGATGATCCATCGCGAGGTCAGATACAGCGATCTGCCGCGCATCATCCGAGAATCGATGGTGCTGGTGGGCGGCATCCTGGTGATCCTCGGCGTCTCGCTGGCATCGACCAATTACCTGATCGATGCCGAGGTGCCCACCCGGCTGTTCGATGCCATCCGCGAACACATCAAGGATCCGCTGACCTTCCTGATGCTGCTCAACGTGTTCCTGCTGATTCTGGGCATGATGCTGGATATCTTTTCCGCCCTGGTAATCATGGTGCCGTTGCTGTTGCCCATTGCCCTCGGCTATGGCATCAATCCGCTCCATCTCGGCATCATCTTCCTTGCCAACATGCAGCTGGGTTACTTCACCCCTCCGGTGGGCATGAACCTGTTCATCGCCAGCTACCGTTTCCGGGTGCCGGTGATGCAGATTTATCATGCCACCCTGCCGTTCTTCTTCATCCTGCTGCTGACGGTACTGATCATCACCTATTGGCCTTCGCTGAGCCTGTATCTGCCGGGACGGGCCGGGTCGTAGGATACGCTGTCTTCGCCCACAGAGTGGGCTGCTGCAGAGACGGTGTTCTGTGTGTTGTAGGAGCCGAGTCCTCTCGGCGAAGGGTTGCCGAGGTTTGGCGCTGAATTCGCCCACAGAGTGGGCTCCTACGGGGTGGGGCGGACAAATTCTGTCGAGTTCTTCACGTTCTTTGCAGGTGGTGTAGCGTAAAAGACGGAATCCACCGACACCGGATGTTGTCATGAGCTCGGATTTGCACAGTGAAAACAAGGATTTGCGCCGCCGCCTGACCGCGGTGATGGCCAACGCGCGGCACAATGAAGAACGGATGCGGCGTTTTCACGAGCAGGAACTGCGCCTGCTCAGCGCCAACGGCCTGGTGGACCTGTTGCGTCACGTGCTGGTCGGCCATCGCCAGGTGTTCGGCCTGGAGAGTGTGACGCTGACCTTGGTTGACCCCGAATACGAAGTGCAGCGCCTGCTGGCCGACCTGGGGTGCAGTGACGGTTTTCCCGAACTGCGTTTCCTGGACACGGCCTCCGAACTGGCTGAATTCTTCGGTTCCGCCCAGTTGCCCAAGCTGGGCAGCTATCGCACCGACTTGCACTCAAGTTTGTTCCATCTCGGGCCACCCCCCGCCAGTGTGGCCGTCCTGCCGCTGCTGCGCCAGCGCCGCCTCATCGGTTGCCTTAATCTCGGCAGTCGCGAGGAAGGGCGCTTCATTCCCGGCAGTGCCACCGATTTTCTCGAGCGCCTGGGAGCGGTCGTGGCCATCGGTCTGGAAAATGCCATCAATCACGAACGGCTCAAGCATATCGGCCTGACCGATGCCCTCACCGGAGTGCACAATCGGCGCTATTTCGATCGGCGGCTGGCCGAGGAGGTGGAGCGGGTGCAGCGCACCGGTCAGCCGCTGGCCTGTCTGTTCCTCGACGTCGATCACTTCAAGAAGGTCAACGACACCCATGGTCATCAGGTGGGGGACCGTGTTCTGCAGGAGGTGGCTGCACGCATCAAGGCGCAACTGCGCCTGTCCGATGCCCTGGGGCGTTATGGCGGCGAGGAGTTTTCCGCCCTGCTGGTGCAGACCGGCGCAGAACAGGCTCTGGATATTGCCGAGCGGATTCGTTCTGCTGTCCATGCTCGGCCTGCCTGTCGGCCATGGTGGCGGACTCGGCGGCGGAGGAGGCGCTGCGTGCCACCTCCTGTACCGTGGCGGCCATTTCGTTGATGGCAGTGGCCACCTGATCCGTTTCCGACTGCTGCGCGTGAATGCCGCGATCGGTTTCGGTGGTAATTGCGTTCATGCGATCCGTCGCGTTGTGCAGTTGGCTGGTGGCGCTGGCGACCTGCTGCACCAGTTGCTGGATCTTGGCCGTGAAGCGGTTGAAGGCATCAGCCAGGCGCGCCAGCTCATCCTTGCCGCTGGCATCCAGGCGTTGGGTCAGGTCGCCTTCACCCTCGGCAATATTCTGCAGCGTGGCAACGGTCAGGCACAGCGGACGGGTGATGGTGCGCGCCACGACCCAGGACAGCAGCAGGCCGAGGGCCAGTGCCAGGACACCGATGATCAGTGTGGTGTTGCGCGCATCGCTGATGGCGGCGACGAAGAGGCTGCGATCGGCGGCCAGTTCCACCACGCCGATGGGTTTGCCGGAGTAGTCGAGTACGGTGTTGGCGTAGATGGCGAGCGGCTGGCCGTTCAGCTCCATGTGGCGCAGCTGGACCTTGCCGTCGAAGGCCTGCTGCAGTTCGGCAGCGGCAAACAGGCTGACGTTTTCGCCGAGGGTGCTGGCAAAGGTCTTGAACGAGCCATCCTGCTGACGCAGGCGGAAAATGATGTCGACGGCGTAGGTGGACTTGAATTGATCGAAGAACGGCTGGCCGAAGGAGGTGCCGGTTTCCACCGAGCCGATGTGCTTGCCCTGATGAAAGACCGGGACCACGCCGCGGATGCCGAGGCCGGCGACACCGCTTTCCAGGCCGACCACCGGCTTGCGCTCGGCATTGGTTTGCACCACCGTGTGACGGAAGGAGGACAGGTCGTCACCGAATTTTTCCGGTTTGTGCACACGGAAGAACGTGGTGGCCGGCGGAGTGTGGTACTGCATCTGTACCACGGCATAGTTTTTCTTCAGTTCGGCGAAAGCCGGCAGCAGCATCTCGCCCAGGCGGTCGCGCTGTCCGTTGACCATGGCCTGCTGGAATTCGGGCACCTGGGCGAGCAGCACGGCCAGGGTTTCCGCTACGCGGCCCTCGGCCGCGATCTGGTTCATCATGGTCCGATAGTGGCGATTCAGGGAGCGCTGCTCGTTGTCGTCTATCAGACTGTTAATCTTGGTGAGTACGACAGGGATGATGACGGCCAGGGCCAGGATCAGTACCAGAGTGGAACCCAGTTGGATGCGTGTGCCGATACGGACGCTGTTCAGCATTGTTTTTCTCCGTGAGCGATGTGCTGGCGTGAACCCCGACGTTCCGGCCGGGCCTTTTTAATAGTGTAAGCCAGTTCGCGCGGAATGTGAGGGGGGACACGGACTGCACGGCAGCGTCCATGCTTGAGCGGCGCTTCGGGATGTCGCAGCGGCAGGCTTGGTTACGGAGGGGCGGGGAAGAACACCAGGTCCCGGGCGGCTGCCCGGGACCTGGTTGCGCGAACTTACTTGGTTTTGATGTCGACCTTGGCGCCGCTGCGCAGCTTGTCGAGATAGGCAGCGATATGGCGCTGCTGCAGGAAGTTTTGCAGCTGCGGCTTGATGGACTCATAGTCCGGGGCCTGGCCCTGACGGGTGTCGTCCAGTGCAATGACGTGCCAGCCGAACTGGGTCTGTACCGGGCTCTTGCTGTAGCTGCCCTTCTTCATGCTGCTGACTGCCTTGGCAAAGGGCTCTACCATCTGGCCGGCGGGGAACCAGCCGAGGTCACCGCCATCCTGGGCGGAGGAGTCCATGGATTTCTCGTTGGCCAGGGTGGAGAAGTCGGCGCCACGATCCAGGGCCGTAATCAGGGCCTTGGCCTCGTCCTCGGTCTTCACCAGGATATGGCGGGCCTTGTACTCCTGCTGCTGCATCTTGGACAGCTGTGCCTGATATTCCTTCTTCATTTCCTCTTCGGTCACCGGATTGGCCAGCATGGCCTCACGCACGGCGGCGTTGAGCAGGATCTTCACCCGCACCTGATCCAGCTCGGCGACCACCTCGGCACGCTTGTCCAGCTTCTGCTTGAGGGCATCCTGATAGACCAGTTCGCGCGAAACCAGCTCGTTGATGATCAGGTCGCGGCGCTGCGCCTGCTCCGGTGTCAGCTTGAAGTCACGGATGTAGCCGTCGACGTCCTTTTGCAGGATGTTGCGGCCGTTGACCGTGGCCACCACGTCGGTGGGGGCGGCCATAACAGGGACAGCCAGCGCCAGGCACAGGGCGGAGGCGGTCAGTATCTTCCATTGCAGTTTCATCAGGGGTTCCTTTGGTCAGGTTTCATCAGGGGTGCGCGCCTCGATGCTGAGGGCGTGCACTTCGTTTTGCTGCATCAGTTCGGCGAGGGCGGCGTAGACCATGCGGTGGCGTTGCAGGGTGCCCTGGCCACGAAACGCCTCGGCGACGATATGGACACGGAAATGGCCGCCGCCGCCGGCGCTGGCGTGGCCGGCATGCCGCTGGCTGTCGTCGATGATTTCCAGCACCTGTGGCGCCAGGTGGGTGGTGAGGCGGTCGCGGATGGCGTCCACGCGATTCATGGCAATACCTTTCGGAAGGGTTTCACGGTGACCTCGGCATACACACCGGCAGCCACGTAGGGATCCGCATCGGCCCAGGCCTGCGCGTCCTGCAACGAGGCGAATTCCGCCACCACCAGGCTGCCGCTGAAGCCGGCCGGGCCAGGGTCTTCGCTGTCTATGGCCGGATGCGGCCCGGCGAGCAGCAGGCGCCCTTCGGCCTTGAGTTGTTCCAGGCGCTTGAGGTGGTCCGGGCGTGCCTTCTGCCGGTGCGGCAGGCTGTCGGGCACATCCCGGCTGATGATGGCGTAGAACATTAGTCGCTCTCCTGACCCTCGGGTTCCGTCTTGACGTGGCGCGCCAGATAAAAGGCCTGCGCCACCATGAAGGCCAGGGTCAGGCCCATCATGCCGAACAGCTTGAAATTGACCCAGGTGTCGGTGTCGTAGTGGTACACCACATACAGGTTGGCGCCGCCGAGGGCGAGAAAGAAGCCAGCCCAGGCCAGATTCAGGCGCTGCCAGATGGCGGCAGGCAGGGCGATGGCTGCACCCATCATGCGTTCCACCAGGGTCTTGCGGCCGATGAAGCGGCTGCCGAGGAAGGCGGCACCGAACAGCCAGTTGATCACCGTGGGCTTCCACTTGATGAATGCTTCGTTGTGCAGCCAGAGGGTGGCGCCGCCCAGTACGGCGATGAGGCCGAGGGTGACCAGGTGCATGGTTTCGAAACGACGGTGGCGCCACCAGAACCAGCCCACCTGCGCAAAGGCGGCGACGATGGCCACAGCGGTTGCCACATAGATGTCGTGCAGTTTATAGGCCAGGAAAAACAGCAGGACGGGGAACAGATCGAACAGCAGTTTCATGAAGGCAGGAGAACACCGGGGTATCTGACTATTGCGCCCCACTTTAGCACATCAACCGGCGCAGAAGCATGACCAACATCCTGCCGGGGCCTTGGGGTAGAATGACGCCCCTATGTCCTGTCATGACCTCCACAGCCACAGCTGGGTTTCCGACGGCACCCTGAGCCCGACGGAGCTGGTGCAGCGCGCCGCCACCGCCGGGGTGGACGTGCTGGCGCTGACCGACCACGACGACACCGCCGGCTGTGCCGAGGCACAGGCCGCTGCCGCGGCCTGTGGCATCGAGGTGCTGGCCGGGGTGGAGGTGTCGGTGACCTGGCAGGGGATGACCGTCCATGTCGTCGGTCTGGCCATCGACACCGAGGCCCCGGCCCTGCAGGCCGGTCTGGCGAAGCTGCGCGAGTTCCGCGGCTGGCGCGCCGAGGAGATGGGGCGGCGCCTGGCGGAGCGCGGCATTGACGGCGCCTATGAGGGGGCGGCGGCCCTGAGCCGCGGCCGCATCATCAGCCGCACCCACTTTGCCCACTATCTGGTCAGCCGTGGCTGCGGCAAGGACGTGCGCGACATATTCAAGCACTACCTCAAGCGCAACAAGCCCGGCCACGTGCCGGGGCAATGGGCGGCGCTGGCGGAGGCGGTGGACTGGATCCGTGCCGCCGGCGGGGTGGCGGTGCTGGCCCATCCGGCACGCTACGACCTGACCAATACCAAGTTGCGCCGCCTGCTGGGCGAGTTCATGGAGTGCGGCGGCGAGGCGATGGAGGTGATCTCCGGCAGCCACACCCCGGACGACGTGCAGAAGATGGCGCGCCATGCCCGAGCCCTCGGCCTGCTGGCCTCGGCCGGCTCCGACTTTCATGGCCCGGAGAACCCCTGGATTGAGCTGGGCCGCCTGCCGCCCCTGCCCGAGGGGCTTGTCCCGGTGTGGCAGCGCTGGGAGGCCGCCCGCGGCGCCGCCTGATTTCACTACGTTTCCCGAGCCCCTGTTGCCATGAGCCAGTTTTTCCAGATCCATGCCGAAACACCGCAGCCGCGCCTGATCCGCCAGGCAGTGGACCTCCTGCGCGGCGGTGCCGTCATCGTCTATCCCACCGATTCCGGCTATGCCCTCGGCTGCCTCAGCGGCGACAAGGACGCCATCGAGCGCATCCGCCAGATCCGCCGCCTGGATGATCGCCACAACTTCACCCTGGTGTGCCGCGACCTGTCGGAGATTGCCACCTACGCCAAGGTGGACAACAGCACCTATCGCCTGCTCAAGCAGCTGACGCCGGGACCGTATACCTTCATCCTGGATGCCACCCGCGAGGTGCCGCGCCGCCTGCAGCACCCCAAGCGCAAGACCATCGGCATCCGTGTGCCGGACAACGCCATCGCCCAGGCCCTGCTGGCGGAACTGGGCGAGCCGCTGATGAGCACTACCCTGATCCTGCCCGGCGACGAGCTGCCGCAGAACGACCCCTACGAATTCCGCAGCCAGCTGGAACGCCAGGTGGATCTGATCATCGACGGCGGCTACGGCGACCTGGAACCGACCACGGTCATCGACGTGGTGGATGGCGTGCCGGTGGTGGTGCGCCAGGGCAAGGGTGACGCCAGCCGTATCGAGGGCTGAGGTATACTGCCCCGATGGATGAACTGAATCTGCTGCAGCGGGTGGTGGTCTGGGCACTGCCGGTGTTGTTTGCCATCACCGTGCACGAAACCGCCCACGGTTGGATGGCACTGCGCCTGGGGGACCCCACGGCCCTGATGCTGGGGCGACTTACCCTCAATCCGATCAAGCACATAGACCCTCTGGGCACGGTGCTGGTACCGGGGCTGCTGCTGATGCTGGGCGGTTTTCTGTTCGGCTGGGCCAAGCCGGTGCCCATCACCTACGAAAACCTGCGTCACCCCAAGCGCGATATGGCCCTGGTGGCGGCGGCGGGCCCCCTGTCCAACCTGGTGATGGCCCTGTTCTGGGCACTGGTCATCCGCCTCGGCCTGGAGCTGGGGGCGGGGACCGGGGCCGGCATCTATCTGGTGTACAGCGGTGTGGCCGGCATCTTTATCAATACCATTCTGATGGTGCTGAACCTGTTGCCGCTGCCGCCGCTGGACGGTGGCCGGGTGCTGGTGGGGTTGCTGCCGGGGCCGCTGTCCTGGCGTGTCTCGCGCATCGAGCCCTACGGTTTTCCGATCCTGCTGGCACTGCTGTTCACCGGCCTGCTGGGCAAGATCCTGTGGCCGGCCATCGAGTTGATGCTGGGCCTGCTGGCGGCGGTCTCTGGCTTGTCCGGCGAGCTTTATATAGGCTTGCTTTCCGTATTGATGAACGTCTAGGAGCTTCAGTTGAATTCCGTTGTGTCCTCCCATCAGCGCGTCCTGTCCGGCATGCGCCCCACCGGTCGGCTCCATCTCGGCCATTACCACGGGGTACTGAAGAACTGGATCAAGTTGCAGCACGAATACGACTGCTTCTTCTTCGTGGCCGACTGGCACGCCCTGACCACCTCCTATGACAACACCTCCGGTATCAGCGCCAGCGTGTGGGAGATGGCGGTGGACTGGCTGGCCGCCGGCGTCAATCCCGGCTCGGCGAAGATATTCATCCAGTCGCGCGTGCCGGAGCATGCCGAGCTGCACCTGCTGTTGTCGATGATCACCCCGCTGGGCTGGCTGGAGCGCGTGCCGACCTACAAGGATCAGCAGGAAAAGCTGAAGGAAAAGGATCTCGCCACCTACGGCTTCCTCGGTTACCCGCTGCTGCAGAGCGCCGACATCCTGATCTACCGCGCCGGCCTGGTGCCGGTGGGCGAGGACCAGGTGGCCCACGTGGAGATCACCCGCGAGGTGGCGCGCCGTTTCAACCACATCTACGGCCGCGAACCGGATTTCGAGGCCAGGGCCGAGGCGGCGGTGAAGAAGATGGGCAAGAAGAACGCCAAGCTCTATCACGACCTGCGCAAGCGCTATACCGAGCAGGGTGACCATGAGGCGCTGGCCACCGGCCGCGCCCTGCTGGAGTCGCAGCAGAACATCACCCTGGCCGATCGCGAACGCCTGTTCGGTTATCTCGACGGTGCCGGCCGCACCATTCTGCCCGAGCCGCAGGCGCTGCTGACCCCGGCCTCCAAGATGCCGGGCCTGGACGGGCAGAAGATGTCCAAGTCCTACAACAACACCATTGCCCTGCGCGACGACCCCAAGGCGGTGGAGCAGAAGCTGCGCACCATGCCCACCGATCCGGCGCGCGTGCGGCGCACCGACGCCGGTGACCCCGACAAGTGTCCGGTGTGGCAGCTGCATCAGGTGTATTCCGATGACGCCGTGAAGAGCTGGGTGATGGAGGGCTGCACCAGCGCCGGCATCGGCTGCCTGGACTGCAAGCAGCCGGTGGTGGATGCGGTGTTGAACGAACTGCGCCCGATCCAGGAACGCGTGGTGGAGTTCAGCGGCGATCCGGAGCGCGTGCGCAACATCCTGGCCGAGGGCAGCGAGGCGGCGCGCAGCGTGGCGCGCGCCACCCTCGATGAAGTGCGCCAGGCCATGGGCCTCAGTTACCGATAGGGACGCGACGTGAGCGAAGCCGAAACAGTGGAAGTCGCCAAGGCGGAGAGTCCGCAGCAGCAGGAGATGCCCTTTGCCATCGTGCAGGGGGCGCCGATCCTGGAGCTGCCCAAGGACCTCTACATCCCGCCACAGGCGCTGGAGGTGTTCCTCGAGGCCTTCGAGGGACCGCTCGATCTGCTGCTGTACCTGATCCGCCGGCAGAACCTCGATATCCTCGACATTCCCATTGCCGAGATCACCCACCAGTACATCGAGTACGTGGAGATGATGAAGGCGGTGAATCTGGAGCTGGCGGCGGAGTACCTGGTGATGGCCGCCATGCTGGCGGAGATCAAGTCGCGCATGCTGCTGCCACGTCCCCCCGGGGCCGAGGAGGACGAAGAGGATCCGCGCGCCGAACTGGTGCGTCGCCTGCAGGAGTACGAGCGCTACAAGAAGGCCGCCGAGGACATCGACGAACTGCCGCGCATCGACCGCGACACCTTTCCGGTCAGCGTCGAGGTGCCGCACCGCGAGGTGGTACGCGCCCATCCCGAGGTGGACCTGAAAGAGCTGCTGCTGGCCATTGCCGACGTGATGCGCCGCGCCGAGATGTTTGCCCACCACCACATCCGCCGCGAGCCGCTGTCGGTGCGCGAGCGCATGTCACAGGTGCTGGAAGCGCTCACCTCCGATCACTTCACCGAGTTCACCACCCTGTTCCGCATCGACGAGGGCAAGCGCGGCGTGGTGGTAACCCTGCTGGCGATCCTGGAGCTGATCAAGCAGTCGCTGGTGGAGCTGATCCAGACCGAACCCTTCGGCCCGATCCACGTCAAGGTCGTGGCGGCGAGCGAACAGTAAACAGTCAGGATAGACACGATGAATCCGGAACAACTGCGCAACATCATCGAGGCGGCACTGTTCGCCGCCAGCGAGCCGCTCAATGCCGAGCGGCTGCAGGCTTTGTTTGACGAGGAGCAGCAGCCGTCGCGCGATACGCTGCATCAGGCATTGCTGCAATTGCAGCAGGATTATGAGGGGCGCGGTATCGAGCTGAAAGAGGTGGCCACCGGCTTCCGCTTCCAGGCGCGCCAGGAGGTGTCGGCCTGGGTGTCGCGCCTGTGGGAAGAGAAGCCGCAGCGTTATACCCGCGCCACCCTGGAGACCCTGGCCCTGATCGCCTATCGCCAGCCCATCACCCGCGCCGAGATCGAGGACATCCGCGGCGTCACCGTGAGCAGCAACATCATCAAGACCCTGCAGGAGCGCGACTGGATTCGTATCGTCGGCCACCGCGATGTGCCGGGTCGTCCGGCGATGTTCGCCACCACGCGCCACTTCCTCAACTACTTCAACCTGAAGAGCCTGGACGAACTGCCGCCGCTGTCCGAGCTGATGGATATCGACAAGATCAACGAGGAGCTGGACCTGCGCGAGCCCGGGGGCGAGGGCAGCGGCGAGACGGCGGCAGTGGAACAAGCAGCCGCCATGCCGGCCTACGATCCGGCCTTTGAGCCCACCGACGCCTGACCCCTTGATGAACGAAAAACTGCAAAAGGTACTGGCCCGTATCGGTCTGGGTTCACGCCGCGAGCTGGAACAATGGATCAGCGACGGCCGCGTGTCGGTCAATGGCAAGGTGGCGACGCTGGGTGACCGTGTCGGTCCCGGCGATGTGGTGCGCGTCGATGGTCACATCATCGGCCAGGCGGCGATGCAGGGGCCGGAGCGGCGCGTGCTGGTATACCACAAGCCGCTGGGCGAGGTGTGTACCCGTTCCGACCCGGAAAAACGCCCGACCATCTTCGAGAAGATGCCGCCGCTGCGCAATGGTCGCTGGGTGGCGGTGGGGCGGCTCGACGTCAACACCACCGGCGTGATTCTGCTCACCACCGATGGCGAGCTGGCCAATCGCCTGATGCACCCCTCCAGCAATATCGAGCGCGAGTATGCCGTGCGCGTGTTCGGCGAGGTCAGTCCCGAGGTGATTCAGAAGCTGCGCGATGGCGTCATGCTGGATGATGGCCAGGCCCGTTTCGACGGCATCATCGATGCCGGTGGTGACGGCGCCAATCACTGGTACCACGTCATCCTCCATGAGGGCCGCAACCGCGAGGTGCGCCGCCTTTGGGAGAGCCAGGGGGTGACCGTCAGCCGCCTGATCCGCGTACGTTACGGTCCGGTGCAACTGGGCCGGCGCCTGCGTCCCGGCCGCTATGAAGAGCTGGAAGGAGAGACCCTGCAGGCCCTGCTGCAGCAGGTCGGCCTGGCGCGTCCCAAGGCCAAGACCGCTGTAAAGAAGGCGGCCGCCGGACGTGACAAGACGCCGCGTCAGGGGCGTGCGACAGCAGAGCGCCCGGCCGCACGCAAGCCGCGTGACACGGTAGACGACTGGTCCACCTCGCCGCATCCGCCGGCCGCGCCGCGCAAGGGGCGGGGTACGCAGGAGGGACGCCCGGGTGCCGCGCGCTCCCGTCCGGCAGGCCGCAAGCCCCGCGCCGAGGGCGAGGAGCGGCCACGCAGCCGGGCTGGCGACGGCGATGCGTCCCCGGCACCACGTCGCGCGCCCGCGGTACGCAAACCGGCCGGTCACAGCAAACGGCGCCGATGACCCTGCGCCAGGTCTATGCCGCGCTGTACCGTGCCTACGGTCCGCAGCACTGGTGGCCAGGCGATACCCCCTTCGAGGTGATGGTCGGGGCGGTGCTGACCCAGAACACGGCCTGGAGCAATGTCGAGAAGGCCATCGACAATCTCAAGGCCCACGACGCCCTTGACCCCGCCGTTATCACTCACACCCACGCCGCCACCCTGGCGGCGTGGCTCAAACCCTCCGGTTATTTCAACATCAAGGCCCGGCGCCTGAAGAATTTCTGCGCCTGGTATCTGGCCGCCGGTGGCCTGGCGCTGTTGCAGAAGCTGGAGACGCCCGCCCTGCGCAGGGCGCTGCTCGGCGTGAACGGCATCGGTCCGGAAACCGCCGACGATATCCTGCTGTATGCCTTCCAGCGCCCGGTCTTCGTCATCGACGCCTACACCCGGCGTCTGTTTTCCCGCCTGCATCTGGTCACGGGGGAGGAAACCTACGAGGAATTGCGGCATTATTTCGAGCAGGGGCTGGGCCGCAGTGCGCGCAAGGTGGCGCTGTTCAATGAATACCATGCCCTGATCGTGGCCCATGCCAAGCAGGCATGCCGCACCAGGCCGCTGTGCGATACCTGCTGTCTGCGGCGGCGGTGTTCCTACCCGACGGGATGAAGGTGTGCCGATGAGCGATATGGAGCAGCAGCAACATTGCATGCGCGAGGCGCTGGCCCTGGCGGCGCAGTCGGTGCGCGACGGCGGCGGCCCGTTCGGCGCCGTGGTGGTGCGCGACGGCATGATCATCGGCCGCGGCAGCAACCGCGTGACCCCCGACAATGACCCCACCGCCCATGCCGAGGTGGTGGCGATCCGTGCCGCCTGCCGCACGCTGAACAGCTTCAGCCTGGAGGGCTGCGAGCTGTACGTCAATTGCGAACCCTGCCCGATGTGTCTCGCTGCCGCCTACTGGGCGCGGCTGGAGCGTATCTACTATGCCGCGACGCGTGACGATGCGGCGGCGGGTGGTTTTGACGATGCCTTGATCTATCAGGAGGTCTGTCTGCTGCCGGAGCAACGGCGCCTGCCGTTGCTGCGCCTGTTGCCGGAGGAGGCGGGGGATGCCTTCGCCGCCTGGGCGGCGAAGGCGGATCGGGTGGATTACTGAGCCAGCTGTACGCGGTTGCGGCCCTGCTGCTTGGCCTGGTACAGGGCATGGTCGGCGCGGTCGAACAGGCTGTCGCCATTCTCCTCGCGCAGGGTGGCGACGCCGACGCTGACGGTCACCTTGATGTCCTTGCCGTCACAGGTACAGCTCGCCGCCTCGATGGTGGCGCGGATGCGTTCGGCCACGATGGCCGCTCCATCGGCGGGAGTCGCCCGCAGCAGAACCACAAATTCTTCGCCGCCGTAACGGAATAACAGGTCGTCTCCGCGCAACCCTTCCTGAGTGACATGCGCTATCGAGCGCAGCACCGCATCCCCCATGGCATGGCCGTGGCGGTCGTTGACCTGCTTGAACCAGTCGATATCGATGACCAGCAGGGACAGGGGTTGATGATGGCGGCGGGCGAGGGTCACCTCGCGCCGCAGGTGATCCTCCAGCGCGGCACGGTTGCCCACGCCGGTGAGGGGGTCGCGGTGGGCGGCGGCCAGGGCGTCACGGTAGTGCAGGGCATTGCGCAGCGGATAGACCAGTGCACAGAGGATGTATTCGATCTGGGCCAGGTCCTGTTCGGAGAAGCGCTTGCTGCGGCTCATGGCCACTTCGCCCAGTTCGCTGCCGAGCAGATTGAGACGGTAGCTGCAGTGGTGTCGGCCGGTGTGGCCGACGGCGAGGACGAAGCGGCGTTCGTCATTGCGATAGGTGAGCCCCTGGTGGGGGACGATCTCCTGGACGGCCTCGGAGAAGATGCGCAGCAGCTGCTCCAGGTCGAGGGTCGTTTGCAGGGCGGTGGTGAGGCGCAGGGTATCCGGCGCCTCGACGCCGCGGGCCAGGCTGACCACCGGGGCCAGGGTCGGTTTGTTGTCAGTATTTAGCGAGCCTTGCAGTGCCATGATTTCCATCCCTCAATGGGTACGACTGTTCATGTCATGGCTAAAGCTATTTTTGTGCCAAAACAATAAAAACGATTAAAAACAGCATGATAAATGCTTTTTGTTTGGCTGGAGTCAAAAAAACGGCGCTATCCACGGCAATCCTTTGCCGGGCGCCAGTCGCCGGGAGCGAACGGCACCGGTGGCCGCTGGTCCAACCGGCAACCACAACGATACGGAGGAGAGCGATGCGCAAGCTGGCCCTGGGGTTCGGACTGTTGGGTGCGCTGTGGCTGGGGAATGCCGTGGCTGCGGCGTCCGGTGATGGCACGGTGCTGCAGGGCGGGGTCAATCCCGGGTATCACGACAAGCCGGAGTGGTTCAAGAATTCCTTCATGGACCTGGCCGAGGACGTGGCCGAGGCGCGTGCGGCGGGGAAGCGTGTCGTGCTGTACTTCTATCAGGACGGCTGTCCCTACTGCAAGAAGTTGCTGGATGACAACTTCGGCAAGCCGGCCATTGCCGCGAAGACACAGCGCCTGTATGACGTCATTGCCATCAACCTGTGGGGCGATCGCGAAGTGACCTCCGTCGATGGCGCGACGCTGAGCGAAAAGGCGTTTGCCGAGCAGCTCAAGGTGATGTACACGCCGACGCTGCTGTTTCTCGATGAAACCGGCAAGCCATTGCTGCGACTGAACGGCTACTACGCCCCCGAACGCTTCGAGCTGGCGCTGGACTACGGTGCGCGCCGGGAAAAGGACGGCCTCAGCTTCCGTGACTACCTTGCCCGTCGTAGCGGTTCGAACAACGCCGGTGTCGTGCAGGTCAGTCCGCTGTTTCTCCAGCCGCCTCATGTCCTGGCTCGCGACCGCATGGCCGCACAGCGGCCGTTGCTGGTGCTGTTCGAGCAGGCCGGGTGCGCCGACTGTGCCGAACTCCATCGTGGCATTCTGGCGCGTCCGGAGATGAAGGAACTGTTGCAGCGCTTTGACGCGGTGCAGCTTGATATGTGGAGCGATGCGAAACTGGTGAAGCCGGACGGCAGGCGCGCCACGGCAGCGGAATGGGCCCGGCAGCTGAATATCCAGTACACACCGTCACTGGTGTTTTTCGATGAGCAGGGCCGGGAAGTATTTCGCACCGAGGCCTATCTGCGCACCTTCCACGTGCAATCGGTGATGGAGTACATCGCCAGCGGTGCCTACCGGCGTCAGCCCAATCTGCAGCGCTATATCCAGGAGCGCGCCGACCACCTGCGCGAGCAGGGGGTGGCGGTGGATTTGATGGAGTAAGAAGACCGGGCCCCTGCGCCCGCGCGCCTATTGCGCGCTGGTGCGCTGACCGGTGGTGCCGCGGCTGTCCGGCCCCATCAGGTAGAGATAGACGGACATGATTTCCTCCGGGCGCGGCAGGTTGTTGGGGTCTTCGCCGGGATAGGCCTTGGCGCGCATGGACGTGCGCACGGCACCGGGGTCGATGCTGTTGACGCGGATGCTGGTGTTGGTCTCCAGTTCGTCGGCCCAGATTTCCATCATGTTTTCGTCGGCGGCCTTGGTGATGGCGTAGGCACCCCAGTAGGCGCGCCCCTTGCGGCCGACACCGCTGCTGGTGAACAGCACCGAGGCATCTTTCGAGTTCTTCAACAGCGGCAGCATGGCGCGGGTGAGCAGGTAGGGTGCGTGCAGGTTGACCTGCATCAGTTGTGCCCATTGCTTGAGGTCGTACTGCTCCAGCGGTGTCAGCGTACCGAGCAGGGCGGCGTTGTGCAGCAGGCCGTCGAGGCGGCCGAACTCCTTTTCCACCATCGTGGCGAGCTCCAGATATTGCTCCGGCACCGCCTTCTCCAGGTTGAGCGGAACGAGGGCCGGCTGCGGGCCGCCGCTCTGTTCGATGTCGTCGTACACCTTTTCCAGCTTGCGCGCGCTGCGGCCGAGCAGGATCACGGTCGCGCCGTGGGCGGCGAAGGCCTTGGCGGCAGCAGCACCGATGCCGTCTCCGGCGCCGGTCACCAGAATGACGCGATCCTTGAGCAGATCGGGAGCAGGTTTGTAGTTGTGCATGGGGTGTCCTCTCGGCGCCGGTCAGCGGCACTGTTCAGCGTAGCAGGTCGATGATTTGCTGCGCGCATTGTACTCCACTGCGCACGGCGCCTTCGAGGGTGGCGGGGTAGCCGGTGGCGGTATAGTCGCCGGCCAGCCAGAGGCCCTGCACAGGCGTGGCATTTTGCGGGCGGCGCGCATTGCTGCCGACGTCGCACAGGAAGGTTGCGCGCCGCTCCCGCACCACCCGTATCCGCTGCGGTGCGGGCCATTGAGGGAAACGCTGTGCGATTTCCGCCGCCACCTGCGCTCCCAGTGCCGTCGAGTCCATGACCGCATGTTCGCCAGGGCCGCTGATCACCGCGGCCAGCAGGCCGGGTTGGCCGCAGACGATACCGCGATCGATCAGCCACTGCACCGTGCCGCCTGCGAAGCCGAGCATGCTGCGGCCCAGGGTGATACCGGCGGGATAGGACAGATACACGGTGGTGATAGGGGCATCACCCAGGCTGCGCAGTTGTTGTGCCAGGGGCTGCAGGACAGAGTGCGTTGCCAGCAGCGGTGCGGCGTGCCAGGGCGCGGTGGCGAGGATCACATGACTGGCCGCCTGCATCCCTGCCGCAGTGACCACCGTGGGGCCATCGGTGGCGAGGTGGAGTGCTTGAGCACGGCGGCGCGTGTCGACACGGCCGCCGTGCTGTTCGATGTAACGCTGCGCCGGCTGCGGCAGCACCTGGCCCAGGTCGGTACGCGGATGCAAGAGATCGGCGTCGTGGCGGCGGCGGGTGAAGGCATCGCGCAATACGTGCAGAAATACCTGTGCCGAAGCCTGGGCCAGGGGGGTATTGAGTATCGCCAGACAGAGGGGCTCCCACAGCGCCCGCACCAGCCCCGTCGGTTGTCCGCCGAGCAGCTCTGCGACGCTGATGTCCCGCTCGATGTGAAAATGCCGGCGCCAGGCTGTCAGGCAGAAGGCGAGGGCGGCGCGGCGTTCCGGGCCGCGCAGTCCATGCCACAGGGCCCAGGCCAGGTGCAGCGGCGCCGGCAGTGGCGGTGCTGTCAGCTGCAACAGCGCCTGGTCACGCTGTACGTTCAGGCTCAGGGGCTCGCGCCGCAGGACCGTTGCGGCATCGACACCGATACGGTGCAGCAGGCGCAGCGTTTCGCGGTAGGCGCCGATGAGGAGATGCTGGCCGTTGTCGACGCGGATGCCGTCCAGTTGTGCCGTGCGGGCACGGCCGCCCAGCTGCGGGGATGATTCCAGCAGGTGTACCGGCACGCCGGCACCGGCCAGTTCGCAGGCGGCGGCGAGTCCGGCCCAGCCGCCGCCGACGATGATGACCGGTTTCATCGCCGCCGGCGCTCGCGTCGTGCCTCGCCGCGCGCGGTACGCCAGGCAATCCACAGCTTGCGCCAGGGCGACAGACGGACGCGCCGCTGCAGTACCGGATAGTCCTGCTGTTCGATGGCATCCAGCGTGGAGAGATAGATGGCCGCCATGATCAGGCCGCTGCGCTGACGGTAACGGTCGACCGGCGGCAGTTGCGCCAGGGCCTTGTCGTAATAGCCGCGGGCCCGCGTTGCCTGGAAGTGCAGGAGGGCGCGCATGCCATCGGACGGGCGTCGTGCCAGGATGTCGTCTTCGCTGACACCGAATCGTGCCAGCTCATCCTGCGGGAGGTAGATGCGGCCGCGCGCAGCGTCCTCGCCCACATCGCGCAGGATGTTGGTGAGCTGGAAGGCCATGCCGAGATCGTGGGCATATTTCTGGGTATGGCGGTCCTCGTAGCCGAAGATGGCGGCGGCCATCAGGCCGACCACGCTGGCGACGCGGTAGCAATACAGCGACAGCGCCTTGAAGTCCGCATAGCGCGTCTGCGTCAGGTCCATCGCCATGCCGTCGATGATCTCCTGAAAGTGTTCCTCGGCCAGCGTGAAGCGTGCGATGGCCGGCTGCAGTGCGCGGGTAACCGGATGTTGCGGATTGCCCGCGTAGAGGCGGGCAATCTCCTCGCGCCACCAGTTGAGGGTGGTCTGCGCCAGGGCGGCATCGCCACACTCATCCACCACATCATCCACCTCGCGGCAAAAGGCATACAGCGCCATGATGGCGCGGCGCTGCTCCGGCGGCAGGAACAGGAAGCTGTAATAGAAGCTGGAGCCGCTGCGGGCCGCCTTCTGTTCACAGTACTGATCGGGTGTCATGAGGTTGCTTCGGTTTCCGGAGTTTTGTTCGGGTGTTGCCACGTCACGGCGCCCGGGCAAACAGGCTGCGCCAGAGTATCACGGGCCAGTCGCTGCGGCGCAGGCGTGGCCGGGCAAAGGGGGCGGTCGCCACCTGTTGTTCCAGTCGTTCCAGGACGCGCAGACCGCCGGCAATGATGAGGCGAATCTCCCAGCCGAAACGGCCGCGCAGGCGCCGACCGAGGGGGGCGCCGGCCAGCATCAGGGTACGGGCGCGGCGGTATTGCAGGTGCAGCAGTTCCTGCAGCGCCGTGTCGTTACGCCGGTCACGGAAATGTTCCGGACTGACGCCATATTGTTGCATCTCGTCGCACGGGATGTAGATGCGGCCGTTTTCATCATAATCCTGGGCCAGATCCTGATAAAAATTGATCAGTTGCAGGGCGGTGCAGATACGGTCGGAAAGTGCCAGGTTCTCCGGGCTGGCCGCATCGTTCAGGTGCAGCAGCAGGCGGCCCACCGGATTGGCGGAGCGGCGGCAATAGTCGAGCAGGGCGGCAAAGTCATCGTACTGGCGTTGCGTGACGTCCTGGCGGAAGGCATCCACCAAATCGTGGAACAGCTGATGCGGCAGACCATGCCGTGCCATGACGTCGGCGAGGGCAATGAATATGGGGTTGCTGCTGGCCTCGCCCCGCGCAATGGCATCCAGTTCGTGATCGTGGCCGGCCAGCAGGGCCAGACGCATTTCCTGTGGCCGATCGCCCTCGTCGGCGAAGTCGTCGGCGCTGCGGGCGAAGGCATAGATGACAGCGGTGGGCCGGCGCAGACGGGCCGGCAACAGGCGGGAGGCGACGGGAAAGTTTTCGTAATGGCTGCGCGCCATCTGCTCGCAGAAGGCATAGGCCTCGGCCAGGGTGTACGACGCGGGCGCCGTTGTGCTAGCGTCAGCGGACATAACTACGGGAGAGTGTTGGCATCATGAAGAAGCTGCTGTTTCTGATCATTATCGTGCTGCTGGTCGGCGTGTGGTTCGGCATCAACATCGCACGCGACAAACCCCTGTTGAGCAATCCGTTCGAGGAAAAGAGCCTGCGCGAGAAGGCTGCCGATACGGCCAAGGATTTGTACCGCGAATCCAAGGATGCGTTGAAGAAGCAGCTCGACTAGGCCTTTTCGTCCTCCGTGGCGGCCACATCGCGGGCTGCCACTTCGATCTGCGAAACGTCCGACAGTTCTTTCTTGGCGCTGATTCCCATCTCGGTGAAGCGGCGCACGCTGGGCAGCACACGGGCATCGAAGGTGCCCACGGTCTTGTTGAAATGGCTGACGCTGCTCTCCAGGCTCTTGCCCAGGCGGGCGAGGTGCTCGGTAAAGGTGGCGACACGGCCATACAGCTCCTCGCCCAGCTTGCGGATCTGTTCGGCGTTCTCCGCCAGCGCCTGCTGGCGCCAGCCGTAGGCCACGGCGCGCAGCAGGGCAACGAAGCTGGTGGGGGTGGCCAGGATCACCTTGTTGGCCAGCGCGTCCTCCAGCAGCTTGCGATCCATCTCCAGCGCCACGGAGAGGAACTGCTCGCCCGGGATGAACAGCACGACGAATTCCGGTGAGTTGGCAAACTGCTGCCAGTAGGCCTTGGCGGACAGTTCGCGCACCCGCTCGCGCACCTTGCGGGCGTGGCGTTCCAGTTCCCGGCGGCGCGTTTCGTCATCGCCGGCCTCGATGGCGGACAGGTAGGCGTCCAGCGGCGTCTTGGCGTCGACGATGATGTCGCGGCTGTCGGGCATGCGCACGATCATGTCCGGACGCAGGCTGCCTTCCTCGGTGCGCACCTGCTCCTGTTCGTAGAAATCGCAGTGTTCCACCATGCCGGCCAGTTCGGCCAGGCGCTTCAGAGTCATTTCGCCCCATTGCCCGCGCACCTCGGGACGGCGCAGGGCCTGTACCAGATTGCGTGTTTCGCCCTGCAGCGTGCGGTGCGCCTCGGCCATGGATTCCAGGTGCTTGCTCAGCGAGCCATAGGCCTCGGCGCGGCTCTTTTCCATTTCCTGGATCTGGCGTTCGGTCTTTTCCAGCGCCTCGCGGATCGGTTTGACCAGGTTCTCCACTGCCTTTTCCCGCTGCACCAGTTCGCCCTGGGCCTGGATGTGGAACTGCTTGAGGTTTTCCTGCGCCAGGCGCAGGAACTCGCCGCTGTTGTGCTTGAGCGCCTCGCTGGCCATGGTACTGAAGGTGCCGGCCAGGTTTTCGCGTACCTGTTCCAGGGCGATACCCTTTTCGATGGACGCCCGGCGTTCGGCATCCAGCTCGGCCTGCAGACGGGCGTTTTCCTCGCGCAGTTGCACGGTGCGCGGGTTGAGGGCAAGAAAGGTGATGATGGCGCTGATCACCGCCGCCAGGGTGGTGGCAAGGATCAGCAGAGTCAGAAAGGTATCGGGCACGGCCGGGCTGCCTTCAGTCGGATAGATGTCCCTAGTATAACGGCAACGCCGTCAGCCACGGCGCATCAGGATAACCAGCGCAGCAAATCCTGCGGTGCCGCGATCATGCCGTCGGCGCCCCAGTCCCGGGGTTCGTCGCCAGCACCGATATAGCCGTAGAGGGCAACCACGGTATGCATGCCGGCATTGCGGCCGGCGGCGATGTCGCGCTCGGCATCGCCCAGATACAGGCATTCACCGGCGGTACTGCCTGCCTCCTGGCAGGCACGCAGCATGGGGGCCGGGTGCGGCTTGCGCTCGGGCAGGGTATCGCCGCTGATGATGGTGACGGCACGGCGGGTCAGTCCCAGCTCCGCCATCAGCGGGTCGGTGAGCCAGGCCGGCTTGTTGGTCACCACGCCCCAGTTGAGGCCGCGCGCCTCGATGGCGTCGAGCAGCGCCGCCATGCCGGGGAACAGGCTCGTGCCGCGGGTGATGTTGTTGCGGTAGATGTCGAGGAAGAAATCACGCAAATGGTCGAACTCATCCCGTGGCAGGTCGTTGCCGAAACCCAGCTGCAGCAGCGCGGTGCCTCCGTGTGATACCACCGGACGGATGGTGTCGAAGGGCAGCGGCACGCGTCCGGCATGCTCCAGCGTCTGGTTGAGGGCATAGGCCAGGTCCGGCGCGGTGTCGGCCAGGGTGCCGTCGAGATCGAAGAATATCGTGCGCAGGGACATTGCCATCAGCTTGAAGTTCGCGCTTCGGACCGTGCGGGTTTGGCAGTCGTAACCCGAAACTATTCGTTCACACAGTACGCCAGATAATTCACGTCCAGATCGCGTCCCAGCGAGTAGCTGCGGGTGAAGGGGTTGTAGCTCATGCCGGTGAGCTCCTTCAGCTGCAGGCCCGCCTGGCGGATGCCGCCCTCCAGCTCCGAGGGGCGGATGAATTTGGCGAAATCGTGGGTGCCCTTGGGCAGCAGGCGCAGGACGTATTCGGCACCGATGACGGCGAACAGATAGGCCTTGGGATTGCGGTTGATGGTGGAGAAGAACACCTGGCCGCCCGGCTTGACCAGCCGGGCACAGGCGGCGATCACCGAGGTCGGGTCAGGCACGTGCTCCAGCATTTCCATGCAGGTGACCACGTCGAAGTGGCCGGGCAGTTCCGTCGCCAGCTGCTCGGCGGTGGTGCGGCGGTACTCCACCTCGACGCCGGATTCCAGCTTGTGCAGTTGCGCCACTTCCAGCGGCGCCTCGCCCATGTCGATGCCGATCACTTTGGCACCGCGCGCGGCCATGCTCTCCGCCAGGATGCCGCCGCCGCAGCCGACGTCGAGCACGGTCTTGCCGGCGAGGCCGGCGCGTTGATCGATGTAGTCCAGGCGCAGCGGATTGATGTCGTGCAACGGCTTGAATTCACTGTCCGGATCCCACCAGCGCGAGGCGAGGGCCTCGAACTTGCCAATCTCGGCGTGATCCACGTTATGGCTGTGCGTACCCATGATCAGTGTGCTTCCTCTTCGTCGCTGCGCTGGATTCTGTTACGCCACTCTTCGGCCCGCGCCAGCAGGTGCGCCTCGTCCAGGGTGGTGAGGCGGCGTTCCTTGAGCAGGTGGCGGCCGGCCACCCACACGTCACTGACCTTGTCGCGGCCGGTGGCGTACACCAGCTGGGAAATGGGATGGTACAGGGGGCGAGTCTCGATGTCGTCCAGCCGCACGGCCACGATGTCGGCGGCCTTGCCCACCTGCAACGAACCGGTGACCTGATCGAGGCCGAGCGCCCGCGCGCCGTTGAGTGTCGCCATGCGCAGGGCCTGGGCGGCCGGTACGGCGCTGGCATCGCCGGCGACGCCCTTGGCGAGCAGGGCGGCGGTGCGCATCTCGCCGAACATGTCGAGATCGTTGTTGCTGGCGGCGCCGTCGGTGCCGAGGGCGACATTGACGCCGGCCTTGAGCAGTCCGTCCACCGGACAGAAGCCGCTGGCCAGTTTCAGATTGGATTCGGGGCAGTGCACCACGTGGGCGCCGGCGGCGGCCACCGCGTCGATGTCGTCGGCATCGAGCTGGGTCATGTGCACGGCGAGCAGGCGCGGCGACAGCAGGCCCAGGTCTGCCAGGCGCCGCAGCGGACGCTGGCCGCGTGCGGCCACCGCCTGTTCCACCTCGTGGGCGGTTTCGTGTACGTGCATGTGGACGGGCACGTCCATTTCTTCGGCGTACATGGCGACCTTCTGCAGCGGCTCGTCCGACACGGTATACGGGGCGTGCGGGGCGAAGGCGGTGCTGATCAGGGGATCGCCGTGGAGCTGGTCGTGGACCTTGATGCCCTTGTGCAGGTATTCGTCGGCGTTCTGCGCCCAGGCGGTGGGGAAGTCGATGACGATCATGCCCACCACGGCGCGCATCCCGGCATGGCTGGCGGCACGGGCCACGGCGTCGGGGAAGAAGTACATATCGTGGAAGCAGGTGGTGCCGCCGCGCAGCATTTCCGCCATGGCCAGCTGGGTGCCGTCGTGGACGAATTCCTCACCCACCCAGCGCGCCTCCGCCGGCCAGATATGGTGGTTGAGCCAGTCCATCAGGGGCAGGTCGTCGGCCAGTCCGCGCATCAGGCTCATGGCGGCGTGGGTATGGGCGTTGATGAGGCCGGGGATCAGGGCGTGGCCGGGCAGTTCCAGCTCGGTTTCGGCCCGGTAGCGGCGCCGTGCCTCAGGGCTGGGCAGCAGGTCGAGGATGCGGCCATCGCCGATGGCGAGGCTGTGGTTTTCCAGTACCACCTGATCCGGTTCGACGGGGATGACCCAGCGGGCGTGGAGGAGGGTATCGACGCTTTGCATGCGCGAAAGATACAGGGCGGGCCTGGGGCTTACAAGTTGCCCAAAAGAAAGGGGGCGCGTGGCTGCGCCCCCGAAATGTCATCCAGGAGAGTGGCGTCCCTGCCGGTAAGGCGTCCTTAGAACTTGAACTCCATGCCGACTACGGTGGCGGTGCCATCGCCGGCCAGCTTGCCCTTGTTGGCCAGACCGCCGTCGGAACCGTTGGCGTACAGCACGTAGACGCTGGCGTCCTTGTCCAGCTTGTGGTCATAGGCCACGGCATAGAAGGTCGGGTCATCGTTGAGGGCATCGATGTCCATTTCGCCGTAGGCGGCCTTGACGGTGCCTTCGCCGGAGACCTTCCACTGCAGGCTGGCGTACATGGCGGTATCGTCGTTGCCGTCCTTGATCTCTTCGTTGTCGTAGACCAGGCCCAGCTTGACGTCGCCGAAGGTGTAGCCCACGCCCAGCTTGGTGGAGCTCTCGTAGTCACCGGCGGCCACGTCGTCGAAGTTCTCGATGGCGGCGGACAGGAACAGCGGGCCGGATTCATAGGCGATCATGGCGGAGGTGGCGCTGCCCAGGTTCTCTGCGGTCACCGCATCGTCGCCGCCGGCATGGGCCACGGCCACGGTCACGTCGCCGAACTTGTTCAGGTAGGCCAGCACGTTGGACGCGCGGGTGTCGGTGAGGACGACATTGTTGTAGTCGGCGTAGGTGTCGGACAGCGGATCCAGCTTGGCGGTGGACATCTTGTGCGGGGTGTCGTGAATGCCGACGCGCACTTCGCCGAAGTTGCCCTTCAGGCCGGCATAGGTGTTGCGGGACTTGATGAAATTGGAGTCGTTGTTGTCGTTGGCATCACCCACGGTATCGATCTCGTATTCCACCTGACCGACCACGGTCATGCCGTTTTCCAGCTTCTTGTCGGCCTTGAAGCCGATGCGGGAGGCGTGGCTGGTGGTGGCGGTGGAGCTGTTCTCCACACCGGCGACATCCTGCGAAATGGATCCGGCAGAGATGTGAATCTTGCCGTACACGGTGGTCTCGGCGGCGGCGTTGCCGGCAACGCCCAGGGCGGCAGCCACCGCAGTGGCGACGAGGGTGTGTTTTACAGACTTCAGCATTGCGTATCTCCCAAGGTTGAGGAACTGATTAGCGCTAAAAAGCGGGCGCAGTATCCCCAGCCCGTGTTACGCCGGGCTGACTGTTTTGTTACGAAGCGCTGAAGGTTTTGTGACAGGCATGTGGTGAGGAAATCGGGTAGGATCGGGCGCTTTCCTCCCGGCGAGCGATGAGCCCTATGAGCACGATACACGACACCATCCGCGCGGTCCTTTGGCAGGATGACCGGCTGCAGCTGCTGGATCAGCGCATCCTGCCGCACCGGCATGTCTATCTCTCCTACGAGGAGCCGGCCGCCGTGGCACAGGCCATCCGTGACATGGTGGTGCGCGGTGCCCCGGCCATCGGCGTCACCGCCGCCTATGGCGTGGTATTGGCCGGCCGCCAGCGCTATCGCAGCGCCGGTGCCGCCTGGCGTGACCATATCAAGGAGGACCTTGCCCGCCTGGCGGCCGCCCGCCCCACGGCGGTGAACCTGTTCTGGGCCCTGGAGCGCATGGAGCGGCTGATTGCCGGCCTCGACGCAGGCGATCCGGAGGCCGCCCTGCTGGCCGAGGCCCGCGCCATCCATGACGAGGATATCGCCGCCAACTACCGCATGGGTGAGCTGGGCGCGGCGCTGATCGAGGGTGAGGGCGGGGCGGTGCTGACCCACTGCAATACCGGTTCCCTGGCCACCGGCGGTTACGGCACCGCTCTGGGCGTGATCCGCAGCGCCTATGCCGCCGGCCGCATCGCCCGGGTCTATGCCGACGAGACCCGCCCCTGGCTGCAGGGGGCGCGCCTCACCGCCTGGGAACTGGTACAGGACCATATCCCGGTGACCCTGCTGGCCGACGGTGCCGCGGCCCACCTGATGAAACAGGGGCAGGTGAAGTGGGTGATCGTCGGCTCCGACCGCATCGCCGCCAACGGCGATGTGGCCAACAAGATCGGCACCTACAGCGCCGCGGTGAATGCCCGTTACCACGGCGTGAAGTTCATGGTGGTGGCGCCCACCTCCACGGTCGACATGTCCCTGGCCAACGGCACCCTGATTCCCATCGAAAACCGCTCCCCCGATGAGGTGCTGGCCCTGGGCGGGCAGCGGGTGGCGGCCGAGGGGGCGGAAGGCTGGAACCCGGCCTTTGACGTCACCCCGGCGGCCCTCATCGACGCCATCGTCACCGAGCGTGGGGTGGTGCTCAATCCGACGCCGGAAAAGATGGCGGCCATGATGAAAAACGCCTGATCCGGCCTGGTCATCCCCCTCCAGCGGCCCGCAAAAGGGTCGTGAGCGTGTTTTGGGGCACCGGGCTGGGGGAGGCTATGGTATGATTCGGCCGTTTAATCCGCGCCTGGGGCGGGATGGTGGACGAGGGGCGGTCGTGCTTGCGGCCAATCCTTTGTAATCAGTGACTTGCACCACTATTCCGCAGCTCCCCGTTGCCCCCGGCGCCCTGGGGTAGAAAGGACACGATTTCCCGATGGCTGAATTCGCAAAAGAAGTCCTCCCGGTCAACATCGAGGAGGAGATGAAGCAGTCCTATCTCGATTACGCCATGAGCGTGATCGTCGGCCGTGCGCTGCCCGATGTGCGCGACGGCCTCAAGCCGGTGCACCGCCGCGTGCTGCACGCCATGCGCGAGCTGGGCAACGACTGGAACAAGCCCTACAAGAAGTCGGCCCGCGTGGTCGGTGACGTCATCGGTAAATACCACCCGCACGGCGACTCCGCCGTGTACGACACCATCGTGCGCATGGCCCAGCCCTTCTCGCTGCGCTACATGCTGGTGGACGGCCAGGGCAACTTCGGTTCGGTGGACGGCGACTCCGCCGCCGCCATGCGTTACACCGAGGTGCGCATGGCGCGCATCGCCCACGAACTGCTGGCCGACATCGAAAAGGAAACCGTCGACTTTGTGCCCAACTACGACGGTTCCGAGCTGGAGCCGGACGTCCTGCCGGCGCGCTTTCCCAACCTGCTGGTCAACGGTTCCGCCGGTATTGCCGTCGGCATGGCGACCAACATTCCCCCGCACAACCTGAGCGAGGTGATCAACGGCTGCCTGGCCCTGATCGACAATCCGACCGCCAGCATCGGCGACCTGATGCAGCACATCCCGGGTCCGGATTTCCCCACCGCCGGCATCATCAACGGTGCGCGCGGCATCCATGAGGCCTACCACACCGGCCGCGGCCGCATCTATGTGCGCGCCCGTACCGAGATCGAGGAAATGGACAACGGCCGCCTGCGCATCGTGGTGACCGAGCTGCCCTATCAGGTCAACAAGGCCCGCCTGCTGGAGAAGATCGCCGAGCTGGTCAAGGAAAAGAAGATCGAGGGCATCTCCGAGCTGCGCGACGAGTCCGATAAGGACGGCATGCGCATGGTCATCGAGCTGAAGCGTGGCGAGAGCCCTGACGTGTTGCTCAATAATCTGTACCAGCACACCGCCATGCAGAGCGTGTTCGGCATCAACATGGTGGCCCTGCTCGATGGCCAGCCGCGTCTGCTCAATCTCAAGCAGATGCTGGAGGCCTTCGTGCGCCACCGTCGCGAGGTGGTGACACGGCGCACCATTTTCGACCTGCGCAAGGCACGCGAGCGTGCCCATGTGTTGGAAGGCCTGGCGGTTGCCCTGGCCAACATCGACCCGATCATCGAGCTGATCAAGAAGTCACCCAACCCGGCCGAGGCCAAGGCCGGCCTGCTTGCCCAGGTGTGGGCGCCGGGGGTGGTTACCGACATGCTGGCCCGTGCCGGTGCCGAGGCCTCGCGCCCGGATGGTCTGGCGAAGGAGTTCGGCCTGGTGGAGGGCGGCTACCGCCTGTCCGAGGCCCAGGCCCAGGCCATCCTCGACCTGCGTCTGCACCGCCTCACCGGCCTGGAACAGGACAAGATCATCGAGGAGTACCGTGCCCTGCTGGAAACCATCGAGGGCCTGCTG
Organism: Pseudomonadota bacterium; assembly: GCA_040755915.1. Classification (GTDB taxonomy): domain Bacteria; phylum Pseudomonadota; class Gammaproteobacteria; order Thiohalomonadales; family Thiohalomonadaceae; genus Sulfurivermis. Next base: position 110,339 of record JBFLWM010000026.1, on the reverse strand, counting down.
CACATCCTGCGCGATCCCAACCGCCTGATGGAGGTGATCCGCGAGGAGCTGGTGCAGGTGCGCGATCAGTACGCCGACAAGCGCCGTACCGAGATCCGCGCCAGTCAGGAAGACCTGTCGCTGGAAGACCTCATCAGTGAGGAAGACGTGGTGGTGACGCTGTCCCACGAAGGCTATGTCAAGGCACAGCCGGTGGCCGACTATCGTGCCCAGCGCCGCGGTGGCCGCGGCCGTGCCGCAGCCTCGGTGAAGGAAGAGGACTTCATCGACAAGCTGTTCATCGCCAATACCCACGATACCATCCTGTGCTTCTCCAGCCGTGGCCGCGTCTACGCCAAGAAGGTGTACGAGCTGCCGCAGGCCGGTCACGGTGCGCGTGGCAAGCCGATCATCAATGTGCTGCCGCTGGAAGAGGGTGAGCGCATCAACGCGATTCTGCCGATCCGCGAATTCGAGGGCGGCCAGTACATCTTCATGGCCACCGCCGGAGGCACGGTGAAGAAGACGCCGCTGACCGATTACGCCAACATCCGCAGCAACGGCATCATTGCCGTGGATCTGGTGGATGATGACCAGCTGGTAGGGGTGGACCTTACCGATGGTACGCGCGACATCCTGCTGTTCACCGATGCCGGCAAGGTGATTCGTTTCAACGAATCCGACGTGCGTTCCATGGGCCGCGTGGCGCGTGGCGTGCGCGGTGTCCGCCTGCAGGATGGTCAGAAGGTGGTGTCGCTCATCGTCGCCGCCGAAGGTGATGTGCTCACCGCCACCGGGAACGGTTACGGCAAGCGCACGCCGATCGACGAATATCCGGTACATGGCCGCGGCGGCCAGGGCGTTATCTCCATCCAGACGACGGCGCGCAACGGCGCCGTGGTCGGTGCGGTGCTGGTCAATGACAGTGATGAAATCATGCTGGTCACCGATGGCGGTACCCTGGTGCGTACCCGTGTCGCCGAGGTGTCGGTGCTGGGCCGCAACACCCAGGGCGTGACGCTGATTCGCCTGGGTGAAGGCGAGAAGCTGGTGGCGCTGGAGCGCATCGCCGAAAGCAGTGAGGAAGAGAGCGATTCTGACGAGGTGGCTGCAGAGGATGGCGAGGAGTAGTGCTCGCATGCCTGGGCGGCAGGTGATTTTTCCTTAAACTCGATGGTTGGGGGACAAGATGGCGCGTGTATTCAATTTCAGTGCAGGGCCGGCAATGCTGCCGCAGGCGGTAATCGAGCGGGCGCGGGACGAGATGCTGGACTGGAACGGCAGCGGCATGTCGGTGATGGAGATGAGCCATCGCGGCAAGGAATACATGTCCATTGCGGCCAAGGCCGAGGCCGACCTGCGCGAGCTGATGAATATCCCGGCCAACTACAAGGTCCTGTTCCTGCAGGGAGGCGCCTCGCAGCAGTTCGCCATGCTGCCGATGAACCTGCTGGGTGACAAAAAGGGCGCCGACTACATCAACACCGGTGACTGGTCGAAGAAGGCACTGTCCGAGGCGAAGAAGTTCTGCGCTGTGAATATCGCCGCCGATACCTCCGCCGGCAATTTCACCACCGTGCCGGCCCAGACCGAGCTGAAGCTGTCCGCCGATGCCGCCTACGTGCACTACTGTCCCAACGAAACCATCCGCGGTGTCGAGTTCGATTACATTCCGCAGACCGGCGATGTCCCGCTGGTGGCGGATATGTCCTCGACCATCCTGAGTCGCCCCATCGATGTGAGCAAGTTCGGTGTGATCTATGCCGGCGCGCAGAAGAACATCGGCCCTGCCGGCCTGACCATCGTCATTATTCGTGACGACCTCATCGGCAAGGCGCCGGCCAGTGTGGCCACCATGCTGGACTACAAGACCCACGCCGAAAACGAGTCCATGTACAACACCCCGCCGACCTATTCCTGGTACATGGCCGGGCTGGTGTTTGAATGGCTCAAGGCTCTTGGTGGTCTGGAGGGCATGGCAAAGATCAATCAGCGCAAGGCAGAGAAGCTGTACGCTGCCATCGATGGCTCCGGTGGTTTCTACAAGAACCCGGTGGCCAGTCACTGCCGCTCCTGGATGAACGTGCCGTTCACCCTGCCGAAGGAAGAGTTGGACGAGGTATTCCTGAAGGAAGCCAAGAAGGCCGGCCTGACCACCCTCAAGGGCCATCGCTCCGTCGGCGGCATGCGCGCCAGCATCTACAACGCCATGCCGGAGCAGGGCGTGGATACGCTGGTGGAGTTCATGGCCGATTTTGCCAAGCGTAACGGTTAAGTGCTGCAGACTATACGACAAGTAACAAGCAACATCAGGCAGGAGCAGAGGCTTAATAACGTATAACTCATCTTCGCGTCCGACGGGGTGCAGCCAATATTGGGGGAAACATGTACAAGATTCTGACGCTGAATAATATCTCGGTGGCTGGTCTGGAACGTTTACCGCGGGATCGCTACGAGGTGGCGTCCGAGATACAGCATCCCGATGCGATCCTGGTGCGCTCGCACAAGATGCACGACATGGATATTCCTGCATCGCTCAAGGCGGTGGGCCGTGCCGGCGCCGGGGTCAACAACATCCCGGTGGACAAGATGAGTGCGCGTGGTATCCCGGTGTTCAATGCGCCGGGCGCCAATGCCAATGCCGTCAAGGAACTGGTGATCGCCGGCATGCTGATCGCCTGCCGCAACATCTGTGCAGCGTGGGATTTTTCCCGCGACCTGGAAGGCGATGATGCTGGCATCGACAAGCAGACCGAGGCGGGCAAGAAAAACTATGCCGGGTTTGAATTGCCTGGACGTACGCTTGGCGTGGTGGGTCTTGGTGCCATCGGCCGCGAGGTGGCGAATGCCGCCATTGCTCTGGGCATGAAGGTCATCGGTTTTGACCCGGGCATTACGGTGGAGGGTGCCTGGCGCCTGTCGTCCCAGGTGCAGAAGGCAGCCAGCTTTGACGAGATGATTGGCAAGGTGGACTTCATCACCTTCCACGTGCCGCTCATCGACGCCACGCGCAGCATGCTCAATGCCGAGCGTCTGGCGCATGCAAAGAAGGGCCTGGTGGTGCTGAATTTTGCCCGCAAGGGGATTGTGGATGACGAGGCTGTGGTGGCCGCCATCGACAGCGGGAAGGTCTACGGCTATGTGTGTGACTTCCCTACCAATCTGCTCAAGCGGCATCCGCGCGTGGTAACGCTGCCGCATCTGGGCGCCTCGACCCAGGAGGCGGAGGACAACTGCGCGGTCATGGTGGCGGAGCAGGTACGCGATTACCTGGAAAACGGCAACGTGGTGAACTCGGTGAATTTTCCCGAGGTGGTAATGGGGCGCAGCGAAGGCACTTACCGGCTGACGGTGGTGAACTCCAATGTCCCCAACATGCTGAGCCAGATCTCCAGCGATTTGGGCAAGGCGGGACTGAATATTGTCGATATGTTGAACAAGTCGCGCAGCGATTTGGCCTATACCGTGGTGGATGTAGACCGCCCGGTGCCGGAAAAGGTGGTGAGCGAGATTGCCGCCATCGACGGTGTGCTGGCCGTGCGTGTCATTGAATAGAACACATGAACGAAGATCGGTTGCAAGCCATCCGCCAACGAATCGATGCCCTGGACGAACAGGTCCAGACGTTGATCAACGAGCGTGCTGCCCTGGCGCAGGAAGTGGCGCGTGTGAAGATCGCCGCCGAGGGCGAGGCGGCGGTATTCTATCGTCCCGAGCGTGAGGCGCAGGTGCTGCGCATGGTGCTGGAACGAAACCAGGGGCCGCTGTCCGGCGAGGAAATGGCGCGTCTGTTCCGCGAGATCATGTCGGCCTGTCTGGCGCTGGAGCGGCCCATGCGCATCGCCTTCCTCGGACCCGAGGGTACCTTTACCCAGGCAGCGGCGCTGAAGCATTTCGGCCACTCGGTACAGACGCTGCCGCTGGCGGCCATCGATGAGGTGTTCCGCGAGGTGGAGGCGGGCAGTGCCGACTACGGTGTGGTGCCGGTGGAGAACTCCACCGGCGGTATCGTCAGCCACACCCTCGACACCCTGATCAATTCGCCGCTCAAGATCTGCGGCGAAGTGGAATTGCGTATCCACCAGCACCTGATGGGGCGTATGACTTCCCTGGCCGACGTGCGTCGCGTCTACTCGCACAGTCAGTCGCTGGCGCAGTGCCGCGAATGGCTCGACGGCCACCTGTCCGGCATCGAGCGCATCGACGTCAGCAGCAACGCCGAGGCGGCGCGCCGTGCCGCGGCCGAGGAGGGGGCCGCCGCCATTGCCGGCGAGGTGGCGGCCGAGCTGTATGGCCTGTCCATTCTGGCGCGCAATATCGAGGATCAGCCCAACAACACCACCCGCTTTCTGGTCATCGGCCGCAAGGCGGTGCCGCCCTCCGGCAGCGACAAGACCTCGCTGCTGGTGGCGACGCGCAACAAGCCCGGTGCGCTGTATCATCTGCTGGCGCCGCTGGCGCAGAGCGGCGTCTCCATGACCCGCATCGAATCGCGGCCCTCGCGCCAGGGCATGTGGGAATACGTGTTCTTCCTCGATATCGAGGGCCATGCCCAGGATGCCAGGGTGGCCGCCGCGCTGCGCGAGCTGGAGGCGGAGGCTTCGCTGTTCAAGATCCTCGGTTCCTATCCCAAGGCCGTACTCTGATCATGACCGATTTCCTTTCCCTGGCCGCGCCCGGCGTGCGGCAGCTCAAACCCTATCAGCCCGGCAAACCCATCGAGGAGTTGGAGCGGGAACTGGGGGTGAGCAACATCATCAAGCTGGCCTCCAATGAAAATCCGCTCGGCCCCAGCCCTCTGGCGCTGACGGCCGCGCGCGCGGCGCTGGAGGATGTGTGGCTGTATCCCGATGGCAACGGTTTTGTCCTCAAGGACAAGCTGGCCGCGCGGCTGGGCGTGACCATGGAGCAATTGATCCTGGGCAACGGTTCCAGCGACGTGCTGGATTTTGCCGTGCGGGCCTTTGTCACGCCGCAGGACGAGGTCATGTTTTCCGAACATGCCTTCGCCGTGTATCCCATCCTTACCCAGGCGGCCGGCGCCCGGGCGGTGGTGGTGCCGGCTCGCGACTGGGGCCATGACCTGACGGCGATGCGTGCCGCGGTCACCGAGCGCACACGCCTCATTTTCATCGCCAACCCGAACAATCCCACCGGCACCTGGCTGCCGGCGGCGGAGCTGGAGGCCTTCATCGCCGCTCTGCCGGCACATGTGCTGGTGCTGGTGGACGAGGCATATTTCGAGTACGCCAGTTATCCGGCGATGGGGGCGGCGGACTATCCCGATGCCGTAGCCTGGGTGGGACGTTATCCGAACCTCATCGTGGCGCGTACCTTTTCCAAGTGCTACGGCCTGGCCGGTCTGCGCGTCGGCTACGGGGTGTGCCATTCCTGGGTGGCGGATCTGATGAACCGGGTGCGCCCGCCGTTCAACGTCAACAGCCTGGCCCTGGCAGCAGCGGCGGCAGCACTGGACGACAGCGAGCATCTGCAGCAGACTCTGGAGCTCAATGCCGCCGGGATGGACCAGCTGACGGCGGGATTCGCATCCCTTGATCTGCGTCATATCCCCTCCGTCGGTAATTTTGTCAGTGTGGATACCGGTCGGACGGCGGCGCCGTTGTATGATGCGCTGCTGCGCGAGGGCGTCATCGTGCGCCCGGTGGCCAACTACGGCATGCCAAATCACCTGCGCGTGACCGTAGGCCTGCCCGAAGAGAACGAGCGTTTCCTTGCCGCCCTGGCCAAGGTGCTGGGACGCTGAACTATTTTGCTTAAGAAAAGAGTGATACAGCCATGATCATCATCATGAACAACGAGGTTACCGACGCGCAGATCGATGCGGTCGCGCAGCGGCTCAAGAGCTGGGGGCTGGGCAGCAATGTCTCCCGCGGCGTGGAGCGTACCGTCATCGGTGCCATCGGCGACGAAAGCAAGATCGACAAGGAGCTGTTGCAGGCCCTGCCCGGTGTGGAGCAGGTGATCCGTGTGATGAAGCCCTACAAGATCGTGGCGCGCTCGTATCACAAGGAAGACACCGTCATCGACATCAAGGGCATCAAGCTCGGCGGCAGGCAGATCCAGGTCATCGGCGGGCCGTGTTCGGTGGAGACCCAGCCGCAGATGGACGAGGCCGCCAAATATGTGGCCGCCGCGGGCTGCCGTCTGATGCGCGGTGGCGCCTTCAAGCCGCGCACCAGCCCGTACACCTTCCAGGGAGCCGGTGTCGAGGGGCTGGAGATGTTTCGCAAGGCGGCGGACAAGTACAACCTGCCCATCGTCACCGAACTGATGGATGTGCGCCAGATCGACGCCTTCATGAAGTATGACGTGGACGTAATTCAGATCGGTACGCGCAACATGCAGAATTTCGATCTGTTGAAGGAGGTGGGCCGTCTGCACAAGCCCGTGATCCTGAAGCGCGGCATGTCGGCGACCATTTCCGAGTGGCTGATGGCGGCGGAGTACATCGCTGCCGGCGGCAATCACGACATCATCTTCTGCGAGCGTGGTGTGCGCAGCTTCGAGACCTACTACCGCAACATGCTCGACGTCACCGCCATCCCGGTGCTGAAGAAGGAAACCCATCTGCCGGTAATCATCGATCCCAGTCACGCCGGCGGCAAGGCCTGGATGGTACCGGCCCTGGCGCGCGCCGCGGTGGCGGCCGGCGCCGACGGCCTGCTGGTGGAGATGCACCCCAATCCGTGCGAGGCGTGGTGCGACGCCGACCAGGCACTCAATCCGCAGGAGCTGGCGGATTTGATGGTGTCGCTGAAGGGCATTGCCCAGGCCATCGGCCGCGAGATCTGACTTGGTCCAACGACTCTGCATTATCGGCGTCGGCCTTATCGGTGGTTCGCTGGCGCGGGCACTGAAGGCCGCCGGTGTCGTGGGTGAGGTGATCGGCTATGGTCGTGACGCCGCCCAACTGCAGCTGGCAGTTGAGCTGGGGGTCATCGATCGGGCCGAGACAGATATGGCCGCGGCACTCAGCGGTGCCGACGTTGTGGTGTTGGCGATTCCGGTCGGGGCGATGGAAAGCATGCTATGCGCCATGGCGCAGCACCTCGGGGCTGACACTATCGTTACCGATGTGGGCAGCACCAAGGGTTCGGTGGTGACGGCGGCAGAGCGTGCCTTCGGCGCTGTGCCACCGCGCTTCGTGCCAGGCCATCCCATCGCAGGCACCGAGCGCAGCGGCGTGGCCGCGTCGTTTGCCGAGTTGTATCACAAGCGCCGCGTGATCCTGACGCCGCTGCTGCATACTGATCCCGCTGCGGTTGCCGTAGTGCGTGCTCTGTGGCAGGCGGCCGGTGCCGAGGTGGTGGAGATGGCGGTGCAGCACCATGACGAGGTGTTGGCCGCCACCAGTCATCTACCCCATGTGCTGGCCTACACTCTGGTCGATACCCTGGCGCGCATGGAAGAACATACCGAGATATTCCGCTTTGCTGCCGGTGGCTTCCGCGACTTTACCCGCATCGCCAGCAGCGATCCGCGCATGTGGCACGACATCTGCCTGGCCAACCGCGAGGCCATCCTCAAGGTACTGGATCGTTACGCCGCCGACCTTGCCGCGGTACGCGGTGCCATTGAGCGCGGCGATGGTGCCGCGCTGCTGCACACCTTTGGCCGCGCCAAGAAGGCGCGCGACGAATTCAAGCAATAACGCATTCCTACCTGAAATCACATCATGTCCAACAGCAGCGAACCCAACGTCATTTTCCGCGCCGCCGCCGGCGGCAAGTTGCAGGGCCGCATCCGCGTGCCCGGTGACAAGTCCATTTCCCATCGCTCCATCATGCTCGGTTCCCTGGCCGAGGGAGTGACCGAGGTGAGCGGTTTCCTCGAGGGCGAGGACAACATCGCAACCCTGGAGGCGTTCCGCGCCATGGGTGTACAGATCGAGGGGCCGGCCGACGGTCGCGTCACGGTGCACGGTGTCGGCATGCACGGCCTGAAGGCGCCGGCCAAGCCTCTGTACTTGGGCAATTCCGGCACCTCCATGCGCCTGCTCTCCGGCTTGATGGCGGCGCAGGCCTTCGATGTCGAGATGAGCGGTGATGCATCGCTGTCCAAGCGGCCGATGAAGCGTGTCACCGATCCGCTGCGCCTGATGGGTGCGGTGGTGGAGACCACGGAGAAGGGCACACCGCCACTGCGAGTGAAGGGCGGCCAGCCGCTCAAGGGCATCGATTACGTGATGCCCATGGCCAGCGCCCAGGTAAAGTCCTGCCTGCTGCTGGCCGGACTGTATGCCGCCGGCAACACCTGTGTCACCGAGCCGGCGCCGACCCGCGACCATACCGAGCGCATGTTGACCGGCTTTGGTTATGCGGTGGAGCGGCGCGGCAATACCGTGTGTGTGCAGGGCGGCGGCAGCCTGACCGCGACGAAGATCGATGTGCCCGCCGATATTTCGTCGGCGACCTTCTTCATGGTGGGGGCAGCCATCGCCGCCGGCTCCGACATCGTGCTGGAGCATGTCGGCATCAACCCGACCCGCATCGGCGTGATCAACATCCTGCGCCTGATGGGGGCCGATCTTGAGCTGCTCAATGAGCGCGAGGCGGGCGGTGAGCCGGTAGCCGACATCCGGGTGCGTGCCAGCCGGCTCAAGGGCATCCGCATCCCCGAGGAGCAGGTGCCGCTCGCCATCGACGAGTTCCCGGCGCTGTTCGTCGCCGCCGCCTGCGCCGAGGGCGAGACCGTGCTTACCGGTGCCGAGGAGTTGCGTGTGAAGGAGTCCGACCGCATCCAGGTGATGGCCGACGGCCTGGTGGCGCTGGGTATCTACGCCCGCCCGACACCGGACGGCATGATCATCCGCGGCGGCCGCATCGGCAGCGGCCAGGTGGACAGTCACGGCGACCACCGCATCGCCATGTCCTTCGCCATGGCCGCCCTGGTGGCCGCCGGCCCCATCACCATCACCGACTGCGCCAATGTCAACACGTCCTTCCCGGGCTTCGTGGCCCTGGCCAACCGTGCCGGCCTCCACCTGACGGCCGAGATTGCGTGATGGCGACCGGTATCCCGGTCATTACCGTCGATGGCCCCAGCGGCGTCGGCAAGGGCACTATCAGCCAGCTGCTGACCCGCCGTTTCGGCTGGCATTTCCTCGATAGCGGGGCCCTCTACCGCCTCACCGCCCTGGCGGCGCGGCGGCAGGAGGTGGCCTTCGACGATGAGGCCGGTCTCGCCCGGGTGGCCCGTGAGCTTCCCGTGGAATTTCGTCCGCAGGAAGCCGGTGAATTACAGATATTCCTTTCTGGACAAGAGGTTAGTCGTGATATCCGCACCGAGCAGGCTGGTAATGACGCCTCTCGCGTGGCTGCCGTGCCGGCAGTACGCGAAGCCCTGCTGGCGCGGCAGCGTGCCTTTCTGCAGTCCCCGGGCCTGGTGGCCGACGGCCGCGATATGGGGACTACCGTGTTTCCGGATGCCCCGCTGAAGATATTCCTCACCGCCAGTGCCGAGATACGGGCGCAAAGACGCTATAACCAGTTGAAGGACAAGGGGTTAGATGCTAACCTACACAGTCTTTTCGTCGAGATCGCCGAACGCGACGAACGGGATCGCAACCGCAGCGTGTCGCCGCTCAGGCCGGCGGACGATGCGGTGGTGATCGACACGTCGACGCTCGGTATCGAAGAGGTTCTGGCTGCGGTGCTGGCGGAATGCCGGTTGCGGCTGGGTGTGCAGTAGGGGCTGCCATCGCAGGTGCGGTGGCGGTTTGTTTTTTAACTTCAACCCGCGGCAGTAATGCGGTTCTACATACGTCGTTCGATGAACGGCAAGGTACGTGAGTGATGAGCGAAAGCTTTGCAGAATTGTTTGAACAGAGTCTTGTTGGTTCCCAGATGCGCCCCGGCGCCATCATTACCGGCAAGGTAGTCCAGGTTGGCAATGACGTCGTCGTCATCAACGCCGGTCTCAAGTCCGAAGGCGTGATCCCCGTTGAGCAGTTCCTCAACGAGAACGGCGAGCTCGAGGTCGCAGTCGGCGACGAGGTGGACGTTGCCCTGGAAATGGTGGAAGACGGCTTTGGTGCCACCCGCCTGTCCCGTGAAAAGGCCAAGCGTTCCGAGTCCTGGACCCGTCTGGAGCGTGCCTCCGAGGCTGGCGAGACCGTGGTCGGCCGCATCGTCGACAAGGTCAAGGGCGGTTTCACCGTCGACCTGAAGGATATTCGTGCCTTCCTGCCCGGTTCCCTGGTGGATGTGCGCCCGGTGCGCGATCCCTCCTACCTGGAAGGCAAGGACCTGGAGTTCAAGGTCATCAAGCTCGATCGCAAGCGTAACAACGTCGTCGTTTCCCGCCGTGCCGTGGTGGAGTCCGAAGGCAGCGAAGAACGCGAAGCCCTGCTGGAAGGTCTGCAGGAAGGCCAGGTGGTCAAGGGTATCGTCAAGAACCTCACCGACTACGGCGCCTTCGTCGACCTCGGCGGCATCGACGGCCTGCTGCACATCACCGACATGGCCTGGAAGCGCGTCAAGCATCCGTCCGAAGTGGTCAACGTCGGCGACGAAATCGAAGTCAAGGTGCTCAAGTTCGACCGCGAGCGCACCCGTGTCTCCCTGGGCCTCAAGCAGCTGGGCGAGGATCCGTGGGAAGACATCACCCGCCGTTACCCGGTCGGCACCCGCATGTTCGGCAAGGTGACCAACCTGACCGATTACGGCTGCTTCGTCGAGATCGAAGAGGGTGTGGAAGGTCTGGTGCACGTCTCCGAGATGGACTGGACCAACAAGAACATCCACCCGTCAAAGGTCGTGCAGATGGGCGACGAAGTGGAAGTCATGGTGCTGGACATCGACGCCGAGCGTCGTCGTATCTCCCTGGGCATGAAGCAGTGCCAGGAGAATCCGTGGGATGCCTTCTCCGGTACCCACAACAAGGGCGACAAGGTTGCCGGCAAGATCAAGTCCATCACCGACTTCGGCATCTTCATCGGTCTGGACGGCGGTATCGATGGTCTGATCCACCTGTCCGACATTGCCTGGAACGTGCCGGGCGAAGAGGCGGTGCGCAACTATGCCAAGGGCGACGAAGTCGAGGCGGTCATTCTGGCCATCGATCCGGAGCGCGAGCGTATTTCCCTCGGCATCAAGCAGCTGGAGAAGGATCCTTTCTCCAACTACGTCGCCGAGCACCGCAAGGGCAGCATCGTCAAGGGCATCGTGCGTGAAGTGGATGCCAAGGGCGCCATCATCGACCTGGAAGAGGGCGTCGAAGGCTATCTGCGTGCCTCCGAGTTGTCCCGCGACCGTGTTGAGGATGCCCGTTCCCTGCTCAAGGCTGGCGATGAAGTCGAGGCCAAGTTCATGGGCGTAGACCGCAAGAACCGCACCATCACCCTGTCCGTCAAGGCGAAGGACAGCGAGGAGGAGGCGGAGGCCATGCAGGACTACAACCGTGCTGCCGCAGCGGCCAACCCGACGCTGGGTGACCTGCTGAAGGAACAGATGGAAAACAAGAACGACTAAGCAGTGAACCGGAAGGCCCGCCGCTGGCGGGCCTTCCCTTACTTCGGGGACCTCCATGACCAAGTCGGAACTGATCGAGATACTGGCGCGCAAGCAGCCCCAGCTCAATTCCAAGGACGTCGAGTTGGCGGTGAAGACCATTCTGGAACACATGGCGCAGGTATTGGCCGGTGGTGAGCGTATCGAGATTCGTGGATTTGGCAGCTTCTCCCTGCACTATCGTCCGCCGCGCGTGGGGCGCAATCCCAAGACAGGTGAGTCTGTTCAGTTGGGCGCCAAGTATGTGCCGCATTTCAAGCCGGGCAAGGAATTGCGCGAGCGAGTGGATCAGGGGGGCGCGCTGACGGCCGATTGACCGCCGGGCGGCACTAGGGAGCAATCTTCGCCTTGGCGTGAGCGACAATTTTCGCACCGAGGCACAGCTTTGTAATTCGTCAAGCCCGGTAATATCCTGTAGCAACGCATCTGGCGTAAACGTTGGGATACGACAGGGGCTTTGGCCCCGCCATACGGGGTCGACATGAAACGCCTGTTACTTCTTATTCTCTTCCTGCTGCTGGTGGCACTGGGCATCAGCTTCGCTGTACATAACTCTGAACCCGTCACGCTGCACTATTATTTTGGCGCCATTTCCGGGCCGTTATCGCTGGTGGTTGTCATTGCCCTGGCCGTTGGTGCCATATTCGGGGTAACTACCAGCCTGCTGTTGGTATTCAGCCAGCGGCGCAAGGTTTCCCGTCTGCAGCGCAAGCTCGATACCTGTGAACAGGAAATTCGCAATTTGCGACATCTGCCTTTGCGCGACAATCATTAATCTTCCATGGGCGTCGAATTATTGTTCCTGTTGTTGCCGGTGGCTGCATTGTCCGGATGGCTGCTGGGCAGGCGTGACGTGCGCGATGGGGGGCGGCAGTTTTCCAGTCTGTCTTCCGACTATTTCAAAGGACTCAATTATCTACTGAACGAACAGCCGGACAAGGCCATCGAGGTATTCATTCACATGCTGGAAGTGGACAGTGATACCGTGGATACACATTTTGCCGTCGGTAGCCTGTTCCGCAGACGTGGCGAGGTCGATCGGGCTATTCGCATCCATCAGAATCTTATCGCCAGGCCAACCCTTAGTCGTCAACAACGTGACCAGGCGCTCTACGAGCTGGGAACTGACTACATGCGTGCCGGGTTGCTGGATCGCGCAGAAAGTCTGTTTCAGGAGTTAGTAAACGAGAGTCCGGCTTATCGGCCCCAAGCTCTACGCCAGTTGTTGGACATCTATCAGCAGGAAAAGGACTGGCACAAGGCAGTTGCCATAGGTCAGCGTCTGCAGGGCATGGGAAGCGAAGGTGTCGGCCCCGTTATTGCACAGTTTTTTTGTGAACAGGCGGACCAGGCGTTGATGCTGGGTGAGCGTAGCGAGGCTCTGGGCCTGGTACGGCGTGCCTTGGCAGAGGATCGTAATTGTGTGCGCGCCACTTTGCTGGAGGGGCGCATCGAACTGGATAACGGAGCACACAAATCTGCCGTGCGCGTTCTGCGGCGGGTCGAGCAGCAGAATCCCGCCTACCTGCCCGAGGTACTGGCACCGTTACAAGAGGCGTTTGTGCAGCAAGGGCGGATCGGCGACATGATCGCCTATTTGCGCGACATGCTGGCACGTCATGGCGGAATCTCGATTATGCTGGCATTGGCTGAGCTGATTCGTCAGCAGCAAGGAGAGAAGGAGGCGGCTGTCTTTGTGGTCAATCACATGCGCGGGCACCCCTCTGTCCGTGGCATGGAGCGTTTGATAGCGCTCAAGCTGCATAGCAGCGATGGACAGGCACGGGATGATTTGCTGGTTCTTAAGGATCTGACGGATAAGCTGCTGGAGAGCAAGCCGGTCTATTGTTGCAGCCAGTGTGGCTACAGCGGCAAAAATCTGAGCTGGCAATGTCCGAGTTGCAAACAGTGGAACACGATCAAGCCAATTCATGGTATTGAAGGCGAATAACTATCCGGAGTATTCATGAGCAAGAATTTGGGCCCGCGCATCATCATTGCACTCGATTATGCCGATCCACACCTGGCATTGGAGATGGTGGCAAAGCTGGAGCCGGCACGATGCCGTCTGAAAGTCGGCAAGGAACTCTTTACTCGCGGTGGTCCGCAATTGGTGCAGACGTTGCGGGACAAGGGATTTGAAATCTTTCTCGACCTCAAGTTTCACGATATTCCCAATACGGTGGCCGGTGCATGCAGTGCGGCCGCCGATCTCGGTGTATGGATGGTCAATGTACATGCCATGGGTGGGCGGCGCATGATGGCCGCTGCGCGCGAAGCACTCGACAAGGTGGCCCAGCCGCCGCTGCTGATTGCCGTCACTATTCTGACCAGCATGGGTGAGCAAGACATTCACGAGGTTGGCCTTGCCGGGGAGCCCGCCGATAATGTGGCCCGTCTTGCCACCTTGGCCCAGGCGAGCGGCATGGATGGCGTTGTCTGCTCGCCACAAGAGGTATCCATGCTGCGTCGTCAAGCCGGCGAGTCCTTCCGTCTGGTTACACCCGGTATTCGTCCGGCATGGTCGGCAAAAGGGGATCAAACCCGTATTACGACGCCGGCAGATGCCGTACGGCTCGGTTCGGATTACCTGGTAATTGGCCGGCCGATTACGGCGGCTGATGAGCCAATGGTTGCGCTGGAGTCTATTGAGCGCGAGCTGGTGGAATAGGCTTTATTGCGGAAATTTCCTACAGAAATTTCACCTTCTGCCTACGGTGATGCCCTTGTGATGGCTTGACCCCCTCGCTATTTTTTTCTGCGTATCGCCTTTCATGGTGATGCGAATGACCAGGGATATCGCCAATCACAGGAGTGAAATCATGCGTAAATTCGCAGTAGCTTGTTTCTCTGCATTTCTTCTCGGTCTGTCGGCCGTCGTTTTTGCTGCACCGGTCGACATCAATACGGCAGATGCGACTGCCTTGGCGCAGTCCATCAAGGGCGTTGGTGCCAAGCGGGCAGAGGCCATCGTTGCCTATCGCAAGGAACACGGACCGTTCAAGACGGTCGATGACCTGGCCAAGGTGCCCGGGATCGGTGCCAAGATGGTGGAGGCCAATCGCCAGAACCTTGCCGTGGGCAAGCGCTGACAAGACGGTCGTTGTGAACTGACAGGGGCGCCCGCTGTGCGGGCGCCTTTCTTTTGTTTTTCATCTCTTTGCTCCACAATATGACATTCAGTAATTCACGACGCAGGGTGTGCATGTGAACGTTTCCAAGGCTGTCTTTCCCGTTGCCGGTATGGGTACCCGCTTCCTTCCTGCCACCAAGGCGAATCCCAAGGAAATGCTGCCCATCGTCGACAAGCCGTTGATTCAGTATGCGGTGGAAGAGGCGATGGCCGCCGGCATTACCGAAATGATCTTCGTGACCAGCAGTGCCAAGCGCGCTATCGAAGATCACTTCGACAAGAATTACGAACTGGAAGCTGAACTCGAAAAGAAGGGCAAGAGTGAACTGCTTGAGTTGGTGCGCAGCATATTGCCTGCCGGAGTGTCATGTGCCTACGTTCGGCAGCCGGAGGCGTTGGGCCTGGGGCATGCTGTGCTGTGTGCCAAGCCGCTGATCAAGGATGAGCCATTTGCAGTAATCCTGGCAGATGATTTGATCGATGGCTTCGGCGGCAGCGCCATGGCGCAAATGGTCGATATGTATGCCGCACATCACTGCAGCCTCCTGGGGGTCGAGGAGGTGGCTGCGGAGGATACCGACAAATACGGTATCGTGAAGGCAGTGCCGATGGATGAGCGGCTGTCACGCGTCGAGCGCATCGTGGAGAAGCCGAAGCCGGCCGATGCACCCTCTACATTGGCTGTAGTGGGACGCTATATCCTGACGCCGCGTATTTTCGAGCTGCTGGAAACCACGGGACGCGGTGCCGGAGGGGAAATACAGCTTACAGACGCCATTGCGGGTCTGCTGCGGGAGGAGCCGGTATTAGGCTATCGCTTCAGCGGTCGCCGCTACGATTGTGGCAGCAAGCTGGGGTATCTGGAGGCAACTGTAGAGTATGCCCTGAAGCATCCGGAACTCAGCGATGAGTTCCGCAGTTATCTGAAGAAGAATTTCTGTTGAGCCGAAAGACATCGCCTGCACGACGTCGCGCTCGCGTTTTTTCTGTCTGTGGAATGTGCTGCTGAGTGATTGGCTCCCCGGGATGGACTTGCTGGGAACCAAAATACTACGCTTTCCTCTGCCGGAGAGGTTCCAGCGGCGCGCGGCATAGCGACGTGTTTGCCGTTAGTTTTGTCTTGTAAATCACAGCATTATGCGTTCCCATGCGGAACGTGCGTCTTGACCCTTTAACGCGGGTCTCTTTTCATTGCCGGAACTGTGGCAACAAGTGGAAGTCCGACCCCCAGCGGGTGGAGGATGCGCCCGATCGTGTTTGGCACCCGTGGGCCTATTTCGCCAGCTGCTCAATTTGCGGCGAGGAGGCGGAGCAGGCGCACTGGGAAAAGGGGATGATGGCGACCTTCGGCCGGCACACCGGGCCGACGACGCCGGAGGGTAAAGCGGCGTCATCCGCCAACCTAGAGGGCCACCCGACGCCTGAGGAGGCGCGCCGAACCCGATTCAACGCCATGAAGCACGGGCTTTTCGCCCAAACCGCCACCTACTACCCAGCGAAACCCGGCAAATACCCACACTGCACCGGCTGCGAGCACATGCAGACATACGGCTGCGAGGACGCCGGGGCCTGCCTCAAGCGCACCGAGCTGCTGCTGCAGCACCAGGTAGCATTCGAAACCGGGGATCCTCGGTTGCTCACCGACCTGCGGGCACGCACCCAGGCGATGGTGCAGGCCATCATCGATGACATCATTCTGGCGATCGTCTCCGAAGGGGTGCAGCTCAAGACGCCAGCCTGGTACTACGACAAGGACGGCGATTTCCACCTGGCTGAATACAGCGACAGCGAGGGGGAGCGCCGCCTGATCTACGAGATCAGCGCCCACCCGCTGCTCAAGACGCTGGGCGACTTCCTCTCCAAGAACTCCATGACCCTGTCGGACCTCAACATGACCCCGAAGCAGGTCACTGAGGAAAAACAGATGCAGGGCTTCCTGGAGGGGCAGTCAGCGAACAAGGACAACGCTCTGGACTACCAGCGCAGGCAGACCCAGGCGCTGGAGCAGCTGCAGCAGCAGATAGCCCGCAGCCAGGCGCGCATCGGCCGCGATCCTGTGTTGGTCGAGTATCAGGGGAACGGAGAGGACGATGGCTGAGCGCATCTCGTCCGGCCGGCGCATCGAGATGCAGAACGTCGCCGAGCGCGAGGTGATGCGATTCAAGGGTGATCACGCTCTCTGGCACAAGCACGTCCACAACGTCGAGCTGGACTCGGTGCAGGTCCTCAAGATGATCGAGATGGACCAGCACACCAACACCATCGACAACTCCAGCCGGCGCACCGGCAAAACGGCCTGCAAGGAGATGTACCTCCTGGAGCACAACGCGACCGAGGCCGATCAGGAGCTGGGCATCGTGGCGCCGCGCGAGGCGCAGAGCCTGGTCAATCTGGGCTACCACCTCGACGCCATCCGCCGCTCAGAAATCCTCACCGCCTGGATCGCGCACAAGTCCGGCCGCACCCAGCTGGCGGACACCTACTACCAGTTCGGCAACCGCTCGATCGCCCGGGCCTACGGCATCATGGCGCAGGTCGACGGCGGCGACCTCACCGCCGCATCCCTCGAGGAGGTCGACGACATGCCGCGGGAGCGGCTTTTTTCCCGCTTCCTGCTGATGATGGGCGCCACCAGGCGACTTGGCGCCTCAAAGGAGAGTCGCAACGATCCGCAGATACGCATCACCGGCGTATTCAAGGGGGCGGACACCCTGGTGGATATGATCGAGAGCGGCAAGTACCACCTGCTGCCCACCGTCGACGCCTACCTTGGGATCGAGCTCGGCATCCTCAACGAGCAATTCATCATGGACATGCGGGATCAGCTCTCCCCGGATGAATACATCCGGCAGCTGTTGTGCCGTAACGTACAGGCGCGGAACCTGATCTGGGAGGCATGGGTGCGCAGGGCCCTGCAGGTGGGGCTGATGGCCGGCATCCAGCTGGCGCAGCCGATGCCCGGGCTGGAGTACAAAAAGCGCGGTCTGATCTCTTTCGGCTATGACCACTCCGGCCACGGCGAGGATCCGCAGTCCTCGCGGTATGCCTTCGTGGTGACCGAGCAGATCGGGAACTTCATCTGTTTCATTTTCGCCCGTACATGGGCGCCTGGTACCGACGAAACGATCGTGAAGAACGATATCCGCGGCTATTGGCGCTATTTCCGCCCGGACCTGGCCAACGGCGACGCCTACGGCATCGGCATGCTGACCGCGCTCAATGACGAGCTGTACGCCGAAGGACTCACCACCACCGACCGCCGCACCATCGGCGACGGCGACAGCACCGCCAGCACCTGGCCGCACTGGCCCTTCGCCCCGATCCGCTTCGAGGGCATGGTGAAACACGCCATGGCCACGGCCCTTCGCTCGGTGTTCAACAACAAGCAGGCCGCGATCCCGTACCTGGACGATGCCAACCCTCTGGACCCGGAGACAGCCGACCTGCGCGCCCTGGTGCGACAGCTATCCAACATCAAGGCCGAAACCACCAAGGCCAGCTACTCAAGCTACAAAATGGTGAACCGCAAGCTGGGCGATGACCTGTTCGACGCAGCCATGGCGGCAGTGTGGGGCCTGGTGACCCGCGGCATCGTCAATATCCAGACCGCCGTCCTGCTCGGCAAAAAGAAGCGCGAGCAGCTGCTCGGCGATACAAAACTCATTGCATGAGGTGCCTACCATGGCCGACCTGTTGACCATCCAATCGAAATACCGCGCCCTGATGGGGATCAATTCGCTGCCCAAGTCGGCGATCGATGCGGCAATGCGGCAGGCAGGCGCCCTGCGTGGCCGCAACTCCGAGCGGGGCATGCGCACCACGCCGGAAAACTCCATGCGCTACCTCTACAGCCAGATGTGGGTAGATCCGGAGCTGCGCGCCTCGATCCTCGACATCCGCGAAATGGATCGCCTCGATCCCCGCGTGAAGAAGATCCACGGCCGCACCGCACGCGCCGCCACCAAAGGCGGCTTGAAACTCAAGACGAGCTCCGACAACAAGCGCCTGATCCGCGCCTGGGCTGATTTTGAGCGCCGCCTGCAGCTGCACCGGCCAGACAAATTGGAATCGGACATGCGCGGCCTGATGATGGAGGGCAACCTGCCGCTGCAATGGGTGATCAACGATGCGGGCCGCGTGGTGGCCGGTATCCGCATGCCGTCCGAAACCATCCGGCCGGCGGTGGGGAAAAATGGCGCGTTCCTCGATCCCATGAAGGCCTACGACCAGATCGACCTGACCACCGGCGCCGCCGTGGCCACCTTCCCGCTGTGGAACCTCGCCCTGGTGCGGCTGACGCCGGACAACTACGACGATCACGGCTGCATGGGCCGCCCCTACCTGGACGCCTCCCGCACTATCTGGCTCAAACTCAAGATGACCGAGGAGGACCTGGTTATCCGCCGGCGCGAACGTGCACCGCTGCGTACGTCGCACGTCCTCGAGGGCGCGAGCCCTGAAGAACTGGAGGCATACCGCCACCAGGTGGAGGACAACCAGAAGGAGATCACCACCAACTACTACAGCAACAAAAAGGGAGCCGTGACGCCGGTCCAGGGCGACGCCAACCTGGACCAGATCGCGGACGTGGCCCACCTGCTCGACACATTTTTCTCTGCGGCGCCGGCACCAAAGGGCTTGTTCGGCTACGTGGGCGACCTCTCCCGCGACATCTTGGAAGACCTCAAGCAGGACTTCTTCGACGAGCTCGACGCCATGCAGGACACCGCCGCTGTGGCCTACGAGATGGGTTTCCGCCTCGACCTGCTCCTGCAGGGCATGAACCCGGATAATTTCGACTTCGAAGTGCTGTTCGCCGAGCGCCGCACCGAAACCCCGAACCAAGCCGCAGATCGCGCCCTCAAGTTGCAGGCCCTGGGCGCCAGCCGCCAGACCGTATGGGAAACGGCAGGCCTCACGCCGTCGCGCGAGCTGCGGCAGCGCGAGGCCGAGGCAAAGAGCACGGATCCATACCCGGATGATGACGACGGCGAGACCGGCAGCAACCCGGCGCCGGGGGCGCCACGGGTGAAGATCACCCCGGGCAATCAGCCGAAAGGCGAGAGCGCGACGAGCATCAGCAATTGACGACGCTAGACAGGAAAAAGCCAACGTGGGCCCCAGCCTATATGGTGGGGATCTACCCGCGCCTGGCGGAAGAAGCTCGGCTGCTAGGCTATGCATTGGCTTTGCACGGCTCCCTGCAACGGGACCTTGATCTGGTTGCTGTGCCTTGGCGAGATGATGCCGTCAGCCCTGCTGAGCTTGTCCGCGCGCTGGGTGACGTGTTCGACCTAGAACCGAACCATCCCCTCGATAAGCCTGGAATAAAGCCGCATGGCCGCCTGGCATGGTCGCTGCCGCTGTGGTGGGGGGCGTATCTGGACATTAGCGTGATGCCACGCGCAGAGAACCAGGGCGCCGCATGATCTACGCCCTCGCCATCAACGGACGCACCGCCACCAAGGCAGCGATCCGGCGCGGCAGCGCCAAGGCTCGGCGCGACATGCTGCGCCTGGATCGCCAGGGCGCTGCCGAACTGGAGGCGCTGTACCGGCAGGCCCGGGCCGACATCGAGGCCGCGATCGCCGGCTACGCCGACCGCACCGGAACCCTGCGGCTGGAGGTGTTGCAGCAACTGCTCGAGGACGTGAACGGCCGGATCGATAGACTCGGCCAGGCGCGCAATGGGCTACTGGATCGCGATCTGCTGGTGGCGGCGCGGGGTGGCGTAGCGCCGTATGCCGGTACCGCCTGGACCGGCAACCTGTCGACAGTTGCCGATGATGTGGTGCGCTGGGTGCACTCCTTCACGGCTGCCGATGGGCTGCAGCTGTCCGATCGCCTCTGGCGCCTCGACCGCGGCGCCAAGGATGAACTGACCCAGGAGATACAGTCAGCCGTTATCCAGGGCCACGGCGCCAGCCGCGCCGCCCAGGACTTCATGGCGCGCGGTCTCCCGGTACCGCCAGACGTGCAGGGCCTGATCGGCATGGCCAGCGCCGCCGCAGCATCGAAGAAGGCAGCAGACCTGCTGCTCACCGGCGATGGCAGCGCCTACGACAACGCTCTGCGCGTGTTCCGTACTGAGATCAACCGGGCCCACGGCGAGGCCTACATGGCCAGCGGAGAGGGGCACCCGGATTTTGCCGGCTGGCGCTTCATGCTCAGCCCGAACCACCCGCGGCCGGATATCTGCGACATGCACGCCCGTGCGAACCTCTACGGCCTCGGCGCCGGCGTGTATCCAAGTCGTGAGGCCTGCCCCTGGCCGGCGCACCCGAACACCATCAGCTTCGTGGAGATCGTCTTCAAGGACGAGATCAGCGCAGCGGACAAACAAGGGAAGGTCGACCCGATAGCCTGGCTGGCAGACCAATCACAGGACCGCCAGCAGTCGATCCTGGGTAGGCAGAAAGCCGCGGCCCTGCGCGCTGGTATACTGGCGAAAAATGAGATCAAGACCCCGTGGAAGGTGCTGAAGAAACGCTATGAGCAAAAAGGCATTAAGGTCTGAGGTGGTTCCGCTGCGCCCGCCCGTGCACTGCGAGTGCGGGCGGGTGATCTTCGATGGCGAGGTTATAACCTCCCGGGTGGTGCGCCTGTTCCCGGTGGCGGCGGCAAAGTGCCGGTGCAAGCGGTGGGTGGATGTTCCCGTCATGTATAGCGGGGTGGTGCTTCGCCGCTGAATTATTTTATAAAGTGTTGTCAAAAAGTGTTGACACGGAAAACGGGAGGGACTACAGTTACACCATCAGCACGACGCTGTTACCGCGCCTCGGGGACCAGGGGCATGACAGAGGAGAGTTACCATGAGCAACGTAAGCATCAATACCTCCAACCTCCGCGAAAAAATCGCGCCGCTGTATCACCGCTACCAGAGCCAGTCCGAGGCGCAGGACGCCTACGTCGAAATGACAGAGAACGGCACCGTGTCCGCCGACTGGGACGGCGAGATCAGCGGCACGCCGGCTGACGTGTGGCACAACCGTACGCTGCGCTGGAGCGTGCCGTCCACTGTGCGCGGTGATGAGCTGGCCGACCTGTTGGAGCGCGCAGATGTGATCGCACTGTTGGAGCGCGTCTACCTGGGGCACACCGTGGAGTGGGACGGCAACAACCACGTCGGCCACCTGGACGATGACGCCGACGAGGCGAGCGGCGAGTTGGCGCGGATTTTCGAGCGCGAGCTGAACACCTCCAACGATGGCGCTGGCGTGTGGGATGCGCGCGAGTGGATGGATGGCGTCGGCCTGCTGGGTAACTGGAGCGGCAAACCGCTCGATGAGGCGGTCAGCGAGGTTGAGGCTGGCGCCGAATCCGAGGGTGTACACCTGGATGGCGACGTCGAGGATGAGCTGCTGGACTGGGCTGAGTCGTATGTTGATAGCGACCGAGCAGGACTCGATGCGCACCACCTGCGCGCCCTCCTCAACGACGGTCGCATTGATGCAGAGACGGCGGCCGAGTATGCCGACGATCACGGCATCGAATTCACCGCCTGATCTATCCGGCCCCGCCTCCGGGCGGGGCCTTTTCAGCGAGGGGAATCATGCAGGCAGTAAAAATAATCATCCCCGACGGGCTAGAGTTTGCGGCACTCCATCTGAGCCGCGATCCGATTACGGGTGATTTGGAGTTCGACTGGTCGCCCATTGAGTCGATCTGTGCGGCCAGCGGTTTGGACATCGCCATGTTCCACGACGCGCCAGAGGACAACGTGTGCGCCCTGCTCACCGCATGGTACATGGAACACCGGGCGCGGGGCGGCGCCATCGATCTGGTGCAGGAACAGATCATTGCCGAGGTACAAGCCGAGGACGCCCTGGGCGCTGAGCGCGTGCAGGCGGGTCCGGGGACGCGCCAATGACCAATCACCCCAACCGCAACTGGCGCAGCCGCTGGGTCGTTGACCTGGAGGCGGCCACCGCCATCCACCAGATCGGCCTTGTGGTGCGCTTCGCGCCGGCGGAGGATGAGCCGGGCACCTATGACGGCGAGGTGATCGCCGGACTGGAGGCGCTGGCAGGGATGGATGGCCAGGCGCTGGCGCGGCTGATGCGCGAGGCGGGCGATATCTACATGGAGGCGCGCCATGGACGCCACTGAGTTCGACGTCGCGGCCGCGCGTACCCGCCTCAAGCCTCGCGCCCTGCGCATGGCCCGCGCCGTGCTGCTGGAGGGCATCGGCGCGACAGAGGCGGGAGTGCGCGAGGGCCTGACCCGACAGGCCGCCAGGGCGGCGGTTGCCAGGGTCATGCGCGAGCACCGCGGTGCGGGCGGCTACCCGCGCGACTGGGTGGTGCGCACTGTGGTAGTGCCTCCAGACGTGGCCGAGCAGATCGATGATCTGGAGCGATCCGCCCTCAGTCGCGCCGGCCTTTCGTGACATCCTTCCCGTTATCAATGTCTTGCAACATCGAATAGCCTGACACCTGACTGACCGAAGGTGACCAAGCCCGGTCGCGCCGCTCCTGGAGCGGTGCGCCGGGCTTTTTGCGTTTAAGGGGTTAGGGTGGCAAATAAATCGTTCAGGCTTGTTCTCGACCGCGTGGATGCGCGGACTCTTAGCGCTGACTCCCCTCAGCGCTGGCTGACAGTTGCTCGAACTGGGGTATTCAAGGACCGCCGGTATGGGGTGTTCGAGATTACCAAGGACATGTTGCTGTCGATGAAGCGCAACTTCGACGCGCGTGTGATCGGGCAGGACGTCATTGCCGATCTGTCTCACAACCCTGGAGAGGGTGGGGCGGCGACGGTGACGCAGGTACAGCTGGAGGAAAACGGAAACAAGCTGCGCGGTCTGTTCGAATTCACTCCTTTTGGAGTTGATGCCGTTCGAAATAAGGGGTTTGTCTATCTATCCCCCGAGTATTCGGACGATTACGAGCAGAACGAGGCCCCTTTCAACCGCTTTGGCGCCACCCTCACTGGCGTGGCCCTGACCCCGCGCCCCGTAATCAAGAATCAAGAGCGGATCGCGCTTTCTGAGAGCCAGGAAGACGATACCCCCACCTTTTTTACCGACCGAATTACCCGAATTCTCAACGAGGAGAAGATCGTCATGAAAGAGTTTCTGAAAAAGCTGCGCGAAGCCCTGCAGGCCAAGAATCTGGCCGAGGCCATGATCACCCAGCTGTGCGAGACCTTCGAGAAGGCCGCCGAGCCGCTGGCCACCGATGACCTGCGCCGCGCCCTGATGGAGAACTTCATCGTCACCGGCGAGAACCTGGCCAAGCAGTTGGCGGAGCTTCCCGCCGGCAGCGCCGCCCCGGTGATCCAGCTGTCCGTTGCCGGCCCTGCCGGCCTGGACGAGGCAGGCGTGCGCAAGCTGCTGGCGGATCAACAGGCCGAGCAGACCCGCCAGCTTGCCGAGACCAAGCAGAAGCGCGAGACCCTGGTGGGCATCTTTACCAAGGCCTTGGCCGACGCGAAGCTGGAAGGCCTGACCGATGACGAGCGCAAGGAACTGAGCGCCGCGGCGGATCTGATCACCGCCGAGATGACCGAGGACCAGGTGCGCAAGCTGGCCGAGACCCAGATCGCCCTCGGCAACCGCATGGGCGCCAACAAGAAGCTGGCATCCATGGGTTATCGCGGCCCCGCCGGCCAGGTGCACATCACCATGGACAGCTCCAACGAGGTGAAATCCCTCCAGGAGGAGGTCGATAAGCGCCTCTATGACCGCATGCCGGCCCATCGCCGCTATGCGCTGTCCAACGGCGCGCCCATCGAGGCGAACAAGATCATCGTCGAGGAGGCTCTGGCGCTGTACGACCAGCAGAACGGCCGCCGCCTGCACGAGGAGTATCAGGCGCACAAGCGCCTGGCCGCCGGCGATTCGCTGGTTTCCGACGTGGCCGTGCCGGCCATCTTCGAGCGTACCGTGGTCCGCGAGGCCCTGTATCAGCTCGTCGGCCTGGGCCTGTGCGACGTCGGCACCGACACCTTTTCCACCGTGGCGCAGATCCCGTACTCCTACCGCGACACCGGCGCCGCCGGTGCGTCCGCCGCCCGCAAGTACGAAGGCCAGCCCATCGCCCGCGCCGCTGTCAAGCAGGCACTGGAAGAGGCTCGTCCGATCCCCCAGAAGCTGGCCTTCGAGGTATCGGACGAGTTGCGCTACCTGGTAGGCAACGGCCAGATCAATTTCGACATCGTCGCCGAGAACGCCCGCAACGCGGCGCGCATCATCGGCGAGGACACCGAAACCCTGATCTTCGACGAGCACCTGAACGCCGCCGACCAGTACAACGCCGCGGCCGTCACCAACGAGGCGGTGGCTACTGCCGATGGCACCAAGACGATCTTCGTCCTGGACAACTTCCCGGTGGTCCGCCCGAAGAAGGTCTATGACCTGCAGGGCAACCAGGTGGGCAGCACGCTGTACCCCATCACCGTCACCGTCAACTCTGTGGCCATCGATGAGTGGGCGCCCGGCGTCTCCGCCGGCATGTACTACGTGATGAACCACAACCTGGGCGAAATCTCCTTCGTGGACGAGACCGGTGCCCTGACCGCCCCCACCAACACCCACGCCATCGTCGCCAGCTACAGCTACGCGACCAACGTCTACAAGTGGGACAGTGACCTGGGCTCCCTGGCCGTGGCCGACAAGTACGACGAGTTCCTGTACCGCTTCGGCCTGCGCAAGACCGCCATCGAAGACCGCGCCTATATGGCGAACGTCGCCGCCATGAGTGGCACCCTGCGCACGCAGATCGAACAGGCCAAGCAGTTCGGCGCCAACTTCAAGCGCCCCGGTACCGACCTGATGACGGACGGCAACCTGGGCCGCATCAAGGACGTTCCGGCCTTCCGCTCCTACGCCCCGGGCCTGGCCATGGGCGACGTGCGCACCGTGATCGGCGAGCGCGGCACTGTCCGCTTCCGCATGTTGAAGCCCTGGACCCTGGGCGAGCTGGAGAACCAGAAGGACTCCAACGGCCGGTTCACCGGCAAGAAGGAAGCCTACGGCGATCAGTTCGTGGTGGTGCACACCCCGACCCTGCTCAAGGGCGCGCTGACCTCCATGGTGGTGTACAGCGCCACCGCCCGCGTGGACCGCGCCAGCTAAGTGCCGGCGTAAGCGCCCGGAGCACGTCTCCGGGCGCCCCATCCACCCAGACAGGAGAGGAACATGGAAAAGCGCATCCCGGTTTCCAACAACACTCAAATGCCGATCTACGTCGGCAGCAACATGGTGCCGCCTGGCGAAACCCGCGACTTCCCGGAAAGCCAGGTGCCGCCGCATCTGCGCCCGGCTGCGCATGTCGCAGAGACCGCGCCGGCACCCGGCAACGATGGCGACCCGCTTCTGGAGCTGCTGGACAAGCCGATCAAGGAGATCACCCCGCTGCTGACGGCGCTCACGGATGACGAGCTTACCCGCCTCGAAGTGGCAGAGAATGCAGGCAAGACCCGCAGCACGCTGATCGCGGCCATCGCCGAGGAGAAGCTGAAGCGCGCCGCCGGCGGTACCGCAGGCAGCCCTGATGCCGCCGCCGATATGGATGCGTTCGCCGCGGACCTGGCGGCCATGGGTGATGACGAGCTGCTCGCCCAGATCGATGTGTTCAAGGCGGACGAGGGCCGGCTGGCCCTGGTACAGGCCGAGATCGACAAGCGCGCCGCCGCCAACGCCGGGAGCCAGTAATGCCGGAGTTCTCCACCATCTCTGCGCAACGCCTCTCCAGCTGCGACGAGCGGCTGCAGCGGGTGTTCCTGCGCCTGGTGGAAACCTACGACTGCTCGATCATCGAGGGACACCGCAGCAAGGACGCGCAGGACCTGGCTGTGGCTCAGCGCCGCAGCAAAACCCCTTGGCCGACCAGCAAGCACAACGGACTGCCGTCCCAGGCCGTCGATGCCGCGCCGTACATGCCCGGCCGCCGCATTCCCTGGCCGGTGGTGCCCGAGTTCCTGCAAAACCTGCCGCAGGCACAGCAGGCGGCGCTGACCGCCTACATCAAGGACCTGTGCCAGTGGTACCACTTCGCCGGCCACGCCGAGCGGCTGGCGCAGGAGATGGGCGTCCCTCTGCGCTGGGGCGGCGACTGGGATCGGGATCGCAACGTGGCGGATCAGGTTTTCGATGATCTGCCTCACTTCGAACTGGTGGACTGAATGGCATTCGACTGGAAAAGCCTGGTCAAGACCGTAGCCCCGGCACTGGGCACCGCCTTGGGCGGCCCGCTTGGCGGCATGGCCGCCCGCGCCGTGGCCGGCGCCGTGCTGGGCGACGAGGAGGCCAGCGAGAAGCATCTCGCGGAGGCGTTGGCGGGTGCCAGCCCGGATGTGCTGCTCAAGCTCAAGGAAGCCGACCAGCAGTTTGCCGTGCGCATGCGCGAGCTGGACATCGACCTGGACAAGATCGCCGCCGCAGACCGTGCCAGCGCCCGCCAGCGGCAGGCGCAAACCGGTGACCGGACGCCGCAAATCCTCGCCTACATCTACACCCTCGGCCTGTTCGCCATGCTGATCGCCCTGGCCATCGCCGGTGACGAGATACCGAACTCGGTCATGCCGCTGCTGCAAACCGCCGCGGGCGTGCTGTTCGCCATGGTCTACGCGAGCAAGGACTACTTTTTCGGTTCATCAGCCGGCAGCAAGCAGAAGACCGAGATCATGGGGCAGGGGCAACGATGACACAGCTTTCTGACGCCGACGCGGACAAGCTGGCCGAGACCCTGATAAACAAGGTCCGCGAGCACAAGCACGACTTCTGGATCGACCCGGAAAAGCACTACCAGGACCACGCCAAACTCAGCGGCCTGGGTGATGAGGATATCCGCACGCTGCACGACCTGATCCAAGCGTTCCGCAACGCCCGCAGCCTGTTCTGGCGCGCGTTCCTCGGCTTCGCCATTATCGGTTCGCTGGTGGCCGTGGCCGTTGGCATGGGGTTCAGCAAATGAGCGGCACCATGAGCAAGGCGGATCTGGTGGCAGACCTCAAGGCCTCGCTGCATGACGCCGCCGACATCTTCACCGCCGCCAATGACGCCGACTTCGAGC
Organism: Pseudomonadota bacterium; assembly: GCA_040755915.1. Lineage (GTDB taxonomy): Bacteria > Pseudomonadota > Gammaproteobacteria > Thiohalomonadales > Thiohalomonadaceae > Sulfurivermis. The sequence goes on along the minus strand of JBFLWM010000026.1, from coordinate 82,680 downwards.
GCCATATCGATGTCGCCGCGCTGGCGATGGGGAGCAAACGCCCCCGTACCCTGCTGGGCTCGGTCACCCTCTCGGCCGACGTCATGACCTACCTGGCGCCCGATGACATCGTGGCGCCGAAGTTCCCGATTTGGGGCGTCAACGAGCGCAACCGGTACCGCCAGTACGAACGGGGATACCCCGGCCAGCTGCCGCGGCTCTCCCTGGTCGGCGGTGAGCTGCACCTGACGCCGGCGCCGACTGCCGCGCAGATCGCCGCCCTGGGCGCCACCTACAAGTTCTATTACTACGCCGCCCACCAGGTTGCGGCTGATGCCGCGCAGACCACCATCCGCGCCGGCGATCGCGGCCTGCTGCTGCTGCGGGCCCAGGCCGAGGCCATGCGCGAGCTGGCCGTGCGCAATAGTGGCAAGCCGGTGGCCATGCGTGACGGTATGTCCGGACAGCCGCGCAATGCCACGCCGGCGGCGCTGTACCGCGAACTGCTCGACGAATTCGAGGCAGCATCATGAGCAGCTTCGGCATCTTCGCCCGCATCGACGACAAGCGCGTGCTCGACGCTATGCGCAATACGCCGCGCGTGATGCTCAAACACCTGGAGCGCGGACTGGACCGCGCCGCCCACGAGGTTGCCCGCGAGGAACGGCGCGTCACTCCGAAGGCCTTTTCGACCCTGACCAACAGCGTGCAGGTGCTGCGCACCGGTCGCCTCGAGCGAGTGATCGCCCCTGGCGTGGATTACGCGCCGATGGTCGAGGAGGGCACCGGGCCCGGCGGCAACCCGCCGCAGCAGACGCTGGTCGATTGGATCCGCGCGAAGCGGATCGAGCCGCGCGATCCGACCATGGACGTTGAGGATCTGGCGTTTGTCATCGGCCGCAGCATTCGCGAGAAGGGCACCAGGCCGCAGCCGTTCGCCCAGCCGACACACGAGAAAATGCAGGGCCGCGTGGTTGAGCTGGTGCGCCAGTCGGCCATGGATGGATTGCGGGAGGTAGGGCTGCAATGAGCGAGGCCGGAACACTTCTTGCCGCACTGCTCACCAGCCTGGAGGCGTTCGCGCCGAACAGTGTCTGCACCCGCGACTTCGTGCCGTTCGAGCACCGCGCCAAGACCGAACTGGAGAAGGGTGTATTCACGCTGATCCACAAGGGCGGCAGCGACGGCGACGCCTCCACCCTCGATCTGCTGCTGATCGGCCAGATAAAGCTGGGCGAGAAAGCTGCAGGCTCGGCGATCGAGGAGGCGGAAGACCTGATGATGGACATCGTGCGGGCCTGGGCCGAGCGCAACACGGCGCTGGGTGTGCAGATACGCAGCTGGCGCAAGAGTATGCAGATCGACCGGCCCTTCGGCTGGATCGCGGTGGACCTGGTGTCCTCCCCGGTGATCCTGACGCCGGATGTCGACGAGTCCACGCTCAGCGACTTCCTGCTGTTCCATGCCGAGCATTCGCTGGCCCCGGGCGATGACGAGCCGGCCGCCATCGATGAAGTGAATTTGCCCCAGTGAGGTACGCCATGAGCGAACAGATTTTTATCAAGCCGAAAACCGATGTCGAAGGCAATCCGTACAAGGTGCGCCTGCCGCACAAGCCGTTCGAGTTCCTGCCGGCAGAAGGCGCGTCCGTCGAAAAGAGCGCCTACTGGCTGCGCCGCATCAAGGATGGCTCCGTGGAGATCGCGAAGCCGATCAAGAGCGGCGCCAAGAACACTAGCCCCAAGGAGTAATTAGCCATGCTTCCATTCCAGAGCATCCCCGCGGCGCTGCGTCTCCCGGGCGTCTATATCGAGTTCGACAACTCCCTGGCCGCCCAGGCGGAAATGGAGTTCAAGGTGCTGGTGATCGGCCAGCGCCTCGCCACCGGCACTGTCGCCGAAGGCATCCCGACCCGCGTCACCAACGAGGCCCAGGCCGAAGAGTTCTTTGGCCGCGGCTCCATGCTGGCCGAGATGCTCAAGAAGATTAAGGCCGCCGACCGCTTCATGGAGACCTGGGCGATCGCCCTGGACGAGAACGCCGCCGGCGCCGCTGCAGCGGGCACCATCGCCACCACCGGCACCGCCACCGAAACCGGCACGCTCAACGCCTACATTGCCGGTACCCGCGTGCAGGTGGCGGTGACCACCGGCGATGCCGGCTCCGCCGTGGCCACCGCCCTGGCGGCCGCGATCAATGCCAACACCACCCTGCCGGTGACCGCTGCCGTGAACGGCACCATCAACACCCAGGTGGACCTGACCTGCCGCTGGAAGGGCGAGACCGGCAACGCCATCGACCTGCGCCTGAACTACTATGGCGAGAAGACCCCGAAGGGGATCGCCGTCGCCATCGGCGCGATGGCGAACGGAACCAGCAACCCGGATATCGCCGACGCGATTGCCGGCTTCGGCGCCGTCTGGTGGAACTGGATCGTGATGCCGTTCTCCGACGCCGCGAACCTCACGGCGCTGGAAACCGAGCTGACCAGCCGCTGGGGCCCGATGCAGCAGAAAGGCTGCCGCGCCTTCGCCGCCTTCCGTGGCAACCATGCCGCATCCGGCACTTTCGGCAACGGCCGCAACAGTCCGCACGTCACCTGCATGCCTACCAACATCACGCCTGAGCCGCCGTACCTGTGGGCCGCGGTCAATGCCATCGTCGGCGCCAATGCGCTGGCCCTGGACCCGGCCCGCCCGCTGCACTCGCTGGAGCTGGTCGGCCTCAAGGCCCCGGCCATCGAGACGCGCTGGACCGACGACGAGCGCAATCTGCTGCTGTTCGATGGCCTCAGCACCTACACCAGCGGGGTGGATGGCCGGGTCTACATCGAACGCCAGATCACCATGTACCAGACCAATGCCGCCGGCATCAGCGATATCAGCTATCTGGACATCAACCGGCCGGAGACGCTGGAGCGCGTCCGCTTCGAGCAGCGTGCCCGCGTCGCCCTGCGCTTCCCGCGTCACAAGCTCTCGTCCACCGACGAGCGCTTCGGCGCTGGCCAACCCATCGTCACCGAGGCGCTGATCAAGGGCGAGCTGCTGTCGCTGTACCGCGATTTCATCGAGCGCGGCTGGTGCGAGGACTACGACGGCTATGCCGCCTCGATCCTCGTCGAGATCGACACCGCCACCGGCCGCCTGAACTGGAAGGACGAGCCGCGCCTGATGGGCCAGGCCCAGGTCTTCGCCGGCCTGACCCAGTTCCGCATTTAACGGATCGGCATTTAACGGAGGTCTAGGAAATGAGTAAAAAACTGACTGGCCGCGCCGAGGTCTTCGTCGACGGCAAGAAGCTGGAGATGGAGAACGGCGCCACGCTGAATCCGGGCGGCTACACCCGCAGCCCGGAGCGGCACGGTGGCGATACCTATTACACCGAGGACGAGATCGCCCCGAGCGTCGACGGCGTGCTGTTGCACACCGCCGATGCCGATCTGATCTCGCTGTCGAACATCACCGGCGCCACCCTGATGTTCCACTGCGACACGGGCCAGAAGTACATGCTGCGCGGGGCGTTCGTTACCGAGCCGGTGGCGCTCGACGCCAAGGCCGGCAAGGCGCCGATCAAGTTCGCCGCCCGCTCCTGCGACAAGGTGTAACCGATGGCGCAGATCACCATCCCGCTGCAGCACGGAATCAAGATCGGATCGGACAATCTCATGGAGATTGTCCTGCGCGAGCCCCTGGCAGGCGACATCATCGAGGCCCAAGAGGAGAGCGAGAAGCTGGTCTACGCGGTGGAGGGGAACAAGGTGGTTCCCACCCTGGTGGCCAGCCCCACGATGGTGGGCGTGCATGTCCTGCGCCGGCAGATCGTGCGCATCGGCAAGGGCGACGCCGCTGTGCAGGGGCCGATCACGCTGGACGTGCTCAAGATGCTGCATCCGGACGATCTTGACCTGTTGCAGGGCAAGGCCAACGAGCTGGACGGCGCCACCAGCGCCGAGGCCGCGTCCCGCGAGGTGGCGCAGCGGGGGCGAGATGACAGCGACGGCCAGGGGGCTTGAGGCCGTCGAACCGAAATTGATCCGCCAGGGATGGCGGCTGGATGAAGTAAGGGGGCAGTCGCTGCGGCGGCTGTTGCGCTATCTGAGCGACGAGTGACGCATGGGTGAATTGAGAACACAGATTGCGATCAACGTCACCGGCGACCTGGAACGGCGCATTCCGCGCTACAACCAGACGCTGGAGAATTTCTCGCGTCGTGGGCAGCGCAATCTCGGCCTGATGACTCGCGCCGCCCATGGCCTGGGGCGTGCCCTCGACTCCGCCGGCAATCGCTGGACGGCCACCCTGGCAGGCGGCGCTGCCGCCTACAAGGCCTATCATGCCGCGGTGCAATCGGCAGGGCTCGACAAGACCCTGATCCAGGTTGCGCAGACGGCAGGTGCCACCGCCGAGATGGCCAAGGTTCTGCGCGCCGAGCTGCACACCATGGCCAAGTCGACCGGCCAGAACCTGGACGATCTGCTGCAGGGCTTCAACAACCTGATCCAGGCCGGCCAGACCTGGGAGCAGGCGCTGGCCACTATCCAGGCGATCAACCCGGCGATTGCCGTCACCGGGGCCAACGCCAACACCCTGGCCGCCGGTCTTACCGTTGCCGCTCAGGCGTTCGACTTCGACCTGTCCAAGCTGCAAACCTCGAAGGATCTGCTCGATCAGATGGTGGTGGCCGGTCGCCTTGGTAATGCGGAGCTGGAGGACCTCTCGGCCATCTTCGCCCGTGTAGGCGTCAACGCGAAAACCGCCAACCTTTCGTTCTCGCAGACCCTGGGCTTTATCGAGCAGCTATCGCTGATCGAACGCGACCCGGCGCGCCTGTCTACGCTGGCCGATTCGACCCTGCGCCTGTTTACAAACCAGCAATACATGAAGCGAGCCGCAGGGGCGACCGGCGTCAGTTTCTACGACAAGACCGGAGCCAAGCGCGGCGCCTTCGACGTGCTGCAGGATATTGCCCGGAAATACCAAAGCCAGACCACGGCCCGCGGCCGCGATACGTTCATGGCCCGCGCCTTCCAGGGTGTTGACCTCGACACCATGAAGGGTTTGCGCACCCTGTTCTCCGGCGATGCGCTGTTCCAGGTCGGCAAGATGACGGCGGAGATCGAGAAGGCGGGCGGCACCATCGCGCGCGATCTGCCCGGCGCGATCAATGATGCAGTTGATCAGGTGGGACGCCTCAAAGCTGCCCTGCGTGAGGCGGCAGACGGATTCGCGCAACCTGTTAACGACGCCATAACGACCGCTATCAAATATCTGATGCGCGAATCGTCCTGGGACCAGGCTGGCGCCGGGCTTAGCGGCAAGGAAATGCTGGGCGGCGGTGTGCTGGCCGCCGGCGCGCTGTTCGCCGGCACCAAGCTGAGCGGCAAGCTGCTGCAGCGTGTCGGCGGCGTCGGCGCCGGCGTCGCAGTCGGCAAGGCCATGGAGGAGTTTGCCGGCGTGACGCCGGTCTACGTGGTCAACATGCCGGGTGGCGGATTGCCTGGTATGCCTGGCGGCGGCAAAGGCATCCCCGGCCTTCCTGGAGGGGCTTCCCCGAAGATACCTAGCGGATGGCGCGCTGGCGCCAGAATGCTTTTTTCAGCGCAAAACATGCGCACCATCGGCGCCTTGGGCTTGGGGGCGATGAGTACTGCCGGCGGCCTGGTGGCTGCTTCTGGTGCTGCCGGTTGGGGCGCCGGGCGATTCATAGATCGCTTCATGCTCAACGATTCGCAGCGCGACGCCATCGGCGGCACCATCGCCACCATTCTGGCCAGGTTCGGCAGCAAGGAGGCGCGGTCAGCGCTGGACCAGCGTTTCGCCGAGCTGAACGGGACTCTCAAGTTCGAACTGGTAACCCCTCCCGGGGTCACCGTTCGTCCCATCGAGGCTCGGACGAATTCAGGGGTTTCTATCGATATTGAGCGCGGTTTGAACACCGCAGGAGGGGCGTGATGCTAGTTGCAAACCGTCCCCTCGTTCATTGGTTTTACGGTGCAGTCGCGGCAGCCGTATGCGTAGTATGGGCGTCCGCGGGCCACGGTGCAGAATCTACGCTTGTTATCCGGCCAGTGGTCGGCGCGCACCTCCAGGGTTGTTCCCCCCAGCTCGAAGTAGCGCATCGCCAGCTTGGTGAATTCGTACACAGCCCGCTCGCGCTGAGATTCGGTCATCTTGTTAAGCTCCTCGTGCCACTGAATCCTGATCGGCTTTTTGTCGGCGTGGCAGGAGAACCCGGCCACCTGCGTGTCGACGTATTTGCACTCGTAACTGAACAGCAATCCGCGCGGGGTATCGGCTGCTTGAGCTGTGGCGGCACAGGCCAGAATGGCGGCGAGGATGATGCGCATCTGAACGGCTCCCTGTTGTTCGTTCGGAGGCAGTATAGCGCAACGAAAAGCGCAGTTCGCGTGACTTGTCAGAGGCTCGTGCTATGACCTGGCGCGAGACGATCAAGGGGCGCTCCGTCGACGGCAAGTCCATGCTGGGCTCCTTCCGTGGCGCCCGGTTTATTGTCCCCGGCGCCGAGCTGACCGCAGGCCGTCGCACCGAGGTGCACGAATACCCCGGCCGGGATCTGCCGTACGTCGAGGATCTGGGCCGCCGTGCCCGTGAATTCCCCCTCGAAGTGTTCGTCGATGGCAGCCTGGTGGCCAGCGGCAATTACCTGGAAGCGCGGGACGCCCTGATCGCCGCCGTGGAGAAGCCTGGCGCCGGAACACTGGTTCACCCCTGGTACGGCACGCTGCAGGTCAGCATTACCGATGCCCGCGTGCGCGAGGCAACCCGGGAGGGTGGCCGCGCCACGTTCACGCTGACCTGCATCGAGTCCGGCGAGCTGGCTTTTCCGGAAACGGAAACCCAATGGGCAGCGAAAACCGAGGATGCCGCGGCGACAGCGGAGGCCTCGGCCCTTGCTGATTTTGCCTCGATCTTCAACGTCGACGGCTTGCCGGAGTTTCATCTGGCCGAAATCGAGACCGAGCTGGGCCGCACCCTGGCGGGCCTGGAGCAAACCGTGGGCGCCGTGACGGACGCGATCAGCGCCGAGATTCGCGCCCCGTACAACATGGGCGGGATGATCCTCGGCAGCATCAACAGGCTGGCCGACATCGTTACCGAGCCGCTGCTGGCGCTGCGCCTGTATCAGGGTCTGTTCGGCGCCGGCAACGCCAGCCCGACCGTACCCACCACCACGACCACGCGCCGGCAGCAGGCCGCCAGCATCGACGCCCTCCACGCCATCACCCAGCGCGGCGCGGTGATCTGCGCCTGCCGCCAGTCCGCCTCGATGGATTACGCCAGCCGTGACGATGCTCTGGCCATCCGTTCCGACCTGCTCGAGGCGCTGGACACGCAGATGGAGAGCGCGGGGGATGCCGTGTATCAGGCTCTGGCCGATCTGCGTACCGCCGTGGCCGAGGACCTGCGCACCCGTGGCGCAAGGCTCCCGCAGCTGCGCAGCGTGACGCCGCCGGCAACCCTCCCGGCCCTGCTGCTCGCCTACCGCATCCACGGCGACGCCAGCCGCGACGCCGAGATCGTCTCCCGCAACAAGGTGCGCCACCCCGGATTCGTGCCTGGCGGCGTGGAACTGGAGGCCCTCAGTGAGTAGTGTGCAGCTCGTCGTCGGTGGCGTCGCTTATGCAGGCTGGAAGGAGATTTCCATCAGCCGCTCGCTGGACATGGGCGCGGATTCCTTCGATCTGACGCTGACCGATCGCTGGTCGGAGGAGATGCAGCGTCGCCCGGTTCGCCTGGGCGAACCCTGCCAGGTACTGATCGACGGCGAGAAGGTGATCACCGGCTATATCGACCGCGTGCGGCCGGATTATGACGCCACCCGGCGCAGCCTGTCCGTCAGCGGACGGTCGAAGGTGGCGGATCTGGTGGATTGCAGCCCTTTTTACGATGACACCGCGTTCGCGGACCAGTTCGCCGACCAGACACTTGGCGATCTCGCCAGGAAGCTGTGTCAGGGATTCAACATCAAGGTTATCGAGGAAGTAGCAACAAAGCGCATCGCTCTGGCCGCCGTCCACCCTGGTGAGCCGGTTTTCGAGTTCCTGGAGCGGTATGCCAGGGCGCAGGCCGTGCGGTTGACTGACGATGCTGACGGCAACCTGGTGATCACCCGCGCCTCGTCGCAGCGCATCACGACGGCGCTCAAATATAGGGAGAACATCAAGGAGGCCTCCGGCGAGTTCAGCCTGCGCGACCGGTTCAGCCAATACCTTATTGTCGGCCAACACGCGGGCAATGACGACGACAACGGCGAATCGGCCGCCCATGTGTCAGGCCGGGCGGAGGATGTCGGGATGCGCTACCGGCCAACCACCGTGATCGCCGAAACATCCATAGACCTTGACGAGGCAAAACGCCGCGCCGAATGGCAGCGGAACGTCGCCTATGGCCGCAGTTGGCAGGTGACGTACACAGTCAACGGATGGCGCCATGCGGATGGCCTGTGGGAGCCCAATCGCCTGGTGCAGGTGACGGATCCATGGATGGGCATCGATGGCGAATGGCTGATGATCGGCACGGTGGAGTTTGTGATGGACGACCGCGGCCAGCGGACGCTCCTCACCGTGATGCCGAAAGAAGCCTACGACCTGATCCCGCTGCCGGAGGAGGATGTTGTCACATGAGAGAGTCCGTCCTGCGCCGCCTGCTCGATCCCATCCGCCGCCGTCTGCGGCTGATGATCACCCGTGCAGTAGGGCGCGCCGTTGATCCTTCTGCGCTGCTGCAGATGCTGCAGGTCGAGGCCTTACCCGGCGAGCTGCTCGACCGGGTGGAGCACGTCGAAGGCTACGGACGCACTGCGCACCCGCCTGCAGGTTATGAGGCATTGCTCGCCAGCCTGGGCGGCAACCGAGAGCACACCGTCGCGATCGCTGCGTTCCACCGCCAGTACCGGGTAAAGAATCTCGCCGCCGGCGAGCAGGCGCTGTACGACGATCTCGGCAACATCATCCATTTCAAGCGCGACCGCATCCTGATCAACTCCGTGCAGCTGGTCGAGGTGATCGCGCCCGCCTGCCACATCCAGGCGATCACCACCCATGACGGCAACGTGACGATCAACGGCGCCCTGACGGTAAACGGCCCGATCCACGGCACCGGCAACATCACCTCGGACGCCGATATCGCCGACGCCACCGGCTCGATGGGCGACATGCGCGACGTGCACAACATTCATGACCACTACGTGCCCACCGCGCCCGGCACCAGCAACGCACCCAACCAGCAGATGTGATCATGGACTTCGCTATCTCCAACAACGGCGGCACCTTCGCCCTGGCCCTCGCCGGCACGGACATCTCCACCGACATGGGCCTGCGCACGGCGGTGATCGTTTCGCTGTTCACCGACGCCCGCGCGGAGACGGACGACGAATTGCCCGCCGGCGACGGCGACCGCCGCGGCTCGTGGGATGACCCGCAGCGCGGCTCGCGCCTCTGGCTGCTGGCCCGCGAGAAACAGACCGCCCGCACCCTGGAGCGTGCCCGCGAATACGCCGAGGAGGCGCTGGCCTGGCTGGTCGAGGACGGCATTGCCCGCGCCGTCACCGTCACCGCCGAATGGGTGCGCACCGGCGTGCTCGGCCTGCGCGTGATGATCGAGCGCGCCGCCGGCGGTCGTTTTGAAGAGATGTTCAACCGCACCTTGGAGGCGGCATAACATGGTCCTGCTCAACAACCACTACGGAGTCAGGACCATGACCAATATCGACCGCTTCAACGAGTGCGCCGCCAAGCTGTTCTCCCGCCTCTATGCCGAGTTCCCCAAGCCCTGCGGCGTGAACTACTTCGAGTTCCTGGGCAAGGACGTGTTCGAGGCCGGCGACGATGAACTGGAGTTTTGCCGCGCCACGCTCGAATGGCTGGAAAACGCGGGTTATATAACGGTTGATGCACACTCAAATGACTGCGCCTACAACGTGGTGCTCACCGCCAAGGGCCTCGAAACCCTTAAGGCCGTGCCGGACTCACTGAAAGGCAAGGGCAGTATTGGCGACGCGATGGTTGCCGCCGTCAAGGCCGGCTCCATCGAGATGGCCAAGCAGCTCGCCTCCAAGGCATTCACCGAAGGCTTCAAACTCATAGGACTCTGACATGGCCTTTGCACGTCCCACCCTGCAGCAGCTGCTCGACCGCATCCAGGCCGACATCGAATCGCGCCTGCCCGGTACCGACCCGCGCCTGCGCCAGAGCCTGCTCGGCATCGTCGCCCGCGCCCATGCCGGCGCGACCCACGGCCTGTATGGCTACCTGGACTACCTCGCCCGCCAGCTGCTGCCGAGCACCTGCACCGATGAGGACATTTTTGCGCTGCACGCCAGCTGGTGGGATGTGCCGCGCAACCTGGCCGCGCAGGCCAAGGGCAATGTCACCTTCACCGGCACGGACGGCAGCGTCATCGATGCCGGCACCACCCTGCAGCGCAGCGACGGCGTGCAGTACACCACCGACGCCGAAGCAACGATCAGCAGCGGCAGCGCCACCGCCGCGGTGACCGCCGTCGACGGCGGGCAGAGCACCAACGCAACAGCCGGCCAGAAGCTCACCCTGGTCTCGCCCATCGCCGGCGTGCAGTCGAGCGCCACCATCGCCGCCGGCGGACTGGTCGGCGGTACCGACATCGAGACCATCGACGCCTGGCGCGAGCGACTGCGCCAGCGCGTGCAAAACCGGCCCCAGGGCGGCGCCCTGGCGGACTACGAAACCTGGGCGCTGGAAGTGGAGGGCGTGACGCGCGTCTTCGTCATGCCGAATTGGAACGGCCTCGGCACCGTGGGCGTGTATATCATGCGCGACGATGACGCCAGCCCGATCCCTGATGCCGGCGAGGTCGCCGCCGTGCAGGCGTACATCGACGAGCGCCGCCCGGTCACCGCCGCCGTCACCGTCTACGCACCAACTGCCGTGCCGGTGGCAATGACGATCAGCCTCAACCCCAACACCAGCGCCGTGCAGCTCGCCGTCACCGCCGAGCTGCAGGACCTGTTCCGCCGCCAGAACGTCGAAGACGGCGCCGGCAGCGGCACCGTGCTGCTCACGCACATCCGCGAGGCCATCAGTCGCGCCGCCAGTGAGAACAATCACGCCATCGATTTGGTGGCCGACGTTACCCTCAGCCCCGGCGAAATCGCCACGCTGGGCACGATCACCTGGCAGGCTCTGGTGTAACTTATGCGCGACGCCACCGACTACAAACAGCAGCTCAACGCGCTCTTGCCGCCGGGGCCGCTCTGGGAAGCCCTGCGCCAGGACGACAACGCCCAGTCGCTGCTCATCGCACTCGCCGACGAACTCGCCCGCCTCGACGATCGCGCCTATGACCTCCTGCGCGAACTGGACCCGCGCAGCGTCTCCGAGCTGCTCGCCGAGTGGGAGGCGTGGGCCGGCCTGCCGGACTCGTGCTCCGGCCTGGGCGAGACACTCAATGAGCGCCGCGATGCATTGCACGCCGCCATGACCTCCAGTGGCGGGCAGAGCCGCGCGTATTTCATCGCCCTGGCCGAGCGCCTCGGCTTCCCCGGCACCTCCATAACCGAGTACGAGCCGCACACCGTCGAAGATGACGTGGACGCGGCTATCTACGGCGACGACTGGCGCTTCGCCTGGTTGCTGTCGGCGCAAACGCCAGACATTCAGCAGATCAGTGTCGAATCAGATGTCGATGAATCACTGGGCGAGCAGGCGCCGACAGAGCGCCTGGAATGCGCAATCAACAAAACCAAGCCGGCGCACACCGTGGCGCTGTTCGAATACACCTAACAGGAGGACTCGCGTAGATGGATCCGCGTAATTATCTCTCTGGCGCCGGCGCTACCCCGCCGGCCGCACCGGGTAGCCCCAGCAACGGCTACCCGCAAAGCGCCGTGCCAGGCGTCAGCCCCGCCACGAAGCCGGGACCGTTCTGGTATTACAAGATCGGCGAGTCGCTGCGCAACATCATCACCGGCGCAGGACTCACGCCGAGCGATACGGATCTCGCGCAGCTGGAGGAGGCCCTGCGCCGCCACGCCGGCGCCCACGTCTCGCTCATCAACAGCAACACCACCCTCGGCCCGCAGCACGCCGGCCTGGTGCTGGTCGACGCCACTTCCGGCAACGTGACGATCACTCTGCCGGCAGCCGCAACACTGGCTGCGCTCGGCTACGAGTTCCGCCGCACCGACACCAGCGCCAGCACCGTCACCATTCAGCGCGCCGGGGCGGACACCATCGAGAGCGTCACCAGTATTGCTCTGGTGGTGCGCGGGCGCGTTCGCCTGGTCGCCGATGGCGTGAGCGCATGGCACCGCACCACGCTGCAGATCGCCACCGCTGCGGAAGCGCAGGCGTTTACACAGGAGAAGCTGCTCGACGGCGCAATGCTGGCGGCGGCGCTGCAGGGAGGCAATCAGTCGCTGGCGGCGAGTGGTTATCAGAAGCTGCCGGGGGGGGTGATTTTTCAGTGGGGAACGACAGGTGCGATCTCTAGTGCGGTTGGGGTGGTGCAAACATTTCCTATCGCGTTTCCAAGCGAATGCTTGAAGGTTATGATGACGCTGCGTGGATCGCCGACTCAGAACTATACCGGATCAGTGGTTAGCAAAACGACAACAGGGTTCACCGCGTGGAACTACTCAACTGGTGGCGCTGGTTCGTATGAGTGGTTCGCGGTTGGTAAATAGAGAGGGATCAAATGAAACACGCACATCACAACGAAACAACCGGCGAAATCCTCGGCTACTACGACAACACGATCCACGCCGCCATCCCGCAGCCGTCGGTCGAACTGACGGACGCAGAGTGGCAGGACTGCATCGACAACAACGGACTGCGCCGCATCGATGTGGCCAGCAAGAAGGTGGTTGTCTACACGCCGCCGCTGGCGAGTGTCGCCGACACTGCTGCCACCAAGAATGCCGAGATCAACGCTTGGCGGCAGACCGCGAATCTCGGCTCGTTCGCTCACGGTGGAAAGACGGTTTCATGCGACGCCCTGAGCCGCAGCGACATCGATGGAGTGAATGGCTACGTCGCCCTGTATGGCGCAATGCCGCCCGATTTTCCCGGCGCATGGAAGGCGGTGGACAACACCTATCTTCTCATTGCCGACGTGGCCGCGTGGAAAGCGTTCTATGCCGCGATGGTCGCCCAGGGCGCGGCTAATTTTGCCCACAGCCAGACCCTCAAGGCTCAGCTGCAGGCGATCATCGATGCAAACGCGCTGCCGAGCAACGATCCGGGCTACATGACCGACGACGACGCCCGCGCCGCCATCGAGGCGATCATCCCCTGATGATCACCCTGCAGTTCAGCACCACGCACAGCTTCGCGTCCCGCGCCATCCGGTGGGGGACGTGGGGGCGGCACTCGCACGTTGATCTGGTGCTGCCCGATGGCCGCCTGCTCGGCGCCGTCCCCGGCGGCGTCAGCATCCGCCCCTACGACCCAAGCGCCCTACGCATAGAGCGCCACCTGGTCGACGCACCGGACAGTGTCCTGCAGCGCGCCCTCAGCCAGCTGGGCAAGCCCTACGACTGGCCCGGCGTCCTCGGCTATGCTGCGCGCCGCGACTGGCAGGAGGACGACAGCTGGTTCTGCAGCGAGCTGGTCGCCTGGGCCTTCCAGGCCGAAGGGTTCCCCCTCCTGCGCGCCGCCGACGCATGGCGCATCAACCCGCGGGACCTGCTGCTGAGCCCGCTACTGCTGGAGGCGTGATCAGGACGGGATGCGCCCTGGCTCAGCTCGCACGTCTAGCACTTTCCTGGTGGCCGGGTCATAGGTGCAGGAATAGAGGTGGCGAACCCATGCACCCAAGCCGTTTTGGTATTGGATGGCATCTCCAAAATAGGTGACCGAGCCTGATTTCTGATCGGCCCATTTCGAGCGCCGCAGCTTTGGCGTAAGCACGCCTTCATCCCATCGAAAATCGGTGGCGGCGAGGTTCTCTATCCGTGGCCTGCAGGCGTTCACTGCGTCATAAATGTGTTTATCGCTCCAGCATTGCAGGTCAGCCCGACATCGGGCCAGTTCGGAGGACGCCTCGGCGGCCTCTCGTGCCTTGATTTCATCGCTCGGAAATGCCATTGCCAAAACAATCAGCAGTAGGCATGAGGCGATGAAGCCGCCGCCAAAAGCGATCACTGCTGATTGTTTGTAGAGATGGGCGGCGACTACAAAGGCAAGCCACGAGGCGCCGAAGATGTACAGAAGGGAATCACCATCCATGGCGTCCGACCTACGGCAACTCAGCGCGCCGAATAGCCTGAATGGCGATCTGGCGTTCCGGCGCTTCGACCACGAAGCCGGTCAGGTTCATGACCTTGGCATCTGGCTTGCCGGTGATCTGCAGGTGGAAATCGTCGAGCCCGACCACTGAGACCATTCCTTGAGGATTGGCGTAGCGGGTGACATGGATGGTTCCTTCCAGGGTGCTGTTCTTAACCTCATAGGAACCGACGTACATCATCCCGCTGTCGCCACCGAGAACGCGGCCGCTTTCGAAGACGGCAATCCCATGTCCAGCCAGGCCAAAATTAGATTCGAACGATACAGACCAAAGCGCTTCGATCATTGCTGTTTCCCTTGTGTGATTGTTATTCCTTCCCCATCGCCTGCACCGCCGCCAGCGCGGCGCGGCGCATGGGCTTGTCCAGCTCGCGGTAGGCCTCAAGTAGTTTCTGCTCGTCGCCGGCGGCGTAGTTCGCCGGCGTTTCAGCCACCGCCTGCACAGTGAGCAGGGCGCTCCGATGGTTGGTTACGGGGGCCGCGAAGCGGATCAGCCCGCCGTCGCGCTGCAGCAACTCATAGGTTCCCACCTCGCCGCGATAGATGCGGGCCACGTGTTCGGCGGGAAGTTGGGCGCGGGACACAGGGATCCCGCTCGTTATGCAGTCACCTAGCCGCATGGCTGCGCCTCGCCCGAATGGCCCCACCAGAAGCTCCAGCACCGTGTAGTCCACCGGACGCCCCTTTACATCGAACTGCCCCGGCTGCAACAGCGCCAGCGCGTGGCGCTCGCCATCGGTCAGCAGGTAGACGGACCAACCGTTCTCCTCCAGCAGCTCGTCCAGCCGTTCGGCGCATTCCTCGTCTGAATCACACCGCCCCACCAGGTAGGGCGGGCCTTTGCCAGCCAGCAGCCAGGAGAGGGAGCAGTTTTCGGCGCGGCAGATGGCGGTCAGGGAGTCGGCAGTGGGGATCAGTCCCTCCCTGATTCGAGACATCACACCGCGGCCTATTCCCACGGACTCAGCCCAAGGGAAAGGCGAGCGCCCACATAAGAGTAATTCGATGCGCGATAAAAAAGTTTGATTCACGAAATCGAGAAACCCCTGTTGACGGCTCACGTTATCGCAACTACGATTCACGAAAACGCGAAAACACCGCGCAACATGACCGCAGGCGAGCGGACACAAAACGGCAAAAGTATAGCGGAGAAGCTCATGAGCAGGAACAAAACCAAGATCAATCTATTGCACGTCCCCCTGCGGATGCGCCCCGACCAGGTGGAGCGCCTGGAGGCCATCAAGGTCTCCCGCGGGTACGAAACACTTTCCCCGGTCACCCGTCTGGCCATCGAAAAGGGCTTGGCTGTGCTGGAAGGCGAAGAGCGGAGGGCGCAGTCATGAGCAGCGTCCGCCTCTCCCTCGAATTCGCCGGCGTGATCCTGCCGGTCGCCAAGGATGAGCAGGGCCGGGATGTTGTCCCGCTCAAGCCGGTCGCCGAGGTTTTCGGTCTTGACTGGGAGACTCAGCGAAAGAAAACAGCTGAGCAATCTCTCGCCAAAAGACTGGGGACCTGCACAGGGGAGTTCCCCGGTGCAGATCAGCGCAGAAAGATGGTTGCGATTCGATTGGACCGTGTTTCCGCCTATCTCAATACCCTCAACCCGAAACAAGTCCGTGCCGCCGGCAATGTCTCCGGCGCCGACTTCCTGGAGAAGAAACAGGAAGAGTGGGATGACCTGATCCATGAATACGAAATGGCAGGCGGCATCTTCGCCGGGCGCGAACAGCGGGAGGCTGTCCAGCGCGATCGCAAGCTCCGCACCCTGCTGGCGCTGAATAAAGAGAAGCGGGCGACCTCCGACGAGCAGGACCGCAAGGTTCTGGCGAAGCTGCAGCGCGGGCTCGCCGCGGAACTCGGCGCCGCCTATCAGGCTGATTTCGTCGACGGCGAATAAGAAGAAGGCCCTGGCCGGTGCGCCAACACCGGCAGGGCAGAGGCACGGCTCGGTCACCTGGTGCGCCTCACATGTTGGGGAACATGCGCACCAAGAGTAGCCGCGCCGTCATGACAGGACAAATGACGGGGGCTTTCAATGTCACGGCGTACCCAACTTCCGGCCTACTGGACGCCGATCCAGGAAGCTGCCTATCGGATGGTGCACGAGTTCCGCGAGGGGAAACCCAGCAGCGGCGCATCGGCCCTTGCTCCCCTTGTCGGCAAGACCCCGCGATCCCTGGATAACGAAGTAAACCCCGATGCCACCGGCGCAAAGCTGGGCGTTGAGGATGCGGTCACCCTGATGCACGCGAGCCAGGACTTCCGCCTGCTGGAGGCGATGGCGGCCGCGCTGGGCTTCGCCGTCGTGAAGATCGGCGACTTCTCCGGCCTATCCGATGTGCAGCTGCTCGACGCCTACGCACAGTGGAACACAGAGGTGGGGCAGACCCACGACACCATCCGCCGGGCGCTGGAGAGCGGCGATGTCGACGACGCCGAACTGGCGGAGGTGCGCCGCGAGATGTTCGAGGACTTCCAGGCGGAGCTGGGCGTACTGGCCCGGCTGGAGGCGCTGCGCAAATGACCGTCCCTGCCGCCCTTGCCCGCCAGGGTCTCGCCCGCATCGAGACCAACCTGCAACCCGATCAGCGCGTGTCGCTGCCGAAGGGCCTGATCGTGCGCTTCCTCGGCCGCGAGCTGATGGAGAAGCTGACGGAGCATGCCAGGCAGCAGCAGGCCGAGGCGCCGCCGGAGCCGCCGCGGCGCCGGTATCTGATCAGCCCGGAGGGGCAGGACTGATGGAGCAGGGCGCGCTGCCGCTGGAGTCTCCGCCGGAGACCTTCGAGCAGGCGGAGCGCGCCGTGTTTGAGCGGCTGCCGAGGCGCCTGCGGCGGCAGGGATTCGAGGCGGTGATCGGCAACGAGCTGCTGCGCTGCTGCCTGGAGTTGGGGGCGCGGGCGCGCCTAAAACGACCAGCGTTTTAACAGGTAGGGGGAACGATATGGGCAACGTGGTGCGCGTACTCAATGCAGGGATGACGGAGCAGGGTTTCGGCCGGCGTCGGGTGTGGGTGGAGCCGGGACGGCCGGTGATCATCGGGCCTCGCCTGGTGCTTGACCTGCAGGTCGATCGCCTCGATGACGCCCTGATTCCCCGCGCCAGGGTGCGCGGCCCAGGCGCGAAGTTCGACGCGCCGCTGCCGGCGGCCTGCTGGCTCGATCTGTCGGCGTGGGCCGGGATGATGGCCGTCCCGCGTGCGATGGAGATCAACAGCAACGGCCGCTGCACCCGCCTGCTGATGGAGTTTGTGGCCGTGCGTGAGGGCGTGCGTTTTGCCTGATGGTCAGGGCGCCGAGATTCCGGCGCAGAACAAAGGAGATTTTTGAGATGGATCAAAACAACCAACAACAACGTGATCTCGGCGCCCTGGCCATCGAGGCCCGCGCCGTCCTCGATGGGGTAGACGCACTGCTGGCCGTCGCGGAGGGGCCGATCCAGATCGAGCCGTTCCAGCTGCAGCAGCTGCTGGCCCCGGCGCGTGAGCGCCTGGCGCAGCTGGAGCAGGAACTGAGTACGCAGCCCACGCCGATCCGGCTGGCGGGCTGACCGGTTTGCCGGGCGCGGCTTCTCTCTTCGTCGAGCCGAGAGACTTCCCCCGATGCGCGCCGCGCCCGGCCTTTATTTCAATCAACGGTGAAACTGTAAGGAGGTAAGCCGTGTTCACAAGTGAAAAAGACATGAAAGAGAAGTGGTGCCCGATGGTTCGCTGTGTCGATATCGGGGCGCCTGGTGTCTTGGCGTCCAATAGCCACTATGAAGAGGACTCAACCCACGACCGCGTCCCGCGCTATGCACGTTGCATCGCCAGCGGTTGTGCCATGTGGCGCTGGAACCCTCTGACTGACGAGCAACTGGAGAGCCGTGACATGCCTCCAACCGGCTTCTGCGGTCTCGCTGGTCGCCCGAGGGCTGCATGATGGAGCCCGTATTCGTTCGTTATCTCACCGAGGCAGAGGAAAAGCGCCTCTTCGATCACGTCGGCGGGCTCAAGGACCTGCTGGCCCAGCGCGATCACGCCTGGATGCGGTTGCTGCGCCATACCGGGATCCGCATCGGTGCCGCCGCCGGCATCACGGTGGACGAGGCCCGCGCCGCGCGCCGCACCAACTACCTACCCCTGAATCCGGAGCACGCGAAGCGCGGCAAGGGCGGGCTGGTGTTTTGCAACAAGGAGGCGCTGGCCGCGATCAGCGATCTGCTGGCGGTGCGCCGCGCGATGGGCCACCCGGAGATCGGCGAGCAGCCGCTGATCATGTCCCGCAACCATCGCGGTATGTCGATCCGCAGTTTCCAGGCCCGCATGCAGCACTGGGTCCAGGCCGCGGGGCTGGAGGTGCAGGCCACGCCGCACTGGTTCAGGCACACGCTGGCGAAGCGGATCATGCGCCGCAGCACGGCCAAGCAGCCGCTGATCATCGTGCAGGGTGTGCTCGGCCACAGCAGCCCCAGCACCAGCCTGGTGTATGCCGGGCCGGACCGCGAAGAGATGGAACAAGCCATGCAGGAGGCGTCATGAATACCCAAGCCGCAGCACCCTTCAACGAGAAAGACCTCTGGACCATCACCGAAGACCCAGAGGCGCCGGGCCGCTTCGTCGGCCTCGCCATGAGCGAGAACGGCACGCCCCTGACGGTCCACAGCTCCCACCGCGAACTGCTGGCCGAGCAGCTGATCACCTGGCAGAAGTCACTGCAGATGCGCGACGAGTTCCTGGCCGCCTGGAAAGCAGGCGTGAAGATCGCCGGGGATGATCTGTTCCGCGTGGAGCGCGGTTATGCGCGGATATCGTGCATCGACGAGGCCACCACCAAGTGGCAGTTGGTCCCGGCGCGGGACGAGGTGGAGGCCTACGTGCTCAAAGGCAAGGCATCCCGCTGGACGCGGGCCTTCGTCGCCGCCATGTGCTCCTTCTACAACTCCGAATGGGCCGCCGGGATGTTGAAGCGGCTCAAGGTCGGTTCCATCGGCGAGCTGGCCCAGGGCTTGGACGGTGAGCGCAGGACCGTGCTGGCCGCGCTGCTCGTCAGCTATCGGGGGTGGTGAGCATGCCGACTAAATACCGCCCCAGCACCGGCCAGGAGTGGCAACAGTTCGACGCCGATTGGTGCGCCGAGTGTGCCAAGGTCGGGACGTGCACCATCCTGGCCGAGGCCGCCGAGCGGCGCCTCGCCGATCCGAACTACCCCACGGAATTGATCGTCCGCAACGCGACGCCGGTGTGCACGGCGTTCTCGTCGGCGCGGGCCGTCGCCAGCTAGGAGTGCATTGTCATGGATACCCCGTTCTGCATTGCCTGCGCCACGCACCACGAACCGGAGGAGCCGCATGCCCAGTCCGCGGCATTCGTGGCCTATGTCCAGCGCACCCAGGGGCGTGAGGCAAACGCCTACGACGCCATCGCCCATACCCACGGCCTGGTGTTCCACGCCAGCGCCGCGGCGCTGCTCTCGCAGCGGGAGGTGGCCCATGGCTGAGGCGCTGATGTGGTTTCTGATCGGCGTGAACTACACCCTGCTGGGCCTGTTTGTTTACGCCCGGTTCGATGTCGGTTTTCAGGACGCTGCGCGTGAGTGGGTCGGCAGTTCGCCGTGGCGGCTGGTGACCCTGCTGGTGTTCTGGCCGGCGGTGCTGCCGCTGTGCTGGGGTCGCATCGCCGTCGCCGAAGATGCCGACGAGCACAGCCAGTTATGAGCAGCCAGGAGCCGACCAAGTGGCCGATGGTGATCCCCACCGCCACATTCCGCCCCGTGCCGGCGCTGAACATCACGCGCCTGGCACCGGCTGAGCGGCAGAGGGTGTGGGCCGTCATCAAGGCAGAGCGGCCGGAACTGGCCGATCTGCTCCAGCAGATGCCTATCCGCGAAATGCAGGAGCGCTTCGACGCCGTGCTGACCATCGACCTGGATCAGCTGCCGGCATCGGTGCACCACCTGCGGAAATAGAACAAATGGACGCCTACGCAAAAAGCAAAACCCCGAAAGAAGAACGCGACCGCCGCGCGACACCGCGCTGGGCCTACGCCGCGATCTGCGCCGGCATCGGCCTGCGGCCGGTGTGGGACGTGGCCGCCGAGCGGCACACCGCCGTGACGCCTGGCCGTTGCTGGACCAGGGAAGATGACTCGCTCTCGCTCTCCTGGGCCAAGACGCTGCGCCGCAAGCTGCGCACGTCCGGGCTGATCGTCGTGTGGATGAACCCGCCGTATTCCGACCCGCTCACCTGGTGCGCGAAGGCAGCGGAGGAGGCGGCGCAGGGACTGATCGTCGTCGGGCTGCTGCCGGATGACCGCTCCACAAACTGGTACCGCCAACAGGTGCACGGCGTCGCGCCGTCCGTGTTCCTCACGCCGGAGCGCCTGCCGTTCCTGATGCCGTCCACCGGCCGCGAACAGCGCGGCAATCCGAAGGGCTCGATCATTCCGATCTGGACGCCATGGCGCACAGGCCACACCAGCGAGACGGTGATCGACCTCGACACCTGGAATCAATACCGGCCCCGGCCGTTGAGGGCCGCCGCATGAAACAGATCGGCACGCAATTCGAACCCATCCACCTCGACGCCCGCCCGGGCGGCCGCGGGCCGTTCTGCCCGCCGGGGGAGGTGGAGGATTACGCCGCCTGGCTGCTCGGCGAGGCCAAAACCCGCGAGGAGAAATCCACCAGCGGCAAGTACACCCTGTGCCAGGGCGTCAGCCAGAAGCTGCAGCACGTCGTCGCCGTCGCCAAGACCGGCGCCCAGGTGCGCACCTCCGGCCGCTACGCCGGCGCGTTGGCGGCGGTGATCGAGGGGATGGTGGGGGATGGGTATCAGGTGGAGGTGTTGGGGTGAGAAAGGCGCCCAGCGTGCGATGCGAAGAACACTATGAGCCCTACTGCCCAGATTGCGGCATAGAGCCAGCAACAACGGACAACTGGACGCCCTGCGGGGCATTGGAGGTAAGAGTGGAACAAGTCACCGTCAACAAATATGCGCTGCACCAGGTGTTGGACGCGCTCACCGGCCCGGGGCACCTCATTCGTGAGTTGCAGATCACCAGCCGTCTGGCGGGACCCGATATCGGGTTCGACGACCCGATCAACACCCTGATCAGCCAGTACAACGAGCAGGCAGAAGGCGGCCGCGTGGTGTTCGACCTGGTGGCGCACCTGCGCCGGCAGATCAGTTTCTCCGTGACCACCTTCGGCCCCGGCGAGCGCGCCGCCGCCTGTTGCGATCACATCCGCAAGGAGCTGGACGAGATCGCCGCCAACCCCACCGACCTCACCGAATGGGTGGATATCGTCCTGCTGGCCCTGGATGGCGCATGGCGTGCCGGCAACGGCCCGGAGGCGATCGCCCAGGCCATCGCCGCCAAGCAGACAAAAAACGAAAGCCGCCAATGGCCGGACTGGCGCACCGCCGAGCCGGGCAAGGCGATCGAACATATCCGCGCCTAACGGCGGCGATAAGCCGCGCCGCCGCTGGCGATAAACAGAGCGCCAACGCTTTCCGGCGTCGGCTTGATTGACTTGTTATGCGGGAGACACGCAATGAAATTCAGAGTTTCGCAATGGCTCGACACAAGCAACCTCGACGTGGAGGAAATGCCTACCGTCTACGGCATACAGGCCAACAAAGGCGATGGTAACGGATGGGTGCACGTTGCCGAGGACGGAGAGCCACTGTTCTTCGATACGCCGGAAGCTGCCGGCGAAAAGCTGGACGAGCTGAAGGCGCGATACGCCGCATAACGCAGAGCTAACCGGCGTAGCGAAGCGGAGTCCGAGTTGAGCGCCGGGTTAGCCACTGGAGATTGAATATGCCAAAGGTTTTGAACAAATACAAAGATGGAGTCCCGGCTGGAGCCGTCTACATTGGACGTCCAAGCAAATGGGGTAATCCATTTGTCATAGGCAAGGACGGAGACCGTGACGAGGTGATTGCAAAATATCGGCAATGGCTGCTGGCGCGTCCCGATATGATGGATGCCGCCAAACGCGAATTGTCCGGCAAAGACCTGGTTTGTTTTTGCGCACCGAAAGGCTGCCACGGCGACGTTCTCCTTGAGGTGGCTAACAATTAATTATCCGGAGCGTGCAAGGTATGTATCGAAGAACGAACAGATACCGGCAGCGTCTCGCCGCAGCTCGCGAGGCGAGAGAACGGCTGCGCCTGGACGGCGACGCGCCGGACTACCCAGCCGAATTGCCGCACCTGCGCCGCCGCATCGTGATCATCGACTACGACCACGGCCGCGTGGTGCACCGCCTGGACCTGTACCGCTCCGACCGCATCGACTGCTATCGGGTGGTGGCTGACGGTCAGCCCTGGAAGGCCCGCGCGGGCTGGTCGGCCGTCCTCGCCGGGCTGCGCAAGAGCATGCCGCGCGTGGCGTCACCACGAACACTATAAAAACACACCCCCAAATTTTGAAATCTGGAGCGTTCGCCAGTGGCAACCATCGCAGAATTAAAAATACGCATCGACCTGCACGACCTGGCCGAGCGCCTGGGTCTGGAGCGCCCCAAGAGCGGGGGGAATTACAAGAGCCCGCACCACAAGGATAAGAATCCATCACTGGCGATCCCTGCTTCGAAGAACAGCCCGGACACCTGGCGGGACTACAGCGGCGACAAGGGCGGCGACATTGTCGACCTGGTTGAATACGTCCGCGGCCTTGACACCAGCGAGGCCGTGAAGTGGCTGCATGAGCAGTACGGCATCCCCTTCGACAAGCCGGATCAGGGCGAGAAGCGCCAGCTCTCCACCGTGGAGTGGATCGCCCTCAAGTGCCGCGACGATCAGGACTCGCCGGGCTGGAAGGAGAAGGCGATCACCTGGCTGGTGGAGCAGCGCGGCATCTCCAAGGAGGTGGCGGAGCGGGCGGTGCAGAAGGGGGCGGTGGGCTGGAATGCCTGGACCTCCACCAAGGTGGAGCAGGGCCAGCCGGGCTATGGCGGCGAGGGCGTGGCCTTCATCGTGCGCAACCTGGTGGACGGCCGCACGGTGGCGGTCGATATGCGCTACCAGGATCCGGAGCTGAACGGCGGCGTGAAGACGCAGACACAGGGGGAGAAGTTCGGCTTCCCCTGGTTCGCCGACGCGCAGCGGCTCAAGAAGGCGCACACCATCTACTGGGTGGAGTCGTCGATCAATGCGCTGTCCGTCGAGAGCTGCGGGCTCAAGGGCGTGGCGGCCGTCTCCATTCGCGGCACCGGCAATGCCGGCAACATCGACCTGACCCTGGGGCAGGGCAAGAAGAACATCATCTGCATGGACAACGACGAGCCGGACGAGCACGGCAAGCGGCCCGGTGCCGAGGCGGCCTGGACACTGTACGAACGCCTCACCGCCCTGGATATCGCCGCGCACCTGGTTGACCAGGCCGACTGGGAGCACAACGACGTCAACGACATTCTGAAAGCCGAGGGCGCCGACGCCCTGAAACACCTGATCCGCGATAAGTTCGAGCCCTGGATCATCCCCGGGCTGTGTGGCGACGCCGACAAGCGCAAGGGACGGCCGCGCCTCTTCCTGCCGCCCCACGACTTCGGCAAATACTGGCTGTACCGGGCCAAGGAGGACTTCACCACCTACGTCAACAAGGTGGAGAAGGACGACGACGGCGGCCCGGACAAGCTAAATTTCGGCGACCTCTGCGGCTTCCGCGTAGCCGGCCTATCCCGCGTCACCATCGCCTCGGCCGTCTCCGTGATGAGCGGCGAGCAGGACAGCCAGCCGCGCACGCTGTTTGCCTGCTCTGTGCAGGTGCCGCGCCACGGTTCGAAGCTGGAGCGCAAGGTGTTCGCCGACGAGCAGCTGCACAACGTGGATCAGTGGAAAAAGTTCGGCCCGGTGTTCGCGCCGGCGGCCTTCTCCCGCATGCTCACCATCCTGGAGCGCGCCGCCCACCTGGGCGCGCGGGATGCGGTGAACTTCGTGGGCCTCGCCTGGCGCGACGGCAAGCTGCAGGTGAATGAGGGGAAGGATTGCTTTTTCGTCGACCCGGAGAAGCAATGCCAGTATCACAACCTGCGGTTCCCCTCCGGCTCCCCGGCAGACGGCAAGCGGGTGCTGGACGCCTACCAGGGCACGTTCAAGCACAACGCCGCGGCGCTGCTGCTGGTCTGGTCACTGGGCGGACACCTCAAGCCGCTGCTGGGCTACTGGCCGCACCTCACCCTGCAGGCGCGCAAGGGCGCCGGCAAGTCCACCCTGATCAAGCGCCTCGAGCGCACCATCGCCTTCCAGATGTTTTCCGGGCAGTCGCTGCAAACCGAGTTCCGCCTGTTGACCACCATCAGCCACACCAGCCACCCGGTGGGCTGGGAGGAAATCTCCGCCCGGCGGCAGGACGTCATCGACAAGGCGGTAGCCATGCTCCAGGAGAACTATCAGTACACCGTCACCCGCCGCGGCTCCGACATGACCGAATACCTGCTGAGCGCGCCGGTGCTGCTCGCCGGCGAAGACGTGCCGGTGGACAGTCTGATCGGCAAGCTGGTGCGCGTCAGCCTCAAGGACCCCGGCCCGCTGATGCCCGAAGGCCTGCCGCGCTTCCCTGTGCGCCAGTGGCTCGAGTTCCTCTCCACCCTGACCCGCGACCGCCTGATGGAGATGCACGCCGCCAGCCGCGAACAGTGCAGCAAGATGTGCCGCGCCACCGGCCAGGACTCCGGCGCCCGCCGCATGGTGGAGAACTACAGCGCTCTGGTCACCGCCTGGCGCCTGCTCTGCGAGTTCCTCGAAATCCCGAACAACTACGGCAACCTGCTGCATGACCTCTGGGCCGAGATGAACGCCCACATCAGCGAAACCAGCGGCGACCGCCATCCGTGGGTATGGATACTCTCCACCATCTGCAGCGAGATCGCAGGCAACAAGTACCACTACCCGTACAAGGTCGAGCATGACGCCGAGGGCCGCGCCTACCTGGCGATCATGACCTCGCACTGCATGCACCACATCAAGACCAGCCCCGGCCTGCGCGCCATCTGGGACCAGCTGCCGGTCAAGTCCGATCGGGTGTTCAAGTCACAGCTGCGAGAGGCGGGCCTGATTCACCTCGAGGACACCAGCGCCACCATCGGCAACCACCGCCAGACCCATATGGTCGGGCTGAACCTGGAGAAGATGGCCGAGTACGGGCTGCATGTAGCGGAGAAGCAGGAGGGATATGCCAATGCCCCATGAATATGAAGAGGTGACCCTGGACGAGGCGCTGCAGCTCATGCACCGCATGGCGCGCGACCTCGAGGAGTATGCGGACACGGGCCGAGAGGCCGGCAGCGACATGGCCAGTACCCGGCAGCTGCTGAGCGAGTACGAGGCGCTGTATCACCGCTCCGGGCGGTACTGGGTGGATCAGGTAAGCCAGGGAGAGCAAGACGCCCCCGGGCTTCTTTCTTTATAGCGAAGCGAGCTAAGCCGGAGGATAAAGGTATGCAGATCACCGTTTCGACACAGCAGAAACTCAGGATAGAGGGGGCGGACCGTCTCGACCCGATCGAGGTGTTCCTGGACGACATAGCGCCACGGCAGGGGCGAATCACGATCAACTGTTACGGGCAGTCCTGGACGGCGTACTGGGGAGGCATGGGAGATAGGACGATCGCCGAGTTCATCCTGTCCTGCGACGAGGATTATTTAGCCAACAAACTATCGAACATGCGCTCGAGCCTGCCTGATTACAACGGACTGAACCAGGCGGCAAAGGCTGAACTGCTATCTGAGCGCAGGCAGTACGGCATCAGTCAGGAAGAGGCCAGAGATTTGTTCGAGCGGCTGAGCCACTCGGTGGAGCGCGAATGCGAAATCGACACCGACGCCATGCACTCCATTTTCGGTGATGAATGGTGGCACAACATCCCGCATAAGCCGAACCCTGATTACCAGTACCTGTGCCGCATCATCAATGCCACAAAAGACGGCATCCGCCAGGCGCAGAACCTGCGACTGATCGAGGGCGTGGCGGAATCAACGGCGATGGAGGCACATGCCAATGGGTAACTGCGTGGCGCAACGGCTAGATGTCGTTGATCTCTTCGCGGGCCTTGGTGGTTTTTCCGCTGGCGCGCAAGAGGCCGGAGCTCGCGTGGTTTGGGCCGCGAATCATTGGCCAGTGGCATGCCGGTTTCATGCGGCAAATCACCCGACTGTCGTCCACGTGCAGCAGGACCTCATGCAGGCCGACTGGCGAAACGTGCCAAAGCACGATGTCCTCCTGGCATCGCCTGCATGCCAAGGACACACCCCAGCAAGGGGAAAGGAAAAGCCTCACCACGATGCCCTGCGAAGTACGGCATGGGCGCCTGTCGGCTGCCTTGAGCACCATCGCAGCGACTATGCCGTGATAGAGAACGTCCCCAACTTCACCAGATGGGTTCTTTATCCGTCCTGGGTCGATGCGTTGCATCGGCTTGGCTACTCGGTCTCCCCGCACATCATCGACTCAGCAGACCATGGAGTTCCTCAAAACCGCGTCAGGCTGTTCCTGGTGTGCGCCAAGTCGAGGCACCCTATAAAGCTCCCCCTGCCAAAGCGCCAGGAGGCACATGCTGCCAGTTTTATCGAATGGGACGCCCACGACTGGAGCCAGATACATCGGCCTGGCCGCAGCAAGAAGACTTTGGATCGAATACAGGCCGGACGCCGAGAATTCGGGGATCGCTTCCTGATCCCCTATTACTCGAGCGGCAGCGGATTGAAGGGGAGGAGCATCCATCGGCCGCTGGGAACCGTTACGACCGTCGACCGCTGGGCCGTCATTGACGGCGAGCGGATGCGAATGCTGCAGCCGACAGAGCTGCGCGCGGCAATGGGATTCCGTGCGTCGTACTTGTTGCCGGAGACCCGGCGCGATGCAATCCACCTGCTTGGGAACGCTGTATGCCCACCGGTGGCAGCCGACCTGATCGCAGCCTTGGCCACGGCGGCATGATGACGGCAGGAAACACCGCCTTGCCTTCCAGGCACCTATATATAGAGCGCCAGGCCAACGGCCTGGCGCACCTTATTACCACTGCCGCAGGCAGTGGTTGCGCTGGCTATGCCGGCGCTCTTCTTCTCCCTCACCCCCGCACCCCCTGACGAGTAGCGCCGCGCCCATGGGTCGAGCCGGACAGATTTTGCCGCTTTCAGCGGCCGGAGCCGAGAAGGTAGGCGGGGGCGGCGCGGATAATCTGCGCAGACGCCAACTATTTGACTTTAACTTATTGATGCTGGAGGCGTTTTTCTGCCGGGTTTGGTCGATTTTCGCGCCGGTCGGCCTGTTTTCCGCGCCTATTTGTCTGTTTTCCGCGCCGGTTCGTTTCCTGGCCGCGCCCCTCTTTATCTCTCTCTCTCTAAATCAACTTATTGAGAGAGAAAGAGAAAAGATGCCTGGAAGAGGAAGGAAGCCGATGGACAGTGCTGCGCATGTCTACTTGAGAAAGTACTTTAAGTGTGCGCGGTTTGGTGCGCTCTGCGCCTCTGAATTGCGCAGACTTGCGCAGGGGTTTTTGTCGGTAATTCAATCGGATAGGGGTAAAATAGGCCGGGTGCGCAAGTGCGCGGTTTGTTATCTGCCCCCGTCCTCCGTGGAGGCCTGAAATTGGACCTGATCGAGAGCTATATCACCTGGCTGGAGCACAACCGAGGCAGGGCCGAGCGGACCGCCGCCAAGTATCGCCAGGCCCTGGGCCGTCTGGCGGCGTTCCTGAAACAGCGCGGGCAGCAGCTGCACCAAGCCACCCGCGATGACCTCGAGGCGTTCACCGGTCTGCACGCCCACCAGGAGCTGAAACTGGCACCCAGGGCGCGACGGCCGCTGGTGGCTGCAATCCGCGGCTTCTACACCTGGGCCTTCCAGCATGGCCACATCGCCGGCAACCCTGCCGCCGGCATCGACTACCCCAAGACCGGCCGCCGCCTTCCCCGCGCCATGTCCCTGGGCAATGCCGAAAAGCTGCTCATGCAGTGCGACTTGGGCGACTTCCTGGGCGTGCGTGACGCGGCGATCCTCTCGGTGATCATCGGCTGCGGGCCTCGAATCTCCGGTGTGATGGGGCTCAATGAGGAGGATCTGATCTGGTACGCCGACGCCGGCCGCGAACGCCTGGCGATCCGGTTCCGTGAGAAGGGCGACAAGGAACGCCTGGTGCCGGCGCCGACCGAGACGGCACTCCTTATACATGCGTACCTCGGTCACCATGACCTGGAGGGCATCGACCGCACGCTGCCAACCGGTGAGCGCGTGCTGTGGGTTTCCACGATGAATAGGATGATCCCGCCTCATGAGTACCACGGCGAGGCGCGCCGTCTGTCGGATCGCCGCTTCTTCAAGCGACTGCGGCTCTACGGCGAGAGGGCCGGCATCCCCATCGAGGAGCTGCACCCGCACGCGCTGCGCCACCTGTTCGGTACCGAGCTGGCAGAGTCAGACGTCGACCTGCTGGTGCGCCAGGACCTGCTAGGCCACGCCGACCCGAAGACCACCCAGGTCTACACAACGCTGGCCATGCGCAAGAAGGCCGCCGTGGTCGACCAGGCCTCACCACTGCGGAAGATGCGCACCCCTGTCTCTGACCTGGCGCGACACCTGGAGCGGAGCAAGGGGCGCCCCTCTTGATGCGCGCAAGGGCTTGGAACTCACCTTGGCCGCCCCTCCGCCGTATCTACAGGCACGGAGTGGTGGGCGTTTGCGGGTGGGTGTGGCACCCCTCAGAACTCGGCCTTGAAACGGGCTAAATCGTCTAGGGGCTGAACTGCGCACAATCACATAAGGCGCAGTTGAGGAAGGAACAACAACGAAAGAATGCGGGGTACAGACTGTGGATAGGTCAGGAAAACGCAGCTCAGATCAGAAAGGACAGGGCCAGGCGCAGGGGGTGGGGGCTCGGCAGGAAGGAACGCCCCCTGTTCCCGGGGGGGGTGGGTACCCAGATATCTACATACAGCCTGAGCCCCCGGTAGGGGGCGATACAAAAAACGCGCGCGACCCGCGGCTGGTGGAGCTGCGCGAGATGGGAATCGGCGCTGCCTGGCTGCGCGTCGCCGAGCAGATCGGCGTGGACGCATTCCTGGAGACATGGCGTACCCTTGATGATGAGCGCGCCGCGGCCGGGCGGCGTGAGGTCTATATCCCCAATTTCACCACCTACACCAACTACCAGCGGAACCGGTTTATTCAGTCTCTCGCCGCGGCCGGGCATGATGCTCGCGAAATTCGCCGCCTGCTGCTGGCTGAGCTTCATGACGCGCCTACCGTTCGTCACATCCACCGGGTCGCCGCCGGCGGGAAGGGGTAACCTGAAACGATGGAAAAGACCGCCGTTATCTATGCCCGTGTATCCACCGTCCGCCAGGCGGAGGAGGAATTACCGATAGAAAGTCAGCTCGAACAGTGCGAGAAGAAGGCCGCAGCGCTCGGCGCCAGCGTGGTGAGGGTATTCCGTGATGATGGCATTTCAGGCCGCAGCGATAGCCGCCCGGCCTTCCAGGACGCCATCGCCTACTGCGAGCTGTATTCCCCGTCATTTTTTATAACCTGGTCCACCTCCAGATTTGCCCGCAACAAGACGGACGCCACATGGTACAAGCGCCGCCTGCGCCAGGTCGGTACCGCAATGGTTTATGCGGCCATGGACATCAATACGGAAACGGACGAAGGGTGGATTCTGGACTCGTTCTTCGAACTGACGGATGAGCTATATAGCCGCCAGGTGTCCCGCGACACCTCCCGCAGCATGATGAAAAATGCCCGCGAGGGTTTTTGGAACGGCGGCCGCCCGCCCCTCGGCTACGAGGCGGCGGCCGCCGGCAGCAACGAGAAGCGCAAGCGGCTGGTTCCCGTACCCGCCGAGGCTGAGATTGTGCGCCAGGTATTTGCGCTGAAACTGGAGGGGTATGGCGGCAAATCGATCGCCGCCTTGCTCAATGACCGTGGGTTGCTGAATAGGGGGCGTCGCTGGAGCAAAACGACGGTGATCAACCTGCTGCGCAACGAGGTGTCGGTGGGGCGCATCGTTTTCGGCAAGCGCCGCACCGAGGGGAAGTGCAGAACCGTCCGTCCACGATCTGAGTGGACAGTAATCCAGGCGCATGATCCTATCGTCGATATAGCGACATGGGAGGCAGTTCAGGCCATGATGGACATAGAGACCGACGCCACAGAGGGGCGGGGCGGGTCACCGCACAGCACCTATCTATTCACCGGCATACTCAAGTGCAGCAGCTGCGGTTCATCCATGCAGATCGAAACCGCAAAAGGACGCAGCCAGCGGTATGCCTACTATAACTGCCGCGGCGCACAACGCGGCGAGGGGTGCGAGAACCGCCGCCTATCGGCTGACGCCCTGGACGAGTGGCTCCTGGAGCGCATCGCCAGCGAAGTGTTCACCGAGGAAAACCTCGGCGAGGTCCTGCGGGAGATCCACGACCTGGCCGGCAGTTGGGCCCGCGACAGAAACCGCCGCCGCGACCTGGTGATCGGCCAGCTGCAGGCAGTCGAAAACAGGAACCGCAAACTATATGAAGTGCTGGAGCTATACGGAAAGGACGCCCCAAACCTGGGCGACATGACCCGCCGCCTGCGTGCGAACAACGACGAAACCAAACGGCTGGAGCAGCAGCTCGCCGACCTCGAGGCCGAGACAGCGCCCCAGGTTCTGATCGGAGCGGAGCAGGTCGCGGTGGTGCGCGCCATGCTGGTGGATATTATCCAGACGACACAAAACCCGAAGAAGCTGCGCCACTTCTTCGGCAGCTTCATTGACGGGATTTACATCGAGGGCGATGTGGCCAGGGTTGAATACAGGCCTGCGGTGCTGGTGAACCATGAAGCGGTTCATAGTACGGCTAGATGGCTCCCCCGGTTGGACTCGAACCAACGACACACGGATTAACAGTCCGCTGATCTACCGACTGATCTACGGGGGAATCGATAGAGGCGCATATACTACTTATCCGCCCGCACCAGGTCAAGACTTCATGTGGGACATTGTAGTGCCGCCCCGCTTGCCGATAGGCCGGAGTTCCTGACCCGTCCGGTCTTGGCCAGGATCAGTGCCTTGGCCGCAACCGCGCCCCGATTGTCACAGAACACGAAGGTACCGTTGCTGCTGGCTGTGCCGTTCGGGTAATAGACGGTGTAGTTGGAGCTGGGAAAGGCATTCCACTCAAGCGTCTGGCCCGATGGCAGGGCGGCCTGCGACCACAACAGTGCCTCATCGTCGTTCCACTGTTTGTCACCATTGTTATCCTCAAACAGGATCCATCCGGCATGCCATGTCCGTGAGTTATTGCAGCCGGTATCAGAGGTACCTTTGCAGATGACGATGGGTTGGTTGCGCTTGATTGCTTCGCTGCGGGCGTAGTGCAGCGCAGTGGCGAGGGCATTGAGCGAGGTGGTGAGCCGGTTGTTCTGCAGCAGGTTGGCAAAGGACGGGGCGGCAATGGCCATGATTACCGCCGTGATTGCCAGCACGGCAAGCAGCTCTGTCAGTGTGTAGCCCCGATGCAGCCGGCGGTGGCCGGTGCGGGCGGTGGAGAAGATGACGTCCATGTCATACCCACATCCGTGTCGGGTATAACCATAGGACAGTCAGGCTGCAGTTTGAAGTGCCGTCCTGTCAGCCAGTGCTGCTATTGTTTGTCAGAAATTTCCTATTTTTCACCGAAGAGATTGCTGAGGCGCTGCAGGGCATTGCGCAGGTTGTCGAGCGAGGTCGCAAAAGACAGGCGCATGTAGCCCTCGCTGCCGAAGGCCGAGCCGGGTACCAGGGCCACGCCGGTGTGATTGAGTATGTAGTCCGCCAGCTCGATGTCGTTATGGATATCGCTGCGCTCGGCGACAATGCTGCGCATGTCCATGAAGGAATAGAAGGCACCCTGTGAGGGCAGGCAGTTGATGCCCTTGATTCGGTTCAGGCCGGCAACCACGAAATCGTGCCGTTCCTTGAACGCCTTGAGCATGGTCTTGATACAGCCCTGATCGCCGTTGAGCGCCACTTCGGCCGCCACCTGGGAAATGGAGGTGGGGTTGGACGTGCTCTGCGACTGGATGTTCTTCATCGCCTCGATGAGCTTGTCCGGGCCGGCGGCGTAGCCGATGCGCCAGCCGGTCATGGAGTAGGCCTTGGACACGCCGTTGAGAACGATGGTGCGGTCGTACAGATCCGGGCAGGCATTGAGAATGTTCACAAACGGCTCATCGGTCCACAGGATGTGTTCGTACATGTCATCCGAAGCGATCATCACCTGGGGATGGCGGCGCAGCACTTCGCCCAGGGCGGCCAGTTCATCTTTGCTGTAGGCAACCCCGGTAGGGTTGGAAGGGCTGTTCAGGACCACAAGGCGGGTGCGGGGGGTGATCGCCGCCTCCAGTTGGGCAGGGGTGATCTTGAAGCCCTGCTCCAGGCCCGCCTCGATGATTACTGGCACGCCCTCGGCCAGCAGCACCATGTCCGGGTAGGACACCCAGTAGGGGGCCGGGATGATCACCTCGTCGCCGGCATCCAGCAGGGCCTGGGCCAGGTTATAGAAGCTTTGCTTGCCGCCACAGGAGACCAGGATCTGTTTGGGGGTGTAATTCAGGCCGTTGTCGCGGGCGAACTTGGCGATGATGGCCTTTTTCAGCCCCGGCGTGCCGTCCACGGCGGTATACTTGGTGAATCCCTTGTTGATGGCCTCGATGGCGGCCTGCTTGATGTGATCCGGGGTGTCGAAGTCCGGTTCACCCGCGCCGAGGCCGATGATGTCCTTGCCCTGCGCCTTCAGCTCCTGGGCGCGCGCGGTGACCGCCAGGGTGGGGGAAGGCTTGATGCTTTGAACGCGCTTGGACAATTGGATCTCCACCGTTTTCCTCGACACAAAAGTTGGAAATAAAACCGCCCTAATATAGCCGAACCGCAAGCTTTGCTGAATCCCCCAAGCGCTGAATCATGAAGAGAAATTTCCAGTTACAGGCCCCCTACGCCCCGGCCGGTGACCAGCCGGAGGCCATCCGGCGCCTGGTCGACGGGCTGCAGGCGGGGGAGGCCGGCATGACCCTGCTCGGGGTCACCGGTTCCGGCAAGACCTATACCATCGCCAATGTCATCCAGCAGGTGCAGCGGCCTACCCTGATCATGGCCCACAACAAGACCCTGGCGGCCCAGCTCTATGGCGAGATGAAGGAGTTTTTCCCGCACAATGCGGTGGAGTATTTCGTCTCCTATTACGACTATTACCAGCCGGAGGCCTACGTCCCGTCGACCGACACCTTCATCGAGAAGGACGCCTCCATCAATGACCACATAGAACAGATGCGCCTGTCGGCCACCAAGGCCATCCTGGAGCGGCCGGACACCATCATCGTCGCCACCGTATCGGCCATCTACGGCCTGGGCGACCCCGATTCCTACATGCACATGCTGCTGCACCTGGTGCGCGGCGACATTATCGACCAGCGGGCCATCCTGCGCCGTCTGGCCGAGCTGCAGTACACCCGCAACGACATCGAACTGCGCCGCGGCACCTACCGCGTGCGCGGCGAGGTGATCGATATCTTTCCGGCGGATTCCGACAGCGAGGCGGTACGGGTGGAATTGTTCGACGAGGAGGTGGAGTCGCTCAGCTTTTTCGACCCGCTTACCGGCGAGGTGCTGCGCAAGGTGCCGCGCGTCACCATCTATCCCAAGACTCACTATGTCACCCCGCGCGAAAAGGTTCTGGAGGCAGTGGAGGCCATCAAGGTTGAGTTGAAGGACCGGCTGGAAGAGTTGCATGCCGCCAACAAGCTGGTGGAGGAGCAGCGCCTGGAACAGCGCACCCGGTTCGATATCGAGATGATGCTGGAGCTGGGCTACTGCTCCGGCATTGAGAACTATTCGCGCCACCTGTCCGGACGCCAGGCCGGCGAGCCGCCGCCGACACTGTTCGACTACCTGCCGCAGGATGCCCTGCTGGTCATCGACGAGTCCCACGTCACCGTACCGCAGATCGGGGCCATGTTCCGGGGCGACCGCTCGCGCAAGGAAAACCTGGTCAATTATGGCTTCCGCCTGCCCTCGGCCCTGGACAACCGGCCGCTCAAGTTTGAGGAATGGGAGCGGCTGTCGCCACAGATCATCTTTGTCTCGGCGACACCGGCGAAATACGAGTTGGAGCGTTCCGGCGAAGTTGTCGAACAGGTGGTGCGCCCGACCGGGCTGGTGGACCCGGAGGTGGAGGTGCGTCCGGCTACCACCCAGGTGGATGACCTGCTGTCGGAGATCCGCAAGCGTGTGGCGCTGGAGGAGCGCGTGCTGGTCACCACCCTGACCAAGAAAATGGCCGAGGATCTGACCGACTACCTGGCCGAGCACGACGTGCGCGTGCGCTACATGCACTCCGATATCGATACCGTTGAGCGCATGGAGATCATCCGTGACCTGCGTCTGGGGGCATTCGATGTGCTGGTGGGCATCAATCTGCTGCGCGAGGGGCTGGATATGCCCGAGGTGTCGCTGGTGGCGATCCTCGATGCCGACAAGGAGGGATTCCTGCGTTCGGAGACCTCGTTGATCCAGACCATCGGCCGTGCCGCACGCCATCTCAACGGCAAGGCCATCCTGTATGCCGATCGCATCACCGGCTCCATGCGGCGCGCCATGGACGAGACTGCGCGCCGCCGCCAGAGGCAAATGGACTTCAACGCAGCAAACGGCATCACCCCGCGCAGCGTACAGAAGGCGGTACGGGATATCCTGGAGTCCGGCTATCCCGGCGTGCCGGGTACGCCGGCACGCTATGCCAGGGTGGCCGAAGAAGTCATTGAGTATGCCGCCATGCCGGCAGCCGAGTTGGCGAAGCGCATCCGGAAGCTGGAAGAGCAAATGTACCAGCATGCCCGCAATCTGGAATTCGAAGAGGCGGCGCGACTGCGCGATCAGATCCGCCTGATGCAGGAACACAACATGGGCTTGGGTGAGCCGGTTGCGGACTGATGCCGGGTGATGCTTTAAAAACAACGTGTTACGTCATATTTGACTGTGTCCGGTGAACAGGTATAATGGCGCGCTTCTGACGACAGGCGTGTAGCTCAGCTGGTTAGAGCACCACCTTGACATGGTGGGGGTCGTTGGTTCGAGTCCAATCACGCCTACCATTTTTACTCCAGGGCCCCGCTATCGCGGGGCTTTGTGTTTCTAGACTGGAATTGTGCCGCGCAGGTCGTGGATGGCCCGGAGCGGCGAGCGGGGTATGCCATGCGCCTGTCCGCTGCCGCCGTCGGGGCCGACGGTTTCAAGATGCTGTTCATCTCCCTCCTGGTGATCCTGGGCAGTGGCGGTCTGTCCCTGCTGTGGAGCCTGTACCATGTCCTGCGTGTCGGCAGCGAGGCGACTTGCCGGGCGGACAGTGTCACCACAGTGTTGGTGCCCGGCGTCCGCCTCGTCGGCGGTGAGGTGGACGATGACTTTCGCCTGCGTCTGCAGCGCGCCCTGGTACTGTACCAGGCGGGCATCCGCGAGCTGTTGCTGCTGGGAGGTGTGACCGGGCCAGGCGGGGTGAGCGAGGCGGCCAAGGGCGCGGAGTATCTCGTTGCGCGGGGCGTACCGCGCAACGCCCTGAGGCTGGAAGAAGGTTCGCGCCATACCTTGGAGAACCTGCGCCATGCGCGCGAACTGCTCGGCGCCGCCGCCGCGGTGGCCATCGTATCCAACCGTTACCACCTGGCCCGTCTCGGGGTGATGGCCACTGGGCTGGGAATGCCGCATGTCCTGTGTGCCGCGGAGTCTGGTGCGCAGTGGCCGATCCGTCGGGTGGGGAGGCTGTTGCTGGAGGCCTTTTACGTGCACTGGTACCTGACCGGGCGGTACTGGGCGCGGCTGGTGCGCGATCGGGCCAGCCAGTCGCGCATCAGCTGACGCCGACCCCTTCGATCTCCAGCAGCAACTCCGTGCGGCACACGTCTGCCAACAGATACAGCACCGCCTGATTCGCCCCCAGCCGGCGCTCCAGTTCGGCGCGCAGGTATGGATAATCGGCACGGCGGCGCACATAGACCTTGAGCAGTTGCATGGCATCGAGTCCGGCCGGGGCCGCTGGGTGCAGAGTGGCGCCGTGGGTCAGCAGGCGCGTGATGTTGTCCAACGTGAGCTGCAACTGCGCAGGGCTGTCATCGTGATGCAGGCTGGCGTGGCCGCGTACGCTGGCCGTGCCGGACAGATAGAAATGACTGCGATCACCCCATGGCATGATGACGGCGCGGGAGAAGGAGGGACTGCGTGGTCCGTACTGGCGCGGATAATGAAAGGCGCTGACCTGTTGCGGGTTTTCCACCTGAATGCCGGCTGCGCGGGCGGCGAGAAAATATACCACCATGCCGGGGCCATGGCTGCCCAGGGCGCTGGCGGCGGGGAGTTGGTTCTCATAACCGGGGGCGGTATTGAAGGCAAGGTGGCGGCCGCTGCAAAACAACTGATAGCGCTCGCCGCCGCTGTCGCGGCCGACGATACGCGGCAGATAGTTCCACATGCGTAGCGGCACAGGATAGCCCTGTGCCGCCAGTACGCCGAGGATCAGTTGGTAGGTGTCGTGGCTGGCCTGCTCCAGGGGCCGCGTACTGTCCACCTTCATGGCGCCGAATATGAACTCATCGCCGCGTACCAGATGCAGCGGACCGACCGTGTCGTGCTGCATCGGACCGTCCGTGGACCACACTTCGTGGTTGCCGCCGCTGTATCCCAGCACCGGCATGGCCACATCGATGCAGAGCATGCCCGCGGCGACGCTGACATCACTGGCGTCCGCGCCATAACGCACGATGGCGAAGGCATCGCTAGAAGGGGTGGTGCTGTAGCGGACGCATGGCGCTGACATCGATACGGAACAGACCTGCGGTGGGGCGGGGGAATGGCTGACGATTGAGTTCGGGGCCGGAGTATATATAATTCCCCGACCCCGCTCCAGGCTGTCCATGGAGCACGCAGCCTCTCAATTTCAGGAATGCAACAGAAGGATGGTGGATATGTCCGAGCTGACCCCGTTGGAGCTGGAAGTGGGGCAACTGATTATCGATGCTCTCAATCTGGAAGATATCGCGGCTGCTGACATCGAGGCGGAGGCACCTCTGTTTCGTGAGGGGTTGGGGCTCGATTCCATCGATGCGCTGGAGTTGGCCATGGCCATTTCCCGGCATTACGGTTTTCAGTTGCGTTCTGACGACGAAAACAACTCGCGCATCTTTTCCTCCCTGCGCGCCCTCGCCGCGCACATTGCTGCCCACCGTGTGAAATGAGCCTGGCGCGGCGCGCCTCCGTGCTGTTGCTGATTGCCTATCCCGCTGCAGTTCACTACGGCGTGCTGACCGCATCGTACGGTCCGGCGGTAGGCGTGCTTGCCGCCATCGCCGGCTTGCTGGCGGGGCGGCGGACCGACGGCTTCCTTTTATTGCCCGCACTGCTTGCCGTGGCCCTGGTGCTGGCAGTGGCGCTGCTGCTGGCCGATGGCTATGCCCTGTTGCTGTGGCCGCCGTTATTGATTTATTTCGGTTTGGCGGCCCTGTTTGCCATCAGCCTGCTGCCGGGGCAGCAGCCTCTGGTGACCCGCATCGCCACGCTGCTCGACGGCGAACTGGATGCGGCGGCGTTGCGCTATACGCGGCGCGTGACCCTGGCCTGGGCGCTGTTTTTGATGGTACTCGGCCTGATCAGTATCATCCTGGCCTGTTGCGGCACGCGCGAGGCATGGTCGCTGTTCACGAATCTGTTGGGCTATCTATTAATCCTCGCCTTCTTCGCCGTCGAATTCCTGTTGCGCCGCCGCTGTCTGCCACATCTGCCGCAGCGCAGTTTCGTGGCCTTCATGGCCGCAATGGCGCGTCTCGACACCGGGAGTCAGCGTCGGTGAGCCAGGCGGCCTTGCTACCGTTGACCCTGCACGCGCCGCAGGACATCATCGCCTGGCATAAGGGGCGGCCGGTTCGTTGCGCAGAGTTTCTGGCACAGGCGTCGGCGTTGGCGGTCATGCTGCCGGAAGCGGGCCACGCAGTGAATTTGTGTGAAGATCGCTATCTGTTCATGCTGGCCTTTGCCGCGCTGCTGTTGCGCGGTCAGGTGAATCTGTTGCCGCCCAACCGCGCCCCGCGCGTGGTGGAAGAGGTGGCGGCGGCCTTTCCCGGCAGTTATTGCCTGGTGGAGTGGACAAATGCAGATCTCGCGCTGCCGCAACATGTGCTGGAGCCGAACCTGCCGTCGCCGCAGGCAGCTCCGCCGGCGCTGATTCCGGCGGCGCAGCTCGCAGTGGTGATCTTCACCTCGGGCAGCACCGGCACGCCGCGCCCGCATCGCAAGTACTGGGGAGATCTGGTGTTGGGGGCGATGCGCGCAATCGATCGCTTTGGCCTGGCGCAGCATGCCGGCGGAACGGTTATTGCCACCGTGCCGCCGCAGCACATGTACGGCCTCGAATCCACCATTCTTTATCCCCTGATGAGTGGCCTGGCCATGCACGGTGGAAGACCATTTTTTCCGGCAGATTTGCGCCAGGCACTGAGCGATGTGGCACAGCCGCGTGTGCTGGTGACCACGCCTGTGCATTTGCGCGCCTGTGTGGCGGCAGAGCTGCACTGGCCAGCCACCGCCCTGATCCTCAGTGCCACGGCGCCGCTGTCCGCCGAGCTGGCGGCCACGGCGGAGCAGGCCTTCGGTTGTGAGGTGCGCGAGATCTACGGTTGTACCGAGACCGGCGCCATCGCCAGCCGGCGTACAGTTGAAGGGGCGCTGTGGCGTCCCTACGCTGGCGTGCAGTTGCACTGTATCGAGGGACGCTGCACGGCCAGTGCCGATTTTCTGCGTGCACCCACACCGCTGAATGATGTCATCGAAATGTGTGCGGACGGTTTCGTGCTGCTGGGCCGTGACAGTGATTTGGTGAACATCGGCGGCAAGCGTGCCTCGCTCGGCGATCTCACGCAGCGCCTGTTGGGCATACCGGGCGTGGAGGACGCCGCGATGCTGTTGCTCGATGCGGACAGCGAGCGTGGCGGTCGCCTCTGTGCCTTTGTCGTGGCGCCGCAACTGAACGAGCAGGAGGTGCTCGATGCGTTGCGGCCGCGATTGGATGATGTGTTTCTGCCGCGGCAGCTTTATCGCGTGCCACACCTGCCACGCAACGAAACGGGAAAGCTGCCACGCGGCGAACTGCTTGCACTGCTGCAACGTTTGAGGGAGAGATGATGGAGTACGGCGAGGAGTGTGTGATCGCCGCAAGCCACCCCTCGCTGCCGGGACACTTCCCGGGACAGCCGGTGGTGCCTGGGGTGGTATTGCTGGAGCAGGTGCTGCGCGCCGCTGCCCGTGCCGGTGTGGTGCCAGTTTCGGTATTGCCGCAGGTAAAATTCATTGAGCCGCTGCTGCCGGCGCAGCCGTTTTTCATCCGCCTGCGCAGCGATCGTCCCGGCCGCCTGCGCTTTGAGTGCGCACGTGAAGGCCGCGTCATTGCCAACGGTCTGCTGCAGGTGGAGCAGCCATGAGCACGGACCACTGGCAGGCGCAGCGTGAGCGTGGTTCGCCCTGGGCCCTGCGCCTGATCCTGTGGATCGCGCTGCGCCTCGGCAGGGCGCCTGCGCGCCTCTTGCTCTACCCGATTACGCTGTATTTTTTTCTCGGCAACCGTACGGCACGCGTAGCCTCATGCGACTATCTCGCGCGTGTATTCGGCCGTGTGCCGACCGTTGCCGAGCGGCTGCGCCATATACATTGTTTCGCTGCCACCATCCTCGATCGGGTATTTTTCCTCAGCGGCCAGTTTCACCGCTTCGATATACGCGTGCATAACACTGAGGTGATAAAGGCGCAGGCCGACAGCGGCGGCGGCTGCCTGTTGCTCAGCGCCCATGTGGGAAGCTTCGATGCGCTGCGCACCCTCGGTGTTGAACAGCGTCACCTGCCCATCAAGATACTGATGTTTCCCGATCATAACGGCTTCATAACCGCGCTGTTGCACACCCTCAATCCCGCATTGCTCGATACCGTGATTCCGCTGGGCGGCATCGACACCCTGTTGCAGGTGCAGGAGACCGTGGCGCACGGCGGCATGGTCGGCATGCTGGGTGACCGGGTGGGCGAGGGCGGCAAGACGGTGTCGTGCCGTTTTCTTGGCGGCGAGGCGCAATTTCCCATCGGTGCGGCACAGCTGGCGGCGGTACTGCATGTGCCGGTAATCCTGGTATTTGGCCTGTATCGCGGCGGCAGGCGCTATGATCTGCACTTCGAGCGTTTCGATGCGCCTCTGCCGCAGAATCGGCGCGAACGCGAGGCTGCCCTGGGTTCCTGGGCCCAGGCCTATGCGAAGCGCCTGGAACATTATGTGCGCAGTGCGCCCTACAACTGGTTCAATTTCTATGACTTCTGGCGTTAGGTCGCTGGTGTTGATACTGGCACTGCTGCCGCTGCCCGCCACGGCACAGTGGGATGCCGCGCAGCTGCTGGCGGCACTGGCGCGTGCAGTGCCGGAGCGCATTGCCTATAGCGAAACGCGCCGCATGGCCTATCTTGACGTACCGCTTACCAGTACCGGTGAGCTGGAGTTCCGGCCACCGGACTGGCTGCGTCGCAGCGTGCAGGGTAGT
This sequence comes from Pseudomonadota bacterium, assembly GCA_040755915.1. GTDB lineage: Bacteria > Pseudomonadota > Gammaproteobacteria > Thiohalomonadales > Thiohalomonadaceae > Sulfurivermis. The sequence goes on along the minus strand of JBFLWM010000026.1, from coordinate 41,866 downwards.
GCCGAGAGCTACGTCATCGCTGGTGATGCGATGCGTATCGAAACGCCGGGCGTGAGCCGCGAGATCGCGCTGGATGTGCATCCTGCGCTGCGCGCCTTCGCCGAGTCTCTGCGCGCGACCCTGGCAGGCGATTTGCCGCGCCTGCAGCGTCACTTTTACGTCGAACTGCATGGCGGCAGCGCGCGCTGGCGCCTGCTGCTGCGCCCGCGCGACGCGGCCGTCGCCGTGATCATCGAGAGCATCGAACTGAGTGGCGCGGGCACGCAACTGCAGCGCATCGAGAGTCGCGAGTCCGGCGGCGACATCACTATCACCGAGCTCAAGGCGGGGAGATGAGGCCGCGCCGCGCTCTGTGGGTCTGGCTGGCGCTGCTGCTCGGCGGTGCGTGGTTCGGTCTCAGCCGTGTCAGCGTGGTGAGCGACATGGCGGCCTTCCTGCCGCGCGAGGAGGGGCTGGAGCAGGCACTGCTCGTCGATGCACTGCGCGAGGGGCCGGCAGCGCGGCTGATAATCGTTGCGCTGGGCGGCAGCGATGACCCCAAGCGCCTGGCGGCAGCCAGTCACGTCATGGCACAGCGCCTGCGCGAGGATGCGCGCTTTCTGCGCGTGAGCAACGCGCCGGCCTCGCTGCCGGACACAGAGCAGGCACTTTGGTTTGCCCACCGCTATCTGCTCGCCGACATGCCGACCGATTCCTTTGCTGTCGACGGTTTGCGCCGCGAGCTGGAGCAACGCCTCCGCGAGCTGGCGGCGCCGCTGCCGTCCCTGGACAAGGCGCGCCTGCCCGCCGATCCGCAGGCGGCGTTCCGCCGCGTGCTGGCAGGGTGGGAAGACGGCGCCGCGCCGCGCCTGTTGCACGGCGTGTGGTTCGATGCCGGAGGGAATCAGGCCCTGCTGCTGCTGGAAACACGCGCCGGCGGCTTTGACCTCGATGCCCAGGAGGCGGCCCGTACGGCAATCCTCGCTGCGGCGGACGCCGGGATCGAGGTGCAGCTCAGCGGTCCGGGCATCCTGGCCGCGGCTTCGCGCGATGTGATCCGCACTGAGGTGCAGTGGCTCAGCGCTGCGGCCACGCTGATGATGCTGGCGATTCTGTTCCTGGCCTACCGCAGCCCGCGCCTGGTGCTGCTGAGCGCTCTGCCGCTGCTGGCGGCCGTGGTGGCGGCAGTGACGGTGACCGCGCTGGTGTTCGGTACGCTGCACGGCATCACCCTGGCTTTCGGCATCACCCTGCTTGGCGTGGCCGTGGATTATCCGTTGCATCTGTTCTCGCATCTGCATGAGCGGGAGGCGCCGGTGGAGACGCTGCGCCGTATCTGGCCCACGCTGCGCCTGGGTGTGGCGAGCAGTGCCGTGGGCTATCTGGCGATGGCCACCAGTCCCTTCCCCGGGCTGGCACAATTGGCCTTGTTTACCGTTAGCGGACTGGTGGCGGCTGCGCTCACGGTGCGCTGGGTGCTGCCGTCGCTGCTGCTGGCGGTGACTCCGCCCCACACGTCCTATGCCGCGCGCGGTGCCGGGCGCGGCCTGTGGTTGTTGCCTCTGCTGATGCTGGCGGCAGTGGGCTATCTGTTGGTTACGCCACGGTCGCTGTTGCAAACCGAGTTGGCTGCACTGAGTCCACTGCCGGCGGAGTGGCTGGAACTGGATGAACGCCTGCGTGCCGCGACGGGGGCGCCCGATGTCAGTCGCCTGCTGCTGCTGGAGGGGGACAGTATGGAGGAGGTGTTGCGGCGCAGCGAGATGTCGCTGGAGTCGTTGGCAAGCTTGCGTGCTGCAGGGGCCATCAGTGGTTATCGCCTGCCATCGCAGTATTTGCCCTCTGCGGCCACCCAGTACAAGCGCCGCACCGCGCTGCCGGATGCCGCCGAGTTGCGGGCTCGACTGGAGGCAGCACGCCACGGGTTGCCGTTTCGTGCCGCACTGTTCGAACCCTTCGTGCATGACGTGGCGGCAAGCACCGTCATGCAGCCATTGAGTCCGCAGGATGTTGCGGACACCTTGCCGGGGCAACGCCTTGCCTCCCTCCTGCGGCCGCACGGCGAACGCTGGCTGGGACTGGTGCCGTTGTATGCAGTGCAGGATGAAGCAGTGCTGGCGCAGTGGGCGGCACAAAGCAGTCTGCCGGTGCGTTACATCAATTTGCGCCAGATGGCAGACGGCATGGTGCTGCGTTTCCTCGGCGGTGCCGGTGTCTATCTGTTGCTCGGCATGGCCTTGATCCTGGTGCTGCTGGCGGTGGGGCTGCGTGACGGTGCACGGCTCCTGCGGGTCATGCTGCCGGTGCTGGCGGCACTGGCACTGACGGCGGCACTGTTGCACGGTTTCGGCACCAGCCTGTCACTGTTCCACCTGGTGGCGCTGTTGTTGGTGCTGGGGCTGGGCATCGACTACGGCCTGTTCTTCTCACGCCGCAGCGCCGCCGCTGAATCGGCCCGTACCGGCCACGCCGTTACGGTATGTGCTATCTCCACTGCCAGCGTGTTTGCTATCCTCGCGCTCTCGCAAATTCCCGTGCTGCATGCCATCGGCAGCACCGTCGCCCTTGGGGTGGTGCTAAGTTACGGTTTTGCGCGCCTGGTACGTATGGACTAGAAATAATGGCTTTCCTACCACTCACACTCAGCGCCTACAGCACGGTCAGTGCCCTGGGGCATGGGCGCGCCGCCACCCTGGCGGCCCTGTTGCACGGGCGCAGCGGCCTGCGCGCCTGCGATTATGCCGGCGCCGATCTGGAAACCTGGATCGGCCGCGTCGACGGCGTGGAGGATGTGCGTCTGCCTGCTGCGCTGGCTGAGTTCGATTGCCGCAACAATCGGCTTGCTGCCCTGGGCCTGGAGAGTGATGGTTTTGCCGCTGCGGTGGCCGCTGCGCGGGCGCGCCACGGCGCGGCGCGCATAGGCGTGTTTCTCGGCACCAGCACCTCCGGCATCGAGGCCACTGAACGGGCCTATTGCCAGCGTGGTGGTGACAGCGGGCCGCTGCCGGCAGGGTTCGACTACCGTCACACCCACAACACCTTTTCCCTCGCCGATTTTACGCGCCGTTATCTCGGTCTCGCGGGTCCCGCATTGGTGATCTCCACCGCCTGCTCCTCCAGCGCCAAGGTGTTTGCCGCTGCAAGTCGTCACATCCGGGCTGGCTGGTGCGACGCGGCGGTGGTGGGCGGCGTGGACAGCCTGTGTCTCACCACGCTGTACGGCTTCAATTCTCTTGAGTTGGTGTCGCGCCACCCGTGCCGTCCCTGGGACGCGGCGCGCGACGGCATCAGTATCGGCGAAGCGGCCGGTTTTGCGCTGCTGGAGCGGGAGGGAGCGGGCGTGCGTCTGCGCGGTTACGGCGAGAGCAGCGATGCCTACCACATGTCCACGCCGCATCCCGAGGGGGAGGGTGCGCTGCTCGCCATGCAAGCTGCGCTGGACTGCGCCGGACTGGCCCCGGCGCAGATCGACTACATCAACCTGCACGGCACCGCCACACCGTCCAACGACCGTGCCGAGGACCGTGCGGTGACGCGGCTGTTCGATGGCGGCGCGCCGTGCAGTTCCACCAAGGGCTGGACCGGACACACCCTGGGAGCGGCCGGCATCACCGAGGCCATCTTCTGCGCCCTGGCCATCGAAGAGGGACTGGTGCCGGGCAGTCTTAATACGGAAGTGCTGGACCCGGCGCTTTCGGCGCCGATCGTGCGTGCTACGCGACGACAGGACGTGCGTACGGCGATGAGCAATTCCTTTGGTTTCGGCGGCAGCAACTGCGCCCTGATCTTCGGGCGGGCGACATGATGCGGGTGACGGTGGAGAGTATAGGCCTGACTGCGCCCGGCATGGCGGGATGGGAGGCGGCGGTGCCGGTGCTGCGTGGTGCGCTGCCGCTGAATGCCGCCGACCTGCCGCCGTTCAAGCCCAATCTGCTGCCGCCTAATGAGCGGCGCCGTACTACAGCGCTGATCAAGCTGGCGTTGCAGACGGCGGAGGATGCGCTGGCACGCAGTCATTATGCAATGAATGAACTCGCTTCGGTGTTCGCCTCATCCGAAGGCGACGGCGAGATCGTCGATCGTATCTGTACCGCATTGAACCTGCCCGGACAACCGGTCTCTCCAATCCATTTCCACAACTCGGTGCACAACGCCCCGGCGGGCTACTGGGCCATCGCCGCGGGTTCACGGCGTTTTTCCAGCAGCCTCGCCGCCGGTGCCGACACCTTCGCCGCCGGGCTGCTGGAGGCCGCCGGCGTGGCGGTGCTGGAGCGGATGCCGGTGTTGTTCCTCGCCTACGACTATCCATTGCCACCAGCCCTGGCCGGGCGCGGTTATGTGGATACGGTTTTCGCCACGGCCATGGTGCTCACGGCAGACGATGGCCCCGGCATGGCGCAACTCGAACTGTCGCTGCGAGAAGGTTCTGCGCTGCCGCCGCTGCTGGGCGCAGAACTGGATGCGCTGCGGGTGCACAATCCTGCTGCAGCTGCGCTGCCGCTGTTGCAGGTGTTGGCGCGCGGCGATTCCGGCAACCTGGCATTGCCGTGCCAGGAACACCTCGTGCTGCATATCGGGGTCAGTGCGTGACTGTGCAGCGCGAAGAACTTTGCGCTTTGATTCCCCACGCGGGCAGCATGTGTCTGCTCGATGCGGTGGAGCAGTGGGACGATGATGGCATCGTCTGCAGCACCCTTAGTCACCGGCGCTTGGATAATCCGCTGCGTGGCGCCGATGGCCTCGCTGCGGTGCACGGCGTGGAATACGGCGCCCAAGCCATGGCGGTGCATGGCGCTCTGTTGGCACGGCGCGCTGGCGGCCGTCTGCCTGCGGGCTATCTGGCGGCGCTGCGCGACGTGCGCCTGCACGCAACGCGTCTGGATGAGGAAGACGGCCCCTTGCAGGTAAGCGCCGTGCGTCTGATGGCGGAGGGAGGCAACCTGATGTATCGCATCGAGGTGCGTGCTGCCGGGGGGGTACTGGTGGAGGCGCGGGTAACGGTGGCGGACATGAGCGGGAGAATGCAATGAAACGAGCGCTGGTGACCGGGGGGAGTGGCGATATCGGGGCGGCCATATGCCGCCGTCTCGCCGCCGGCGGCATCGAGGTGCTGGTGCATGCCAACCGCAACCCACAGTGTGCCGAGGCGGTTTGTGCCGAGATTGTCGCTGCGGGTGGTCGGGCCAGCACGCTGGTATTTGATGTTGCGGATACCGCACAGTGCAGGGCGGTGCTGGCGGCCGAGGCGGAGCAGTCACCAATCCAGATCGTGATCAACAATGCCGGTGTGCATGATGATGCACCGCTGGCCGGAATGTCGGAAACGCAGTGGCGGCAGGTGATCGATGTGTCGCTGCATGGATTCTACAATGTTACCCAACCGCTCCTGCTGCCCATGATGGCGACACGTTGGGGGCGTATCGTCAGCCTGTCTTCCATCGCCGGAGTGATGGGTAATCGCGGCCAGGCCAATTACGCCGCCGCCAAGGCCGGTCTGCATGGCGCCAGCAAGTCGCTTGCTTTGGAACTGGCCTCGCGTGGCATCACCGTCAATGTGGTGGCGCCCGGCATCATCGCCGGTCAGATGACAGAGCAGGTGTTCGACAAGGACACCATAAAAAGCCTGGTGCCGATGAAGCGAGCGGGACGGCCGGACGAGGTGGCTGAGCTGGTGGCGTTTCTGGCCTCGGAACAGGCGGGCTACATTTCCGGGCAAATCATAGGCATCAACGGGGCCATGGCATGACTGCCCAGACAGCGATGATTGTCATCCCCGCCTACAATGAGGCAGCCACCATTCGTTCTGTGGCACAGCGTGCCCTGGCTTACGGACCGGTGATCGTGGTCGATGACGGCTCGACAGACGGCACGGTCGGGCAGCTCGATGGCCTCGCAGTTGTCGTGTTGCGCAACGAGCGCAACAGCGGCAAGGCGTTCAGTCTCTGGCGCGGCATGCAGCACGCACTCTCATCGGGTGCAGACGCAGTGATTACGCTGGACGGTGATGGTCAGCATGCGCCGGATGACATTCCGCGCCTGCTGTCTGTTGCCCGGCGTCTGCCCTCCACAGTGGTGATTGCCGCACGCTTGCGCCTGCGTGACAGCGCGCCGCGTGCACGGCGTATTGCCAACGGCGTGGCGGACTTCTGGATCTCCTGGGCGGCGGGGCAATCCATCGTGGACAGCCAGTCGGGGTTTCGGCTTTATCCGGCACAGTTGCTGCGCAGCTATGTGCCGCGCATGCGCAGGAATGGCGGATTTGTATTTGAAAGCGAGATACTGATTGATGCGGTGCGCGGTGGTTTTGCGTGTGTCGCCGTGCCCATCGATACCGTGTACCACGCTGCGGCACGTCCGAGTCATTTTCGGCCAGTGGCTGACATTACGCACATTGTATGGATGGTGGCCGGCAAGTTGCTGGCGCGTGGTTTGTATCTGCAGGGCTTGTGGCGGGTATGGCGGGAGCCGGCCCGTATTGAGGATTGAGCGTGGCGCACGCCGGTATGTCGGCGTGCGCCGCACAGCGACTACATCATGTTCAGCTGGGACTGGATGTTTTGTTGCAGACGCTGAATCCAGCCATTGTAATTGCTGTGGATGTTGGTGCCATCATAGTCTAGATTCTGACTGTCGCGGTAGGTAATGCTGTAGCTCTTGGGGCTGTACTTGATGTCCACCTGGGCCATGTGCTTGCGCAGATTAAGGGTGCCGATGATATGGCCTGGCTTTGCGACTTTCATGTTCCAGCCTAATGTCGTGCCCGCACGCAGGATGGCCTTCTTGATGTCTTCTGCCGTGGCCGGTTTGTCGGTATTGGTAACCACCGTGGCGTCCTCGACATTGTATACCGGGTTGCTGCGACAGCCGGTTGCGATGGCCAGGGATACACCGATGAGCAGTACGAGGGCAAACAGTCTTTTCATTCTTTTCTCCTTGTTTCTTATTGATGTAGAAACCGCCAGGCGGTCACTCTCCTTTCGCCGCTGCAAACGGCAGCCATATGGTAGCAATGGTCATGCGTAAACCCAATGGGCCAGATACTGTGCGCAGATTCGGTCACTGGTGGGCCATGGTGCTGATGCTTGTCAGTAGCAGTGCAGGTGCACAGTTGCCGCGTGAATGCATGGAAGAGCCGGTGTTCGAGGCCCAGCTATGTTTCCACGAGGTCAATCGTGAGGCCGGGCGCACGGTTGTCATGGTGCATGGCGTCGGCGGCAGCGCCGATGATTGGCAGGGGCAGATCCCGTTACTGGCCGCCAACCATCATGTGCTGGCTGTCGACTTGCCCGGTTTCGGCCGGTCCGATGGTGGCACCAAGCATTACACGCCGGATAATTACGCTGCGGTGCTGCACCATCTCGTCAGTCAGCGTGCGCAAGGTCCGGTATTGCTGGTCGGACACTCCATGGGCGGCGCCGTAGCACTCAATTATGCGGCGCGGCACCCTGAGATGGTGAGCCGGCTGGTCGTGGTGGATGTTGCCGGAATACTGCACCGACTGGCCTATAACAAGTTTCTGGTGGGTAACTGGCTGTACGGCCTCAGTGACGAGCCACACTGGTCGTCGGAACTGCTGCAGAGCTTTGCCGGCAAGTTTCTTGAGGGCATGGAGCGTGTTCCCTTCGACAGCGAGGACATGCTGGATGTCAGTGCCGGCGAGGGGGAGGGGGCGGAGCGGCGCATTGCTGCCATGGCCTTGCTGGATGCGGATTTCACCCCCTTGTTGTCGCGTGTTTCGGCGCCGGTTCTGATGCTTTGGGGCCATGATGATCAGATAGCGCCGTTGCGCACGGCCGAGGTGCTGTTGCGGCGCCTGCCGCGGGCCTGGCTGGATATCATCGAAAAGTCCGGGCATGTGCCGATGCGCGATCAGCCCGCGGTATTCAACCGGCGCCTGCTTGCCGCTTTGGCAGATGAGTTGCCGCCGCCGGCATTGGCCCGCGAGGTGGTCGGGGATGCCGACCGCATCGGCCGTTGCGAAAAACAGCGCAACGTGCATTTCGTGGGTCGCTACCGGCGTATCGAACTGCATGGCTGCGGTGATGTCACCATCCGCGATGCGGATGTCGGGGAACTGTATGTGTTCGAGTCGCGGGTCAACATCGAGCACAGCCGTATTGGCGGCGGCGAATTGGCGGTGGATATCATCGGTTCGGACGTCAAGATGACGGTGGTTTCGGTGCAGGGCGATGTGGCGATTCGCACCGCACGCAGCCGGCTGGACCTGGCCGCCGTCGATCTGGAGGGGCGTGAGGCCGCTGTTACGGCGGTGAGCAACTCCAAGGCCGTGTTTTCCCTGTGTCAGGTCAGGAGCCCACACCGTATCGGGGACCTGCATGGCTATTACGCCGTGACGCCTGACTTACCTCTGTGAAGATTGCCGCTTGTATCCCCAAGTCAATCCGTTAGAATGACGCCCTTCCGGCACCCGGACGGTGTCGCCCATTCCGGCATCCCCGCGATGCCCCTGTTCAAGCGGAGTAGCACGCGGCCCCTCGTATAGGCCGCCACTGGAGACAGCCATGCCCACGATTACCCTGCCCGACGGCAGCCAACGTTCCTTCGATCACCCCGTTTCCGTACTGGATGTCGCCGCCGCCATCGGCCCCGGTCTGGCCAAGGCCGCCCTGGCCGGCAAGGTGGACGGCCAGCTGGTCGATACCTCCCGCGTGCTGGACCACGACGTGCAGCTGGCCATCGTTACCGGCCGCGACGAGGAGGGCGTCGACATCATCCGCCACTCCACCGCCCACCTGCTGGCGCAGGCGGTGAAGCGCCTGTTCCCCGCCGCCCAGGTGACCATCGGCCCGGTGATCGAGAGCGGCTTCTACTATGACTTTGCCTACGAACGCCCCTTCACCACGGAAGATCTGGAGAAGATCGAGGCGGAGATGGAAAAGATCGCCGCCGAGGACTACAAGGTCGAGCGTTCGGTGATGCCGCGCGAGGAGGCCATCGCCTTCTTCCGCAACATGGGCGAGGAATACAAGGCCAGGATCATTGAAGACATCCCTCATGGCGAGGTGCTGTCCCTGTATCGGCAGGGCGACTTCATCGACCTGTGCCGCGGTCCGCATGTGCCCTCCACCGGCAAGCTGCAGGCCTTCAAGTTGATGAAGGTGGCCGGCGCCTATTGGCGCGGTGACTCCAACAACGAGATGCTGACCCGCATCTACGGCACCGCCTGGGGTGACAAGAAGGCATTGAAGGAATACCTGCACCGCCTGGAAGAGGCCGAGAAGCGTGACCACCGCAAGATCGGCCGCCAGCTCGACCTGTTCCACAGCCAGGAGGAGGCCCCGGGGATGGTGTTCTGGCACGCCCCGGGCTGGACCCTGTGGCAGGCGGTGGAGCAGTACATGCGCCAGGTGTTCCGTGACAACGGCTACCAGGAAGTGAAGACCCCCATGGTGATGGATCGGGTGCTGTGGGAGAAGTCCGGTCACTGGCAGAACTACCGCGACAACATGTTCACCACCGCCTCGGAAAATCGTGATTACGCGGTCAAGCCGATGAACTGCCCCGGCCACATCCAGATATTCAACCAGGGCCTGAAGAGCTACCGCGACCTGCCGCTGCGCCTGGCCGAATTCGGCTCCTGCCACCGCAACGAGCCCTCCGGTACCCTGCACGGCCTGATGCGTGTGCGCGGCTTCACCCAGGACGACGCCCATATCTTCTGCACCGAGGAGCAGGTGCAGGAGGAGGCCGCAACCTTCATCGCCCTGGTGATGAAGGTCTATGCCGACTTCGGTTTCGAGAACATCGAGGTCAAGCTCTCCACCCGCCCGGCCAAGCGGATCGGCTCCGACGAGGTATGGGACAAGGCAGAACATGCGCTGGAACAGGCACTTAACGCACAGGGTCTGGCCTGGGACCTGCAGCCGGGCGAGGGGGCCTTCTATGGCCCGAAGATCGAGTTCTCCCTGCGCGACTGTCTCGACCGCGTCTGGCAGTGCGGCACCCTGCAGGTGGACTTCAACCTGCCGGAGCGTCTGGGGGCCCATTTCGTGGCCGAGGACGGCAGCAAGCAGGTGCCGGTCATGCTGCACCGGGCCATCCTGGGCTCCCTGGAGCGCTTCATCGGTATCCTGATCGAGCACTATGCCGGTGCCTTCCCCCTGTGGCTGGCCCCCCAGCAGGTGGCGGTCATGAACATCACCGACCGCCAGGCCGACTATGTCCAGCAGGTGGAGCGGACCCTGGCGGCACGGGGTTTCCGGGTCAAGTCCGACTTGAGAAATGAGAAAATAGGCTTTAAAATCCGCGAACATACCCTGCAGCGGGTGCCGTATCTGCTGGTCATCGGCGACCGCGAGGTGGAGCAACAGGCTGTGGCCGTGCGCACGCGCAGCGGTGAAGACCTCGGCAGCATGACGCTAGAAGCGTTTGTCGAGCGCCTGACCGCTGAAACCGCGAGCCGCGGCCGCGCTTTTTTGGAGGAATAGAGCATCAACACCAGAACAGGTCCGGCGCGTCCCACTGAGGGAGGCGCCCGTTTAAACGAAGAGATCACTGTTCCCGAGGTGCGTCTCATCGGTACGGAAGGCGAGCAGGTAGGCGTCGTTTCCATCGCTGAGGCGTTGCGGATTGCGGAAGAGGCAGAGCTGGACTTGGTGGAAGTGGCCGCCGAGGCCAAGCCGCCGGTCTGTCGCATCATGGACTACGGCAAGTTTCTTTTTGAAGAAAACAAGAAGAAGCATGCCGCCCGCAAGAAGCAGAAGCAGATCCAGATCAAGGAGATCAAGTTCCGGCCAGGGACGGATGAGGGGGACTACCAGGTAAAACTGCGCAACCTGGTACGTTTCCTGGAAGACGGGGATAGGGCCAAGATCACACTGCGGTTCCGCGGTCGTGAGATGGCCCACCAGGAGCTTGGGCTGAAGTTGCTCAAGCGCATCGAGGCAGACCTTGCCGAGGTGGGAACGGTTGAACAGTTCCCGCGTCTGGAAGGTCGTCAGATGGTCATGGTCATCGTCCCCAAAAAGAAAAAGTAAGTCGTTGTGACTTACGGGGTGCGCTACTGTCAGTCTTGCGCGGCTGCCAGTGTGAAAACGTGCACTTGATTATTAACCGATAAATGCGGAGTTAGTGTAATGCCCAAGATGAAGACTAAGCGCGGGGCGGCCAAGCGTTTCAAGGCCACCGCCGGCGGTTTCAAGCGTGGCCAGGCGTTCAAGCGCCACATCCTTACCAAGAAGAGCACCAAGCGCAAGCGTCAGCTGCGTGATGATGCAATGGTTGCAGCGGTCGACACCCGTATGGTGTCCCGTCTGATGCCCTACGCGTAAGTGAGGTAAGGACAAATGGCTCGAGTAAAACGTGGTGTAATCGCGCGTGCGCGTCACAAGAAGGTCCTGGCCAAGGCCAAGGGCTACTATGGCATGCGCCGCAATGTGTTCCGTGTCGCCAAGCAGGCCGTCACCAAGGCCGGCCAGTATGCCTATCGCGACCGTCGCCAGAAGAAGCGTCAGTTCCGTACCCTGTGGATCGCCCGTATCAACGCGGCGGCCCGCGAGTGTGGTCTGTCCTACAGCCGCATGATCAACGGTCTGAAGAAGGCCGGTATCGAGATCGACCGCAAGGTGCTGTCCGACATCGCCATTTTCGACAAGAACGGCTTTGCCGTATTGGCGGAGAAGGCCAAGGCCAGCCTGGCGGCATAAGCGTTGTGCCTTCATGGCCGGTGATATACCGGTTATCGGGTAAACTGCTTCATGAGAAGGGGAAGGCCATTGGCCTTCCCCTTTTTGTTTTGTCCAGGATGGACTTATGCCGCGAAGGCCAGGAATGGCCGGGAGCGGCGTTTACAACACAAAGAATTCAATCCGACACGCGGCCGTAGGCCGCAGACGGGGTAATGATCGTGCAGGATGAACTCCAGCAACAGGTGACACAGGCATGCGAGGCGGTGGCGGCGGCCGCCGATCTGGCCGCCCTCGATCAGGTGCGCGTGCACTATCTGGGCAAGAAGGGCGTGCTTACCGAGCGCATGAAGCAGCTCGGCCAGCTGGCGCCGGACGAGCGACCCAAGGTCGGTGCCTTGATCAATGTGGCCAAGGAGCAGGTGCAGCAGGCCATCGAGGCGCGCAAGGATCATTTGCAGAATGCCGCACTGAATGCACGGCTCGCCGCGGAGGCGGTGGATGTGACGCTGCCCGGCCGCGGCCAGCGCAGCGGCGGCCTGCATCCGGTAACGCGCGTGCTGTCACGCATCGAGGCGCTGTTCACGCAACTGGGCTTCACCGTCGCGGAAGGCCCGGAGGTGGAGGATGATTTTCACAACTTCGAGGCACTGAACATTCCGGCCTCGCACCCGGCGCGTGCCATGCACGACACGTTCTATTTTGATGCGCGCACGTTGTTGCGCACGCATACCTCGCCGGTGCAGATCCGCGCCATGGAAAAGCAGCAGCCGCCGCTGCGCGTCATTGCCCCGGGCCGCGTCTATCGTTGCGATTATGATCAGACCCATTCACCCATGTTCCATCAGGTGGAAGGGTTGCTGGTGGACGAGCAGGTGACCTTTGCCGACCTCAAGGGCATCCTGGATGACTTCCTGCGCAACTTCTTCGAGGGCGATTTCAAGGTGCGCTTCCGCCCGTCCTATTTCCCGTTTACCGAGCCGTCGGCCGAAGTGGACGTGCAGTGCGTGATGTGCGGCGGCAGCGGCTGCCGTTCCTGCAAGCATACCGGCTGGCTGGAAGTGGGCGGCTGCGGCATGGTGCATCCCAATGTATTCAAGGCGGTGGGCATCGACAGCGAGCGCTATACCGGCTTCGCCTTCGGCATGGGCGTGGAGCGCCTTGCCATGCTGCGTTACGGCGTCAATGATTTGCGTCTGTTCTTCGAGAACGACCTGCGCTTCCTGGAGCAGTTCCGATGAAATTCAGTGCACAGTGGTTGCGGGAATGGGTGAATCCCGCGGTGGACATCGACACCCTGTCGGCCCAGCTGACCATGGCAGGGCTCGAAGTGGATGCCGTGGCGCCGGTGGCTGAGGCCTTTACTGGCGTGGTAGTCGGTGAGGTGCTGCGGGTAGAGAAGCACCCGGATGCCGACAAGCTGCGCGTGTGCCAGGTGAACACTGGCAGCGGTGAGCCGCTCAACATTGTTTGTGGTGCCGCCAATGTGCGCGTGGGGCTGCGTGTGCCGACCGCCACTATTGGCGCAGTACTGCCCGGCGATTTCAGGATCAAGCGGTCCAAGCTGCGCGGCGTGGAGTCCTTCGGCATGCTGTGCTCGGCCAAGGAACTCGGACTGGCGGAAGCATCCGATGGGTTGCTGGAGTTGCCGGCGGATGCCCCCGTCGGACAGGATCTGCGCGCCTACCTGCAACTGGACGATGTCACCTTCGAATTGGGTCTGACACCAAACCGCGGCGACTGTCTGTCCATCGCCGGCATTGCGCGCGAAGTGGGCGTGGTCAACCGTTGCCCAGTTACTGCGCCGGCTATCGATGCGGTAGCGGCTGTCATTACCGACTCCCTTGCGGTTACTGTCGCCGCACCGGCGGATTGCCCGCGTTACGCGGGGCGTGTCATCCGCGGCATAAATCCGCAGGCAGAAACGCCGGCCTGGATGGCGGAGCGCCTGCGTCGTAGCGGCATGCGCAGCCTCGGTGCAGCCGTGGATATTACCAATTACCTTTTGCTTGAGTTGGGACAGCCCATGCATGCCTTCGATCTGGCCAAACTCAAGGGCGGAATCGAAGTGCGTCGTGCCCGCAGGGGAGAGACTCTTGCCCTGCTCAATGACAGCGTGGTGGAGCTTGATGACTCGACCCTGGTCATTGCTGATGACAATGGTCCGCTGGCTCTCGCCGGTGTGATGGGGGGGGCTGCCTCGGCAGTGGGCGATGGCACCGTCGACATCTTCCTGGAGAGCGCCTTCTTCGCCCCGGACAGCATTGCCGGCCGTGCACGCCGCTATGGCCTGCATACCGACTCCTCGCACCGTTTCGAGCGTGGCGTGTCGCCGGCACTGCAGCGTGATGCGCTGGAGCGCGCGACGGCGCTGTTTGTTCAGATCGCCGGCGGCGCCGCGGGTCCGGTGGTCGAAGTCATGCACGCCGAACACCTGCCGCAGCGCGAGGCCATTGTCCTGCGCCGTGCCCGCATTCCGCGGATACTGGGATTTGCGCTCCCCGCTGCGGAGGTGGAAGAGATTCTCCGCCGTCTCGGCCTGACCGTGGAGGCAGTGGGTGAGAACTGGCGTGTGACGCCGCCGGCCTGGCGTTTCGATATCGCCATTGAGGAAGACCTCATCGAGGAACTGGCGCGCATCCATGGCTACGACAAGCTGCCCAGCGTCCGTCCCAGCGCAGCGATGCAGATGGGGGCGGTAGGCGAGGGCCAGCTGGATCTGTCCCAACTGCGCCGCCTGCTGGTAACACGCGGCTACCAGGAGGCGGTGACCTACAGCTTTGTGGCCCCCGAGCTGCAAAAGCTGTTCGATCCGGCCCGGGAGCCGCTGGCTCTGGCCAACCCCATCTCTGCCGAAATGGCGGTAATGCGCACCACCCTGTGGGCCGGCCTGGTGCAGGCCCTGACTCACAACATCAACCGCCAGCAGGGGCGGGTGCGCCTGTTCGAGTCGGGATTGCGCTTCCTGCCGGAGGCTGGCGGTTTGTGTCAGGAACGGGTAATCGCCGGGCTGGCCTATGGTGATGTTCTCCCCGAGCAATGGGGGGAGCCGGCGCGTGCCGTGGACTTCTTCGACCTCAAGGCCGATGTGGAGGCGTTGCTGGCACTCTCGGGTCTCGATGGGGTGGTCCGCTTTGTTGCGGCCGCCCATCCAGCGCTGCATCCCGGCCAGTCGGCGCGCATCGAACGAGATGGCGTCCAGCTGGGCTGGTTGGGGGCCGTGCACCCGGCAGTAGCCGGCAAGCTGGGCCTGGCTGCCCCGGCCCTGGTGTTCGAATTGGCCCTGGAGCCGCTGCTGTGCGGAAGCCTGCCGCGTGTCCGGGAACTTTCACGATTCCCCGCAGTTCGCCGTGATATCGCCATTGTTGTCGACAGTTCTCTGCAGGTTGATGCTGTTCTGGCGGTCATTCGCAAGGCTGCACCGGACACCTTGCGGGAGTTAAAGTTGTTTGACCTGTATACAGGCAAAGGTATTGATTCGGGTCGAAAAAGTCTCGCTTTGGGCTTGACCTTGCAGGCCGATTCGCGCACCCTTACAGACTCTGAGGTAGACGCGGCGCTGGAGGCCATTCTGGCGGCGCTCAAGACCGAACTGGGTGCAACCCTGAGAGATTGAGGTTAGCGGGAAATGGCGTTGACCAAAGCGGAAATAGCCGAACGCCTGTACGAGGAACTCGGGCTGAACAAGCGCGAGGCCAAGGAACTGGTGGAGATCTTTTTCGAAGAGATCCGAGGTGCGCTCCAAAACGGCGATCAGGTGAAGCTGTCTGGTTTTGGCAACTTCGACCTGCGCGACAAAAAGCAGCGCCCGGGACGAAACCCCAAAACCGGTGAGGAAATCCCTATCACCGCCCGGCGTGTGGTAACGTTCCGTCCGGGGCAAAAACTGAAGGCGAGGGTTGAGGCTTATGCTGGAACCCAGCAACAATAACGAACTGCCGCCCATTCCGGGCAAACGCTACTTCACCATTGGTGAGGTCAGCGAGTTGTGCGATGTGAAGCCGCACGTGCTGCGTTACTGGGAACAGGAGTTTCCGCAGCTGAAGCCGGTCAAGCGTCGTGGCAACCGTCGTTATTACCAGCGCCATGACGTGATCATGATCCGCCAGATTCGGGGCTTGCTCTACGAGCAGGGTTTTACCATTGGCGGGGCGCGGCAGCGCCTGGAGCAGGAAGAGGCCCCGGTACATGAGGGGGCAGTAGAACCGCAGGTTTTGCACGCCCTGCGCGAAGAACTGGAAGAAATTCTGGCGATACTCAAGCGCTGACCGTTCCTATCCACGGCGCACTGGTGTATGATTTGCGCCTTCCGCACGGCGGACCCTCCAGGAAGTTTCAGCAGTACCCAATCGGGGCGTAGCGCAGCCTGGTAGCGCACTTGCATGGGGTGCAAGTGGTCGGAGGTTCAAATCCTCTCGCCCCGACCAATATTCCTTTCATTCCGCAGTATCACCCAGACCATCGTTTCATAAACCGACGTCCACTTACGATGTTTGGGTGGACACAGGCCTTCCCCGGCCTGTGCCCTGCGTGAAGCCAGGGGCTGTCCCGTTTCCCTCCCGATGCAACAGCCAAATCCTCTCGCCCCGACCTAATATGCATATCTGCCGGAAGTACGACTTACCAGCGCGTTAGGCAAATCTACCCCGCTCGTGCGGGCGCAGGTGAAATGGGCCAGCGGTGGTCACTCCGAGGTGCTCTCCCGGTCAAATCCCTTCAGCTTGAATATGTATCCTTCTCCTCCGTAACTCTTCTTAGTCTCAGAAACCAAACCGAGAGACATGCCTGCTGTTTGTGTGTCCATGTGTGATGGCAACGGCAGCAGCAAAATGCAGCCTGAGCGATCGATTATCACCCCATCGAAATTACTAATTCACTGTTGCATTGCATCGGCAGGCGGCAGTTAGCATAATCGGTCGCATGGACCAGGCAATCATTTCAGATCAGGAACTGCGCTCTCATGCTTTGTTCAGCGGCTTGAGTGACGATGAGTTGGTGCGTATCAAGGAAGGTATTCAGCTGGTGCAGTTGGCGGAAGGGGAGCATCTGTTCACCCAGGGGCAGCCGGCGGATCGCTTCTTCATGTTGCGCCGCGGTCAGGTCAAGCTGTATCGGCTTTCCCCCACCGGCAATGAAAAGGTCATCGAGATCATTCGTCCCGGGCAGTGCTTTGCCGAGGCGGTGATGTTCATGGATGTGCAGCGCTACCCGGTCAGCTCGCAGGCCCTGGTCCCGGCAGAACTCTATGCCATCAACAACCGGAGTTTCCTGGGGGTGTTGCGCGAGTCCGTGGATACCTGCTTCCGCGTGATGGCGGACATGAGTGTGCGCCTGCATCATCGCCTGAACGAAATCGATGCTCTGACACTGCAGAATGCCACGCTGCGCCTGGTCAACTACCTGGTCGGTCAGGCGCCCAAGGGGGCTGACAAGGAGGCCGAGGTATCCCTGCCGGCGGCAAAGAACATCATCGCCTCCCGCCTGTCGGTGCAGCCGGAAACCCTGTCACGTATTCTGCACTCCCTGAGCGATCAGGGGCTCATCAGCGTCAAGGGCCTCAGCGTCCAGATCCACGACCTGCAGAAACTGCGCGCCTACTGCGAATAGCCGCGTGGGCGCAGGCAATGACCGCCGCCTCCCGCCACAGCTGCGGCCTTCCACTCAGTGACTGGTTCCGCGCCGGTAGGTTGTTTTGTTGTGAACGTTGTATTTGCCTGACGGCTTCTTCATCGGCAGGCGCTTCACCTCTTCCAGTGTGGCCGCATCGTAGATCACCAGCGCGCCATCCATTTCCCAGATACTGACCAGGGCGTAGCGGCCGTCATTGGTAAATTCGACGTGGGCTGCAGTCTTGCCCGGCGCCGGGCGCAGGGTCTTGACGATCTCCAGCGTGCGCTTGTCGATGACGTGCATGGCATCCTTGTGCGGGCCGCTGAATACGTCCACCCAGGCATAGGGGGTGTCATCGTGACTGCGCATGAAGAAGCCGGGACCGAGCGTGTCGATGCGCTTGATGGTCTGCCAGCTCTTCAGATCGATGACGCTGACCACGCCTTCCTTGATATTGGGCGTGGCCAGCACATCTTTCCCCTGATGCGAGAAAGTGATGCCGGAGCCGAGATGCGGCATGCCGGGCAGATCGAGATCAGCAATCTTGCGGCCGATGTACAGATCCAGGACCTGACCACCACCATCGCGTGAAGCGCCGATGAGGTGTTCGTATTCTTGATCGAAGAAAAAGTCATCCAGATAGCCTTGCGTGGTCATGCGCCGCAGGGGAAACGGTCGCACGACCTCATCGCTCTGATCCTTGTGGAAGTCGTGTACCCAGCCACCAAAGCCCGGCGGCGGCCGATCGGCATAATTGATCTCCCATACCTCGGGGATGTCCTTCAGCGCGGCAATGAAGCTCTGCCGCGGGGGGGCCGTGTAGACGGCGCTGACACGTGAACTGGTGCCGTCCTTGCCGACGGTATCCCACAGCCGGATCGGCTGCAGGGTATCGGCATCGAGCAGTACCAGGCTGTGCGGCAGATAGTTGGCCACCATTACGTAACGTCCATCGGCCGAGACGGCGATGTTGCGGCTGTTGATGCCGGCGCGCACTTCGCTGATCAGGGTGAGGTTGTACAGGTCATATTTGCTGACCCAACCATCGCGCGAGCTGAGATAGACGAAGCGGCCATCCGGCGAGTACTTGGGGCCGCCGTGCAGGGCGTAGCGGGTGGGGAAGCGATGGAGGGGCGCAAACTTGTCACCGTCGAGGAGGGTGATGTGGTGATCGCCGAGCTCCACGACCAGAAACAGATTCTGCATGTTGGCTTTGTAGCGCGGCACATCCGGCAGGTCATTTTCCCTGGCATGTTGCAGGTGACTGGCGCGGATCTCGTTCATGCCCCAGCTGGGCGTGATTGCCGGCTCGGTGTAGACGAGTTCGGCCAGTGCCTTGATCTCGCTCTCCGACAGGACTGCTGCAAAGCCGGCCATCTGCGTGGCGGGGCGGCCATGGGCAATGACATCCATGGCCTCGCTCTTGCGCACACGGCTCAGGTTCTGCGGCAGCAGGGCCGGGCCGATGCCGCCGAGGCGCTCTATGCCATGGCAGCTGGCGCAATGTTGGCTGTATAGCTCGGCAGCAGGACGTGACTGGGCGACTGCACTGCACGCCGTCAGCAGCAGCGCAAGGGAGAGCAGTGATTTCATGAACCGACCTTTCGCTGCGGGGCAGCCACGGTGGGGAGTACTTCGTCATCATCCAGGTAGCAGCCCGGATCTTCCGCCCACGGGTTGCCGCTGGTCTGCTGGGCGCGCACGCGGGTGTTGCCGTTGCAGATGGCCAGGTGCATGCATTCGGCGCAGCGCCCCTGTACCGGGCGTGGCAGCTGCTTGAGGCCGGCCATCAGAGGGTCGCTGGTATCCTGCCAGATGGCGGAGAAGGGACGCTCGCGTACATTTCCCAGCGTGTGGTGCCACCACATGGTGTCAGGGTGCACATTGCCCAGGTTGTCGATGTTGGCAATGTTGATGCCGGAGGAGTTGCCGCCCCACTGTACCAGCCGCTGTTCCATCTCGGCGGCACGATCGGGGAAAGTCCGTCGCACCCACATCAGGAAGTAGACGCCGTCGGCATCGTTGTTGCCAGTGACGTATTCGCGGCGGATGCCGCGCCGCTGCTCATCGAGGCAGCGTTCGAACAGCAGGTCCATGGCCTCGCGGGTGACGCGGTGGTAAACATCGTCACGGCGGTTGCGGTTGCCGCGTCCGGCGTAATTGAGATGGGACAGATAGAACTTGTCGATGTTTTCCTCATCCATCAGCGCCAGCAGCTGCGGCAGCTCGGCGGCATTGTCCTGGGTAAGGGTAAAGCGCACGCCCACCTTGATGCCGTGGTCACGGCATAGCCGGATGGCGTGCAGCGAGCGGGCAAAGGCGCCATCGAGACGGCGGAAACGGTCATGGGTGGCCTCGATGCCGTCGAGGCTGATGCCGACGTAGTTGTAGCCGGCGGCAGCGATGGCTGCGATGTTGTTCTCGTCGATGAGCGTACCGTTGGTGGACAGACCAACATAGAAGCCCATGGCGTTGGCGCGTTGCGAGATGTCGAAGATGTCGGGGCGCAGCAGCGGTTCGCCGCCGGACAGGATCAGCACCGGCACCTTGAACCCTTTCAGATCATCCAGCACCGTGTATACCTCGGCAGTGGACAGCTCGCCGGCAAAGTCTTTGTCCGCCGAGGTGGCGTAGCAGTGCTTGCAGGTGAGGTTGCAGCGCCGCACCAGGTTCCAGATCACCACCGGGCCGGCGGGTTTGCGTGCCGGCATGACAGGCGCCGGGTGCAGCAGGTGCTCCATGAACTGTGACAGTCGGAACATGACTTACTCTCCGCGGTTGCCGAGGCGCAGCCCGGTCTTTTTCAGGATGCGCGTGCTGTACAGCACCGCATGGCCGCGATCGTCATCGCCGAGCAGACGGGCGATCTCCTCCACCTGGGCATCCGTCTCCTCGCGGCTGCGGCCGTGCACCATGGCGAACAGGTTGTAGGGCCAGTCGGGCAGATAACGCGGGCGGCGGTAGCAGTGGCTGACGAACGGCAGGGCGCCCAGCTTTGGGCCGAGGATATGGATGCGTTCGTCGGGGACATCCCACACCGTCATGCCGTTGAAGGTGTAGCCCAGGGCATAGTGATTGGGGACCAGACCGATACGGCGGATGATGCCGTTCTGCTGCATGGTTTGCAGCCGCTGCATTACTTCGACGGCGCTGATGCCGAGCTGCTCGGCAAGGACATGGTAGGGTTCTGCCACCAGCGGCAGGCCGCCCTGCGTGGCGACGATCAGCGCACGATCGGTGGCGTCGGGGAGGGCGATGACCCTGGCTTCGCTCATACCGCGAACCTCAGGTTGAGATAATACTCTTCCAGCTTGGGCATGTTGTAGACCGGGTAGCCGGTCTCGGCCTCGATGGCCCGCAGCGTGTCCTGCAACTGCTGTTCCGTTTCGGTGGCCAGCACGAACCACATGTTGAAGTCGTGGGCGCGCTCGTAGTTGTGTGCCACTTCGGCATGGGCATTGACCTGGGCGGCGACACGGTCGAAATCCTGCGCGGGGATGCGCATGGCCACCAGACTGAGCGCGCCGCCCAGGCGCTCGGCATGAAACAGCGGGCCGAAGCGGGTGATGGTCTTATGTTCGCGCAGTGCAGCGAGGCGCTGCAACAGGTCATCTTCCGTGATGCCCAGTTGTTCCGCCGCCGCGGCATACGGGCGCGCGCAGACGGGAAATCCATCCTGCAGGGCATTGATGATGGCGCGGTCGACGGCGTCCACTACTGCGGCATCCCGCTCTGCGCCGGCGCATAGATCGCGCCGCGCTGCTTGAAGCGGCGGCGGCTGAACAGCACTTCGTGCGGCACATCCGCCAAGCCACAGTGCTGCTCGATCTGGCGCACCCGTTCCAGCACCGCGTCGCGGTCCTGACCATGGATCATGCAGAACAGGTTGTAGGGCCAGGCCGGCAGGCGGCGCGGACGGCGATAACACAGGGTGACGAAGTCGAAGCGGCCGATGCAGTGGCCCAGCTCGCTGACTCTGGCATCGTCGATATCCCACACCACCATGGCGTTGGCGCGGTAGCCCAGTTCGCGGTGGCGCACCACCACGCCGAGGCGCTTGATGGTGCCGTCGGCGAGCAGGGCGGCGAGGCGGTTGATGACCTCGCCTTCGTTCAGGCCGCATTGCCGGCCCAGTTCGGCGTAGGGGTGGGAGACCAGCGGCAGGCCATGCTGGATGGCGGCGATCAGGCGGCGATCGACGTCGGTCAGATTGTCGGGATGCATGCGCGGCAGTACGTTCATGTCCATTTCAGCTCGAACCCCAGGTCGATGTGAAAGTCTTCCAGCATCGGCAGGGCCATGACGGCGATGCCGCTGCGCTGTTCGATGTCTTCCAGTACCTGCGTCAACTGCTTTTCATCCGCGGCGGTGGCGACGAACCACAGGTTGATGCGGTGTTCACGTTCGTAGTTGTGATTGACGGCGTCATAGCCGCTGACCAGCGCGGCAACCTCTTCCAGCCGTTCCGGCGGCACGGCCATGGCGGCGAGGGTGCTGGCGCCGACGCGGTGGGTGCGGAACACGGCACCGACGCGGCTCACGGCGCCGGCGCCCTGCAGCTCGTGCAGGGCCGCGAGTACGGCATCTTCCGTGGTGCCCAGCTTCTGCGCGATGTCGGCGTAGGGTGTCGGCGTCAACGGCAGGTGGTGCTGGAAATCATTGAGCAGCTGCCGCTCCAGGGTGCCCAGTTCCAGCGTTTCGGTATGGCGCGTGCGGTGCATGGTGTCTCCTACAGGCCGATGCGGTGGGCGCGGGCGGTGAAGAAGATGCCGCTGGGATTGCGCACCGGCAGGCTGCCGATGTGCTGCAGGGTGCGGGTGTCATAGATATCGACGCGATTGTCGTCACGCGCCGACAGCCAGATCTGCTCGCCGCGCGGCGTGAATTCCATATGCAAAACCGCCTTGCCGGGCTTCAGGGTGGCGATGACCTTGTGCGTCACGGTGTCGATCACCTGTACCGTGTCGTTGTGCGGGTGGGCGAAGTTGACCCACAGCTGGCGGCCGTCAGGACGGGCCATGGCAAAAACCGGCTGGCCATGCACGGCGATACGACCGGCCTCTTGCCAGTTGCGGCGATCGACGATGAGCACCTCGTGGCGGCCGATGGCCGGGAGGTAGGCGTGCTCCTCGCTGAGAGCCCAGCCTTCCAGGTGCGGCATCTTGTAGACCGGCAGCGGCTGTTCGCCGCGACCATAGTTGTCGAGGATGCGCTGGACGCCGCGTTCCGGTCGCCACAGGTCGAGCAGGGCGAGGCCATCCTCGCCGAACAGGCCGGAGATGTAATGGCGCCCATCCATGCTCACCAGTGCATCGTAGGGCTGGCGGCCGATGCTGCGGTACTTCTCGATCACCGGGTTGCGCGCATCGCGCAGATCGGCCACCCAGATCTCGCCGGCATCGTACAGGCTGAAGGCAAAGCGGTTGTCCGTAGTGTCTTCCAGGCCGACCACCTTTGAGAACTTGCCGTCGCCATAGGCGGCCGGAATATCGGCCAGCAGTTCCAGCGTGTCGGCATCGAACACCTTGACGCCGCCCGGTTCGTAATTGGCCACCGCCACCAGGCGGCCATCCTGCGAGATGGCGCCGCCGATGCTGTTACCGGACTGCATGACGCGCCTGGCGATGCTGTGGCGCAGCATGTCCACCTTGGTAAGTGCGCCGTCGCGGCCGAAGACATAGGCATAGCGTTCATCACGGGAGTAGACCACGGAGGCGTGGGACAGATCGCCCAGGCCTTCGACACGGGCCAGCATCTTCCGGTGCGTGCTTTCGACAATGAGCACGCTGCCATCGGCGCGCTCGATGATCAGGCCGAGATCACCGGTGCCGCGCAGTGCCGGCGTGGCACAGCCGGCAAGCAGCAGGATGCAAACGGCGAGCAGACTATGGCGCATCGGGAACTCCTTTCATCAGCAGCGCAACCAGCCAGGCCACTTCTTCTTCAGTAAGCAAGCCGCGCCAGGGGGGCATCGGCGTACCGGCCCTGCCGTAGAGCACGGTGGCCTCCAGCGTTTCCGCAGGTTTTCCGGCCAGTGCCTGCGGCAGCAGGGTCGGTCCGAGGCCACCCTTCAGCGTCATGCCGTGACACGAGCCGCAGTCGTGGCGCAGCAGATGCAGCAGCTCGCGCTGACGTTCGGTACTGACTTCGGCGCTGGCCTGTGTGGTGGCTGCGGCGAGAGAGAGAACGGCGGTGAGCAGCAGCATGAGCGTATGGCGTCGCATGGCTCACTCCACCACGCGGATCACGCCGCGCATGTGATCCATGTGCGGCTGGCAGACATAGGGAAACACACCGACGGTGTCGAACTTGCGCTCGTAGGTGTCTTCGGGAAACAGGTATTCGCCCGGTTCCTCGCCGGCCTCGCGAAACCAGATGCTGTGAAACTGGCGTTTTTCCTTGTTGACCCAGCGCACGGTGGTGCCGCGCTTGATGGTGAGGTCTTCCGGGATGAACTTGAAGGCCGACATCTCGACGACCACCACCTCGTCAGCAGCGACGGCAGTGGCGACAGAGAACAGCAGGATGAGGGTCAGGCTCCAGGATGTCAGTCGCTGCATGACAACCACCTCGCTCAGCTAGGCCTTCCTTCCCTGGGGGGCCGGGCTGCATGGCGCAGCCCGGCTGCTTGTTGTTACCTGGCTACAGCATGCGTGCTGTAGCCAGGTCATACCTTGATGGAAGTCAATTTTAGGCCGACTTCCCCGTTACTGCCTGGTGGCGTTGATTTCGGCCTCCGGGTTGTCGAAGCCGAGCTTGTAGCCCAGCGATACATGGTGGTAGCGGCCGTTGGTGTGGTCGTCATGGATCGCGAAGCCGATGTTGTACATCTGATCCAGCGCGAGGCTGTGATCACCGGCAGCAGAGGAGCTCAGCTTGCGCTTCATGCTCACCACCCAGTTGTCGCCCTGCTTCTCGCCGGTAAACTCGACGCCCTGGCCGCCTTCCATCACGCGGTCACCCAGCAGGTAGCCGTCCTCGGATTTGCCGCTGCCGGCCTTGTAGCGCAGCAGGTCCATGAAGTGACCGGCCTGCAGTTCGGCAGCGATGTCGCCGTCAGCCTTGCGCTTGTCCCAGCCGCCCATCGGCTCGCTGGTGGAGATTTCCGTGCGGCTCTCCGCGATGTACTTGGTGACGTTCTTGCCGGCCGGCGCATCCGGCATGCCGTTGGCATCGTGGTGGCAGGTGCCCCAGCAGCCGGCCTGTGCGGCCTCCTGCACGTCATCGGTGGCGATCATCAACGCCAGCTTGACGGGATTCTCCTTGTCCATCATGCCGCCATCAACGAAGGGTACCGGCACATGGGCGGTATCCGGCCAGGTGAAGCGCATATATAGATACTGGTCATCATGGGTGGCCTGCACCTGTACCGGCACACCGGGACGCTTGCCGGGGATCGGCGTGGTTTCGGCCTTTTCACCGTTGACCATCTTTTTGCCCATGGACTCCTGCTCGCCCTCGTGGCAGGCGAAGCAGCGATCGCCGACCTTCTTGTAGACGCGGGCGCCGCCGTGCTTGGAGCCGGTGAGGGCCCATTCCATGGAGGTCTGGCCGGGGTAGAACAGCATCACGTCACGGCTGGAGGCCTTGCTCCAGTCGACCTTGATGCCGCCGCCTGCGGCGGCCTTGGCCGGGGCCTTGGCTGCCGGTGCCGCAGCGGGTGTCGGCGCGGCTTCAGCGGCCGGCGCCGCCGCGGCAACAGGTGCCGGGGCAGGCGCGTGCGCCGCGGCCGGTGCACTCATCTTCTCGCGGTAGGCGACCCACTGCGGCGGCAGGTCACGCTTGTAGGCGGCATTGGGTTTTTCCAGCGCCTCGACCTCTGCGTCGGTCAGCTGATCGTTGACCTTCTTGTGGGCAATGCCCTTGTGGCAGTCGATGCAGGTCTGCCCCTGCTCCATGGCGAAGATGTGCTGCTTGGCGGAGCGCTGCTTCTGGTTCTCCGGGTTCATGGAATCCCAGTCGTGGCAGTTGCGGCACTCACGCGAATCGGTGGACTTCATCGCGCGCCAGACATTCTGTGCCAGGCGCATGCGGTGTTGATCGAATTTCTCCGGTGTGTCGACGGTACCGAGGATCTTGTGCAGGACCTCGTTGCTCGCCTGGATCTTGCGCACCATCTTGTGCACCCACGGATCCGGTACGTGACAGTCGGGGCAGGTGGCGCGGACGCCGCTGCGGTTGGTGAAATGGATGGTGTGCGTGTATTCCTGATAGACGTTTTCTTCCATCTCATGACAGGAGATGCAGAAATCCATCGTGTTGGTGGCCTCCATGGCGGTGTTGAAACCACCCCAGAAGACGACGCCTACGACCATGAAAAACAGTGCCGCGCCGATGGTTGCACCGAACAGCACTTTGCGCGAAAAGAAGGGATTTTTTTGCTTTAGCTTGTCCATCTTCGATTTCCCCCGGACATTGGCACTGATTTGCGGCAGAAAAAAGGCGGGATGATTGCTCATCCCGCCTTGCCTGGCGCCTACGCCATCAGGTCACATGGTTGCTGCGGTTGTGGACATTGAACTTGCCGGTCGGCGCGTAGAGACCCTTGATGCGCTTCTTCTCCTGCAGGGTCTTGGCGTCGAAGACGACAATTTCGCCGTTGGCGGTCTTGGAATCCTTGCGGTTCCAGACCGAGGCCCACAGTTCGCTGCCATCGGCATTGAACTCGAAGTGAACCGCCACGTAGCCTTCGGTGTTGGTCAGACGGATGGTCTTGACGACCTTGCCGGTCTTCTTGTCGATGACCTTGACGGACTGCTGGACTTCCGGCTCCGGGTGCAGGGTCTGGTCGATCCACACGTAGTCGCTCTTCGGATGGGTGCGGACGAACAGGCCAGGACCGTCGGTCGGGGTCTCGTAGCAGATCTTCCAGGCATTATCCTTGTGGCCGGCGGGATCGTTGCCCCATACGGTCAGCTTGCCTACGCCAAGGTGCGGCGTACCGCCCACCGGACCGCACTTGGGATCGTTCCAGTTGGCGCCGGGACCCGGATGCGGACGCTTGTCCACGTCGATCATGGCTTCCAGCTTGCGCTCCTTGGCATCGATCACCACCATCTTGTTGGAGGCGTTGGCCGCGATCTGGAAATAACGGCCGGTCGGATCGAAGAAGCCGTCATGCAGGAACTTGGCGTTGTCGATCTTGTCGATGCGCAGGTTGTCGATGTCGGAGTAGTCCACCTGCCAGGTCTGGCCCAGCTCCTTCATGTTAACCAGCCAGGTCGGGGCATGCGGGGTATCGTAAATGGCGGCGACGCGGGACTCGTTGACATAGTCGCCATCGACGTTGACACCGCGGGAGGAAACCACCTTGAGGGGATCCAGGGTCTTGGCATCCATGATGACGAAGTGCGGCGGCCAGTAACCGCCACCGACCACGTACTTGCCATCGCCGGAGACGGCGATGTCGCGGGCGTCATAGGCGATCTGGGTCTCGGCGACCAGCATCTTGTCCGGGGTCTGCCACAGGTCGATCTTGGTCACCTTGCCGTCACGGCCCATGGTGTACCAGAAGCGGCCCACGTCCTTCGGATTCTCCGGATGGACGGCCTCGTTGTGCTCCAGAGCCTTCAACACGTGCACGGCGTAGCCGGTGGGGATGTGGGTGACGACTTCTTTCTTGTCACCGTCGATGACCGCCACCTTGCCGACGTCACGCTCGATGACGACGAAGAAGTTCTCCCAGTTGCGGCCGTGCAGCGGCTTGGTCGGGTAGTCCTTCAGCGGCACATGAACCTTGGTGCGCGCCTTCATCTGGGCCAGGGACATCTCGGGCGGAACCGGCGGCTCCATCTGGATGTAGGTGGCCAGCATCTTGATGTCGGCCTTCGACATGATGCCGTCGAAGTTGTTCATGCCGCCCTCGGTACCGAAGGCGATGATGCGTTCCAGGCGCTGCTGGCCCAGCTTCTTGGTGTTGACCGGCTCGAGGTTCTTGCCGGTGGCACCCTTGCGCAGTACGCCATGGCAGCCTGCGCACTGCTGGAAATACAGCAGCTTGGCGCGCTCGAAGTCGGCCTCGGACAGCGAGGGACCGGCAGCCGCTGCGGCTGCGGCCTGGCCGCTGAAGGTGATTGCTCCACCAACGAGCAATGCGGAAAGTACGGCTGAGTAGGTCCTGCTTAGCTTCAGTTTCCTTGACATGGTTGTTGCCCCCTGCGGGTTGTGGAAAGTCTGTGACAAAAAAGTCCTCGTTTGTTCTGTGACTTTTTTACTCAGCTAAAAGACCTACGGCCTTGATGTGTATCAATTGAATCAGTAAAAAAATTTATCGCTGTCAAACCTGCTGCTATGAGTAACAGAACAATAGTGCAATATTTATGACATTGAGCAATTTGTGTCTTTTTATGTGGCAGACATCACGTTGCATTGACGTTATTGAGGCCGGCGAGCACACGCAGCGCGTCGATGTCGCGCAGTTCGACATGACGGCCGTGCACCTCCAGTAACTCCATCGACTGAAAGCGCTGGAACATGCGGCTGACGGTTTCCACCGCGAGCCCAAGGTAGTTGGCGATGTCGTGGCGCGACATGGGCAGCTTGAAGCGCACGCTGGGCAGTTCATGTTCGGCGAAGCGCGCCGACAGGCTCAACAGGAAGGTCGCTGTGCGCTGCTCGGCGTTCTGCGCCCCCATCAGCAGCGGCACCCACTGATCCTGGCGCGTACGCTTGCTCAGGGCGTTGATGAGTTGCTGCTGAAACTCGCCCAGACGCTCCCCCAGCAGATTCACCTTGGCAAAATCCAGGCGGCACACACTGCTGGCCTCCAGTGCCTCCACCATGTGGGGATAGGTGCCTTCGCTGAGCCCCTCCAGCCCCATCAGCTCACCGGGGAAGTAGAAGTCGATGATCTGCTGCTCGCCGTTGGCGAGGGTGAGATAGGTCTTGAAGGAGCCGGATTTGACGGCATAGATCTCGCCGAAGGGCGTGCCCGCGGCAATCACATTCTGTCCGATGGCCACCGGCTCGCGGCGGCCGACGATTTCATCGATGAGATCGGGCACCGGGGCCTCCAGTCCGGCCACCTGGCACATGCCGTAGAGACCGCAGGACTCGCACTCCACGACATTGCTCTTGCGGCGCGAAGAGCGCGGAGTGGGGCAGCAGGTTTCACGTTCTTTGGTATGCATGGCGGCGTTCCTTGGAGTAGGGGATTGTGGATGGATGACAGCCTTGTTGAGTGGATGATGATTGGTCATGACGTTCAGCCCGGTTTCCCGTCCAGTCGTGGACGCAGATAGATGAGCCCGTACTTGCCAGACCAGACCACCGCTATGAACAACCAGGCCAGCGCCGCGAGCAGGTTGAAGTGCGGGCCAAGAGGCAATTCCGCGACAATTCGCAATATTGCGACACCTGACAGGCTCCAGAACAATACCCAGGTAGTGGTATCAGCCCGGAGTTCGCGGCCGGAGTGCCCCAGCGTTACGCGGCTGGCCATGGCCAGCGTGATGGAGAGCAGAAAGCCGATGGCGATGGCGTGCAACGGTGCGCGGCCCAGTACCGGGCCGAACTTGAAGAACAGCGCCATGCTGTTGATCACATACAGCGCCGCTGCGACGGACAGCCAGGCAAAGGCCACATGCAGGATGGCGAGCAGGCGCACCGCGAAGGAGCGTTTGAACTGCCATTGCCAGCTGTGCAGCAGTGCAAGGAGCAACAACGGGAAATCCACCAGCCACAGCCAGCGATGCAGTGCAAGCAGTTCCAGCACACCGTGCAACGCGAGAAATGCCAGCATCGGCACCAGGGTGAGTTTTGGCTGATACACCTGATAATCCGGCAGCACGCATACGCTGAAGAAGGGGATCATGCGGTGGCTGACGCTGACGGCGATGGGCAGCAGAAACCACCACAGCCCGGCCTGCAGGGAGAGATTCAGCCAGAGCGGATGGTCACCGAGCAGCCAGAGCAGATAGGCCGCGACGCCTGCAGTACCCGAGGCAAGGGCGCCATTGAGGCAGGTTTCATAGAACTTGTCTTTGGCCGGGGCGGCACGGTAAACGCGCCAGAGGGCGGTGATGGCCGTCAGGTAGCCGCCCAGCAGCAGCACCACGCCGACGGTGAGCAGTGCCTTCGAGTGGAACAGGCCGACATAGAACAGCATCACACCGCCGGACAGCAGCAGGAACGCGGTCTGATACCACGAAAGAGGTACGCCGGTGCCACTCATCCAGCGCGGATAGGTGGTCATGAGAAAGCCGAAGATGAAAAACGGGAACAACGTGTAGAGCATCAGGAAGGCGTGGGCAAAGATGCCTGGCACTACCGTCGACGGTGCCTCCCAGAAACCGGTGTAACGCCCAAACAGCTCGACACTCCAGTACAGCAGCACGACAACGAGCTGCACCGCACCGCCGAACATCATCATGCGGTGGGGCGCTGCGCTGAAGGTCTGCCAGAAGGTGCCTGCCATCATGATTTCCTATTGAATCGGTCGTCATTTTTTAACAGGCCCATGGGGTGCGGGCTTTGACATAGGTCAAACCGTAGTCCCCGGACAAGAAATATCAATTACGGCGGAAATCGTGCGAAAACATTTTGTGTGCACACATCAGTGCATGTGAATCTGGCGCTTTGCGGTATTGCCTGCGTGGGCAAATGCGAGACGGATGCTGACGTGCTTGGGGTGTGGGGGGCTGTCTTGCCGGGGTGTGTCAGTTGCCGGTCAGGCGGGCGTAGAGCAGCGGCAGCTGGCGCGGCAGTTCGTCGGGACGGCGGATGACGACGTAATTGCCGGGACCGAACAGATGGGGCAGATAGTCACCGGCGTGCTGGTCGATGGTGACGCAGAAGGGGTAATAGCCGGCCTCGCGCGCCTCGTGCAGGGCCTGGCGCGTGTCCTCGATGCCGTAGCGGCCTTCGTAGTGGTCAAGGTCGTTGGGCTTGCCGTCGGTGAGCAGCAGCAGCAGCTGGCGGCCTGCGGGCTGCTTGCCGAGCAGACGGCTCGCCTGACGCAGTGCAGCGCCCATGCGTGTGTAATAGCCCGGGCGGATGGCCTGGATGCGGCCACGGATGGCGCCGTCATACTGCTCGTCGAAGTCCTTCAGCGTATGGAAGCGAACATGTTCGCGCTTGCGCGAAGAGAAGCCATACATGGCGAAGCGATCACCGACGGCGGAGAGCGCCTCGGCGAACAGGAACAGACTGTCACGGATGACGTCGATGATCTTCTGCTCATTGTTGACCGCGGCATCCGTGGACAGCGACAGGTCGGCCAGCAGCAGGCAGGCGAGGTCGCGCTGATTGTTGCGGAAGTCGCGGTACAGGCCCTGCTCGCGGATCGGATGGCCGCTGTGGCGTGCCACGGCGAAGTCGAGCCAGGCGGACAGGTCCATCTCGCTGCCGTCGGGCTGGGCGCGCAGCCAGGTGCGGTTCTGCGTCAGCGCCTCGAACTGGCGGCGCAGGTGCTGGGCCGTGCGGCGCAGGTGCGGCGGCAGCTCCAGCGGCACGGCATCGCGGGCCAGCATCGGTTGCAGACGGCAATAGTCCTTGCGCAGGGCGCGCTGGCGATAGTCCCATTCCGGCAGCAGAATGCCGTCGCCGAGGGCATGGTCGTCGTATTCGCTGGACGGCAGGTCGAGATCGAAGCGCAGGCGGCTGGCGACGGTGCGCTTGTTGCGCGTGATGCTCAGGGTCTCCATTTCCAGCGGTGCGCTGCTGCCGTCCTCGTCTTCCTCGGTTTCGCGATTGACGTTGACGAACTCGCCCCAGGTGAGCAGGTTTTCCATGCGCAGTGCGATCAGACCGGCTTCCCGTTCGGTGGCGTCCACCCGCTCGCCATGACGCTTGCGCGTTTCCTCGTCGCTGGTCTTGCCGCCGCTCTCATCGGCATCATCCTCGTCGCTGCCGCCCACGGCCGTCTGGCCCGGCGGCGAGGGGTGCAGCCACAGATACACCGGTTGCGGCGCGCTGCGCGCCGGCGGCAGGGTGACGACACTGCCGGGATCGCGCAGGGCCTGTTGCACGGCCTGTTCCTGGGCCGCTTCATCCGGTTTCAGTGTGTCAGGCGCTGGGCGCAGTGCCAGTTGTGCCGCGCACAGGCGTGCATAGCGCGATTGCAGGCCCGGATAGCGTTTCAGCACGCGCTTGGTGAGGACCTGATTGCGCGCCAGCCAGGGACGCGGCAGATTCTGTTCATCGTCGGCGCTGGCCGCCAGGGCGGCCAGCCACAGATACAGATCGCGATTCAGACCGCGTTCGGGGAACAGGGCCACCTGCGCCGGCAGGCGCAGTGTCTCGCCATCACGCCAGGCCAGCTCCACGGCAGTGCCGCTGCCGGCGATGCGCTGCAGCCAGCGGCGGCGTGCGCCGTGTTCGGTGGCTGTGGCGGTTTCCACGCGCAGACCGCCGTCGCCGCCGAGGGCACGGAATAGGATGCCGACGGCGGTGCGCATTTCATCCAGCGATACCGCTGCCTGCGCATGGCTTTGATCCGCCGCGCGCGAGATGAGTTTGTGCCACAGTTTGCCGACGAATTCTTCCATTGCGGGTCAGTATCAAGTTGCCGGTTTCAAGTGGCAAGAAAAATCATTCACCCTTCCGGCCGAAATCGCGTGCCGAAACGTCGAGGGCATCGGTGTTCTGCACCCACTTCAGCAGCGGTCCCTGCGGATTGTCTTTCTGCACCTGATCGCAGGCCTGCAGGCAGCGGGCACACTGGGTGCAGGTGAACATGTGGCGCTTGGTGGAGCGCGGCTTCAGGCGCATCGGGCAGGCGTTGTCGCAGGCGGCATCGCAATCGACGCAGGCATCGACCCGCTCGCGCTCGAAGCCGACCACCATGGCGCGCTTGTTGGCCATCCAGGCAAGGCTCTGGAACAGGCCGACGGCGCAGCCGAAGCGACAGAACAGATGGCGTGCCAGCAGGAATTCAATGACGAACACGATGGTGGCGGCGGTGAGGAAGAGAAACTGGAAACGCGTCAGCTCGCCGTGCCACAGGTTGGCGTACACCTCGAACGGCGGCCACAGATAGGTCAGCAGCGACAGCGCCCACAGGAAGGCGAAGCCGACGATGGCGAGGCCGACGGCGAGCCAGTACAAGGGATTGGGCGACAGATAGCGGCCGTCGGGCAGGTCCTCGGGCAGCGTATGGCGTTCCCACAGCGTCGGACGGCCGAAGGCGCGGCGCATCAGGGCGTTGATGGTTTCCACCACCGAAAAATGCGGGCACAGCCAGCCGCAATAGAGGCGGCCGTATTTCCACGACACCCAGACGCCGGTGCCGATGATCAGGGCGATGGGCAGAAAACCGCGCAGCAGCAGATTGAGGAAGGCATGGCCGACACCGGCCTCGCCACGCAGGAAGGCATCCAGGCCCAGGGTCCAGTACTGGCCGAACAGGATGAAATGGCCGAGCTTGAGATCGAGGCGGAACAGATCGAGCGGCGGCGCCAGCACGAACAGGGCGAAGAAGGTGATGCGCGCCCACAGGCGCAGGTCCTGAAGTCTAGTCACAACGCAGTCCCAGGAGCGGATAACGCCAGGACTTGCCGGCCATGGCCTTGGCCAGCCCCACCATGCCGAGCAGGATCAGGCTGCTGTGTCCGACGGTGAAATAGATGATCACGTACATCCATACATTGGCCGACTGCCAGCCGCCGCCAAGAAGAATCAGGGCGTTGACGATCACCAGGATGACGCCGCCCCACAGGCTGGCCGCCACGGTCTGGCGCAGATGACAGCGGGCTAGGGCGGAACCGGTGATGCGGTAGCGGAAATACAGCCACAGCAGTGCCAGAAAACAGATACCGGGCAACAACAGCAGGTTGGCGAGATACAGCGCCTCGGCGGCAACGGCTATGCCCTGGCCGGGAGCGGAATCGGTCTGTGCATTCATGCTGACACCTCCGCGTATGAGCGGGATATGAGGGATGGGAAACAGGCACCTGAACCCGTTGCCAGCGTGCTGCTTCGAATTCCAGTGACCGTGCGTGCAACGCACTCCCTCCTGCATATCGTTTCTCTACACCTCTTGTAGCCGGTGTCGCGGGGGAGGCGCGCTGATCTATATCAATTCTGTCGGCTATTTTGCGGGATGCAAGAAATCCCGCAGGGTATGTGCGTTTTAGCGGTCAAGGAAAAGGGCGTATCGCGCACACGCTGTGCACGGCGCTGTAGGGCCGGTTTCAACCGGCCTCGCCGGCTGAAGCCGGCCCTGCGATGAAAGGGGTTTTCGGGATGGTTTGGCGTCAGCCCTGCGTGGGGCGGACTTCAGTCCGGCCCACGCAGCCGCATTGGTGGTAGTGCTCGCCTTTTCGCGCCCGCTGTCTAGCGCCCGAAGCTGGCCTCGGCCACTTCCATCAGTGCCTGCACCGTTTCCAGATCGTCGCTCAGCGGTTCCGCCAGGGCGGCGCGGCAGGCGGCGAGGGGATCGCAGCCGTTCTTGATCAGGGTGGCGGTGTAGACCAGCAGGCGGGTGGAGGCGCCTTCCTCCAGGTCGTGATCCTGCAGCTTGCGCAGCGACTGCGCCAGATTCACCAGCCGCGCCGCCAGATTGGCGTCGATGCCGGCCTCGCCCATGAGGATCTCCTGCTCGGTCTTCGCATCGGGATAGTCGAAGCGCAGGGCGACGAAGCGCTGGCGCGTGCTCGGCTTCATGCCCTTGAGCAGGTGCTGGTAGCCGGGGTTGTAGGACACCACCAGCATGAACTCCGGCGGCGCCTGCAGCAGCTCGCCGGTGCGCTCGATGGGCAGGATGCGCCGATCGTCGGACAGCGGATGCAGCACCACCGTGGTGTCCTTGCGCGCCTCGACCACTTCATCGAGATAGCAGATGGCGCCCTCGCGCACGGCGCGGGTGAGCGGGCCGTCCTGCCAGTAGGTCTGGCCGTCGCCGATGAGATGGCGGCCGACCAGATCGGCGGCGGTGAGGTCGTCGTGGCAGGACACGGTATAGACCGGGCGGCCCAGCCGCGCCGCCATGTAGGAGATGAAGCGCGTCTTGCCGCAGCCGGTGGGTCCCTTGATCAGCACCGGCAGCTGGTTGTTGTAGGCGTATTCGAACAGGGCCACCTCGTCAGCCTGCGGCTGGTAGAACGGCAGCTCGCCGGCGGCAGTATCGCGGTGCAGTGCGGACGTGGTCATGGGGCTCCTCCGAATGTCGTTAGCTGAGGCTGACGTAATACGCCACGCCGATCAGGCTGCATACCACTACAAGATAGCCGAACACCAGGCCGCGCCAGAAGGGGCGCACATGTTTCAGGCCCATGAAGTGGTCGGCCACCATCTGGCTCTTGAACAGCGTCACCGCCAGCACGAAGGAGACGATGCCGAGGCCGGTGGTGCCTTTCTGGCCGATGAACCAGGTCAGCCCGGTGAGGGCGAGCAGAACCAGCCAGATCACGGTGCAGGGACGGAGGCGCGGTGTCGTCGTCATGGTTCAGTGAATCACGTAGACCAGCGGGAACAGGATCAGCCACACCAGATCGACCATGTGCCAGTAGGAGGCGCCGGTCTCGACGCCGGTGTGATCGGCGGCGCTGTAGCCGCCGCCGCGCGCCTTGAGCAGCACGGCGGCGAGGATCACCATGCCGAGTATGACATGCATGAAGTGGAAAAAGGTCAGCGACAGGTAAAACATGAAGAAGGTATTGGTGCTGAGCGAGATGCCGGCGCTGAACTTGGCGGCAAACTCGAACATCTTGATCACCAGAAATACGCCGCCCATGGCGATGGCGGCACCGAGCCAGTGGCCGCAGCGGCGGCTGTCATCGGTGCGGATGGCGGCGACGGCGCGCACCACGAAATAGCTGCTGGTGAGCAGCACCACGGTATTGACGGCGCCGGCGACACGGTCCAGATGAACCTGTGATTCATTGAACAGCTCGACGTTGTTGGCGCGGGAAAAGGCATAGGCCAGGAAGAACACGCCAAACACCAGCAGCTCGGCGAAGATGAAGATCCAGATGGCAAAATCGCCGGGGAGTGAATCGCTGTGAGGTTTCTGCACGGAGTCCGTCATGGTCAGGCTGAATTCGGGCACGCGGGGCGTGCGGAGGGCGACGGCGAAAAAAAAAGGGGGGCGCAAGCGCCCCCCACAAGAGCTCCACTATGAGGAGGCCAGAGATTTGTTTTCCTTCGCGAAGAAGCTGTACACGTACAGGCACAGACCCACGAAGAAGATCACGCCGGTCCACAGACGCAGCCAGTAGAACAGGGCGATCTTGTCCTGTACCACCATGAACGGCAGCGGGGTGTCGCTGACGCGCTGCAGGTAGACCTGCAGAATGCCGGCGCCGGTCAGGAACAGGGTGATGAACACGATGGAGATGGTCATGATCCAGAACGACCACATCTCAAACAGCTGGGCACGGCCGTTGGCAGCCGGAGCCTTGTGATGCAGATGCGGCCAGGCGTAGGAGATCATGGTGATCACGATCAGCACATAGGCGCCGTAGAAGGCCATGTGACCGTGAGCAGCGGTGATCTGCGAACCGTGGGTGTAGAAGTTCACCGGGGCCAGGGTGTGCAGGAAGCCCCACACGCCGGCGCCGAGGAACGCCATTACCGCACAGCCCAGCGCCCACAGGGTGGCTGCCTTGTTCGGATGCTCCTTGCGGCGACGATTCACCATGGTGAAGGCGAACACGGTCATCATGAAGAACGGAATCGGCTCCAGGGCGGAGAAGATGGAACCCCACCACTGCCAGTATTCCGGGGTACCGATCCAGTAGTAGTGATGGCCGGTGCCGATGATGCCGGTGATCAGGGCCATGGCGATGATCACGTACAGCCACTTCTCGATGATTTCGCGGTCAACACCGGTCAGGCGAATCAGCACGAAGGCGAGAATGGCGCCCATGATCAGTTCCCAGACGCCTTCCACCCACAGATGAACCACCCACCACCAGAACATCTTGTCCAGCACCAGGTTGGAGGGGTTGTAGAAGGAGAACAGGAACAGCACGGCCAGGCCGGTCAGACCGGTCAGCAGCACGATGTTCACCACGGTCTTGCGGCCGGTGATGATGGTCATGCCGATGTTGTAGAGGAAGGCCAGGGCCACCACTACGATACCGATCTTGGTGATCGTCGGCTGCTCCAGGAACTCACGTCCCATGGTGGGCAGCAGGGCATTGCCGGTCATCTGCGCCAGACCAGAGTACGGTACCAGCAGGTAGCCGAGAATGGTCAGGGCACCCGCCACCAGGAAGATCCAGAACATGGCGATGGCCAGCTTG
This sequence comes from Pseudomonadota bacterium, assembly GCA_040755915.1. GTDB lineage: Bacteria > Pseudomonadota > Gammaproteobacteria > Thiohalomonadales > Thiohalomonadaceae > Sulfurivermis. The sequence continues at coordinate 5,448 of JBFLWM010000026.1, read as the reverse complement.
GGGCTGAACAACTCACGCTCCGCCTCTTCAGGCACCAGGTAGTAGGCCGCGCCCATGAAGCCGAACAGCAACCAGACGATGAGCAGGTTGGTGTGGACCATGCGGGCGACGTTGAACGGGATCTCCGGGAACAGGAAATCGCCGATGACATACTGCGTGCCGATGATCAGGCCGAACAGTATCTGCCCTATGAACAGGCCGATGGCGGCGATGAAATAGGGCTTGGCAACAGCTTGAGATGAATATTGCATGACGTTGTCTCCCCCTTAACCCTGGACGTTTGGCGGCCAATTGGCGGCGTTGATCTCTGAGGTGTACTTCAGGAACTCCGCAACGGCATCCAATTCTTCGTCGGAAAGGTTGAACTGCGGCATGCTGCGCCGGCCCGGAATGCCTTCCGCCGGACGGCTCTTGATGAAGCCGATGATGGCATCTTTGCTGCCACCGAAGCGGGTGTAGACATTACCCAGTTCCGGTGCGAAATAGGCGCCTTCACCCAGCAGGGTGTGGCAACCCAGACAGTTGTTTTCCTCCCATACCATCTTGCCCAGAGCTACCTGCGGCGTGAGATTCTGGCGATTATCACGCTTTGGTAGTGCCCCTAGTGTGTCGAACGATAAGGCCAGAAACAGGAGGATGAAGAAAACGCTACCCCCCAGGTATATGTTTCTGGCCATGCTTTTTGTAAAGGTTTCACTCATTATGATTCCTCCTTGGCCGCCGGTTTGTTGTTACCGCTGGACGCCATCGAGACTGCTATGGCCGGTTGACGTTATAGTTAAATAACTGACTTCCCTACCTTGATTTACATCAAGATGGTTTTATAGAGACTTGCGCAGTGATGGCCTATACCTCGTAGGTGGCATGACAACCGGCGTTATAGTTGGCCGTATTTGTGACATTTATCATTCACCGATAAGAATCCTCTAACATACGTACCTGTCTCCCAAACGCCCGTTTCCGACAACGTGACACCGCCGAACTGTTATCCGCTGCCGTATCCCGACGATGTGCCGGCCCTGTTCCGCCCGCTCGCCGCGCTGCCCTGGGCGCAGTGGCTGGACAGTGCCGGACGCGATCGCTACGACATCCTGGTGGCGGCGCCGCGCATTACCCTGATCACCCGCGGCGACAGCACCGAGATCTGCCGCGACGGCCGTTGCAGCCGCAGCGGCGACGACCCGCTGGACCTGTTGCGCCGGGCGCTGGACGAGGCGGGGCCGCGTGCGGCGGTGCCGCCCTTCGGCGGCGGCGCCGTCGGCTACTTCGGCTACGACCTGGCGCGGCGTTTCGACGCGCTGCCGGCCCAGGCGGAAGACGATCTGGCCCTGCCGGAGATGGCGGTGGGCATCTATGACTGGGCGGTGGTGGTCGATCACGCGGCGCGGCGCTGCTGGTTGAGCGGTGATGAGATGGCGCTGCATCAGTGGCAGGCGCTGAGCGGTCAGGCGGCCGCCACCGGCGCGTTCACGGTGCGTGAAGCGCCGCGCAGCGACCTGCCCGAGGCGGCCTATGCGCGGGCCTTCGCCCGCGTGCAGCACTACCTGCGCGAAGGCGACTGCTATCAGGTCAATCTGGCGCAGCGCTTCTGCGCGGCGGCGGAGGGCGATGCCTACGCGCTGTATGTCACGCTGCGGCGCGAGAACCCGGCGCCCTTTGCCGCCTGGCTCAACTTCCCCTTCGGGCAGGTGCTGAGCGCCTCGCCGGAACGCTTCCTGCGCGTGCAGGGCCGGCAGGTGGAAACCCGGCCCATCAAGGGCACGCGGCCGCGCCTTGCCGACCCGCAGGCGGATCGGGCGCAGGCCGAGGCCCTGCGCGCCAGTCCCAAGGACCGCGCCGAGAACCTGATGATCGTCGACCTGCTGCGCAACGACCTGGGCAAGAGCTGCGCGCCCGGCAGCGTACAGGTGCCGCAGCTGTTTGCCGTGGAGAGCTTCGCCACCGTCCACCATCTGGTCAGCACCGTGAGCGGCGAACTGGTCGCCGGGCGCGACGCCCTCGACCTGCTGCGCGGCTGCTTCCCCGGCGGCTCCATCACCGGCGCGCCCAAGCGTCGCGCCATGGAGATCATCGAAGAACTGGAGCCGCACCGTCGCGGCGTCTACTGCGGCGCCATCGGCTACATCGGCTTCGACGGCAACATGGACACCAACATCGCCATCCGCACTCTGGTGCACAGCCGGGGCCGCGTCTGCTTCGCCGCCGGCGGCGGCATCGTCACCGATTCCACCGCCGCCGAGGAATATCAGGAAAGCCTGGACAAGGCCGCCGCCCTGCTGCGCGTACTGGAGCGGCACCGCGAGCCCCACGGAAGTTTGTAGGAGCGAATCGTATTCGCGACCCCGTCTGACGCGGTGCACAAGTCCCGAGCATTTGACTCAGGTGAACAAGGGACTTGATCGGGGGGCGGAATTTCGCCTTAATGCCACCCAGCAGGGAGAAACGTGGGAGCCCGGTTCACCGGGCGATGCGGCGGATCAGAAAGCACGATGCTTCGGTGTCGCGCTGTGTCCACGACGTCGCCGCGCGCCGGCCCGATAATTCCACAACAAAAATCCTTCCGGGGGCAGCATGAGCAAGATCGTTCACCAGCAGGACATCATCGAACGGCAGATCCTCGCCATGGGCATCGCCCGCTTCGATGTCGCCACGCGCAAGAAGAGCGGCTCCACCCTGGACCACGACGGCCTCTACCTTACCCAGCTCTGGGGCCTGGTCGACCTGCTGCGCGAACAGAACCAGGCCGGCCAGGCCGTGCTCATCCGTCCCCATGGCGAACACGGCATGACCCTCCTCAGCGGCCTCGACAACGCCCGCCTCAGCAAACTCCGTGTCGAAGGCTTCGAGCCCGCCCTCGTCGTGCAATACGGCAAGGACCTGTTCCAGGCCTGGCTCAAGCACGACCGCAAGCTCGACCAGGCCACCAGCGAAAAGGTCGCCAAATGCCTCGCCGAGATCGCCGGCGTCGACGCCTCCACCGCCCACTGGGACAGCTACGGCTACCTCGCCAACTTCCTCATCCCCGCCTGGGTCCAGGGCGAGGCGCAGGAAGCCTGGCTGGTGGAAGACACCGGCAAGGTCTACAGCGCCGCACCGGAACTACTGTCGAAATACTGCACTACCGCAGGCTGACCCGTCGGACGACATGGACGTGTCATGCAAACCCAATTCGAGCTCGAAGCTGTGTAGGGATAGATCTACAGGCAGCGGCGTGGGGGTTTGGCAGTGTCTGTGTTAACGGATGAGGCAGGGGTGGGATTGTGATGGCACCCCGTTGGTTTTTCGACAGAATGGTCTTCATCTGGGATGCAGTGATTAATGTGATAGGCCGCAGCGGTGCTATTGCCATTACGACGGCGCCAGCCTAAATAACTGTTAGAAGGCCACTATCGGGAGATTTTTGTCGTTGAAAGAAGAATTGCGCAATATCTGGAAATGGGCCATAGGTCACTTCTGGAATCTTTTCAGTATTGTTGGGGTGGTCGCCACCTTCTATTTTGGTTTGTTTTACATTCCCGACTACGTCAAAGATAACTTGTACAGCAAGTCCGCATTGGCGCAACAGGAGATCGTTCGGGAGCTAGGGGAGAACATTTATAATGGAAACCATTTTTCAGTCGAGGGTGTTGCGTCGTTAATTGAGCAAAAAGAAACCTTTTATAAAATCGACTTTCCCTATACCGTCAAACAAACGTTGTTGCTTGTTAATAATGAATTTTCAAATAATCACTACATCCCGTTGGAGAAGCGAAACGAAATATCTACTTCGATCCAGAAGGTGGTGGATAGGATCAAGGAAAGCCCTTCACCAAAGAAAGGTTGGCGGGACTTTGACTACTCAAAAATACTATCTGTCGCTTTGGCTATTCTTGCAGCCTTTGTTGGTTCGTTAAGTATAGTTCAGAAGCACAAGAAAGACGCAGAAATTGAAATCGAGTTAGACGAAGAAAACAACCCTTTTGAAGAGGGAACCGTAAGTCACCGGGCGTTTGAGTACAGTCAAATGGTTGGTGACGTCTTGAGAGATCTCGGTGTTGACATGTCGAAGGAATTAAGAAGTTCACCTCAACAACCAGTCTATGGACCTGAGTACGAAATACGAACAGGGAAAGGCGAGTTCCTCATTGAGACAAAAGCATACCGACAAAAAGTTGGGGTAAATACAATCCGCGGCTTCCTGCGCGCAGTTCAGCAGCAAGGTAAGTTGGGTGTTTTGGTCGCTTCTTCATCATTAACCGTGCGCGCAAGGCAAATGATTAATCAATACAAAGAAAAGAATGGCAATGATAGTGTTTATGTGGTTGTCGGTGTGACCAGAGGCGATATTAAGGCAGGGCTCAAAGGGGTCGTTGCGTGATTATTTCTAACAAGTGCGTCAAAAGCGACGCTCGTTCCTCGCGCGCTTTACGCTAACGTTAGAACTCTTATCATCTGCCATGCCTGAGAAATATACAGATCGAGTCAAGGCGTACTGCGAAGCCTCTGGCATTGAAATTCCGGCGGGCTTCTATCGTCATCCTGCGAGCAGATATGTGGCCATCGACGTAGGATGCAATCCACCGAAACTAATCGCGAAGACGTGGTTCAACCAGGAAGATGTCGTCTACTACCTCAAGAATTTGTCATCGGGAAAGCAAATCCGCGTCCTCGACTTCAAGGACCGGCAAGAGTTGTCTTTTCACGGTGGCGAAAGACTATCTCGTGGCGCCGAGTTCTAACCCTGCGGTCGAGTTCGACCCCTTCGGTCGCTGGACGCTGCGCCAAAAGGCGGCGCAGCACCGCTCACCTCCACGTTAGGTGCTACAAAGTGAAGCAAACCTTTTTACATCGCCCTGGGCTAGAAATAGAAGCGGAGTTTTCGCGGGAGGAACCCCCGGTGTTTCGCTATCGCCTTAGCGCGACGAAGATGGGCTCTTCTGCGGCTCCTAAAACTGTGTGCGCCATAATGCAAAACCCAAGCTACGCCTGCGTGGAGTTTGCAGATAAATCCGTACAGGTATTGGAAAGGGTGGTGTTCGAAAGAAATCTAGAAGAGTTCCGCGGCGTTGGTCGGTTGATAGTGGTGAATCAATTTGCTTTCATCCAAACGAATGGTTTTGTTGGCGCCAGAGAGCAAGTGGGGCCCCGAAACGATGCTGCAATCGCTCAAGCTCTGGAACAGTCGGAAATTGTCCTGATTGCGTGGGGGAAGGATAATGGTTTCGTCGAACGTCAAAACGCAATACTCGAAATGGTTCGGTGTTGTCATGGCAAGCGGTTGCTGCAAACGAGTCGGCATCCTTCGAGAGTTATCTATGACGGGTTCATCCAAGACTATCGCACCTAAGGAACTTCTGCAAAAGTCCCCGATCTGATCCTGCAACCGCATGATCGGAGCCGAGGACGGGAATAATGAAACAACTGAGCATGACCACGGGGTTCGAGAAATACACCAAGGCGACTAAGCGC
>JBFLWM010000025.1:0-88375 GCA_040755915.1 Pseudomonadota bacterium | reverse complement strand
GCGCGACAAACCAGCGTCCCGGCGCGTTGGTCAGCAGATGCCGGTCGCGGAACTCGCGCAGCGTCGCCACATGCTCCTCGAACGGCGAGCCGTAGGCGGCGGTAGCGATGAAGCAGGCGGAGGAGGTGGCCGACACGCCTTTCTTCGCACCGGTGGCACCGGCGGCGGCCTGCTGTGGTGCAACCATGGCCGCCAGATCGGCACGTGTCAGCGTCAGTTCTTCCGGCATGCCGTTGCGCTCGATACGCACCGCCACTGAGGTGCCAGGCTCACCACGCAGCCGCTTGATCACCTCGACATTGCGCAGACCACGCACGGTCTGGCCATCGACGGCCAGAATCCGATCGCCGGCGTGTACGCCCGCCTGCTCGGCCGGCCCGGCGGGGAAGGTACGCACCACTACCGGCAGGGTGTCAGCCGTATCGAATTGCAATTCCATGCCCACGCCACCCGCCGGCAATGCCACCGCCAGTACCAGTTCGGCCTGCTGTGTTTCCTTCGCATTCACTGCCGTGCAGTTCTCCAGGCCCCAAAATACACCGGTCCATTCGGCTTTGTAGATGGTGCGCGGAAATTTCAGCACCATCTGGGTCCCTTCATCATTCACCTTGCCGGTGAACTCGCTGCGCTCCTTTGGAATCTCGCAACCGGAACGCCCTTCGATGAAGGCCTCACGGGTGACGATGCCCTTGATGACCGCCCCCGCAATCTGCCCCTCGAAGCGATGCACCGTATCCGGCAGCTCCGGTTGCTGAGCCATATCGCCGAGCAGAAAGCCGCCATGAAAGATCACCTGCACCGGAGCCGGTCGGCTGCTCCCTTCGGCCGTAAAGCGGTCACCCTCCACACGCACCGCATACCCGCTCCAGTTACCCGACAGCGACTGGGCCTGCGCGGTTCGCTCCTGCATGTATTCGAGGGCGATGATCTTGTCGCGCACCTTGGCGGCATCGACCGCCTCCGGCGCCAGTTCGAGGTAGCGCCTGAAGCTGGCGATGGCGCCTGCCGTATTGCCCAGCTTTTCCTGCACCACGCCGAGATTGAAATGGGGGTCCGCCCACTGCGGCGCCAGCCGTGCGGCCTGCTCCAGTTCCTTCACCGCATAGCGCAGATCATCCATCGTCTTGGCCATCTCGATGGCGGTGCGCCCGCGCACCATATAGCGGCGCGCCTCTTCCGACACGTCCTGCGCCCAGGATGACATCGACACCACCAGCAACACGCCGACCAGCCACACCGTACCGAGTTTCATGTTTCTCCCCCTAACGCCCCAATTGCCCCATCAATGCGCCGGCCCGCTGCGGATCGGCCTGATATTGAGATTCGAGTTGCTGCAGACGCTGTTCATCCTGCGCCAGTTGCTCGCGCTCGCGCCGCCGCCGCTCCAGTTCCTGCTTCAGCTTCTGCTGCTCGGCCCTGGCCCGCTCCAGCGCCTCGCGTGCACGACGTTGCGCATCGCTTTCCTGCGGCTGAGCGGCGGGAGCTTCCTTCAATTTCAGGCCGGCCAGTTCACGTTCCTGGCGCGCTGCCTCCTCCTCGCTGGCCTGGAGTTTCTGCTCCAGCGTCCGTATCTGCTGTTCGGCCTGCTGAGTCTGCTGCCGGTTCACCTGCTTGCGTTCGGACAGCAGCGTGACAAATTGCCGCTGCACCTCCACCGGCGTCGGCGCCGGCGGTTCCGGTACCTTGCCGGCGTGGTCCGGCCCCTTGAGACCGCCTGCCCCCTGCGCCCCCAGCTCGGCCTTGGTCCGTGCCTCCTCGTCGGTCTTGGCCCGCGTCGCCGCATCGCTCCAGGCGGCACTGCCCCGCAACTGCCCCAGTGCATCACCACCGGCAGACGGCACCGGTTTCAGAGTCAGGCCGCCGGAGCCACCACCTGAATCCAGCCCCTTGAACTCTTGCAGCGTACCTTGCATCGCCTCACGGAACTTCTGCTCCTGCAGCTTGAGCTGCGCCTCCTTCTGCGCCTGCGCGTCGGCAGCCGCCTTGGCCTGCTGCGCGGCAGACTGCTTGCTCTGTCCGCCACTCTGCTGCTTGACACTGGGACTGTCATAACCGAAGCAGCCGATGGAGTCGTTCGGCTGCAGCTTCTGCGCGCGTGCCGCCTCGCAGGCCGCCTTGGTGGGAAAGCAGCAATAGGTGGACTGGCCGGTGTATTTGACGATTACAGGGGAATAGGCGATCCACCAGTCGGCCTGCGCAAGCCACGGCCCGCCCAGCAGCAGCAAAGCGACCACACCATAACGCAGCACCGTCATTCCGCCGCCTCCTCGCGCCACCAGCGCCGGGTGGTATTCCAGTCAATGACGACCACGGCAAGCGGCTCGCCCTGCCGCATGAGCAGCCGCTGCCCGGCCCCGACCATCACGGCACTGCCGCCATCCGCCGGCGTTGCCTCCACCACGCCCTCCAACACCAGCAGCTCGGTGCTGCCGTCCGGCGCCTGCCGTACCGCAAAGCGGGTACCACGTACTGCAAGGACCGCGGTCGGGGTACGCACCTCCATGCGCTTCATGCGCGTCAGCAGCGGCGTCACTGCCGCATAGAACGCGCCACGGCTGATATCCACCACCGCATTGCCCAGATCGTCCAGCGTCAGTTGCACCTCGGTATCGGCGGCGATCTGTGCCGCGGTGGCACCGTCCTGCAACATGAATTCGGCGCCGCCGCCGGGGCCGGTGCGCAGGCGGTCGCCGGAGCGCAACGGTGTCGCACTGTCGGCCGCCAGCGGCGCCCAGGCGCTCTCGGGGTTGCTGCGTTCCACCTGGCCCCGCTGCTCGATGACGGCGGCACCGATCGGCTGGCCGGGGTCGCGTTCCAGCAGGCGCCGCGCCAGCGTCAGACTCCTGCGGGCCCGCTGCAGGTCCTGATCGAGGCCGGCACACAATTCGCGGTAATCGTTATAGTTTCCACGGCTCACCGCCACCGCCTCACGCGCCAAGGCCTCGGCGGCGCGGTCCTTGCTGCTGAGCGACAGACGCAAGGCGCTTTCCGCATCACGCAACGTCTGCTCTGCCAGCGCCACCCCGCGATTGCACATGGGGATATCCCGCTGCAGCCGCTGCTCACGGGCGCTCAGCACCCGCAGAATCCCGTCTGAGGGTGCCGCCAGGACCGGAAGCTGCATCCCGGCCAGAATCAGAATGAGAAAAATACTCCGCTGCATCATCTGCCTCCCGGCAAGAAACACACTTCAAGCTTGTCGAATCATGATGAACCCATCGCGCCATGCTGTGAAGCTGGCGCCTACAAAAGGGTATTGCCGCTGCACCTTCGTGGGGTATCCTTGTCTGCCATGAGTACTTTGCGCAATTCCTTTGTCATTCTCTGCGCCATCACCACCCTCGGCGCCTGTTCCACCTACGACGTCGTACGCATCGCCACCAGCGGCGACCCGCGCGACGCTGCCGCTAATCTGGCCAGGTACAAGGCCACCAGTTACAAGCAGAATCCGGTGCAGCTGGTGCGTGATCTGCAGGCGGCGCGGCGCGACTACCAGAAGCTGGTGGATTTCCTCTCCGGCAAGGCCGGCACCCAGTGGGGCAGGAAGGAGGCGGTCACCCCGAGCAACAAGCGCTACGTCAAGTACACTCAGAACTACATGAGCCGCGCCATCGTGCAATTCGATCGCGGCCTGGTGACGGTGGAGACGCTGGACCCAACCCAGCCGGCGCAAAGCCTGAAGAGTGCCATCGTCACTACCCTGCTGACGCCGGACGATCCGCGCGCAGTGGATCTGTATTCCGACAAGAGCGTGGCACTGTCCGGCAAGCCCTATCTGCACGGCCTGGTGGTGGACGAGCGTGGCCGTGTCATTGACACGCCGGCGCTGGCGGAAAGCTACGCCGACCATCTGCTGCGCACGGCACGGCAGACGCGCATGGTGGACACCGAGCAGGGCAGCAGGAAGGTGCACTACGTGCAGATCACGATGGTGAGCGATTACGAGAATCGCCAGGCCCAGCGCTACGCCGCCAGCGTCGACAAATACGCCAAGCAGTTCGGCGTGAGCAAGAGCCTGATCTATGCGGTGATGAAGACCGAGAGCAGCTTCAATCCCTTTGCGGTGAGCAGTGCACCTGCCTACGGCCTGATGCAGCTGGTGCCGGAAACCGGCGGCCGTGACGCCTATACGATGGTGAAGGGCCACGACCACACGCCGAGCAAGGACTACCTGTTCGATGCGGACCACAACATCGAGCTGGGCACGGCCTATCTCAATATCCTCGAGCAGCGCTACCTGGGACGCATCGAGCATCCGCTCACCCGTGAATACTGCACCATTGCCGCCTACAACGGCGGTGCCGGCAACGTGTTCAACATGTTCTCGCCGGATCGCGCCAAGGCGCCTGACGTGATCAACGCCCTGCCGCCGGCGGAGGTGTACCGTCGCCTGCGCGACGAGCATCCGCGCGACGAAACGAGGCGTTATCTGGTGAAGGTGCTGGAAGCGCGGCGCGAGTTCGTCAACATCTGACGACGGAATACCCGCGCCGAAGAGGTCAGCCGCCCCAGGTGCGGAACGGACCGGTATCCAGGTGGATGAAGCCGGAACGCGGGTAGTAGCCGACACCGCCCGCGCGCAAATCACGGGCGGCATGCAGCAGGTGCCGCAGCGCCTCACCGGGCAGGCGCACGTCGATGGCCCGTCCCTCCATGTGCAGGCTGTTCTTCGCCACGCCGTTGCTGTTCTGGCGCAGCTGGGCGTTGGTCTGCGGCGAGCGGTAACCTGAAATCACTTCATAGGGCCGGGCCAGGCCCACGCGCTGTTGCAGCTGATACAACAGGTCGAACAGCAACGGCTCCATGTTCCCCGCCTCACCGCTGCGGTGATCACGCAACAGATGGTTGATGGCCGCCAGACCTTCGGCCACATACCTTCCATCCTGCCAGTAGACCGTGTGCAGCGATTCGCCGGTGTGCAGATTGTTGAAGGCGAGACGGCGCTCACCGCGGATGGCAAGCACCGGAGCGGAGATCAGGGCCAGGGCCGCCCCCATGCCAAGGGAAAGAACACGGCGGCGCGGAAGGGAAACCATTGCTTTCATGGGGCGGAATTTTACGGATTTGCCGGCTCGGTTGCGACGATGGCTGTCGCATTTTGCTGCCACAGCTCCAGCAGACGTGCATCGCGGCCATAGATATCATCGCGCAGGTGCAGCCCCCCCTCGCCGTCCACCCAGGCCGTCCAGTACACCAGATACACCGGGATCGGCGCGGGCAGGGGCAGGCCCAGCGGCTTGCCCGCCGCGATGGCCTCCTCCAGGCGGACGCGGCTCCAGCGCTCCTCGTCGGCGAGCAGATAGCGCGCCAGTTCGACAGGGTCCTCGAGGCGGATGCAACCGGAGCTGAAGGCGCGCGCCGGCTGGTTGAACAAGCTGCGGTCCGGTGTGTCGTGCAGAAAGATGCCGTAGCGGTTGGGCAGCAGGAACTTGATGCGGCCGAGGGCATTGTGCGGCCCCGGGTCCTGACGCAGGGTATGAGGGAAGCGGTCGCCATCCACACCGTGCCAGTCGATGGTCGTGACATCGACCTCGCTGCCATTGCCGTTCAGACTGCTGAACAGACGCATGCCGGCCCGCTGCAGGTAACCGGGGTCACGCCGCAGCCGCGGCAGGATGTCGTCGCGAAAGATGGTGCGCGGCACATACCAGTGCGGATTGAGCACCAGCGAGGTCATCGTGCTGGTAAATACCGGCGTCTGGCGGTAGTCGCGCCCGACGATGACGCGCATGCCCAGCACCACCTGGCCATCTTCGACCAATTGCAGATCATAACCGGCCATGTTGACCAGAATGTGGCGCGGCTCCATCTGCCGCGGCAGCCAGCGCCAGCGCTCCATGTTGGCGGCGATCTGCAGGATGCGCTGCTCCACCGGCACGTTGAGCGCCGCCAGGGTGGCGTCCCCCACGCTGCCGTCCGCCTGCAGGCCATGCCGCCGCTGGAAGCGACTCACGGCGCGACGGATGGCCGCATCGAATAGCTCCGGCTCCGCCGCCTCGGCCGCAGCAAGATCACCGGACAGCCACAGGCGGCGGCGCAACTGCGCCACACGCGGCTCACGTGCGCCGAAACGCAGAATCTCCCCGCCCGCGACCTCCGGCCAGCCGCCCTGCGCCGCAGCGGCACGGTACTGCTGCAAGGCCAGCCGCAGGCGGCGATACCCCTCGTACCGCGGCGGCAGCTCGGCCAGCACCGCGGACAGGTTGTGCTGTGCCAGCGCCTGCGGCAGCAGTGCAGCGGGGTCGAGCGGGCTGTAGGGAATGAACCAATCACTGCCGGCGCGGCGCGGGTCGATACGCCCGCTGTAGACATTCAGGCTGTAGTGCAGGAAGGCATCGGTAAGCAGCAGGTCGAGCTGCGCCAGTTGCTGTATGTCGTCGATGGGGCCGAACAGGCGCTGCTCGATGGCGGCGATGGGATAGTCGCCCACCGGCAGGCCTTCGGCCTCGGCCTGACGCAGCGCATGCAGCAGTTCCCCGGCCTCGATGAAAATGCCGTCACGGTCGAACCAGGCGGGACGAAACTCGCGCTGCCAGTAATAGCGGCTCACCTGATCGGGCAGCGCCAGCGTCACGCCATCGACGCGCTCGGCGCCATTGATGGCCACTACATACCGAATCAGTTCCGCCGTCTCTGCCACGGTGGCATCGGTGGCCGGCCACTGCACCGGCGCCGCCGGCAGGGGCAACGCCCAGAGCAGCAACGCCAGGACGCACAGACGCTCAGTCAAAGAACAGCGCATAGGGCCGCTCCAGCGCCGCCGCCAGTTGTCCGGGCGTGAAATTGCGCGCCAGGCGCAACAGCTCCTGGCCATCGAAATACACCGCCACCACCGGCACCGCAAACACCGCCTGCTGCGCCGCCAGTTCGGGCGCGGCGGCACAGTCCACCACCGCCACGGCGATACGCGGAAACTCCTGTTGCAGCAAGGCCAGGACACGCGGCTTGAGCACCTGGCAGACGGCGCAGTCCGGGCCGCTGAAATACACCGCCACGGCGGGGTTCTGCTGCAAAAAGGCGGTGAATTGCGCGGTGGATTCGAGAATGGTCGGCATGATGCTTTTTTGACGTGGGGCGGCGCGTCCGTGATAATGGGTAAAGACCTTGCAGGAGCATCAACTTTTGTCCCACTACAACCAACAGGAGCGCGAGCAACTCGCCACCCTCGTCATGAGCGTGCTGGATGACTGGAACATTCGCGAAGAATACCAGATCACCCTCCTTGGCCTGCCCGAAGATACCGCCACCCGCGAGCTGACCAAATTCAGCCGCGGCAAGGCCCTGCCCGACGACGACGACCTGCTCGCCCGCGCCGTGCATCTCATCGGCATCCACCAGGCCCTGCACGTGGTATTCCCCCTCAACCCCAAGATGCCCGGTTTCTGGCTCACCACGCGCAACCGCCATTTCCGCGGCCAGCCGCTGACCGTGATGCTGGAAGAGGGCCTGCCCGGCATGGATCGCATCTGGCGCCATCTGGACTGCACGCGCAACTGGGAATAAGGACAGCTCAGGGGCATAATCCGCCCCCACCATGGACCCGCTCACCCTCGCCGCCTTCCTCTTCGTCGTCGCCCTCGGCGCCTACGTGCAGACCGTCACCGGTTTCGCCCTCGGCCTCATCGTCATGGGCGGCATCACCCTGTTCGATCTCGCCCCGGTGGCCTTCACAGCGATCGTGGTCGGCTTCACCGCCCTGGCCAACAACTTTCTCGCCCTGCACCGCGCCATGCACCACATCGATCGCCGCGGCGTGAGCTTCACCCTGCTCGGCATGCTGCCGGCGATCGGGCTGGGTGTGCTGTTGCTCGACGCCCTGCACAGCACCTCGGTGGAAACCCTGCGCGTGATCCTCGGCGTGGTGATCCTCACCGGCGGCGTGCTGCTGGCCCTGCGGCCGCATCCGCACGCCCGCCGTGCGCCGGGCTGGGTGGATGCCGGCGTCGGTGTCGCCGGCGGCATCCTGGCGGGGATGTTCTCCATCGGCGGGCCGCCGCTGGTGTTCCATTTCTACCGCCAGCCGCTGCCACTGGCCGTGGTGCGCGCGACGCTGCTGGCCACCTTTGCGGTCGCCACCGTGGCGCGTCTGTTCTACGTGGGAGTGGCCGGGGATATCACCCTGGAGATGGTGCAGCTCAGCCTGCTGTGCCTGCCGGTGGTGTTTCTCGCCACCGTGGCCGGCCGTCGCTATCCGCCGCCCCTGCCGGACCTGGCCATGCGCCGCTTCGCCTTCACGCTGCTCGGCGCCATCGGCGTGATGTTGCTGGTCTGAACGCAAGAGTCCACGCCGTGGGCGAAGGCAGCGCCTGCCCCGGCACGATTCGCCGAGAGGACTCGGCTCCTACGCTAGAACCCATCTCAAAATTATCTTGATCTGGCAGGAATGGCGCCGCACTTGAGCGTAGGGCCGGCTTCAGCCGGCCAGGCCGGTTGAAACCGGCCCTACAGCGTCATGCAGAACATTTATGAGATGGATTCTAGTTATTTATCCAGACCCACCCACGGCGTCACGCCCATCTTGTGGCGGATCATGTCGCTGTAGACCTGGGCCTGTTCGCGCGAACTGAAGCCGGTGGCGCGCACGCGGTGCCAGGTGCGGCCATCCATCTGCGCCGTCTGCACCTCGACGTTGAAACCGGCCTGCTGCATGCGCTGCCTCTCCGTCTCCGCCGCCTTGGCATCGGTGAGCGAGGCTACATTCACCACCCAACCGCCGGTCGGCTGGCTCGCCGCCGCGGCGGGTTTGGCCGCCGGCTGGGGCGCCTTGGCCGTCGGCCTGGCGGCAGCCTTGGCAGTGGGCTGCGCTGTCGGCGCCGCCGATTTTGCCGCTGCCTTGCCTGCCGCCTCGGCCGTGCGTGCCGCCTGGGCCACTTCATCCCCCAGCGCCTTGAGGCGCTGTTCCAGTTCATCGAGGCGCAGATTCATGCTGTTGATCTGCGCGCCGGAATCACTCAGGTGGCCCAGCGGGCCATCCAGCAGCACCGCCATCTCGTTGACGCGCTGGGTGAGCAGCGCAAGGTTTTCCTGGGTCTGCCGATCCGGGCCGGCGATGGCCCCGGCCGGCTGCTGGCGCAGCAGGGCCAGTTCGGCGCGCAGGTCGTTCATCTGGCCGTGCAGGCTGACGGCAAACCAGCCGGCCACCGCCGCGATCACCAGGGAAACCAGTGCGACGCCGATGGTGGAGATGTCCAGGGTCTTGTTCGTATCCATCGCCGCTTCGTCCTCATCCGCCATGATTGATACGGGCGCCGGCGCCGCGGCCGGGGCGGCAGCAGGCGATGCCGCGAACAGGTCGCCGCTGCGGCCGGCGGCCGGGGCACGCTGCGGCGGCTCGGGCGGCGCCATGTCCTCCATCCCGCCGAGGTCCAGGTCATCGGGGGCGACATCGGCACTCAGTTCGGGGACCTCCTCCTCCACGGCGGAGAGATCCAGCGCCGGGTCCGCCGCCGCCAGGGCTACCTCTTCCAGCAGGGGATCGGCGACGTCTGCCGGTTCCGTAGTATCTGCTCCCGGCTCCTCCGGCTCCTCCGGCTCCGCCATTTCATCCGCTGCTGCCGCCAGCTCTGCCGGTTCGATCTCTCCCTGTGCCGCAGTCTCGCCCTGGCCGAACTCGTTGAGAAAGGCATCGAGGGCATCCAGATCGGTATTGAGGTCATCAGGCTGCCGGGAGGTATCGCCATCATCATCGCCCGCCACATCGCGGAAATCCGCCAGCAGATCGTCCTCGTCGTGCTGTCCCGCGGGCGTGTCCTTGTCACTCATGCATGGGCCTCGTTATTGTTTTTCCCGCCGGGCGGCGGGCACTGCATCGGCACAGACTAACAACAGCCGGCAGGCGCGGCAATTCCCGCCGCCATCAGTAGCGGTCGCCACCGAAGTCGAGCAGCAGGAAGGGCGGCGTGCGATTGACCAGCGACTCCAGCAGGATCAGTTCGTCGTCGGTATGATTGATCACCGGCGCCGGCTCGATGCGGGGCCGCCCATCGCTGCCGCGGCGGAACCAGCGCGGCGATTCGTGATGGGTGGTGCGCACGGTCTCGCGCAGCTGCGGGTCGCTGCGCGACGACAGCTCCGCCTCACCGTAACAGGTACAGACATAGCTCTCGTCGCGGCGTGCCTCCATGTAGACCGCCGTGCCGCGCACGCCGATCACCGCATCACCGCTCTCCAGCCGCCGCGCCCCCTTGCCGAACACCTGCAGCACGGCGCCCGTCACCAACCGGCACAGCTGCACCACGCCGTTGCTGCCCTGCACCTCGTAACGGCTGCCGGCCTTGACCATGAATACATCACTGCCGACGACGAAGATCACCATGCCGTCCGACCCGGTCTCGACCACATCGCCCAGCGTGATCAGCGTGGTCTCGTCCACCGGCCGGCCGTTGACGCGCACCGTGCCCTGCAGGCGGTAGATGGTGCGCCCCGCCGGGAGGCGTGACATCGCCAGCAACAACGGTGTCAGCAGCGGCACCAGTCCCGCCGCGGCCAGCCGCCGCAGCAATGCGCGCCGCACCGTACCCGTTTTCATTTGCATGGTTTCCTCCCTGCGACTCGCGCTAGCGTGCCTCTTCGGCACCGAAGTAGCGCATCAGGGTCTCGCTCACCGACGGCGGCAGATTCTTCGCGCCGCCGAACTCGGTATTGGTGAGATCGGCGTGGATGAAATCCGCCTGCGCCAGATCGGCCTCGCGGAAGCGGGCATAGCGCAGAATGGCACTGCTGAAGCGCACGCCGACCAGCCGCGCCTGCGAAAAGTCCGTCGCCTCGCCGTCCAGGCCGGTCATGTCCGAGCCGCTGAAATCGGCACCATGCAAACGCGCCCCGGCCATGCCGCCGCTGCGCAGGAAACAGCCGATGCAGCGCGCACCGCTCAAATCGGATGAGTCGAACAGCACGTCCTTGAGGTAGGCATCGGTGAAATCGGCCTGCGGCGCCTGCACCTGCAGCAGGTTGGCGCCGAACATGAAGGCCTTGTTGAAGCGCGCATGATCGAGGCGCGCGCCATCGAAGGTGGCGTGGAACAGATCGGCACTGGTGAAATCCACCTCACGCAGATCGGCATCCTGAAAATGGGTCCACTTGAGATTGGCGGCGCGGAAATCGGCACCGGCCAGCGAAGCGTTGCGAAAGTTCATGTTCTCCAGCTGCATCCCGGCGAAGCGTGCCCCCGCGAGGTCCATGCCGGCGAGGGAGCGGCCGGAAAAGTCGCAGTGGCGCAGATCGCTGCGCGGCGCCGGCGCCTGACAGTCGCCACGCGGCAGCTCGGCCGCCGCCGCCAGCGGCAACCATAACAGTGCGGCGCAAACCCTTCCTGTCATACCCGCCCCCGGCAGAAACCAAGCGTTTCTCTCAGCCAAGCATAGCAGCGCCGCCGCTCTAGCCCATAGCCGTCGGTTCTGGCTACACTGCCGTGCCAACACTCATCACACAAAACGCACAATGGACACGGTCAGCTACGAATACCGCTTCAGCTTTCCCAGCGGACGCGAGGAACTGTTTCAGCTGCACCTCGACGGCGCCACCCTGGCGCCACGCGAGCCGCTGCCGCCGGTACTGCCGGAATGGACGAAACTGGAGTTCAAGCAGTGCGAGGGCTGCCAGCTGCCCTACGGCTCCTATACCCACTGCCCGCTGGCGGCACACCTGTCGCCGGTGGTGGAACAGCTGAGCGACGTCACCTCCATCGACGAGGTCAAGGTCACCGTGGTGGTGGACGATCGCACCCTCACCCGCAGCGCCACCGCGCAGGAAGGCATCAGCTCGCTGATGGGGGTGGTCATCGCCACCAGCGGCTGCCCGGTGACGGAGTTCTTCAAGCCCATGGCGCGTTTTCACCTGCCCTTCGCCAGCCCGGAGGAGACCTTCTACCGCGCCGCTTCCATGTACATGCTGGCGCAGTACTACCGCTGGCAGGACAACCTGTCCGCCGACATGGACATGAAGGGGCTGATTCGTTTCTACGAGAAGGTGGCCAGGGTGAACAAGGGCATGGCCGAGCGCATCCGCTCCATCAAGCGCGAGGACGGCGCCATCAACGCCATCGTCCTGCTCGACATGTTCGTCAAGGGCATGCCGCACGAACTGGGGGCGACGCTGGAAGACCTGAAGCCGCTGTTTGCGCCCTATCTGGCGGATACCAACATCATTTAGGCAGTGCCATGCAGGGCCGTCTTCAGCCGGCCACAGCCAGAGCGGTATCAACATCTGGCCGGCTGAAGCCGGCCCTACTCCCGTGCCGCTCGGAACTGATTGCGAGCGGCGTCGTAACGATAACCGGCCGCCGCCAGGCGATGTACCAACTCCGCCTTGTCCACATCCAGGCCAGACACCAGCGTATCCAGATCGGCATAGTCGTTGCGCAGCTTCATATTGATGAGGCTGTAGAGCAGGTGCGGGTCGGTTGGCAGTTTCATGCCCGCACCGCCTCCACCGGCCGGGCGTTCGCCCGGCGGCCGAACACGCCCCAGGCCTTCTCATGGAAGTGGTAGGCCACGGTATTGACCGCCGGCTCCACCAGGGCGACGGCACCACCGACCACCACATCGCCGGTAAGCGCATAGGCCACACCGAAGGCGATGGTGAAATGCGTAATGGCGAAAGTAACGGTCTTGGTCATGGCGGCGTCCCCCGTGGCATGTTGCTGCATGGGCTAAAGGATAGCGGCGCCACGAAATAGGTGAAATGGATTGTTTGTATCGATTCAATAGCCAATGACTATCTTATGGCCACAGGTGGAATAAAGCCGCGCGCCGCCCCCACTCAACACAAGCAAGCCGACACACGGAGCCCCCGATGAACGCCCTGACCTGCCTGCTGGCCCTCGCCACCCTGCTGTTTGCCGCCGCCGTGCAGGCCGATCCCCCGGCCGGCTACGCCTTCGTGCCCTACGACGAGGGCCTGCGCCAGGCCCAGGCCAGCGGCAGGAAGATCTTCCTCTACTTCGGCCGCTACGGCTGCGCCTGGTGCGACAAGACCAACAAGGAGAGCTTCTTCGACGCCGGCCTGAAACAGCGCTACAGCGACAACTACGTGCTGGTCTACGTCGACGCCGAGAGCGGCAACCGCCTGACCCTGCCCTCCGGCGAGCGCCTCACCGAAATGGAGCTGGGCGCCCGCCTCAACGTCTTCGCCACCCCGGTGTTCCTCTACCTGGAACCGGACGGCAGCCCCATCCTCAAGGTGCCGGGCTTCAAGACCGTGCAGGACTTCCGCGACTTCGACCGCTACATCCAGGGCGGCCACTACCGAAAGATGAAACTGCTGGAATTCCTGGCGGAGAACCCGGCATGAGAATGCTGGCAGCCGGACTGCTGGGCCTGGCGCTGACCCTGCCCGCACAGGCGGAGTGGGTGTTCGCCGACTTCGAAGCGGCATCGGGCGAACCGCGGGTGAAGCTGTTCCCCCACCTGGAATCCGCCGGGCGCGGCAACCTCGCCGCCAGCGGCGACCGCCTCGCCGTGGTGTGGGAGGACAACCGCGACGGCAGCCCGCAGGTCTACGCCGCCCTGCGCCGGCTCGACCGGCCCGGCTTTGCCGCCCCGCTGCGCCTGAGCACCGGCAGGGAGGCCTACGAGCCGGTGGTGGTCGGCCTGGGTGGCGACCGCTTCCTCGCCGCCTTCGAGCAGGACGGCAAGGTGGTGGCGCGGGTGTTCAGCGCCACAGCGCAGGGCGCGCCCACCCCGCTGGACCAAACCGTATCGGCCCAGGTCACCCTGGCCGCCGGCAACGGCCGCCTCCACGCCGCCTGGGGGCGCCGCGACGGCCGCTTCCTGCGCCTGGTCAGCGCCCCGCTCGCCGTGGACGGCATGCAGATCAGTACCGGCGCCGCCCGCGCCGTGGACACCAGCCCCACCCAGGACGAACAGCTCTACGCCTCCCTGGCGGCGACAGCGCAAGGCTACGCCATCGCCTGGGAAGACCGCCGCGCCGGCCACACCCGCCTGCTCACCGCGACCAGCAGTGATGGCGCGCAGTGGAGCACGCCGCAGCCGCTCAACGAAATCCCGCGCCAGAGCAGCGCCGCCGAACTGGGCCTCGGCCGCGGCCCCGGCGTCACCCGCGTCTCCCTCGCCGGCGACGGCGCCGCCACCGTGGCGGCGGTGTGGATGGACAAGCGCGACTTCCTCTCCGGCTACGACACCTACGCCGGCGTGAGTGCCGACGGTGGCCAGAGCTTCGGCGCCAACGAAAAGGCCCAGGACGCCTTCGGCGCGGAGAAGCCCCAGTGGCACCCAGCCGTGGCCGTCACGCCCCACGGCGTGGTCGCCGCCTGGGACGACCCGCGCGACGATACGCCGGACATCTGGCTGTCCACGCGTCACAGCGAGAAGGAGTGGAGCGACGACTTCACCGTAACCGGCGCCGCCGGCCCCGGCAGCCAGGACAACCCGGTGCTGCTGTGGCACGGCGACCGCCTGCACCTGGCCTGGGTGCACAAGGGTGAGGGCGGCGCGCAGGTGCGCTATGCGCAGGGGAGATGGGAATAACACAGGTACGAGATACGGGGGACAAGGTACGAGGAATGAACTCGCTGCCTGGTGCGATGTATGAACTCAAACATGCGCGCAGCGCACACCGCCCTCGTATCTCGTACCTTGCCCCTCGCACCTGCCCGCTTGGTGGATGTGCGGCGCTTATCCACCCCACGGCAGGGCGGGGCTATTCAACGGGGAGACCGGCCTGCTTCCACTCCGGGTAGCCGTTTTCCAGGCGCCGCGCCTGGTAGCCCTGGGCGCGCAGGCGGCGCACCGCCTCGAAGGCGAGGACGCAGTACGGCCCGCGGCAGTAGGCCACCACCTCGTTCTCTTTGGGCAGCTCGGCCAGATGCTGCTCCAGCTCGGCCAGCGGGATGTTGATGGCGCCGGGCAGGTGGCCGGCGGCGAACTCCTCGGGCGGACGCACGTCGAGCACGGTGACCAGCCCATCGCGGGCGCGGCTCAGGAGTTCGGTGGCGGGCAACGGTTCCAGGCTGTCCTTGACGGTCAAATAAGTGTCCACCAGACGCGACACGTCGGCGAGGTGGGTCTCCGCCACCCGGCGCAGGCATTCCAGGGCGGCAATGACATCGTCGCCGGAGAGGCGGTAGTGGACGTGCTGCCCCTCCTTGCGGGCGACCACCAGCCCGGCCTGGCGCAGCTGCTGCAGGTGCTGCGAGGTGTTGGCGACGGTGAGGCCGGAGACCTTGGCCAGGGCCTCCACCGTGCGCTCGCCCTGGGCGAGGAACTCCAGCAGTTCCAGACGGTTGCCGTTGGCCATCGCCTTCGCCACGCGGGCGAACTGCTCGAAGAGTTGCTGTTTGAAGCCTTGGCTTGACATCGTCGGGGCGCCCCCTTCAAATATTCAATAAACAGCTTGAATTATAACACTGCATCAGAGGAGTCATCATGAAACGCCTGCTACCCATTCTGTGCCTGCTCATCGCCCTCGGCAACGCCCAGGCCGAAACCCTCACCCTGACCCACCAGGGGTTGCAGGTCAGTGCCGAGCTGGAACGGGCCGGCGACGACTGGAAGGCCGGGCCGGTGATCCTGATGCTGCACGGCACCCTGGCCCACAACCGCATGGAAATCATCACTACCCTGCAGCAGGCCTTCCGTGAGCGCGGCTACAGCTCCCTGGCGGTGAACCTCAGCCTGGGCCAGAGCCAGCGCGAGGGCATGTACGACTGCGCCGCGCCGCACCGCCACCTGCACACCGACGCGGTGGACGAGGTCGGCCTGTGGCTGGACTGGCTCAAGGGCCAGGGCGTGCAGTCCATCGTGCTGTTCGGCCACTCGCGCGGCGGCAACCAAATCGCCCGCTACGCCGCCGCCCACGACAGCGCGCCGATCAGGAGCCTGGTCCTCGCCGCGCCGCAGACCTGGAGCGCCGGCTATGACGAAAAGAATTACCAGACCCGCTACGGCAAACCCCTCGCCGCCGAACTGAAGAAGGCCGAGGCCCTGGTGGCCAAGGGCCAGGGCGATACCCTGCTGCAGCCGGTGGACTTCATCTACTGCCCACAGACCACGGCCACCGCCGCCGCCTTCCTCTCCTACCACAAGCCCGACCCGCGCATGGACACGCCGACGGTGCTGCGCGAGGTGCGCAAGCCGGTGCTGGTCATCGCCGGCGGCGACGACACCACCGTGCGCGACCTGCCGCAGAAGATGGCCGAGGTGCAGCCCGGCAAGCATGCCCAGCTCGTCACCATCGACGGCGCCGACCACTTCTTCCTCGACCTCTACGCCGAGGAGCTGGCCGACGCCGCGGTGGCGTTCATCGAGGCGCACTGATGCGCCTTGGCCTGACGCTGCTCCTGCTCGCCTGCGGCCCGGCCGCCGCTGCGGTGCAGCAGATGAGCGAGGAGGGCAGCGGCCTGCCCGGCTGGCACTGGCAGGGTGAGGGCGCCTCCTTCACCTTCACCCAGCGCCTGCCGGACCAGACGCGCGCCTTCTTCCAGGGCCGCGGCTTCCTGCCGGAACAGGCCGAGCCGCTGGCGGCGGACTGCGTGTTCCAGGCCATCATCCGCAACGGTACCGACGCGACCGCGCCCCTGGCGCTGGACCTGGCCGAGTGGCGCGTGCACCCCGTCGGCGGCAGCGCGCAGCCGCTGCGCCTGGAGGCGCAGTGGCAGAAAGAATGGGAACGCATGGGCGTCAGCCAGCCGGCACGCATCGCCTTCCGCTGGTCCCTGTTCCCCACCGAGCAGCGCTTCGCGCCGGGCGACTGGAATATGGGCATGATTACCCTCGGCCTCGCGCCGGGCAGCCGCTTCGATCTGGAGGTGGTGTGGCGCAGCGGTGATGTGCCCAAACGACAGCGCTTCCCCGCCATGCAATGCGCCGCCGATCAATGAACGTCCCCTGTAGGAGCGGATCGTATCCGCGACCTGCCGGGTTCTGATTTGGCGCCGGATCGCGGATACGATCCGCTCCTACAGGGGCATCGCTGCCCCAAGCCCGGAATGCCCATCAATATCGGGCGGTGAATAACTGTGATGAGGAGACCTTACATGCTGCGATTCTGGCTGTTGCTCACCGCCCTGCTGCTGCCGCTGTGCGCCTCCGCCGCCGGCAAACAGACCCTCACCCCGGTGGCCGGCCTGCCGCCGGCACCGGACTTCACCCTGCAGGACGTGGACGGCAAGACCTGGCGCCTGTCCGAACTGCGCGGCCGCCCGGTGATCGTCAACTTCTGGGCCACCTGGTGCCCGCCCTGCCGCGAGGAGATGCCCTCCATGCAGCGCGCCTGGGAACAGTTGCAGGCCGAGGGCGTGCTGATGCTGGCGGTCAACGTCGGCGAGAGCGCCGATACGGTGTTCCAGTTCACCGCCAATTACCCGGTGGATTTCCCCCTGCTGCTCGACCTGGACAGCAGCGTGCTCGGCCTGTGGCCGGTGCAGGGGCTGCCCGCCACCTTCGTGGTCGACCCACAGGGCCGCATCGCCTACCGCGCCATCGGCGGCCGCGAGTGGGACGACCCTCAACTGCTGGCGCCGGTGCTGAAACTGCGCACCCATTGAACACGCCGCAGGATTACGAAGCCTGGTACCACACCCCGCGCGGCGCCTGGATCGCGCAGCGCGAATTCGCGCTGCTGTGGCGCCTGCTGCCGATGGAGCGCAGTGCGACCCTGCTCGACGTCGGCACCGGCACCGGCCACTTCGCCCGCCGCTACGCCGCCATGGGGCTGCACGTCACCGGCCTCGACCCGGATGCCGCCGCCCTGGATTACGCCCGCACCCTGGGCGGCGCCATCGACTACCGCGCAGGCGATGCGCAGGCCCTGCCCTTCGCCGACGGGAGCTTCGACCACTGCGCCGCCGTCACCTCCCTCTGCTTCGTTCCCGACCCGGCGCAGGCATTGAGCGAGATGTGGCGCGTCGCCCGCCGCGGCGTGGTGCTGGGCCTGCTGCACCGCCGCAGCCTGCTATACCGGCAAAAGGCCGGCAGAGGCACCTACGCCGGCGCCCGCTGGGATGACGCGGCGGCGGTGCGCGCCTGGGTTGCGGGGCTTGAACCCGCATCCACCGAACTGAGATTGGGCTACGCCATCTTCCTACCCGACGGCAAATGGACTTCCCGCGTCATTGAATCTGTTCTGCCCACCACCGTACCGTGGGGCGGGTTCATGGCCGCAGGGCTGACGAAAAGGTAAGGACGCTTCTCAGGCCAAGGGAGATTGAGAAAGAAGGCGGCTAATGCGCCGCACTGTCGACCAGCGCCAGCATCGCGAACAACATCAAGCCGCCGCCAACCGGCACCATCACCGACACCCACGGACTCAGCCCCCACAGCAACCAGCCGAGCCCCAGCGTGAAGGCGGCCGCCGGCACGGCAGGCCAGAAACAGCGCAGGTAGATAAGGAAAAAAGAAAGTCTGGGCATGGGCAAAGAATAGCAGGTGTCTACATATCGTAATCAGCCAACGCTCCCTTTTCTTTTCGGTGAGCGCCTGCAGCCGGCGATATGAAATCTACTCCCGCGACATCCAGGCCAGCCGCTGCCACTCATCTTCGGGCAACGGACTCGCATCACGCGCCGGATCGGCAAGCCAGGTGTCGAATTGCGCTGCCAGCTTGCAGCGCAAGGCGGATATGTCATCACGTCGCAGCCATTCCGCACGTGCCGCATCGTCGGGCGAGAACGCATCACCATGCACGGTGAAGTAGCGCCTTGATTCGCGCAACGTCGGCCAAACCTCATGATCGCCGCGTGCGTCATCAAACAGGGGAGCATCCGGATTGGGCAAGGGATGGCGCGACAACAGATACAGAGGCCAGCCACACAACGGACAGTCCAAAATTTCTTCCGGTTCTTCCTCCAGCGTCGGATACCCGCAACAGGGGCAGACGGTGTAACCCGCTGTCTGCGGCGCTGTCGCAAAGAGGCGCCAGCGCCGAAACAAGGGTTCATCGGGAAACACGAAGCCATGGGGCGCGGCGATGGGCCAGCGCCAACTGCCGTAAAAACCCTGTTCGGTGCTGATGCCGACCTCGCCCCAATCGATCACCCGCCGCACCCCTTCCACCGCCAGGACACGGCCGGGCCGTGCCCACTCATCGGCCAGCCAGGCGCCGGGGACCAGGGGCACTAGCGGCAGCAGCTGCAAGGCCGTGCCGTGTGCCAATTCATGCACTGCCGCCTCGAAGCCGAAGGCCAGCTGGTGCAAAAGCCGCTCGCGGCCGCGCGCATCGGCCAATTCGGGGCGGACATAATCTTCGATCGCCCGATCGAAGATACCCAGTTCGCGCTGTATCTCCAGCTCCTCGAACAGATCCCGTGCCGCCTCGAACTGCCCATCGAGCGCCGCCGCCAGCGATGACGGCAAGTGCTCACCGAGAGCCGCGCAGGCGCACGCCAGCGCCTTCCGGCGCCGCAGTGCGAACAGATAGCGCAGGCGTGCAAACGCCTCCTGATCCTCCGGGCACCAGGCATCACGCAGCACAAAGGGGTCAAACCGGCGGGCAAGGGAGAGATAGAACCACGCATGCAGGGCCGGCGCGGGCCAGTCGCTGTCATGGGCAGAGGCGTACAACCCTTGCGCATGCGGCCAGCCCCAGGGCAGAAACTGCCCCGACTCCGGCCAGAAGGCCGGGCCGCCGTGCCATTCTGAACCGTTGAAGGCACCGCCCAGAAAACCGCCAAAGGTCGCACCGACACGCTGCAACCAGCCCAGGCGCGCCTCCCGCCAATGCAGGCTTCGATATACCTCACCGAAGGCATTCGTCTGCCGCAGCGTCAACCGCAAGCCGCCGCCATTGTCCTCGGCGCATAAGTCCGTATAACAGCCTTCCTCGTCGATCCGCAGCGTCACCGGCAGCAGGCGATGCGCAATGGCCACGGCCCAAACCCAGACCGACACGAACGGAGAATGGAGACTGGGAATGTGGATACGCACCGCCGCATTGCCATCGCCTACCCGCCAGCGCACGCCGCCGTGTTCCGTCAGTTCCAGCGCCATTGTCGGCGGCAAACCCACGACACCAGCGCCATCTGCATCCATGGCCGCAAAGCGCAAATCGAACATATACGACATGACGTCATTCATCCTTGGTATTACTCGCCCATGGTGCTGACAATTTGTAGGATGGGTGGAGCGCAGCGCAACCCATCGACCCGACACATCTACAACCCCGATGGGTTACGCTGCGCTCCACCCATCCTACAGATACTGGATATCTTGAGCCGGCTGCGCGGCAGTCATGCTCACGCCGTTCCCTCGACATCGGCCAAATATTCGAGCGCGGCGGCTTCGCTCTCTTCGATGGCGATTTCCACGGCGCGCTTGGCGGCTTCGAGTAGTTTCCCTGCCTGCTGTTTCTTTTCAAAACTATCTTGAACAGCCTTACGTATTTCAGTTTGAACCGTAGCCGGAGCCAACCAAACAGAGAACTGTGCAATGTCGTTCGGGTACAACTCAATCTGGCCTGACGAGCCATGTAGACGTTGCTCAACCTGCATCTGTCCCGCCAACGAGTTGAGGAATACGGACAAATACACGGGATCGATCCCGCGCGTTGGCCTCAGCACTGTGACATGGTTGTCAGGGACCGATTTAACGCTATGCAAGTACGTGGCGGCCCGGCCGATGGTACCCACGCCAGTTCCATTGATCAGTACGTCACCCAGTTCGATAAGCAACATCTTTTCATCGACGATGGCGAAACGATTATCGGCATCAATGCGAACCTCCCCGTTGTTCACGTGTTTGGAGTTCACGACCGGCAAGCCCGAATCGCCATAGTCGGGTTGCTTGCCACGCTGATTCACCGTTAGTAGGTCAGCCAAAGGGTAACTTTGCCCGGTAGCCTCAATGTGCTCCAATAACCTGTCAAACCTGGGCTGGAAGTGCTCCGCATCCAACCGTCCGGCGGAGAAGGCGTCTCGGCTACTGCGCACATAGCTCAGCGGTTCTGGCGTCTGCCAGTTCACCAGGCCGAGGGCGCGGAGGAGCGCTGTTTCGGCTGATTCATATGATTCTTTCGCTTTGCGCCGCAGATAAGAAGCGGACTCAACGACCTTAGCGATCGCTGCCTGAACGTCGTCTGAAAGCAGCGGCACGGGAAGCTCACGTACTCTGGCCAGAGAAAGACCTTGCTGGACCATGCCTGTGCAGTTCCGTTCCATCCAGTCTTGACCGAACGAACAGTTCAGATATGCGAGTAGAAATGTCGGCTTGACTCCAGCGTCCTGATTTAAAGCGATCCGGGCGACGTCTTGATCGATATTTGATGGGAGCGCATCGCGTTCCACAATCGCGCAAAGCCCGACTGTCCCACGAGTAGAAAGGATGAGATCGTCGACTTTTAGTGACGATCTCAGGTTGGAGTTGTGCGTATGCGCTGATATGCGATCGGCTTCACTTCGATCGGCAAACCAACCTTTCGCACACTTCGCCGTAAGCATCGCAATCGGTGATTCATCGTCTACCTCGTGATAGCCATGAGGGCCATCGGTAATAAACGCGACGTCATCTAGTGCGACATTTTCGAAATGCCTACGACACGCATCTTCCTGCAGGTAGCGCCTCCGGAAATACTGCGCATCAATCCGCATTTCCGCGTTCAATTCGCTTCTCCAAATCTCAACCGCCTCCAGCCCCTCCAACAGACGCTCATAGCGCGCCTTGTCAAAGGGGCTCATGGAAAAAAACTTAAGCGCTCCTTCCTGGCGAACTCGATGAACGCCTCGGCGATGCCGTCCTCGGTCTTGCCATCGTGGTTGAACAGGTCGTGCTTGACGATGAGATGTCCGTGTTCATCGAGCAGCGGCGAACCGTCGGCGGCCTGGCGGTAGATCTTGTCGCCGGAGTTGTCCTTGCTCGGCTCGCGCATGGTGGCGAAGAAGATGGGATAGTCGTCCACTCGCGGGCAGAGCGGCCCCGCCGCCGGGTCGTCGTTCCACTTCTGCACAAACAGCACGCTGGTCTTGGTACCGGTGTGGGGCTTGAACACGTTGCCGTGCAGGCCCACCACGGCGAGGATACGGCAATGGGAAGCGAGGTATTCGCGCAGGTCTTTGTCGCTGGCATTATTGAAACGCCCCTGCGGCAGAACGACGGCCATGCGCCCGCCGGGCCTGAGGAAATGTAGATTACGCTCAATGAACAGAATGTCGCGCCCCACCTTGCTCTGGTTCTTGACCTTGACCTTGCGATAGGTGCCGTCGGCCAGGCGATAGATCACCTCATGACTGGCGTGCAGCGCCTCGGCGAAGCCGGGTGCGCCGTCGCTGGCATCGACGATGTTCTTGTCCTTGGGATCGACCTTGGCGATCTTGTCGAGGCTGACCGAGCGGGCCAGGTCGTACTTGGCAAGGATGCGGGTTTCTTTGATATCGCCAGCGAAGGGCGGGTTGGCCATCAATACATCGAAACCGAAATCGCGGTTGCTGGTCTTGCTCAGGCGCAGCTTGCGCAGATTCTTCCAGCCCTGGCCGTAGATGTCGGTCCATGCCTCGTCGTCGGTTTTGTCACTCCAGCGCTCGTAATCGAGGGTGTTGAGGTGGAGCACATTAGTCTGCCCGTCACCGGCGATGAGGTTGAGGGTACGGCCGACGCGCACCGCCTTTTCATCGAAGTCGATGGCGAACACCTTGTCCCGTACATAGTCTTCGCAGCGGGCGGGTTTCTTCTCGGTGGTAAAGAGGTGGCTTTTCGGTAGTCCCTCGTCGCGCATGATCTGCTCCCAGACGTGGAAGATGCCATGTACCGGGAAGCCGCAACTGCCGGCGGCAGTGTCGATCAGGGTTTCGTGCTCCTGGGGGTTGAGCATCTTGACGCACATGTCGATGACGTAGCGCGGCGTGAAGTATTGACCCTTTTCGCCCTTGCTGGATTTGTTGATCAGATACTCAAACGCCTCGTCCACCACCTCCAGGTTGGAGTTGAACAACTTGACCTTTTCCAGCGAAGAGACGCAGACGGCCAGATGGCTGGCGGTGAGCTGGATCTTGTCGCCCTCGGGGAACACGCCCTCCCATTTGCCGCGCGCCTTATCGAAGAGTTCCTGTATCTTGGTTTTCAGCTCCGTTTCGGTATCGCCGTAGTTCTTGAACACCAAATGGCGCTTGCGGTCGCGGCCGCTCTCCAGTTCGTCGTAGAGCTTGGTGAAGACGAGCTTGAACAGCTCCTCGAATACATCCACCCCGGCGTTGGCGAGAACTTCATCCTCCATTTCCAGAATGAGGTCTTTAAGCGATTTTCTTTCGTTGACCAGCTTGTCGAGCCGGATCAGGTCGTCCATGGTCCAGCGTTCAGAGAGGATGTCCGACAGCCGCTCGTGGGCCGAGGGAATGGCCGGGATGTCCTCGAAATAGTTCGGGTCCTTGCGGTGGTAATAGGAGATCTGTTCGCCGTTGGTCCAGACCCCCATGGGGGCGCCGGTGGCATTGCAGTAGCTCTTGAGCTGTTCCTTGCCGTCCTTGAGCTTGGGCTTCTTGAGTTCCACCAGGATATAGGGCGCGGTGGTGTTGTCCTTGTCGAAGATGCAGATGTCGGCGCGCTTCTTTTCGCGGCCGAAGGTGACTTCGTGTTCCAGCTCCATGCGACTGACGGAATAACCCAGGTCATCGCGCAGCACCATGACGTAGAGCTGACGTACCGCCTCTTCCGGCGTGAGCTTGATGGGCTTACCGCGCACCAGGCAGGTGACATAGGGCGCTGGCTTCTTGCCGCTCTCCTTGACAGAGATGGACGCTTCGAGGGTCGCGATCTGCTCGGCCTTGAATTGGCTGAGTTTGTAGGCGGTGTCTTTCAGCAGTTCCGCTAGTGTAATCGTCATGTTGTCGTCCTGAATTGTTCGTTTCTTGTTTCGGTATCGGTCGTGGCGGCTTATTGCTGCCTGTCATCTCGGCGCGTTGCCATATTGTGCGTCGCTGGGTACGACTCAAATTCATTCCCCTCCTCCGTCAACAGCCGCAAGAACTTCGGGTGCACGAACAGCTTTTCGCGCCCGGCCTTGATCTCGTGCAGTACGCCGATGTCGCACAGGGCCTTGAGGTATTTGGAGGCGGTTTCGCGGTGGGCGATGCCGGCATCGACGAGATTACCGATGCGGCAGTAGGGCTGGATGAAGATCTGCTCCACCAATTCGCGGCTGTAGATCGCCGGGGCCTGACGGCGCACATGCTCGGCGGTGTGTTCCTGCAAGCGTTGCGCGGCGCGGATCTTGGCGGCGGTCCAGTGGGCGGAGTCCTTGACCGCACTCAGCATGAAGCGCAGCCACTCCTGCCAGTTACCCTCGCGCGTCACCTCCAGCAGCAGGCGGTAGTAGTCGGCCTTGTGGCGGATGATGTAGCGCGAGAGGTAGAGCACCGGCAGTTCGAGCAGGCCCTGTTCGACCAGGAACAGGATGTTGAGCACGCGGCCGGTGCGGCCGTTGCCGTCCACGAAGGGGTGGATGGCCTCGAACTGGTAGTGGCCAACGGCCATGCGCACCAGGGGGTCGAGCTCGGTCTCCTGATGGAGAAAGCGCTCCCAGTTGGCGAGCTGGTCGCGCAACAGCGCCTCGCCCTCCGGCGGGGTGTAGATGGCGGCGCCGCTGCGGTCGTTGATAAGGCGCGTGCCGGGCACGCGGCGGATGTCGAGGTCGGCGTCCTTGAGGGTGCGGCACACCTCCACCGCCGTTGCGGTGGACAGCGGGCGGGTTTGCAGCGAGTCGAAGCCGCGCTTGAGGGCGGTACGGTAGCGCAGCGCCTCCTTGGTGGCCGGGTCCAGGTCGTTGCCGGCGGCATCCACGTAGCGGAACAGCTGGTCGGTGGTGGTGACGATGTTTTCGATCTCGGAACTGGCCTGCGCCTCCAGCAACGGGATGGTGTTGATCAGCACCACCTGGTTGGGCAGGCCGGCGCCCAGTTGCTTCAACTCGGCCAGCGCGACGCGCGCCTCGGTGCACAGTTTCAGCACGGCGCGGGTTTCCAGCTCCTTAGCGGGCGGGAGGGGCGGCAGTTCGTTGTAGGAGCGGCTGGGATCAAAAACCATGGCGTCCGTCGGGTGTCGCGCTCTTCCGTGGTGTAGGTGGGGCTATGCTGGGTCAATATGTCGATTGTTTCAAGATATTTCGACACATACAGGTGACGTGTCGGTGAGAACGACACGTCGGCGCGATATGTCGGAAAGATAATAATTTCTCGACACATAAAGCACTAGCACGCCCAAGCGAGAACAGGCCAGTTTACGGCTCCGGTTGAGAGTCCCGCTTCATCGCCAATTGGCGGCGACACCTGGCGATGAGCCGGGTGAATATGTCCGCCGCTATCGCCGCCTCGGCATCCCCGCGACCTACGGCATCCTTGGCGGCCTGCTCCAAGGCCTGCAACTCCTTCAGCTCCGCCTCCAATTCTTCGAGGTTACGCTCCCTGTCATCCATTTTCCTCGCCTCCGTGGAATGGGGTTCCACGCTTGATTGTGACTCAAACACGGCTGACTTAAAAGCGCTAGACCGGGAGACTCCCGTGTATGTCATCCCAAACCACCCCCCCCGACCAGCCGGCATCTTCTGCCCGGACGATACTGGCCGCCAACATCGTCCACCTGCGACAGGGCTGCGGCTGGTCCCAGGAGCAACTCGCCTTCGAATGCGGGCTGCACCGTACCTTCATCGCCCATGTCGAGCGCGGCGCGCGCAATATCTCCCTGGACAACATCGAGCGCATTGCCCGCGCGCTTGCCGTTCCGGTTCACGTACTGCTGACGCCTTAGCCGATCCAGCGCTTGTGCCCACAACGCCATGCATTGGCTATTCGCCCTGCCCGGTACTACGATACGACTACCCGCCCGCAGAGGTTGCAGCCATGTCCGTCGTATCCACCTCCATCAAGATCCCCGAGGAACTCAAGGCCAGAATCCAGCGGCTGGCCGAGTTGAGCCGCCGTTCGCCGCACAGCGTGATGGTCGAGGCGTTGGAGCGGGAGGTGGCGCGGGAGGAGCGACTGTATGAGTTCGTGCAGGAGGCGCTGCAATCGGACAAGGACGTGGAGGAAGGCGGCAACGTCTACCGCGCCGACGACGTGCACGCGTGGTTGAAACGGCTGGCCCAGGGCGAGACCACGGCAAGGCCGCAACCTTGGCAGAAGTAATCTATTCGGAAAACGCACTCGCCAATCTGGAGCGCCTGTTCGGGTTCCTGCGTGAACACGACCCCACCGCGGCCCTGGCGGCCGCCGCGGCCATCACCGGTGCGGTCGAAACCCTCGCGGCGCATCCGCTGGTCGGGCGCTGTATCGAGGGCGACATCCGCGAACTGATCATCTCCTACGGCAAATCAGGCTACGTTGCGCTGTATCGCTTCCTCCCGGCGCGCGACCAGATCCGCATCCTCGCCCTCCGCCATCAGCTGGAGCTGGACTATCCGGTTTAAGCCGTAGGGTGCGCAATGCGCACCCTACCTTTACCAAATCATAGGGCGCCCCACGGGCGCCGAGCCAAGACAGACATGGCCCGCCCTATGGCGCGCGTAGCCCGACACATCCCTACCGCAGCCGTCGCCACAGCCGCTGCCGCAACGCGATCACATCGGCATCGCCGCCACCGAAGCTGGCGGCGGCCAGTTCGGCCAGTTCGGCGGCGGCAGCGGGGGCGTGGCGGCAGTACCAGGCGTCGAGGGCCAGACTGGCGGGGCCGCCCATCGCCTCCGCGTAACGGCGCAGGGCGGCGCGGATGGCCGCGAGGTCTTCGGCCCGGGCCAGCGCCGCCAGGGCGGCGCGACGGGCGCGGCGGCGGTGCCAGCCGTCAGCAACAAAGCGCCAGGCCTTGGGCGCCAGCCAGACCAGCAGCGCCAGCAGCAGGGCCGCCGCGCCCCAGCGTGCGGCGCTGCCGAGCACCAGTGGCCGCGGCGGGGCGTGGCTGACCCGCTCCAGCCGGCCGCTGTCCGGGTCGAAGTACTGCACCTCCAGCACGGGCAGGGCGAGACGGCCGTCGCGGCGCGGGCGCAGCGGGATCAGGTGCTCGGCGCGGGCATGGATGCCGCCGGCATCGGGCGCGGCGGCGTAGGTGGTCTGCGCCGGCAGGAACTCGACGGCGCCATCCGCGGCCAGGCCGCGCAGCAGCGGCGGCAGCCAGGCCGGCGGCACCGCCGGGGCGCTGACGCTGACGCGCCAGTGGGCCAGGTGGCCGGTGTGCAGCAGGCCGTCCGGCGCCAGAGTGGAACTCAACTCCACCCGGCCTACCGGCAAGGTCGGCGGCACGTAGGGCGGCAGCGCCCTGGCCTCCAGCGCCGGCAGCGTGAGCGGAAACAGGCGCCTGCTGGCGCCGCTCAGCCGATAGCGCAGCGGTGGCAGCGCAGGACGGTAGCGTCCCGGCGCCACGGCGAACAGCGCCCAGCCGGCGCGCAGGCGGGTCTGCGTCCCGGCGGCGGTGGCGACCTTCTCGCTGCTGCCGGGCAGGGGGATCACCTCGAAGCCGGGGAGGCTGACCGGGTCGGCCTGCAGCGAGGCGTAGGGCTCGGGGGTGATCACCTCCAGCAGCACCAGCACCTGCTGGCGCACCCACGGGCTGAGGGTGGATACCGATTGGCGCACCTCCAGGAGCTGGCCGCGTTCGATGGCGGCGGTCACGAAGATGCTTCTGATCCCCTCACCCCGGCCCTGGGCCGCATGCTCCCGACACGGCCGACCGACTGCATCCGTGCAGTCGTCCCCCTGAGGGGGAGGGAGTTGTTTCGAGGAGACTCGTGCGGTGATGTCGTCAGGCAAGGGAACCGCGCCCTCGCGCCGCGGATACAGGCTGAAGCCCAAACGATAACGGCCATCGGCCTGCCGCTCGGCCCCGCCGCGCACCACCACGGCGAAGTCCGCCTCCAGCGGCTGCAGCGTCTCGGCGGTAGGCGCTTGCGCCGTCAGGACGACACCGCGCAGCGGCTGGCCCAGCTCCATCTGCGCCGCCTCCAGCTCCAGGCTGACGGCGCCGGCCAGGGGCGGCAGCAGCGCCAGCAGCAGGAACAACACGAAGATTTCACCGCCGCGGCGCCGGGCTACACCATCGGCGAGACCTGCTGCGGTTTCTGAATAGGCAGGCGTCCACCTCACACCCGGTGGATTCATAGGGCGGGCCGCGCCCGCCTTGGCGCGGCGCCCATGGGGCGCCCTATACCTGGCTGCTGTTGCGACAAAACTGTCTTTTCCACAGCTCACCACGGCGCCACCCCCGGCATCTCGCGCGGCTCGCGCAGCGGGGCGGGGAAGCCCTCCTCGGCCTCGAACAGGCGCTGCCACAGCAGGGCGGGGTCGTCCTCCAGCGCCAGCATGCGCAGGCGCGCCTGGGCCAGGTCCTGTTGCCAGGCGCGGCCGCTGGCACCCGCGCCCGTCGCCGCCAGGGCGGCATGCTCCAGGCCGTGTTCGATGAGGGTGGCGGCGTCGGCGGGCAGGGCCGGCAGCGGCGCCGCCGCCGCGGCGTCGTCCAGGGACAGGCGCACGTCCTCGCCCAGGGACATGCCGGGCACGGCACGGCCGCTGCGCGGGCCGCGGCCGGGGCGCGCCGCGGCCTCGGTGCCCAAATGGCTCTGCACCGCCTGCCACAGGGCTAGGCTCAGCGCCCGGTTGTGGGCTGCCGCGGCGTCATCGCCGCGGTAGCGCAGTACATCGCCGTACACCTGCGCCGCGCCGGCGTAGTCGCCCCGGCGGTAGAGGGCCGCGCCCAGGTTGAACAGGGCGTCGGCGCGCGCGCCGTCGTCCCGCGCCGCCAGCACCGCCGCGGTGAAGGCCTGTGCCGCCGCCACATAATCACCGGCCTGGTAGTGGCTGGCGCCCTCGCCCAGGCGGCCGCTCGCGCCGGGCAGATCGGAATACAGAACTGCCGCTGTGGCGTAGTCGCCCGTCTGGTAGGCGCGGTAGGCCTCGCTCGTGTCGGCCGCCTGCGTCGGCGGCGGCAGCAGGGCCGGCAGCAGCAGCAGGCCCAGGGCGGCGCGGCCAAAACCGTAAGGCATCAGGGCGAGGAACAGCAGCAGCACGGCGGGCAGCAGGGCCCGGGGATAGAGCTCGCGCCAGGCGGCCTCCGGCCCCGGCGCGGCGGCGGGCAGGCCGGCGACCAGGGCCGACCAGTCGGCGGGTCCGGGGGCGATGCGGCGGTAGCTGCCGCCGCCCAGCCGCGCCAGGGCGGCGAGGCCCGGCTCGTCCAGGCGGGCGATCAGCGGGCGGCCCTCGGCGTCTTTCAGCCAGCCGCCGCCGGGCAGCGGGATCGCCTCGCCCTCCGCGGTGCCGAGGCCCAGCACGTGCAGCGTCGCCCCGGTCTCGGTCAGGGCGCGCACCGCCGCCGCCGCGTCCGCGTCGTCGGTCCCATCGGTGAACAGCGCCACCGCCCCGGCCTCCCCGGCCAGGGTGCTGCGGGCCAGCGCCAGGGCCGGTGCCAGGCGGCTGCCGTGGGTGGGCAGCACCAGCCGGTCCAGGCTCTCCAGATAGAAGCGCAGCGCCTGATGGTCGGCGGTGGGCGGCACGTAGAGGTGGGGCCGGCCGGCGTAGACGATGACGCCGATGCGGCTGCCGCGCGCCTGCTCCAGCAGGGCGTGCAACTCCAGTGCCGCGCGGCGGCGGCGGTCGGGCAGCACGTCGGCGGCGGCCATGGAGCGCGACAGGTCCACCAAGGCGAGCACGGTGCCGCCGCTGAGCGCCGCCTCCCCACCGTCCAGCGGCAGGCGCGGCCCGGCCGCCGCCATGGCCAGCAGCCCCCAGCCGGCCAGCCAGGCGGCGTTGCGCCACAGCGGCCGGCGCCCCGGCGGCAGCGCCACCCAGGGCAACAGGTGCGGCGCGGCGTACTCGCCGCCGCGCAACCGCCGCCAGAGAAAAGGCAGCAGCGGCAGCAGGGCCAGCAGCAGCCACAGCGGCTCGCGCCAGTGCAGCGCGCTCATGCCCGCCTCCGCGGCAGCATGCCGGTCAGCAGCAGCAGGGCCGCCGCCAGCAGCGGCCAGGGGTAGAGCGGGAGGCGGCGGTGGCGCGGCGGCCGGTCGTCGGCCGCGGCAGGGCGGGCGGTGATGTCGCGGATCGCCGCGGCCAGGGCGGCGCTGCCGTCGGCGTGGTAGGCGCGGGCGCCGGTCTGCGCCGCCATGGCGCGCAGCAGCTCCAGGTCGGCGGGGTGATAGATGAGGTTGCCCGCGCCCTCCTCGGCGGCGGCATAGGAGGTCGCGCCGATGGCCACGGTGTAGAGCGCCAGGCCCTCGTCGGCGGCCAGTTGCGCCGCCGCCAGCGGGGCGATGGCGCCGGTGGGCTGCTGGCCGTCGGTGAGCAGCACCAGCAGGCGCCGCTCGCCGCCCTGCACCCGCCGCGCCGCCTGCACCGCCTGGGCCACGGCGGCGCCGATGGCCTTGAAGCGGCCGGCGAGGCCGCTTTCCAGCCGCGCCAGCTGGCTCCGTACCAGGGCATGGTCGGCCGTGAGCGGCACCAGGGTGTGGGCGCTCTCGCCGAACGCCACCACACCGATGCGATCGCCCGCCAGCCCCTGCACCAGCTCGTCCAGCAGGCGCTTGAGCATGTCCATGCGCGTCAGCCGCTCGCCGGCCAGGGTGTAGTCGCGCAGCAGCATGCCCACCGAGGTATCGACGATGAACACGATGTCGCGCTGGCGCGGCGGCTCGGGCAGGCGCTCGCCGAGGCGCACCGGCTGGGCCAGGGCCAGCACCAGCAAGGCCAGGCCGGCCCAGGCGGTGACGAGGCGCCAGCGCTTGCCCGCCGCGGCGCCGTCGCGCGGCAGCAGGTGGGCCAGCGGGTGCAGGAAGCGGCGCGTGCCGGCCTGGCCGGCGGCGAGGGTTGCCGGCTCGCCGGGGCCGCCCAGCCGGCGCCACAGCCAGGCCACGGCGGCGAGCGCCGGCAGCAGCCACAGCCAGGCGGGATGCTCCAGCAGGATCACTTCGCCGCCTCCAGATGGCGCGCCGCGGCGGCGAGCAGCGCGTTCAGGTCGGCGGGTTCGGCGGGGGCGAAACGGGCCGCCGCCAGGGGCGCGGCGAGGTCGGCCGGCATGGCGCCGAGGCCGTCGCCCAGCAGCGCCGCCAGGGCGTGGGCGGCGACGCGGCCCTCGATGCGCCCGGCCTGCACGGCGGCACGCAATCGGTGCAGGCGGCGCCGCGCCCGGCGGCGCGGGGCGTGGTAGTAGCGCAGCCCCAGTAGCGCAACCGCCAGCAGCGCCAGCACCACGGGCGCGGCCAGCCACAGCGGTGCGGCCTCCGGCGGCGGCGCGGGCGGCAGGATTTCGATCAGCCCCTGGCTCACCGCAGACATCCTGCTGGCCGAGGGCGTCCGGCGGGTA
Source organism: Pseudomonadota bacterium (assembly GCA_040755915.1). Taxonomy (GTDB): domain Bacteria; phylum Pseudomonadota; class Gammaproteobacteria; order Thiohalomonadales; family Thiohalomonadaceae; genus Sulfurivermis. Next base: position 57,164 of record JBFLWM010000025.1, on the reverse strand, counting down.
AGGTGATGCTGCACTGCCCCTCGTCACCACCAAAGAACGACTCAATCCGCAAATGAACGCGAATGGACGCAAATGAAGTGACCCTAGGGCGCCCCCGCGGGCGTCGTGGGTATGTCCATGGATGGACGGTATTTGGCGAGAGGCAGGAAGCCGGTAGCCAAGATGGCCATGGATGGACGGTATTTGGCGAGAGGCAGGAAGCCGGTAGCCAAGATGTCCATGGATGGACGGAATTTCGGCGCGCCAGAAGGAAGCGCACCGAAGCGGCGGGCACGGCCCGCCCTATGGAGAGGGCGCCATATTTGCGTCTATTTGCGTTCATTTGCGGACCTGAAAAAACAGCTCCCGCTCGATGGCCTCGCTGTCGGTGAGCAGCAGGCGGTAGGGGATGTCGAGGCCGGCGAACAGCGCGCGCCGCTCCGCCAGCCACTCCGCCGCCGCCGCGGCATAGGCGGCCGCGGCGCCGTCGGCAGTCACGCCTGCCCCGCCGCCCGGCGCATACAGGCGCAGGGCCGGTACCGGCGGCAGGGCCAGCTCGGCCGGGTCCAGCACCTGCACCGCGCGCACTTGGTGTTCGCTGGCCAGTTGCAGCAGCAGCGGCCGGCAATCCGCCTCCAGGTCGTGGAAATCGCTCAGCAGCCACAGCTCGCTGCCGCGCTCCAGCGTGCCGGCCAGCCGGGACAGCGCCGCGCGCAGGGCCGGGGCGGTGTCGGCGGCCAGCGGCGGCGCCGGCAGCGCTGCGGCCCGGGCCAGGTGCAGCGCGGCATCGGCCGTGGCGGACGGCGCCAGCCAGTGCGGCGCCTCCTCCAGCAGCAGCCCGGCGACCGCCGCCTGGCGGCGCTGGGCGGTGAAGGCGATGAGGGCGGCGGCCCGCGCCGCCTGCGCCGCCTTGAGCCGTACGCGGGTGCCGAAACGCATGGCGGCGCGGCGGTCCACCAGCACGAACACCAGCGGCCGCCGCTCTTCGCGGAATACCTTCACGTAGGACTGCCCGGCGCGGGCACTGAGGCGCCAGTCCATCAGGCGCCAGTCGTCGCCGGGCTGGAACGGACGGCTCTCCTCGTAGTCCAGGCCGCTGCCGCGCCGGCGCGAACGCGCCTCGCCCAGGCGCGGCTGCTCCACCTCGCGCGGCGCCGGCAGGGCCGCGCTGCCGGCGCGCTGCGCCAGCGCGGCGATCTCCGCCGCGTCGAGCAGCGGCGCACCCACCGCGCCGCGCCGCGGCCGCGCAAACAGGGCTGCCAGTGATTTCATGGCTTAAATATCCAATTCTTAACGGTAAAACATCGCCGCGGACGACTACATGGATGTAGTCGGTTGGAAATGTCTGGAACATGTTTCCCAGACGCAGAGACGCAGAGGAATTCAGGTTCCATTTCTCTGCGCCTCCGCGTCTCTGCGGCAAGGGTTGAGGTTCTTCGTCTCCTCCACCAACTCACGGCACCGGCACGAACGCGAGGATGCGCCGCACGATGGCATCGGCGTCCACGCCGGCGGCGCGGGCGGCATAGCCCAGCACCAGGCGGTGGCGCAACACGTCGGGCGCCATGGCGACGATGTCCTCGGGGATGACGTAGTCGCGGCCGCGCAGGTAGGCCAGGGCGCTGGCGGCGCGCAGCAGGGCGATGGAGGCGCGCGGCGAGGCGCCGGCGAGCAGGAACTCCGCCCAGGCCGGGTCCACCTGGGCCAGGTCGCGGGTGGCGGCCACCAGGTCGACGATGTAGCGCTCCAGCAGCGTCTCCACATGCACCTCGGCCACCTCGCGCCGCGCGGCGAGCACCGTGGCCGGCTGCAGCGGCGACTCCAGCACGGCGGGGTCGCCGCCAAAGTGGCGGCGGCGGTCGCGCTGCAATATCTCCAGCTCCTCGTCGCGGTCCGGATAGGTCAGCACCACATGCAGCAGGAAGCGATCGAGCTGGGCCTCCGGCAGCGGGTAGGTGCCGCTCTGCTCCAGCGGGTTCTGCGTCGCCATCACCACGAACAGTTCGGGCAGGTCGCGGGTGACGCCGCCCACGGTGATCTGGTGCTCGGCCATGGCCTCCAGCAGGGCCGACTGCACCTTGGGCGGCGCGCGGTTGATCTCGTCGGCCAGCACGATCTCGTGAAACAGCGGGCCGGGCACGAAGCGGAAGGCATGCTGCTCCGGGTCGAAGATCTCGCTGCCGGTGAGGTCGCCGGGCATCAGGTCGGGGGTGAACTGCACACGCTGGAAACGGGCGTGCACGCCGCCGGCCAGCGCGTTGACCGCGGTGGTCTTGGCCAGCCCCGGCGGCCCTTCCAGCAGCAGGTGGCCGCCGGTGAGCAGGGCGATGAGCAGGCGGTCGAGCAGGTCGTGCTGGCCGACGATGATCTGCTGCAAATGGGCGCGCAGGGCGAGGACATCCGGTTGGGTCTGCATGAGTAGGCCTGGGGTGCCACGGCACCACGTCAAGATTTCATATGAGATGAGAGATGCCGGCGGCGTCCGATTCATTCCGCCGGCCGTCCCTCAGAACGTCAGCACCCTGTCGCTGTCGCGGACCAGGGCATGCAGGTCGGCCAGGGTCGACAGCGGACACAGGTCCGAACTGCCCTGCTGGCGCAGCTTGAGGCAGGTGCCGCAGGCCAGCACGCTGCCGCCGGCCGCGACGAAGTCCCGCATCACTTCCGCCACCGGAAAACGGCTGTCGGCCAATCCCTCCGCCTCAACGCCGCGCCCGAGCAGGAAGGCGCCGACCGCGTCGCCCTGCTTCAGGCTGTGCACCCCGAGGCGGAAGGCGTTCCACACCGTCTCCGGGTCGTTGCTGTAGATCACCAGTCCCAGTTTCATGGCTTGCTCCTGTTTCATCCGGCGGTTCATTAACAGCTTGCTGAAAACTCTCGGGCGGCGCCATCCTGCGTTGCAAAACGGCTCAAAATGCTCATTTACGACGTGCAAACTCCGCCTTTTCGCCGTTTTGCGCCTTGTCTGGCATCCGCCTGAGACCTTTTCAGCAAGCTGTTAAACCCCGAAAACCGGCATGGAAAATTTCCGGTCGCCCCTTGACTAATATTCAATTGATCTATTGAATGCATAATACATTCATCGAGGGGGAATTTCACCATGACTCTCAGCGCCATCCTGGCCGGCCTCGCCACCGGCATCGTGCTCGGCATCTTCGGCAGCGGCGGCTCCATCATCACCACCCCCGCCCTGCTCTATCTGCTCCAGGTGGAACCCAAGTCGGCCATCGCCATGAGCCTGGGCATCGTGGCGATCACCGCCACCATCACCGCCCTGCAGCACTGGCACAAGGGCAACGTCAATCTCAAGGTCACCGCCGTATTCGGCTTTTTCGGCATCTTCGGCACCTATGCCGGCGCCCGCCTCGGGGTGATCACGCCGGTGGTGGTTCAGCTCACCCTGTTCGCCCTGGTGATGTACGCCGCCGCCTGGAAGATGCTCAAGCCGGCAGCGCCGCACCGCTCCGTCGGCGCCGCAGCGGTGATCGGCGAGGAGGTGTGCGCCTCCGGCCGCTGCATGGTCCATGTGGCGGTGCACGGCATCGTCGTCGGCGCCCTGACCGGGCTGGTGGGCGTCGGCGGCGGCTTTCTCATCGTCCCCGCCCTGGTGCTGCTCTCGCGCCTGCCCATGAAGCAGGCCATCGGCAGCTCCCTGGCCATCGTCGCCATCAAGTCCTACGCCGGCTTCGCCGGTTACCTCGGCCAGGTGACCATCGATTATCACCTGATGGCGGTATTCACTGCGGTCGCCGTGGCCGGCAGCGTGGCCGGCACCCAGCTCGCCCATCGCGTCTCGGGCGAGGCACTGAAAAAGGGCTTCGCCGTATTCCTGATGCTGGTGGCCACCTACATCCTGGCCAACCAGATCATCTGACTTGCCCATAACGAGAAGGAGGAGACAGGACCATGACCGGAACATACACCCCGCTTTCGCTGTTTCTGCTGCTGGTACTTCTGATCACCGCCGCGCCGCTGACCCATGCGGCCCCGCCGGGCGCCACCGAGATCGACGGCCAGAAGGTGCTGACCCTGATCGGCCGCGACCCGCCGGGCCTGCGCTGCAACAACAACATGCAGGTGGCCGCCGAGCTGTCGAACCTCTACAAGATCCCGGTGCAGCTGATCCCGGTGACCTTCGCCGGCCCCGGCGCCAAGGCCCCGGCCGTCTACTACGGCACCGATCTCATCGCCGTGGACGGCGGCAACCTCAACGGCATGATCGACTACACCACCCTGGCCGACATCCTGGAACTGGAGGGCGTGCCCAAGCAGGAGCAGGGCGGCCGGCTGACCGAGATCAAGTCCGAGTTCGAGAAGCTGAAAGAGGCCATCAAGACCGTGCAATGAGCCCGCGAGGTGATGCCATGACTCACAGCGACCCAAGCTTCCCGCCGGAACTGCTGCTCGTCAGCAACGATCCGCCCGGCATCCGCTGCAACCGCAATCTCGCGGCGGCCCTGGAGATCGCCAACCGCTTCAAGGTGACCATCCGCCTGTTGCCGCGCTCCACGGCCGGCGCGGACGCGCGTGCGCCGGCCGTCTATGTCGGCGGGAAGGTAATCACGGCGCACGGCGATGCCCGCAACGGCGTCGCCGACGCCGCGCTCCTTGCCACCGCCCTGGAACAGGCCGGCGTGCCGCGCCAGGACAAGCCGGGACGGCTGGCCGAGATCGATCCGGCCGTGGCCGCGTTCACGGCGGCCATCGGCGAGGTGCCGAAATGATGCGCCGTGTGCTGCTCACCCTGGCGTTGTTGCCGGCCGGCGTCTTTGCCGCCGAGCCGCTGCCGACCTGGGAGGGCTGGATCGTCGGCCGCCCCTGCGCCGGTGAGCTGCGCGTCGCCGACTGTCCGCTGCGCCATATCGACGACCCGGTGCTGCTGCTGGAGAGCGGCGCGGCCTATCCCTTCAGCTACGGCGGTGCCGCCGCCGTGCGCGTGCAGGACGTGGATCAGGCCTACAGCAAGAAGGTGCGCCTCACCGGCAACATCGCCGACGGCGCCATCCAGGCGGTGCGCATGGACGTGCTGGAAACCAGCGGCGCGCGCACCTTCTTCAAGGGCTGTCTGTAGGGGACAGGGCGCGATGCGGGGGATCTGGTCACTGCTGCCGATCGCCGTGCTGCTGTTCAGCGCGGGGCTGGCCGCCGCGCCGCTCGATGCAGAGCTGGCACGCGCAGCGGGCATGGAGACCTATCCGGTGCCGCTCAAGGGGCCGGCCTTCCGCCTGCCGGATCGCGCCGGCACGGTGCGCAGCAAGGCGGAGTATCACGGCCGCGTGGTGCTGCTCAATTTCTGGGGCAGTTGGTGCCCGCCCTGCCGCGAGGAGTTTCCCTCGCTGGAGCGCCTGCAGGCGCAGGTGGGCGGCGCGGAGTTCACCGTGCTGGCGGTGACGGTGGCCGACGACCCGGCCGGGGTGGAGCGCTTTCTCGGTGACCGCGCAGTGGCGTTCGACATTCTGATCGATACCACCCAACGCACCGCCGACGCCTACCGCGCCGCCGGTGTGCCGGTCACCTACCTGCTCGACCGCCAGGGCCGCCTGCTCGCCGGCAAGGCCGGCCCGCAGGCGTGGGACAGCGAGGCGATGGTGCGCCTGATCCGGGCGGCGCTGGACAACGAATAACGATTTCAGTTGTGTAGGTTGATGGGCTGACGAAGGAAGCCCAACAACACGATGGGCATGTTGGGCTTCGTGCCTCAGTCCCACCAACGCCAAGCGACGGTGCCCTCTGTGGCAAAACAAAAAACAAGCGGGCCGGCGAGCCCGCAGGAGGAGTTGCGATGAACAAGCTCATCAGCCTGCTGGTGGCCTGCCTGCTGGCCGGTCCGCTCGCGGCGGCGGAAATTCTCATCGACACCGGGACCCTGGCCGGGCGGCTGGGACAGGTGATCCTCATCGACGCGGAGAGCCCGTCGGACTACGCCCGCGCCCACCTGCCCGGCGCGGTGAATCTGCATTACCTCGATCTGGAAGATGCCGACGAGAACGCCAAGACCGGCCTGCCCGTCTTCCCGCAGCTCGCCGCCAACAAGCTGGGCGCCCTCGGCGTCGGCAACGACAGCGCGGTAGTGGTCTACGACAGCGGCAACGGCCGCGCCGCCTCGGCGCTGTGGTACATCCTGCGCTTCGTCGGCCACGAACAGGTGCAGATCCTCGACGGCGGCTTCCGCCAGTGGCTGGCCGAGGGCCGGCCGCTGACCCAGGCGGCACCGGCGCCGCACAAGGTGGTGTACAAGCCGCAGCCGCGCAAGGAGTGGGCGCTGCGCAGCGCCGAGCTGCGTGCGCCAGGGCGCATCGTGGTGGACGCCCGCTCCATCGCCGAATACAGCGGCAAGGACAGCGGCGGCGCGCGCCAGGCCGGCCATATCCCGGGCGCCGTCAGCTTCCCCTGGGATCGCCTCGCCGGTGAGCTGCACACCTTCAAGGATACGGCTGCGATGCGTGCGGCACTGGACAAGGCGGGGCTCACCCCCGAGCGCGAGATCGTCACCTACTGCAACGGCGGACTGGGCCGTTCCACCTTCCTCCTCGCCGCGCTCACGCGTCTCGGCTACGACAAGGTGCGCGTCTATCCCGGTTCCTGGAACGAGTGGTCCGCCGATCCGGCGCACCCCATCGAGCGCTAGGAGCCCATCATGGATCGCCGTGAATTCCTGAAGGGCACCACCTACTGCGGCCTGGCGCTGGCCTTCGGCGGGCCGCTCACCGCGCTGCGTGCCCACGCGGCGCCGGCGACAATGGATCGCGCGTGGGAGGATTTCTACCGCGGCGAATTCCGCGCCAGCCGCGGCGACGCCCAGGGCTTTGCCTTCCACTGCTCCAACTGCCAGGGCAACTGCGCCTGGCGCGTATTCGCCAAGGACGGCAAGGTCACCCGCGAGGAACAGTCGGCGGCCTATCCGCAGATCCATCCGCGCATTCCGGACGCCAATCCGCGCGGCTGCAACAAGGGCATCGTCCACTCCAAGGAGATGTACCAGGGCGATCGCCTGCTCTATCCGCTCAAGCGCACCGGCGCGCGCGGCGAAGGCAAGTGGGAACGGATCAGCTGGGAGCAGGCCTGCGCCGAGATCGCCGACCAGGTCGTCGCCACCCTGGCCGAGCACGGCCCGGCGGACCTGATGGTCTACACCGGCACCGGCATCCTGTCCCAGGGCCGGCGCGCCGGCCCGCTGCGCCTCGGCTCGCTGCTCGGTGCGCAGCGCCTGTATCCGGCCAGCGCCGTGGGCGACATGTTCACCGGCGCCTCGCTGGCCTACGGCCTCGCCAACGTCGGCCACTCCCTCGACGCCTGGTTCGAGGCCAAGACCATCATTCTGTGGGCCATCAATCCCATCGTCACGCGCATCCCCGATGCCCACTACCTCAACGAGGCGCGCTACAACGGCGCCACCATCTACACCATCACGCCGGACTACAACGCCAGTTGCAAGTTCGCCACCCACTGGGTGCCGATCAAACCCGGCACCGACGCCTACCTGGCCATGTCACTGCTGCACGTGCTGCTGCGCGACAAGCTCATCGATGAAGACTTCATCCGCGAGCAGACCGACCTGCCGTTCCTGGTGCGCGAGGACAACGGCGAGCTGCTGCGCCACCGCGACCTGCGCGAGCGCGGCAAGGAGGACGTGTTCTACTGCTGGGACGAGGCCTCCGGCAAGGAACAGCCGATGCCGGGCACGCCGGGCCACTTCAAGAAGACGCTGCGCCTGGAGGGCCTGCGCCCGGCCCTGGGCGGCCGGCATCAGGTGAAGGGCAAGGACGGCTCGATGATCGCCGTCACCACGGTGTTCGCAAAGGTGCAGGCCGAGGCCGCCAAGTATCCGCCGGGAGAGACCCACGCCATCACCGGCGTGCATCCGGAGCTGGTGGAGCGCATGGCGCGCGACCTGGCTGCTGCCGACAAGGCGATCATCAACATCGGCTTCGCCCTGCACAAATACGTCTCCGGCACCATGACCTGCTGGGCCGCGGCCCTGGCCTGCGCCCTCACCGGCCACGCCGGCGACCGCGGCGGCCTCGACACCGAGAACAACTGGAGTCTGGGCGGCATCGGCCCGCTGTCCAGCCCGAAGCCGGCGCGCTTCGCCTCCGGCTTCTTCAGCGAATGGCTGAACGGCGGGGGCCAGGCCGGCATGAAGACCCACTTCCCCGATGCGCACCTGCGCGCCGTCGCCGGCTACGACTCCAGCGACGTGGAGCGGCTGACCCAGGAAAAACTGGCCCTGGGCACCAGCTATTTCGGCCCGCCGCACGCCCTGCTGCTGTTCGCCGACAACATGTTCCGCCGCAACAAGGGCGAGGCACAGCACCGTGACAGGCTGCTCGCCGCCCTCGACCTGTTCGTCGACGTCAACCATCGCATGGACTCCACCGCGCTGTGGGCCGACTACGTGCTGCCGGCGAAGAGCCACTACGAGTCCTGGGACCTGCGCGGCGAACTGGGCTATCACCGCTTCTGCAACATCACCATCCCGCCCGAGGGACTCAAGCCGGTGGGCGAGACCCGTTCCGAATGGGAGATCTGCACCGCGCTTTCCGCGGCCATCGCCAGGGCGGCGCAGGCACACGGCATCGAGGCCATCCCCGATCCGGATTTCCTGGTGCAGCAGGGCGACAAGGCCGCGCCGGTGCTGCGCGAGCTGGCGCGGCTGGAGGAGGAATTCACCGACGGCGGCAAGCTGCGCGACGACGAGGCGGTGGTGCGCTGGATCATGGAACACGTCCCGGCGATCAGTCCCTGGACACCGGAGGACGCCGCGCGCAACGGCTTCGTGGTGCTCAACGAAAAGGCCGGCTTCAACTCGCCGCTCTACGCCAACCGCCCCTACTACTCCTTCGAGCGCAACGTCTACCTGCGCGAGCCCTACAAGACCCACTCCGGCCGCCAGCAGTATTACGTCGATCACCCGGTGTTCCGTGAGCACGGCTGGACCGTGCCCACGGCCATGGGCCCGCTGCGCCCGCCCAGCTTCCCGCTCGCCTTCTACACCCCGCACACCCGCTGGGGCATCCATTCACAGTGGCGCAGCAACGCGCAGCTGTTGCGCCTGCAGCGGGGCGAACCCTACGTCTGGCTCAACCCGGCCACGGCGCACGAGCGCGGCGTCGGCGAAGGCGAGCGGGTGCGCGTGTACAACGACGTGGGCGAATTCATCGCCCGCGCCAAACTGATGCCGGCGGTGCCGCCCGGCGCGGTGGTGATGGACCACGCCTGGGAACCGCACCAGTTCGAACAGCGCATGGGCCTCAACAACGCCGTCGCCCCCATCCTCTCCCTGCCCGAGCTGGTGGACGACTGGGGACATTTGAGCTTCAGCCCCAACTGGGACGGCAACATGATCGCCCACGAATCCTCGGTGGAGGTCGCGAAGGCGTGAACAACGTAACCACTCACTCTGTCGAGCCTGAAAAGCTCCATCAGTCCGCAAATGAACGCAAATGGACGCGAATATTTCCGTACCTGCGAGGGACCGTGCACGCATCCGATCCATTTGCGTCCATTCGCGGATACAAAAGGTTTTCCCTGTGTCACCTGTGCCCTCTGTGGCGGAAAGGAGTTAGGCCATGACAGCACGTCAACTTGCCATGGTCATCGACCTCAACAAGTGCATCGGCTGCCAGACCTGCACCCTGGCGTGCAAGTCGCAGTGGACCGATCACGGCGGCCGCGAGTTCATGTACTGGAATCACGTGGAGACCCGCCCCGGCCTCGGCTTCCCCAAGGACTGGGAACAGGCCGGCGGCGGCTGGGACAACGGACAACTGCGTCCCGGCCGCCTGCCGCGCCTGCAGGAGGACTACGGCTACCCGGCCGAGTTCGGCTACCAGGCGCTGTTCGAGGCAGGAGAGAAGCCGCTGCGCCCGCTGCAGGAAATGCAGTGGGGGCCGAACTGGGACGAGGACCAGGGCGCCGGCGAATTTCCCAACGCCTACTTCTTCTACCTGCCGCGCCTTTGCAACCACTGCACCAACCCGGCCTGCCGCGCCGCCTGTCCGCGCCAGGCCATCTACAAGCGCGAAGAGGACGGCATCGTCCTCATCGATCAGGAGCGCTGCCGCGGCTACCGCTACTGCGTCGCCGCCTGTCCCTACAAGAAGATCTACTTCAACCCGCTGGCGGGCAAATCGGAAAAGTGCATCTTCTGCTACCCGCGGGTGGAGAAGGGCCTGCCCCAGGCCTGCGCCTACCAGTGTGTCGGCCGCGCCCGCCACGTCGCCTTCCTCGACGACAGGGACGGTGCCGTGCACCGTCTGGTCAATGAATGGAAGGTGGCACTGCCGCTGCACGCCGAGTACGGCACCCAGCCCAACGTCTACTACGTGCCGCCGCTGAGCCCGCCGCAGATCGGCCCGGACGGCAGGCCCCTGGACGCACCGCGCGTGCCGGAGGAGTATCTGGCGCAACTGTTCGGCCCGGACGTAGGCAAGGCCCTCGACACCCTGCGCGCGGAAATGGCGAAGAAGAACCGCGGCGAGAACTCGGCGCTGATGGACCTGCTCATCGCCTACCGTCACGGCGACATGTTCCGCCTCGATCGGCCGCGGGAGGTGGTATGAACGGCGAAAAGCTCTTCAACGCAAAGGCGCAAAGACGCAAAGGGCGCAAAGGTTTCTTGGTTGGATCCATGGTTGGCGTATTGCTGAGTGGCTGCACCGCGCCGCGCCTGCCCGACGATCCGGCGCTGGCGGCGTTGCGCGCCGACGGCCGCGTGCTGGAACTGGAGCAGCGCTGGCGCCTGCCCGCGGGCAGCGACGATGCGGCCTGGGCGCAGGTGCCGCCGCAACGCGTGATATTGCATCCGCAGAATGCCATCGCGCCGGGGCTGGACGGAGGCGATGCCATCACCGCCGAACTGCGCGCCGTCAGCGACGGCGAGGGCCTCGCCCTGCGCCTCGCCTGGCCCGATGCGGGCGAGGACCGCTACAGCACAACGCACACCGACCGCTTTGCCGACGCCGTGGCGGTGCAGTTCGCCATTGACGGCGCCCCCCCCCTGCCCTACGTCGGCATGGGCGAGCCGCAGCGGCCGGTGCGCCTGTGGTTCTGGCGCGCCGGCCGCGGTGCCGAGAACCTGGCGGCCCATGGCTTCGGCACCCTCGCCGCCAACGGCGACACTCCGCCTGCGGTCGAGGCGCGGCGCACGGCCGACGGCTGGGTCGTCACCCTCCGCGGCCCGCTGCCCGCCACCGCCAATCCATTGCCGCTGTCCGTCGCCGTATGGGACGGCGCCGGTGCCGGCCGCGACGGCCGCAAACGCCTGTCCGCCTGGCAACTGCTGCTCGATCCCCGCCGGACCGCCGACCGGGCGCGCCTGACGGCCCTGGCGCAGGAAAGCCGCAGCCATGGTGCTGCGCAAAACGGCGCGCGCCTGGTGCGCGAACACGGCTGCATCGCCTGCCACCGCCTGCCCGGCCAGGCCGCCGCAGACATCGGTCCCGACCTCACTCGCGCCGGCGCCCTGCACTGGCCTGGCTATCTGCGCCGCTCCATCGCGGAGCCCTCTGCTTTCGTGTTGCCCCGTGCCACTTACCACGCACCCGGCAGCGGGCAAACTTCGCTAATGCCGAAGCTGAACCTGCCGCCCGCCGCTGTGGAAGCCATTACCGCCTATCTGGCCACGCTGCGCGGCGGTGAGGAATAACCATGTGTGAACTCCTGGGCATGAGCAGCGCACGGCCGGTGGCCCTGGCGGCCATGCTGAGCGCCTTTGCCCGGCGCGGCGGCGAGGCCGCCGACAATCCGGACGGCTGGGGCATTTATTACCGCCGGCAGGACGAATTCGCCCTGGAAAAGGCCCCCGAGGCCGGCGCCCACAGCCCCCGCCTGGCGCAGCTGGTCCGTTCGCTCCAGGCAGAAATGTTCATTGCCCACGTGCGCAAGGCCAATCCGCCCACCGCGCTTACCCTGGAGAACACCCACCCCTTTCTACGCCACTGTTGCGGCCGGCAATGGGGGTTTGCCCACAACGGCAAGGTGGAAGCGGCGATGGAAGCGGATTCCTTTTGTCGCACGGAAGAGTGCCAGACCGATGGCGTCACCGATTCGGAACAGATCTTCTGCTACCTGTTGCAGGAGATCGCCCGCGCCTTTCCCGCTGATGCGGCGGCAACGGGTACGGAATGGTTTGCCGCACTGGCCGCCGCCAGCCGGCTGGTGGCAACCCACGGCCAGTTCAACTTTTTGCTCACTGACGGCCACCTGTTGATCGCCCATGCCCACGATCGGCTGCACGGTTCAACCCTGACGCTCGGCGGCTCGGCCATGACCGTGGTGGCCAGCGAGCCGCTGCCCTTTGCCACTGACTGGCGGCCGCTGGGTCCGCACCGGCTACTGGTGCTGCGGCAGGGTGTAACTCTGGCGAGCCTCGCCACCGCACCGGATACAGCCCAGGGGCGAAAGCCACATGGAGCATGCATCAATATATCAACCAAACAGCTCTGACGAGGTCACCGATGGAAATCACCCTGCTGCTCAACAACCCACCCGGCGGTCGTTGCCGCCTGTACCAGGCCTACGGCGCTGCGCTCGCCGAACATGCCGCCGCGCGCTGCGACGAACAGTTTGGCCGTCTGCCGCAACAATCGGAACTGCGCGCCCCTGCCATACTCATCAACGGCCAGGCAGTGGCGCCGGCCGACGGCGTGATCATCTCGCCGCAGGACCTGGGCCGCGTGCTGGACGAGTTTCATCCCGGCGCGCCCAGGCTGGAGATGCTCTTGGATGAGGTGCTGGAACGCTGCATGGCGGAGTGGAGTTGAGCATTCGTAGGGTGCGCACCGCGCACCGATAAATACAGAATTATGGTGCGCGGTGCGCACCCTACTTTGATCGTGCAGGAGTGAAGTTGATGGACGACAACAAGAACGGACTTTCCACCCGTTGCGTACACGCCGGCGAACTGCCCGATGCCCACGGCAGCCCGCACACACCGCTGTACACCAGCACCACCTTCAAATTTCCCTCCACCGCCGACCTGCTCGACGTGGTGGACGGACGCAGGCCCGGCAGCCTATACACCCGCTACGGCCTCAACCCCACGGTGCAGAGCCTGGAGGCCAAGCTCGCCGCGCTGGAAAACGCCGAGGCGGCACTGGCCTTCAGCTCCGGCATGGGCGCCGAGTCCGCGCTGTTCCTGACCCACGGCCGCCGCGGCGTCATCTGCATCGGCGATGCCTACGGCGGCACGCTGGAACTGCTCGCCGATCAACTGCCGCAACTGGGCATCCGCACCGCCCTGCTGCTCGGCAGTGAACTGGAGCGGCTCGACGGCCTGCTCGCCGACGACTACGGCCTGGTGTTCCTGGAGACGCCCACCAATCCGGTGCTGGAGATCATCGACCTGCGCGTGCTGGCGCAAAAGGTCCACGCCCACGGCGCGCTGCTCGCGGTGGACAACACCTTTGCCTCGCCGGTGAACCAGCAGCCGCTGGCCCTCGGCGCGGACCTGGTGGTGCACAGCGCCACCAAATACCTCGGCGGCCACAGCGACCTCACCGCCGGCGCGCTGATGGGTCGGGCGGAGCTCGTCGGCCCGGTGTTCAACTGGCGCAAGAATCTCGGCACCACACCGGCGCCGGAGATCTGCAATCTGCTGGCGCGCAGCATCCGTTCGCTCACCGTGCGCGTGCGTCAGCAAAATGAGAGCGCGCAGCGCATCGCCGAAGCGATGGCGCGTCATCCGCGCGTGAAGCGCGTGCTCTACCCCGGCCTGCCGAGCCATCCCGGCCACGCCATCGCCGCCGGGCAGATGAGCGGCTACGGCGGCATGCTCACCATCGAGATCGACGGCGACACCGCCGCCGCCACCGCGGTGGCCGATCGGTTCCAGCTGTTCGCCATCGCGCCCAGCCTCGGCGGCGTCGAGAGCCTGGTCACCCAGCCGGTCACCACCACCCACCACGGCCTGACCGAACAGGAGCGCACCCGGCGCGGCATCAGCAGCGCCATGCTGCGCCTGTCCGTCGGCCTGGAGGATGTGGAGGATTTGATCGCCGATCTGCAGCAGGCATTGCGTTGATGAAATGCAGGGTGCGCCTTATTGGTTTGTCGGGTTACGCTGCGCTAACCCGACATATCTGTGCTGAACCATGATCATACCCCGCACGCTGTTGTTCACCTGTCTTGCTGCCGCGCTGGCGACCCAGGCGCAGGCCGCCACCCTTTCCGGCGTCGCGGAAGAACAGGGCCAGGCCGTCGCCGAGGCGCAGATCATGCTGGTCAACGCCGACACCAGCCAGATCCTCAAGTCGATCTACAGCGCCGCCGACGGCAGCTTCCGCTTCACCGTCGCGCCGGGGACATACAATCTCGGCGCGCAGAAGTCCGGCTACACGCTGGTGTGGAAAAAAGGCATCGCCGTCGGCGCCAGTGACGTGACGCTGCGCATCGAGATGCTCGACAAGGCCTTCGCCGACGGTCCGCCCAAGGCGGCAGGCGGCGATTGTGAATAACAGGTAGGGTGCGCGCCCTACAAAAATATCCAATACGGGTCGGGTTGACGTAGCGCTGCCCGACAAAAATCCTGCCCACGGACAGCACCGCCATGACCGTTCCCATCTACCTCGACTACAACGCCACCACGCCGATTGCGCCGGAGGTGTTCGATGCCATGGCGCCGTTCCTGCGCGCGCACTTCGGCAATCCCTCGTCATCGCATCCCTACGGCCGCCGCGCGGCGGAGGCCGTGCATCACGCGCGCGGGGAGGTGGCCGCCCTGCTCGGCGCGCAGGGCGAGGAGATCGTCTTCACCGGCTGCGCCACCGAGGCCAACAACCTGGCCCTGCGCGGCGTGGCGCGCGCCCTGCGCCACAAGGGGCGTCACCTGATCATCTCAGCGGTGGAGCACCCGTCGGTGCAGGCACCGGCGGAGCGCCTGCGCGCCGAGGGCTGGGAGGTGACGGTGCTGCCGGTGGATGGATGCGGGCGCGTGGCACCGCAGCAACTGGCCGCCGCGCTGCGCAGCGACACCGTGCTGGTGTCGGTGATGCACGCCAACAACGAGGTGGGCACGCTGCAGCCCATCGGCGAACTTTCGCGCCTGGCGCACGCCGCCGGCGTGCTGTTCCACACCGACGCGGCGCAATCCATCGGCAAGGTGGCGGTGGATGTGCACGAACTCGGCGTCGATCTGCTGACGCTGGCCGGGCACAAATGCTATGCGCCCAAGGGCGTCGGCGCGCTGTATGTGCGCCGCGGCACGCCCCTCGACCCGGTGCTGGTCGGCGCCGGGCAGGAGCACGGCCTGCGTCCCGGCACGGAAAACGTGCCGCACATCGTGGCCCTCGGCGCCGCCGCGCGCCTGGCGACGGAACGCCTGCCGCAGGCGACCGCACAACTGCGCAGCCTGCGCGACGCACTGCACGGGCAGTTGCAGGCGGCGATCCCCGGCCTGCAGCTCAACGGCCATCCGGACGAGCGCCTGCCCAACACGCTGAACATCTCCTTCCCCTGCGTCAGCGGCCGCGACCTGCTGGCCCGCGCGCCGCAGATCGCCGCCTCGGTGGGTTCGGCCTGCCATGAGGAAGGGGATGCGGTGAGCGGCGTGCTGGCGGCGATGGGTGTCGATGCGGCCCGCGCCCGCGGTGCGGTGCGGCTGTCGCTGGGCGCAGACACCACCGCGCAGGACGTGGCCAGCGCCGCCGCCGGCCTGCTGCAGGCTTGGTGCGCCTAAACCCTCACCAGGCAAAAAACCCCACACCAAGTAATTTTTATCTATTACTTGATTATTCTTATCGGGCTTATATATTAGCAATTAAGTAGGTTATTAAATGCCTGCAACCCATTAAGCCCGATAGGAGGTGCATCATGGCCGGCAGCCTGATCAACAACTTTCCCCACGATGGCGTGGTCACCATCAACCGCGTGATCCTCAAGCCCGGATACTCCGTCGACGACCTGCAGGAGCGCGTCGCCCTGCTGTGCGAAAACGTGAAGACCTACCACTCCACCACCGGCTTCGTCGGCGGCTTCGTCGCCCTCAACAGCGGCGCTGTCTCCAACGAGGGCTCCACCGTGGGACAGGCCGTGGCGAGTCCGCTCAAGGGCAAGGAGGCGCTGATCATCACCTTCTGGCGCTCCTTCGCCGAGCATGAGGAGTCGCACAAGTCGCCCACCTTCCAGCCGCTGTTCCAGGAGGTGCTGGAACTGTGCGAGAACGGCAACGAGGAGATCGCCTACGAGATGCTGTGGTCCGGCGCCGCCTATGATGCCGAGGAGGCGCGCCAAGCGCAGGAGGCCAAGGCCAGGTACGCCGCCTGATTCAGCAGCCGTCATACCCACATCCGCTGCTGCAGCCCCCGCCGGTCACGCGACCGCCGGGGGCTGTTTTTTTATGGGGCCGTAGGGCGGGCTTCAGCCCGCCGGGTACTCCTGAAGGGAGATGGCGGACTGAAGCCTGCCCTACAGAGTGAGGGGGAATTCCCTGGACCGCGCCCCGGCACTTGCCCGCCAGAGTAACCACGTATTACAGTCCCCCATCGGCCACGACATAACTATAAATTGATGGGCGAATCCCCCTTCCTGCTGATCGCGTTGACCTCCACTGTCGCCGGCCTGGTTGCCGGCTTCGTAATGCACCGATCCGATTTCTGCGTCACCGCCATGTTCCGCGACCTGTTCCTGGTGCGCGACTTCTTCCTGCTGCGCATGCTGGTCTTGCTGGTGGTGGTGAGCATGGCGGCCTTCGAGCTGGGCCGCGCCGGCGGCCTGCTCGGCCCCTATCCCTTCCCGCTGCTCGGTCCCGGCTCGCTGGCCACCCTCATCGGCGGCGTACTGTTCGGCATCGGCATGGTGCTGGCCGGCGGCTGCGTGGTGGGCACGCTGTACAAGCTGGGGTCCGGCAGCGTGGTGTCCGCCGTCGCCTTTGTCGGCCTGCTGGCCGGTTCGGCGCTGTATGCCGAGTGGCATCCGTGGTGGAGCGCCTTCGCCCGCGCCACCGCATTCGGCCCCGCCATCACCCTGCCGCAGGCCCTCGATGTCGCCCCGGCGCTGCTGACCCTGCCGCTGGCCGCCCTCGGTGCACTCTATCTCCATCGCAGCCGGCGCCGCGGCCTGCTCACCCGCCCGGCCTATGCCGCGGGCCATATCGCCCCCTGGCAGGCGGCAGTAATCCTGAGTGCAGTGGGTTTCGTCTCCTGGCTGTTCATCGGCATGCCGCTCGGCATCACCACCTCCTACGCCAAGCTGGGCGCCACGCTGGAGGCCCTGGTCTGGCCGGGGCATGTGGCGGGGCTGGCCTACTTCCAGGCCCAGGGCCTCGACTACACGCCGCCCTTCGCCGAAGCGGCGGTGCGCGGCGGCGCAGGCCCGCAACTGGACGCCATTGCCGCCATCCAGTATCCGCTCATCGTCGGCATCATCCTCGGCGCGGCCGTATCGGCGCTGCGAGTGAGGGAGTGGCGCCTGCACTGGCGCATCCCGCCGCGCCACTACGCCTCCGCCCTGCTCGGCGGCATGCTGCTCGGCGCCGCCGCGCGCATGGTGCCGGGCTGCAACATCTGGCACCTGTGGGGCGGCGTGCCGATCCTCGCGGTGCAAAGCCTGCTGTTCCTGCTCGGCATCCTGCCGGGGGCGTGGCTCGGCAGCAGGCTGCTCGTTCGTTTCGTGATCCGTTAGGAGCATGCCATGGAAAAGGTAAACAGCATCCACCTCGACATCAGCGGCCAGATCTGTCCCTCCTGCCTGCTGCTGACCCTGAAGGAGCTCAACCAACACGCCGCCGCTGTGCGCGATGGCACTACCGAGATCGTCGTCACCACCGACGACCGCCAGGCCACCGCCACCATCCCCGATGCCGTGAGCAAGATGGGCTATGCGGCCGAGGTCAGCCGGGTGGACGCCGGCTACCGCATCCGTGTCTGCGCCAAACGCTGAGGAAAAACGGGACTACGACGTGGATTACCCGGCCGAATATTTCAAGGCGATACAGTACATACGCAGCAAGGTCGACCAGATGTTGCAGCTGATCGGCACGCTGCCGCTGCGCCCGGAAGAGCTCGACGACACCACGCTCATCGAGCTCGATCCCATCGGCATCGTCACCGATTCCTTCGCTCAGGTGCTGGCGCATCTCAATGATACCAACCAGCAGCTCGACGAGACGAAACAGGAGATCCGCGCCATCTTCGATGCCATGGATGCGGCGGTAATCGTGTTGAATGCCGACGGCCGCGTCGATGACTGCAATCGCCTGGCGCGCGAGTGGCTGTTTCAGAACAGGCCCTACGATGAACTCATCGGCCAGCCGCTCGCCGCAGTGTGTGTCTGCAGCAGCCGCGTGCAGGCCAGCATGGCCAGCGGCCTGATGAGCGAGCACGAATTTCAGGTAGATGGGCGCCATCTGCAAATCGTTGCTTCGGACATCCACGATGCGCAACGCAACAAGGTCAAGAAGGTATTCATCTGCTTCGATATCACGCGACAGAAGAACACTGAGGCGAGCCTGCAGCTCTACGCCAAGGTGTTTGCCAATACTACCGAGGGTATTGCCATCACCGATGCCCAGGCACGCTACCTGCAGGTCAACGAGGCCTTCTGCCAGATCACCGGCTACAGCGCCGGCGAGCTGCTCGGCAACACACCGAAGATGTTGCAGTCCGGCCGCCACGATGAGGAGTTCTATGTGGCATTGCGCCGTGCTCTGGACGAGAAGGGCCAGTGGCAGGGAGAGATCCTGGACCGCGCCAAGAACGGCCGCGTCATCCCGCTGCTGCTGTCCATCAACGCGGTATACGACGCTGACGGCAAGCTCACCAACTACATCACCATCCTCACCGACATCACCTCGCTGAAGGAAACCCAGACGCGGCTCGATTTTCTTGCCCACCATGACCCGCTCACCGAGCTGCCCAACCGCCTGCTGTTCACCGCGCGCCTGGAACATGCCATCGAGCGCGCCGCACGGGACCATGACATCTTCGGCCTGCTGTTCATCGACCTCGACCGTTTCAAGACCATCAATGACAGCCTCGGCCACCAGTTCGGCGATCGTCTTCTCATCGAGGTGGCACGGCGACTGCGCGGCCTGGTGCGCAAGGCCGATACCATCGCCCGCCTCGGCGGTGATGAATTCGTCGTACTGCTGGAGCGGCTGCACTTCCCCGGCGAGGCCACCACGCTGGCACACAAGATCGTCAGCGCCATGCGTGCCCCGTTCCACCTGCACGACAGCGATCTGCACGTCGGCTGCAGCATCGGCATCACCCTCTATCCGGAGGACGGCACCGATGCCGTCACACTGCTGAAGAACGCCGATGCCGCCATGTACCGTGTCAAGGACAGCGGCCGCGATGGCTACCGCAAATTCAGCCCGGACTTGTCCGAAGCCGCCGATGAGAAACTAACGCTGGAAAACGCGCTGCGGCTGGCCGTGCGCGACGAACAACTGTTACTGCACTACCAGCCGATCATCGACCTGCGCCAACAGCGCATCATCGCCGTCGAGGCGCTCGCCCGTTGGCCCCACGCCGAGCGTGGCATGGTGCCGCCGGATCAGTTCATTCCGCTGGCGGAGGAGACCAAGCTGATTTTGCCGCTCGGCGCCTGGGTCGCCGGCGAGGCCATCGCCCAGTTCGCCCGCTGGCGCACACAGGGCATCGCACCGGACTACATATCAATCAATGCCTCCGGCATGCAGCTGTTCCACCCCGGCTTTGCCGACACCCTGTTCGAACTGTTGCGGGAACACCAGGTGGAGGGCCGCCATCTGCAGGTGGAATTGACCGAGAATGTGCTGATGCGTGACATCGACTCCTGTCGCCACGTGCTCGATCGCCTGCGCGATCATGGCATCCGCATCGCCATCGATGATTTCGGCACGGGCTATTCCTCCCTCGCCTACCTCAAGCAACTGCCCATCGACGTTCTCAAGATTGATCGCTCCTTCGTGCGCGACATTCCCGGCGATGCCAACGACTGCGCCATCGCCGAAGCCATCATCGGCATGGCTCAAAATCTTGGCATGGAAACCGTGGCCGAGGGTGTGGAAACAACAGAGCAGGAGCATTACCTCACCCGCATCGGCTGTAGCAAGGTGCAGGGCTACCACTACGCCAAACCACTCACCGCGGCCGATTTCGCCACCTTCCACCGTCGATTTTCGGGCTAAGCACCCCCCGCCATGTTAAGCTTCCAACCCGCAACGACCGCCTGTTCAAGACCCAACTGAGATGCTCAAGAATAAGTTCTACTATGTAGCCGTACTTACGTTGCTGCTGGTCATCGGCTTTCTGGCGACCACGTTCATCAGCTACTTCGTTGCCCGCGATTCACTATCGCGCCAGATCACGGAGGAGGCGTTGCCGCTTACCAGCGATAACATCTACTCCGAGATCCAGCGCGATCTGCTCACCCCTATCCTGATCTCATCGCTGATGGCGCAGGACACCTTCGTGCGCAACTGGGTCACCCAGGGCGAGCAGGAGCCCCGTCTCATCCAGGAGTACCTGGGAGAAATTCAGCACAAGTACGACACCGTCACCGCCTTCTTCGTTTCTGAAAAGACACGGAACTACTATCACCGTGATGGCGTAATCAAGACAGTCCACCCGGATGACCCGGCGGATGCATGGTACTTCCGCGCCCGCGACATCAAGGCAGCCTACGAGATCAACATCGATCTCGACACGGCCGACAAGCGGCGCATGAACATCTTCATTAACTATCGGGTGCTCGACCAGCAGGGCGGTCTTATCGGCATCACCGGCGTCGGCCTGTCGGTGGACTCCGTGGCGCGGCTCATCGAGAGTTATCAACGGCGTTACGGCCGCATCATCTATTTCATCGACCGCGAAGGCCATGTCACCCTGCGCGGCGACGGCTATTCCGGCAACGCCAGCATCCATGATGCCCCGGGGCTGTCACAGCGCGCGGTTCATCTGCTTACCAGCCAGAGTGCCTCGGTCAGTTATGAGCGCGATGATGGCACGACCGTCTTCGTCAACAGTCGCCTGGTGCCTGAATTCAACTGGTACCTGCTGGTGGAGCAGGAGACGGTGCCGGGTGCGGCACGCGTACACAGCACACTGCTGGTAAATATCGCGGTTTCTCTCATCATCACCGGACTGGTCCTGCTGGCCGCCTATCTCACGGTCAGCGGCTATCAGCGCCGTCTTGAGGACATGGCCACTACCGACAAGTTGACTGGTACCACCAACCGCCAGGTGTTCGATGCCATCTTCGAGCATGTGGTCCGCAACACCCGCCGCCAGCCGCGTCCGGTCAGTGTCATCCTGCTCGACATCGACCACTTCAAGCAGATCAACGATACCCATGGTCACCTGGGCGGCGACGCGGTACTGCAGCGTATTGCCACCATCATGCGGCAGCAGGTACGCGATGGCGACACCATCTGCCGCTGGGGCGGCGAGGAATTTCTCATTCTGCTCGATGATTGCCCGCTGGAACACGCGCACATCCGTGCAGAAGCCATACGTAACGCCATCAAGAGCCAATCAGTCATCTATGGCCGCGAGATGATCAGCGTCCGGGCCAGCCTGGGCGTGGCCGAGCTGCTGGACGGCGAAAGTTCCGACGCGCTGCTGCGCCGTGCCGATGATGCGCTTTACCGTGCCAAGAGCGACGGCCGCGATCGGGTGCAAACGGCACAGGCGGCCTGACCGCCCGCGCCTCCTTATGCCGTCAACCGGCGATAGATGTCCGCCACCTTGAACGGTAACTGGCGCACCTCGCTCACCACCGTGTAGTTCACCGCGCCGTACATGTGCGGCAGGTATTCCGGGCCGTGCTCGTCGATGGTGATGCAGAAGGGATGGATGCCGCTGCGGCGTGCCTCCAGCAAGGCACGCCGCGTGTCCTCGATACCGTAGACGCCGCGGTAATCGCTGTAGTCATCGGGCTTGCCATCGGACAGTGTCACCAGCATACGGGTGCGTGCCGCGGTTGCATTCAGCAATTGCGTCAGATGACGGATGGCGAAGCCCATGCGCGTGTAGTCCTGCGCGCGCACGCCGCTGATGCGGGCACGCACCTCGTCGCCGTACGGCTCGTCGAAACGCTTGATGCGGTACAGCTCGCAGCGCTTGCGCGTGATGCCGGAGAAACCGTAGATGGCATAGCGATCGCCCAGCGCCTCCAGCGCTTCGCACAGCAACAACAGGGCCTCGCGCTCGGCATCATTCACCCAGCCGCGGGTGGAGCCGCTCATATCCACCATGAAGGCCACCGCGATATCGCGCTCGACGCGGTGCAGGCGCATGAACAGCCGGTCGCTCATCTCGCTGCCGTCGCGCGCATCGGCCAGCGCCTCCACCAGGGCATCGATGTCGACGCCATCACCGTGCACCTGACGCTTGAGCAGCCGCTCCTCGTCGCGCATGGCCTCGAAGCTGCGGCGCAGATGCGCCACCAGGCCACTGTAGCGTTGCAGGGTATCGGCGACGAAACTGTCGTGTACCGGCGTCACCTCTCTCTCGCGCATCACACACCAGTTCTTGCGGTAGTGCTGCCGGCCATGATCCCACTCGTTGTAATAGCTGGCGCCGCGCTCGTGGTAGGTACCCTGCCACACCGCATCCGGATCGTCGGCCTGCTCGGTGTACAGCGCCGGGTCATATTCGCCGGGACCGGCAGGCACCAGATACTCATCCGGTATCTCGCCCAGGTCGAGACGGATCGAGGTAAGCAATTGCGCCACCGCCTCCGGCGGAGCCACCGGCGCGTCGTTGAGCGTCAGTTCGAACGCGCTGCCGGCCTGTGCATCGTCCGCCGGCTCGCGCACTGTCAGGTGCGGCAGCGCACTGTCCGCCGGGGCCTTCTTCGCCTGCTCCTCCAGCCACTGGGCCAGGCGCACGCGCAGCAACAGCTTCTCGCGCTCCATGCGTGTCTGCATGCACGCCGCCACCTCGTTGAGATACAGCTCCACCTGCCACAGGCGCGGCGGCGGCAACGGCGCGGCATACAGGGACGGCAACAGCCCCAGGCTCGCTGCCGGCGTGCTCTGTGTACCTTGCAACTGCCGCAGCGCCGCCTGCCAGGGTGCAGACAACGCGGCAACATAGTTGGGCTGCAACTGCTGCATCTCACGACCGAGGCCCGGCAGGGTGCGGCTGATGATTGCCTCCAGACGCAGGGTTTCCAGCAGGGTATAAATGCGCAGCGCGCGCGCGGTGTCGGGCCAGGCGGCGAAATCGGTATGCAGCGCCACGCGCAGAGTGCCGTGATGGATCTGCGCCCACTGCATCACCGCGAGCACCTTGTACAGACGAAAGTTGTCCTCACGGCCGGCAAGCTGCGCCAGCAACGCCGGCAGATGAATGGTTTCACTGTCGGTCCAGGCCGTGTCCGACAGCGCCAGCCGGAGCGGCCGGCCGGCGAGGCCGTGCACGAAGTGCAGCAGCACGCCGCTCACCTCGTCGAACAGTGCCCCGGCGCTGCGCGCCTGACTGTGCTGCACGAAGCGCTCCACATCCTGGATCACCTCCAGCGCCGCACGCAGACCGGCACGGTCGTACACATCCATGGCATGCAGCGCCCAGGCCTCGATCACGCGCGGCTCCTGCAGCCTGAGCACCTGCGGCGCGCGGCGCACGAACTGATGGGCGATCTCGGTGTTGGTGCTGGCGATGCGCTGGGTCCAGTCGAGCACGAAGGCCTGCTCCGCCGGTGCCAGCGCCAGGACCAGCGGCGCCAGCTCGTCGCTGCGGATGAAGCTGAACTCCGTTTCCAGGTATTCGTCGAGCCGGGCGGCGATGTCGTCTGCAGTCAGCATAAACGGCCTGTCAAACGCCTTCGGCGCTCATCAAAACAGCGACGCCGACAACTCGTTGATCGCCGTCAGCATCTCCGGCTCGTCGGTGAGGGCCTGGGCGATGGCGCCGGCGCAGGCGGTGACCGGCGGCACGCCGCTGGCGATGAGCTTGCCGGCATGCACCAGCAGGCGCGTGCTGGCGCCTTCCTCCAGGCCGTTGCCCTTGAGGTTGCGCGTCATGTGGGCGAACTTCACCAGGGTCTGTGCCAGCGCGGCGTCGATGCCGGACTCGCTGGCAACGATGCGCGCCTCCAGTTCGGCGGAGGGGTAATCGAATTCCAGCGCCACGAAGCGCTGGCGCGTGCTCTGCTTCAAGTCCTTCAGCACGCTCTGATAGCCGGGGTTGTAGGATACGGCGAGACAGAACTCGGGCCCTGCCTGCAGCAGGGTGCCGAGCTTTTCCATCGGCAGCACGCGGCGATCATCGGCCAGCGGGTGGATCACCACCATGGTGTCCTTGCGTGCCTCGACGATCTCGTCGAGGTAACAGATGGCTCCGGCGCGCACCGCCCGCGCCAGCGGCCCGTCCACCCATACCGTCTCGCCGCCCTTCACCAGATAGCGCCCCACCAGATCGGAGGCGGTGAGGTCATCGTGGCAGGACACGGTGATCAGCGGCCGCTGGAGGCGCCAGGCCATGTATTCCATGAAGCGGGTCTTGCCGCAGCCGGTGGGGCCTTTCAGCAGCAGGGGCAGGCGGTTGTGCCAGGCGGCCTCGAACATCGCCACCTCGCTGCCGCTGGGCTCGTAATAGGGTTCTGCGGTGATGTAATGCTCTTCCGGGGTGATCTCCGCCACAACGGTCTCCTGCACTCTGCGCTATTCCTGATTAAAAAGCTTAAGTAAATAACCCTACCGATACAACCCGAACGACAACAATCCATCGCTCCACGCCGTCATGGTGCGACATTCCGCAATACATACATGCAATCTATTCAGTTATCGGAAAATTCGATGTTCCTTATATGTAATTTCTTATAGAGAGCGGGTATCGTGTCGGTCCTATTCAAAAAGGACTATTTCGCCGCGGCGTTTCGCATCCTAGTCTTGCGGGCCACGGCAGCCATGCGGCGCAGAATACGCATTCATCCGTTGACGGAGGAAATTCAATGTCTGAGGTAATCGCAACCAACCAGACCATACTGGTCGTGGGTGGCGGCATCAGCGGCCTGACGGCGGCCCTGGAGGCAGCCGAGTGCGGCAAGCAGGTGATCCTGCTGGAGAAGTCGCCCAGCGTCGGTGGCCGTGTCAGCCAGCTGCACAAGTACTTCCCCAAGCTGTGTATCCCCACCTGCGGCCTGGAAATCCAGTACCGCCGCCTGAAGGCCAACAAGAACGTGCGCCTGATGACCATGGCGGAAGTGACCGGGATCACCGGCGAGGCCGGCAATTTCACCGTCAACGTCAAGGTTGCTCCGCGCTACGTCAACGAGAACTGCACCGCCTGCGGCGAATGCGAGAAGGCCGTCTCCGCCGAGTTTGCCGATGAGTTCAACTACGGCATGAAGCAGCGCAAGGGCGCCTATCTGGTATCCCACATGGCCTACCCGCAGCGCTACGTCATCGACCCGCGCATCGTCGGCAGCGACGACGGCGAGAAGGCCAAGGCCGCCTGCAAGTACGGCGCCGTGGACCTGGAAATGGCCGAGCAGAACCTGAGCCTCAACGTCGGTGCCGTGGTCTGGGCCACCGGCTGGAAGCCGTACGACGCGGCGAAGATCCAGCCCTATGGCTACGACCGCTACAGCAACGTCATCTCCAACGTCGAGTTCGAGCGCATGCTGGACCCGTTCGGCCCCACCGGCGGCAAGATCGTGCGTCCCTCCGACGGCCAGGCGCCGAAGAACATCGCCTTCATCCAGTGCGCCGGCTCCCGTGACCACAATCACCTCAAGCACTGCTCGCGCATCTGCTGCATGGCCACCCTGAAGCAGACCACCTACGTGCGCGACCAGCTGGGCGACAACTGCAAGTCCACCGTCTACTACATCGACATCCGCGCCATCGACCGCATCGACGACTTCCACCGCAAGGTGAAGGAAGACCCCAACGTCACCTTCGTCAAGTCCAAGGTCGCCAACATCGTTGCCGGCAGCGGCGACAACGTGGTGCTGAAGGGCGTGGACACCGAGGGTTACAACCGCTACGCCAACGAGCACGACCTGGTGGTGCTGGCCACCGGCATGGAATCCAACGTGCCGGCCGGCGTGTTCCCCGCGGGCATCGCCATCAACGAACACAACTTCATCGATCTCGATAGTGACTGCGGCATCTACGGTGCCGGCTGCTCGTCCGATGCGCTGGACGTCAACCGTGCCGCGCAGAACGCCACCGCGGCCGCGCTGCGCGCCATCCAGGTGGTCAATCGGGTTGCAGGTCAGGAGGGTTAAACAGTGGCTGACATGAAGATTGGAGCCTATATCTGCCAGGGCTGCGGTATCGGCGATCGCCTCGATACCGCCCAGCTGGCCAGCGTCGCCAAGCGCGAGGGCAAGGCCGCGGAGGCCAGGGAACACGCGTTCCTGTGCAACGCCGAAGGCGTGAAGATGATTCAGGACGACATCGCTGCCGGCGTCACCCACGTCGTCATCGCCGCCTGTTCGCGCCGTGCCAAGACCGAGGCCTTCAGCTTCGACGGCGTGGCCATCTCCCGCGCCAACCTGCGCGAAGGCGTCATCTGGGTCCGTCCGGACACCCCGGAAGCGGCCGAGACCACCCAGGAAATGGCCGACGACTACGTGCGCATGGCCTGCGCCGAAGCCAAGTACATGAAGATGCCCTCCGCCTCCGGCGAGCAGGGCCTGGTGCGCGACATCCTGGTGGTCGGTGGCGGCATCTCCGGCATGACCGCCGCGCTGGAAGCGGCCAAGACCGGCTACAAGGTCGAGCTGGTGGAAAAGACCGGCGCCCTCGGCGGCGTGGCCGCGCAGATGTTCAAGAAGTATCCGGACAAGGCCCCGTACAACGTGCTGGCGGACAACACCACCGGCGCGATGATCGATGCGGTCAACGCCAACAGCAGCATCACCGTGCACCTCAACACCACCGTTGCCAAGACCGACGGCGCACCGGGTCGCTTCGCCGTGACCCTGGCCACCGAGAGCGGCGCATCCAAGGACATCACCGTCGGCGCCATCATCCAGGCCACCGGCTTCACGCAGTACGACATGAGCAAGCTGCCGGAACTGGGCGGCGGCAAGAGCCCGGACGTGATGGACCAGCTGGCCTTCGAGAAGATGGTCAAGGCCAACGGCGGCGCCATCAAGAAGTCCGACGGTTCCGATGCAAAGAACGTGGTGTTCGTGCAGTGCGCCGGTCAGCGTTCCGACGCCGAGGGCCACCTGCCCTACTGCTCCGGCCACTGCTGCATGACCTCCATCAAGCAGGCCCGTTACGTCAAGGAAGCCGGCGGCGACGCCACGGTGATCTTCGACGACCTGCGCACCCCCGGTGCCGACGGTGAAGACGTCTACCGCGGCGGCCAGGAAGCCGGCGTTGCCTTCTCCAAGGGCAAGGTGAGCGGCGTCGAGGCCGCAGGCAAGGGCCTGAAGGTGAACTACACCGACAAGATCCTCGCCGAAGACACCACCATCAACGCCGACATCGTGGTGCTGGCCACCGGCATGGTGCCGGCCAGCGGCCCCAACCCGTACATCGCGCAGGAAATCGAGGCCGCCGACAAGGCCGGCAACGCCGGACTGGCGGAGAAGCTGAAGGCCGAGCAGGCCAGCGCCCCGGTATCGATCCTCAACCTGCAGTACCGTCAGGGCACCGACGTGCCGCACCTGAAGAGCGGTTTCACCGACTCGCACTTCATCTGCTTCCCGTACGAGACCCGCCGCACCGGCATCTACACCGCCGGCCCGGTACGCCGCCCGATGGATGCCCACCAGGCCATCGAGGACGCCACCGGCGCCACGCTGAAGGCGATCCAGGCCTGCGAAAACGCCGCCCTGGGCCGTGCCGCGCATCCGCGCTCCGGCGACCTGTCCTTCCCCAGCTTCCGCAAGGAAGGCTGCACCCAGTGCAAGCGCTGCACCGTGGAGTGCCCGTTCGGCGCCATCAACGAAGACGAGAAGGGCTTCCCGCAGTACAACGAGGCCCGCTGCCGCCGCTGCGGCACCTGCATGGGTGCCTGCCCGGTGCGCGTCATCTCCTTCGAGAACTACTCCGTCGAGACCGTCGGCCAGCAGCTCAAGGCCGTCGACATGCCGGACGAGTTCTCCGAGAAGCCGCGCCTGCTGGTGCTGGCCTGCGAAAACGATGCCTACCCGGCGCTCGACATGGCCGGCATGACCAAGCAGGAATACAGCGCCTACGCCCGCATCATCCCGGTACGCTGCCTCGGTTCGGTGAACACCATCTGGATCACCGACGCCCTGAACAGCGGCTACGACGGCGTCATCCTGATGGGCTGTCAGAAGGGCGACAACTACCAGTGCCACTTCGTGAAGGGTTCCGAGATGGCGCACTACCGCATGAGCAAGATCGACGACACGTTGACCCAGCTCAACCTGGAGAAGGAGCGGGTGCAGACCTACGAGGTGTCGATTGCCGACATCCATCGTATCCCGCAGATCATCAACGACATGGAAAAGCTGATCGGCGAGATCGGCATGAGCCCCTTCAAGTTCTAAGGAGACCACGATGAGCGACATGAATCAGGCGATGGTCGAGAAGTACCGCTCCAACTTCCTCAAGGAAGTCGAGGCGAACGTCGAGGAAGGCACCTGGGTCAAGATGTGCATGCAGTGCGGCGTCTGTTCGGGCTCCTGCCCGCTCGGCCCGCACTGGGAGCATCCGCCCCAGGAGCTGTTCATGATGATCCGTGCCGGCAAGCGCGAAGAGGTGCTCAGCTCCAGCTCCATGTGGATGTGCACCTCCTGCTACAACTGCATCGCGCGCTGCCCGCGCGGCCTGCCGATCACCCACATCATGCACGGCCTGGCCAGCTACGCGAAGCGTCTCGGCCTGGCGCCGCAGAATCAGCCGACCAGCAAGTTCGGCGACATCTTCTGGGACTCCATCGCCAAGAACGGCCGCGTCAATGAGCTGAAGATCGGCGTCAGCCTGTACTTCATGAACGGCTTCAGCCAGGGCATCAAGAACGCCCTCGCCGGTCGCGAGTTGGGTATGGCCATGATGAAGACCAAGCGCATGAGTCCGACGGAGTACTTCGGCGGTCACAAGTGCAAGGACCTCTCCGGCATCGCCAAGATGCTGAAGAAGGCCAAAGAGTTCGAAGCGGAGCACATCACCAAGTTTGGTGAGTGAGGAGAAGACTGATGGCCAAGAAAGAGTTCTATTCCTTCTACCCCGGGTGTTCGTCCCAGCCCAAGGCATCGGCTGACAACTTCCTGCGCTCATCCAACGCCATGTGCGATGCGCTGGACATCAAGCTGAAGGAAATCGACGACTGGAACTGCTGCGGCGCCTCCATCGGCTATGCCGGCGGCGGCGAAGTGCCGCGCCTGTCCCTGTCGGCGCGCAACATCGCCCTGTCGCAGCAGCAGAACGGTGACGCCGATATCGTCGCCCCCTGCGCCGCCTGCTGGATCGCCACCCGCGAAGCCCAGGAGCGTGTCGAGCACAATCCCAAGGTCGGCGAAGGCATCAACGCGGCGCTGGCCGAGATCGGCCTCAAGGTCGAATCCGGCAAGATGCCCCAGGCCCGCCACATGGTCGAGGTGCTGGTCGAGGACATCGGCCTGGATACCATCGCCAAGGGCGTAACCAAGCCGCTGGAGGGCGTGAAGATCGCCGGTTACGTCGGCTGCCAGACCAACCGTCCCTTCGGCATCGCCGGCGAGTCCTTCGAGAACCCGCTGTATCTCGATCACATGATCGAGGCCTGCGGCGCCCAGGCGGTGGACAAGTACGAGAAGAAGGTCGCCTGCTGCTCCGGCGCCCTGATGTTCTCCGAGCCGGAAAAGGGTCATGCCCTGGTCAAGGACATCATCGAGGCGGCCTACGACGGCGGTGCCGACATGATCGTCACCCCCTGCCAGCTGTGCCAGATGAACGTCGAGTCCTATCAGAGCAACATCAACAAGACCTACGGCACCAAGTTCAACATTCCGGTGGTCTACTACTCGCAGCTCATCGCCGTGGCCTACGGCAAGTCGGCCCAGGAAGCCGCACTGGATGGCCAGATCATCCGCGCCGGCAAGCTGGAAGACATCGCGAACAAATAACAACAAGCCTTTTTCAATGAGGCTTACTGCCCCGCTTCGTGCGGGGCTTTTTTTTCGTGCAACGAAAGCCGCTGTTTCGCCGTCAGGGCCGCATCCCCGCAAGGCCTGTCCTCTGCTTGGCGCCGCGCCTGGCTACCCACGCCCTTTTGTCCCGACTTATTGCCAAATCTCCCCCATCGCCGGCACACCTGCCATCACCTGTCACTCCTGACTGTCATAAAAATTTTATCCTTTGAATTTTTCTGCATACAGGTATAGTGGTTATCGGCGTCCGCCAGGATACCTATGCAGAAACATAAAACGATCAAAGCAAAGGAGGAGTTTGAGAATGGGGTCCATAACACTATTCAAGAAAATGGTCTTTGCCGGAGGGCTGGCCCTGAGTGGGGCGGCATGGGCCGCCACGCCTTCCGCCGTCATGCTCGCCAACACCTGCGCCGCCTGCCACGGCACCGGCGGCTCCAGCATGGCGCAGATCCCGAGCCTCGCCGGCGCACCCGCGGAATATTTCGTGGACACCATGAAGGCCTTCAAGAGCGGCGAGCGCAAGGCAACGGTTATGGACCGCGTGGCCAAGGGCTACTCCGATGAAGAGATCGCGCTGATGGGCGACTACTTCGCCCAGCAGAAACTCACCCCCATGACGCAGGGCTTCGACAAGGCCAAGGCCAGCCAGGGCCAGCGCCTGCATGACAAGTTCTGCGAAAAGTGCCACGAGGAAGGCGGCCGCAAGCCGGATCAGGGCGGCATCCTGGCCGGTCAGTCGATGACCTATCTCACCTTCTCCATGGCCGATTTCCTCGACGGTCAGCGCACCATGGACAAGGACATGAAGAAGAAGGTCGATGAAATGCTGAGGAGCCACGACAAGTCCAGCGTCGATGCCCTGATCCATTTCTACGGCAGCCAGCAATAAACAGTGGGGGAGAACACAATGATTTCACGTCGTAACTTCATCAAGCTCTCCGGCGGCGCCGTTGCCGTCGGCACCCTCGCCGGTTGTGCCGGCGGTATGAGCCGCGGCGGTGCCGGCGGCAAGGTGGTAGTGGTCGGCGGCGGCCCCGGCGGTGCCACGGCCGCCAAATACCTGCGCATGGCCGATCCCTCCATCGAGGTCACCCTGATCGAGGCCAACCCCAAGTACTACACCTGCTTCATGAGCAACGAAGTACTGGGCGGTGATCGCGATCTCGACTCCATCACCTTCGGCTACGACGGCCTGCGCCGCCACGGCGTACGCGTAGTGCACGACATGGTGACCCAGATCGATCCGGCCACGCGCAAGATCATGACCAAGAGCGGCGCCACCTTCTCCTATGACCGCGCCATCGTCTCTCCCGGCATCGACTTCAAGTGGGGCGCCATCGAAGGCCACAGCGCCGAACTGGCGGAAAGCACCATTCCCCACGCCTGGAAGGCCGGCCCGCAGACCGTCACCCTGCACAAGCAGCTGCTCGACATGAAGAACGGCGGTACCGTGGTCATCGCCACGCCGGCCGGCGCCTTCCGCTGCCCGCCCGGCCCCTACGAGCGCGCCAGCCTGATCGCGCAGTACCTGAAGAAGCACAAGCCGAAGTCCAAGGTCATCATCATGGATTCCGGTGACAAGTTCGCCAAGCAGGGCCTGTTCATGGCCGGCTGGAAGAAGCACTACGGCTACGGCACCTCCAACAGCATGATCGAATGGGTGTCCGGTTCGCAGGGCGGCAAGATCGAAGGCGTCGACGGCAAGGCCATGACCGTGCAGGGCGCGGTGGACAAGGTCAAGGCCGACGTCATCAACGTCATCCCGCCGCAGAAGGCCGGCAAGATCGCCTTTGACGCGGGCCTGACCGATGGCGACTGGTGCCCGGTCAACAAGAAGACCTTCGAGTCCAAGATCCACGCCGGCATCCATGTCCTGGGTGACGCCAGCAACTCGGCCGGCATGCCGAAGTCCGGCTACAGTGCCAACGTGCAGGCCAAGGTCTGCGCCATGGCCGTGGCCGATCTGCTGGCCGGCCGCGAGCCCGGCTTCCCGTCCTACATGAACACCTGCTACAGCGTGGTGGCGGAAGACCACGGCATCTCGGTCAGCATCGTCTACACCTTCGACGAGGCCAACAACCAGATCGTTGCGGTCAAGGGAGCCGGCGGCGTCACGCCGTCCGATGCCAGCGCCGAGGCCCTGCGCCGCGAGGCCCACTACGCTCACGGCTGGTTCGCCAACATCACCAACGATATCTTCGGCTAAGACCGCAAGATACGGTGACCTCCTTAAACGGGGCCGCAAGGCCCCGTTTTTTTTCACCCCTCATCCAGTAAAATGCCAGCCATGCGCGCGGAACACACAGCATGAGCGGTCAGCACCGGAACATTTCACAGCGTGATTTGCCGGCATCCCGCCGTGACTTCTGGCAACCATGACCATCCAGGCCTACCAGTCCCTGTGCACCCGCCTGGGCCTCACCCGGGGCATCCCCTATACGCCGGACTGGTCCGCCGCCCCCGACTTCCTGCAAGTCATCGTCGACCACGTCCTGACCCGCAAGCCGCAGACCATTGTCGAGTGCGGCAGCGGCCTCACCACCCTGATGCTGGCGCGCGCCTGCGCCCTGAACGGCGGCGGTCATGTCTACAGCCTGGAGAACGGTGCCGACTATGCCGCCGACACCCGCGCATGGATCAGTCGCTATGGGCTGAATGAATACTCCACCGTACTGCACGCTCCCCTGATCCCCAGCACCATCAATGGCCGTGATTATCTGTGGTATGACATATCGCAACTGGCCGTACAGGACATCGACATGCTGGTCATCGACGGCCCACCCGGCTTCATCCAGCAGCACTCGCGCTATCCCGCCCTACCCTTGCTATTCGAACAGATGAAGGATGAGTGTACGGTATTCATGGACGACGCAGCGCGCCCCGATGAACAGGAACTGGTGGCGATGTGGCAGGCGCAGTACCGCAACACCACACACACCTATCTGGCGTTAGAGCGCGGCTGCGCGATAGTGCAGATCCGGCACAGCAGATGAAACAGTTCACAGCGTTCTGCTTCACACGAATGAGCCGGAGCAGCGCCGCCCTCGCGGCGGGCCTGCTGCTGGCAGCCACCATCCGCTACCACCTGCTGGAAAACGATGCGCTGCAGTGTCAGGCCGATGCCGCCGGTGGCTGGTGCAGGCTGCGGGCGGCACTGGGCTGGACGCTCTACCATCAGCTCGTCGGTCTGACCGGCCTCGCCCTCGCCATCGCCGCCTGGCTGCCGACGCTACGGCACCTTGCGCTACCGGGATTGCTGGTGGCTGGTTGCGGCCTGGCGCTTTACAACACAACCTACGCGGCCTTCGCCACCATCGTCGCGCTACTGGCCGCGCAACAGCCCGCCCGCCCCAACTGAGGCCAGCACACCGCGCCGCAGCAGTACCCCGCCCAGCAGCAGTGACGCCAGTGACCAGGCCAGCGCCTGATGATTGTGCGCCGTTTCGTTCAGCGCGATGAATGCCGCGCTGAGGCACAACAACGCACCAATGAGGCCCTCCTCCGCACCGCACCGCACCACCGCCGCACGATGCATCGCTGGCAACGTCAGCAGCACTGCCAGCGGCAAAAACCCGGCGTGAAAAAAGTCCCGATAACGCGGATCAAACACCAGCCAGAGCGAGACCATGGCCGCCATGCATCCCGGCAGCAGAAGCAGAGGTGCCTCCATCCGCGCCGGCCACGGCCGTCCCGCCAGCCGTGCCAGCGCGGCGCCAGCTACCGCCAGCAACACACCGAGCATCACACCGGCGGCCAGCACCTCGGCACCATTACGCACGATGAGCCACAACTGCTCCAGTTGCAGCGTCCACCCCACCGCCACCATGGCTACCAGTGGTGCCAGCCGCGGCGGCAGGCGCAAGAACAGGAGGGGAAGTGCCGCAAGAATCACCGCCAATGCCGCCAACAGCCGGTACGGGTGATTGCTGATCGCGCCGCGCAGCAACTGTTTGTCCTGCCGCGCCGTATCGAACAGTCCCCAGTAGCCGCCCACCGCCCCCTCCAGCTGGCGTTTCCACGGCTGGTCGAAGGCCTCGATGAGGTTGTAGTCCCAGCCCTCGGCATGGGCCGCGGCGACAAAACCGCGCACGAAACGCGCGGCATTGACCCGGCTGGGCAAGGCACCTTCACGCATGCGTCCGGCACTCGGCCAGCCGGTCTCGCCGATGAGTATCGGCTTGCCCGGCATACGCCCGGCTACGTGGTGACGGATCGCCCGCACATGGGCAACGGCCGCATCAATCGCCACGGGCTCATCCTCCCAGTAGGGCAGGATATGGATGGTGACGAACTCGCTCGCCGCCGCCACCTGCGGATTGCTCAGGTGAAACTCCCACACGTCGGCGTAGCTGACCGGTTGTGGCACACGCTGCTTGACCTCCTCGATCAACGCCACCAATGCTCCGGGGGTGATCTCCCGCCGCAACAAGGCCTCGTTGCCCACCAGCACGCCACGAATCGTCTCCGGATAGGCATTGGCGATCCGCACCAGCGCCTCAATCTCCTGCCGCGTGGCCAGGGTATCGCTGCTGACCCATGCCCCCATCAACACCTGCATGCCATATTTCTGTGCCAATGGCGGGATCAGCTCCATCCCGACACTGGCATAAACGCGGATGCACGACGTATGGGTGGAGAGCAACTGCAGATCTTCGGCCAGCCGCGCCGCATCGCGCAGTGCCGGCATCTCGCCGTCGAAGGGCGACTCGCCGTCGCGGAACGGGGTATACGAGAGACAGGCCAGCGGGCCGGCGACATCCGGCTCTGCGACCTCAACGGGACGCCCCAGCCAATACCAGCTGGCGGAGACCATCAGCACGGCAATAACCAGTGCAAGCGCGCTGCGCGGCATAGCAGGGTATACCAAGGGCAAGTTACATCCAGATAACGGTCATGCCGTTACTGTCGTCACAGGACACCGGACTGCCCCATGACCCGGCTTGCATGATACTAGGCCTTTTTCACAAATTCGGATTTCAACTGCATGGCGCCGATACCGTCGATCTTGCAGTCGATGTCGTGGTCACCCTCGACCAGGCGGATGTTCTTCACCTTGGTACCCACCTTCACCACCAGTGACGAACCGCGCACCTTGAGATCCTTGATCACCGTGACGCTGTCGCCGTCGTGCAGTTCATTGCCGTGGGCATCGCGCACCACCTTGCCCTGTTCCTCGGCGGCGCTCGCAACCTGCTGCGGCCATTCGTGGCCACACTCCGGGCAGACGTAGTTGCTGCCGTCTTCATAGGTGTATTCGGAACCGCACTGGGGACACTTCGGTAACTGGCTCATGCTGTACTCACTCACTGATAAACGAGGCACCGGCGCCTGCCAGGAGCAACCGCCGGCAAGAAAAGACATATCAACCAAATCTGATTATACCCGATGAAACTATCAGTCTGACGAGGCATTGTGCCGCTTGTCCCATTCCAGCAGCGCCAGCTCCAGATCACCCACGGCGCCGATCCAGTGCCAGAAGTGGCGGAAGTCGTCCCTGGCGTTTTCCAGGCGGAAGTCCATCTTGTGGCGCTTGTCCTTGAGGAAGAGGGCGATATTGGCCTCGACGGTGGCGATGTAGTCGTCGGCGATGGCCTCGCTCGCGGCGCGCCGCGTTTCATCGTGCAGCAGGATGCCTTCGCGGTAGGCCTTCATGATGCCGAAGTCGGCGCGGCGCACGAAGCTGGCGGCGACCCTGGCACGGTCGCGGGTGAGGTGCACGTAGTAGGCGTTGTCGCCGTAGGCGGCGTCGAGGCGGCCGAGCAGCCAGGACAGGCGGTTGTCGGCCTCGATATGGTGCGGCGGATAGGCGAGGCGCGCGGCGCCGAGCAGCTGCACGCGGGATTCGTGGCCGGCGCTGTAATTGCCGATGTGGCGGCAGGCCTCGATGAAGGTGGTCGAGCCGCAGCGGCCGGTGTTGAGGATGAATACGTTCATGTCGTGTGCCGGATGTTTCTGCGCTGAGCGGTTTATATCCCCTTTCCCTCGGGGAGCGGGGAGGGCTGCGGGAAAGGGACATCAGCGTGCGTCACGGGGTCGCAGCGTTGCTCGAATGCCGGGCCGAGGACGGAGCGCCAGGCATTTCGATCTTCAGGATAGCGCCAGAGCGCATCGATGATGGCGGCCGTGCGTGCCTGACGGCGGGATATGTCATTGACCTGCTGCCAGGCGCGGGCGTCGTCGCCGAAGTTGTGTTGCATGTTGGCGATGAACTGCCCGAACAGCTGCCTTGCCCCGGCCAGCTCATCCCGCTGCTGCCACCAGCCAGCGGCACTCTCGTACAGGCTGCGCAGCTGCGCGATCTTCGCCACGATCTGTTGATGCTTGCGGCCATACCTGGCGTGCATCTCCGCCTCCACTTCGCCGACCGTTCGCGTCAGTGCATCTTCGGCCAGAGACACCGCCGGATAACCCAGGGCCGTCAGCCGTTCCATGCTGAACAACATGACATCGCCGAAGTATTGCCGTTCGAATTCGCCGGACAGATCGACCTGCGCCTGCGCACGCTCGATGCCAGGGCGGAACTCGGACTGGCCCAGCCCCTCCACCGTGCGGCGGTGCAGCATGGGCAGGTTGGCCGAGACGAAGCCCGCGCCCAGCTCGGCCTTGATGATGCGTCCCAGGGTCGGGCCCGCCATGCGCAGCCTGAGGTCAGCGAAGGGGATGAAGTAGTCCAGACTGTCCGGGGTGAAGACGTAGTTGCCGGTGTAGATGGTGCGCGCCGGGGTGATGGTTCCCAACAATTCGGCCGGCTGATACACACTGCGACGCGTCGGGTGTTCGCCGTCGAAAAAACGTGCCAGCCTGGCGGCGAAATCCCCGAAGCAGGCGGCGTGGTCGTGCACGCCGTGCAGGCCGCAGTGGTAGCGGAACGCCGCGGCGGCCTGGAAGCCGAACATGTCCGCCATGTCGTGATAAGCGGCATCATCGGCGGGGCGCCGCGCCGCATGGAAGGTACATGGCGCCTGCGGTGCGCAGCGCGCCATGTCGGCCAGAAACGCCATGACATCGTCGAGGAAGTTGCCCGCCATCACCGCCGGCGACACCGGCGGGTCGCCCACCACCTTGCCGGTGAGGATGCGCACCGGCGTGGTGGAGAATATCTGGTCGAGGCCGTTCAGGTAATCGACGGCGTATTGCTCCTCCTCACCGTCGGCCGTGGCCAGATTGACGCGAAACTCCTGGTCGCTGTCGAGAAACCAGATCAGCTGCCGGTGGCCGTCCTGCACCCGGTGGCGCAGCCACAGATAGGCGATGTTGCGGGTGATGGAGGCGCCCTTGTGCGCGTAGCTGCTACCGTCGCCGATGATGCCGGCCAGTTGCAAGCGGGTTGTCGCGGGCAGCGCGGCGACCAACGCGCGCTGCTCGTCCGGGCCGAGGTGGTGCACCGCGATGCCCTGCGCGGTGACGGACGCGGCGATGGCCCGATGCTGCTCGATGCTGCTCGCGTCGCGGCTGTCCTCCGCCACCAGTACCGACACCTTGCCGGCATAGGGGTAGCGGCGCTGCAGTTCCAGCAGGGTGTGCAGGCAGTCGGACAGGTGGCGCGGACGATCGGCGACGGGGATGACGAGGGTGATGTCGTGGGGGGCGGGCGCAGTCATCGCCGCGATGAATAATTGGGAAACAGATTCTTGTCGATGACGATCTCGATCAGGTTGATCGAGTCGCGCAGGTCGCAGTGGGCGAACAGCGCATCGACATCCATCATGCCCTCCACCCGCTGGTAATGAATGCCGAAGGAGCGGGCCAGCAGTTCGAAGTCGGGATTCACGAAGTCGCAGCTGATGAAGCGCTGCTGGTAGTGCTGGTGCTGGTTCTTGCGGATCAGGCCCATGGTGGCGTTATTGAACACCACGACATTGAGCGGGATGCCGTAGTTCACCGCCGTCATGATCTCCATGGCGCACATCTGGAAACCGCCGTCGCCGATGATGGCGAAGGTCGGTCGCTGCTCGATGAAGCGCGCGCCGATGGCGGCCGGGATGGCATGCCCCAACGAGGAAATGCCGGAGTTGGGGTAGTAGCGGTTACCGCTCGCCACGTTGTAGAAATTCTGCGCGAAGATGATGTTGTCGTCGAACACCTGCACGCCGCGCGGGAAGTTCTGCTCCAGCGCACGGAAGAAATGCTCCATCAGGGCAAAGCCGGACTGGAAGATGGCGTAATCGCTGGTGACGGCCGCCTTGGAGCGTTCGATTTCGCCGCGCAGGCGCGCGAAGCTGGCGGCCTCGGCCTCGCGGCCGTCGAGATAGGTCAGCACGCCGCCCAGCACCACCTTGATATCGCCGTGGATGGCGAGGTCGGCGGGAAACACCTTCTCCAGCTGTGCCGGGTCCAGATCGACCTGCACCACCTTCTTGCCGCCGAGCAGGGTCGGATCCCACAGGTAGCTGGTGCGCTCGTTGAAGCTGGCGCCGAGAAACACCACCAGATCGGCCCGGTCCACCAGATAACGGTAGGCGTGGCCGCTGGAGGTGACGCCGAGACTGCCGAGGGCCAGCGGCGACTGCTCGCTGATCACCCCCTTGGCCTTGAGGCTGGTGGTCACCGGGACATTGAGCAGGGCAGACAGTTGTTCCAGCTCGCCCTGCGCACCGGCGCGCAGGCAGCCGTAGCCGGCGACGATCACCGGATGCTCGGCGGCCAGCAGCATCTCGGCGAGTTGTTGCGCCGGCTGGGCGCATTCGCGCTGCGAGCGCGTGTGACGGCAACTGTGGATGCGATCGAGCAGGCTGGCCTCGACCAGTTCCTGCTGCACGTTGTAGGGGAAACTGAGCAGCACCGGGCCGGGCTGATCGGACAGCAGGATCTTCGCTGCCTGATTGAGCACGTTCTCCAGATAGTCGGTACGCTCGACGATCTTGTTGTAGCGCGTGATGCCCTTGAACAGCGACACCTGATCGATGCTGCCGCCCTCGCCCGAGCTTTCCTGCAGGCCGCCCTTGCCGAATATGTGCGTCGACGTTTCGCCGGTCAGCACCAGCACCGGCAGCTTGTCGGCATAGGCATTGGCGACGCCGGTGACCAGATTGGTGGCGCCGGGACCGGCGGTGGTGATGCAGGCGCCGATCTTGCCCGAGGCGCGGGCATAGCCACCGGCCATGAAGGCGGCACCCTGCTCGTGCTTGACCAGCACGGTCTGAATCGGCGAGTCGTACAGACTGTCGTAGACCGGCAAGATGTGCGCCCCGGGCATGCCGAAGATGGTTTGCACCCCCAGGCGTTCCAGGTAGCGGACGATCAGTTCGCTGACGGCTATTTTCATCGGGTCACAGAGTCGCGGTAAGACCCGCAGTGTAACCGAAACAGCCCCGCACAATCACACCGCAGGGGACGATAGTACCCGGAACGCCGGGAGCACCGGGGCCTGCACCGTAGGAGCGGATCGTATCCGCGATGCGCTATCGGGCCAG
Organism: Pseudomonadota bacterium; assembly: GCA_040755915.1. Lineage (GTDB taxonomy): Bacteria > Pseudomonadota > Gammaproteobacteria > Thiohalomonadales > Thiohalomonadaceae > Sulfurivermis. The sequence goes on along the minus strand of JBFLWM010000025.1, from coordinate 17,781 downwards.
GCACCACCGATCGCGAACACGATGCGCTCCTACCTGCCAACTCAGCCCGGCATGCCATCGATGCGCGGCCTGAGCAGCATCAGGCCGTAGCTCCACACGAACAGTGCAAACGCCGCCGACCAGAACACCGCAGACAGCGCCACGCTGAGCGCGTAGGACGGCAGCAGCAACGGCAGGAGCACGCGCAGCAACGCCGCCACATAGAGCAGCGCGAAGGCCCACGGCATTGCCGGCGGTGTGCTCAGCACGCGGCCGGTGTGCCCCAGCGTGACACGCGCCATCATGCCGAGGGTGATGCCGCCGATGCCGCCGATGGTCAGCGCATGCAGGGCCAGCAGCGAGGCGAAGCCGCCGGCCGCCGCCAGGGCCTTGAGGCCCAGCCCCAGCACCAGCCAGGCATACCCCACCTGCAGCACCCACACCAGGGGCGCACGCCAGATGGCATGGGTATACCAGCCGGAGAGGCGTACACCGTTGACCACGGCGGCCACACCCGCGGCCAGCGCCACCAGCACAGGCTGCGGCAGGACTCCTTCTATCAGGGCCAGGGCCAGCACGCTGAGCGGGGCCGCTACTTCGACCCAGCGCCATTCGCGCCGCACGAAGCCGGTTGTCACCCCCTTTTCGGTGAAGAACGGAATCACGCGCCCGCCCATGATCACGATGATGAGCAGGATCATGCCCACAGCGAGGTAGGTCCCCGCTGTCGCCGTATTCATGGTCACACCGAGCAATTGTAGATGCACCAGCCCATTGCCCAGAGCCAGGCCAAGCAGAATGGCGACAAACATCAGGCTCTTGTAATGCCGTCCCTTCAACAGCGGCAGCAGCACGGCCAGTGCGGCCAGCGGCAGAAAGGCCAGGTCCACCGCCGCAATGAGCCAGTGCGGCACCGGCAGCAGCGCCAGCACGCGCGCCAGCAGCCACAGCAGGGCCAGCAGCGCCAGGGGAACGCCGCGCAGGGTCTGCACCCCGGTCCAGTTGCGCGCCGCGGTGAGCAGGAAGCCGACGATCACCGCCGCCGTGTAGCCGAACAGCATTTCATGACTGTGCCAGCCGATGAAGCCGTAGTAGCCCGCGCCATCGGGGCCGCGCGCAAAGACATGTCCCCACAGGGAGACAAGGATTACTGCGCCGATACCGGCCAGCAGAAAGAACGGACGAAAGGCAAGCTCGAATGGCGCCCAGTTGCGCGGCGTGCGCGACGGATCAGTGATGCCCACGATGGCCATGTTCCACCTCGATTGTTGAATGGGCAAGAAATGTGGGCAGTGCGCGGCGAAGCAATCTGCCTTTGGTGGTAACTGCGCGGCAATTGCGCCGCAGGCAGGCGAACCCGCTTGCTCTACGCAGGGTCGATGGCAATCACCTGCGCGGCATCACCCTCGACCCGCCAGCGCACATTGCAGTCGAACACGCGCACCCCATAAACACGCCCCGGCTCCTCGTCGCCGCGATAGGCCGGGCGCGGATCGTATTGCAGCATCTGCACGATGAATTCCCGCAGCTGCGGCCGCTGTACGCACACCGCCTCCGCCTCCGGCGCAAAGGCCACCTGCAGGCGCGGCTGCGGTGCGCCGGCGGCAAAACCCGCACGCGCCGTGGGCACGCTGTCCACATAGGGTACATACGGCTTGATATCGAGCACCGGCGTGCCGTCCATCAAATCGGCACCGCGCAGTTGTAACAGCAAACGCCCCTGCTCGCGTTTGATGCCGATCAACTCGACGACCGAAAGTCCGATGGGGTTGGGGCGGTGGGTCGAGCGCGTGGCGAACACGCCGAGCCGCTGATTGCCGCCCAGGCGCGGCGGCCGCACCGTCGGCGACCAGTCGCCCTGGCGCACGCCGTGAAACACGAAGGTGATCCAGAGATGGGAGAAACCGTCGAGACCACGCACCGCCTCGTCACGGTCATAGGGCGGCAGCAGCTCCAGCTGCGAATGCGCCGCGCTCATCAGCCCGCTCTGACGCGGAATGCCGAATTTTTCCTTGAAGGGGGAACGGATGACGCCGATGGTTTCGAATGTATGGCGTGACACCAACTCGCTGTGGTCAACCAAAACAGCAATCCCTACTTCTGCCAGACAGAGAAGTATTCAAAACGCGACCGGCGGTCGCCAACCTCGTACAGGCAGCGCGGACGGATGCCAAACAACTCGAAAGAGCTATCCAGAAACTCACGAAAGGTGACCGAGTCCCATACGTGCGCATGCTCCCTTCTGTTTCTAAGGTTATTTATTTCTTGCGTCAATATGTCTTCACTACCACTTAGCAGCCCGGGCTCCACTGCACGGATAAAATCGAGATAGTGCTCATCCGTTACCTCTACTACCCCTTGCCGGTACTCGGCAAGCAGATGTGCAAACGGCGTCAGCGGCCGCTTCCTGTCATAGGTGTAGTTCTTGTCCGGGGCAGAAATGACAACCATGCCCCCGGGACGGACTACCCGGAACAATTCTTTTACTGCATGAACAGGATTCGCCACATGCTCGATCACATGATTGAACACGATGAAATCCAGCGACTCATCTGCGAAATCAGATAGACCGCGCTGATCGATGTCAACGATGTAATCCACGTCGACGATCTTGTGCGGCGGAATTTCCGGGAACCGCACCATTGCCTCGGACTTCGACATGACGTCGGCATAAGAAATCCGGCAAGTGCGGGGAACCGGGGCTGGCTGATGAAGCGCGCCTACCTCAACGCCATGCCCGGCGAGCAGACGGTATCCCTTCCCACGATAGTGAAACCTGAGTTTCTTGACATAGTCCTTCAGCCAGCCCATAGCGAAACTCGGCGCCGTAAGTTATTTAACGGAACTGGCACAGATAGGCGCTTTCCACCAGCGCCTTGATGCCGAACTTGCTGTTGGCGGGCACGTTGAACTTCTCGCCGGCGTTTACTTCGCGCCAGCCGCTCTCACCGGGCAGCGACACCGATACCTTGCCGGAGACGATACTCATGATCTCCGCCTTGCCGGTATTGAATTCATACTCGCCCTGCGCCAGCACGCCGACGGTGGCGGCGCCTTCCGTCTCGGTGAAGGAGATGGACTTGACCTTGCCGTCGAAATACTCGTTTACCTTGAACACTCTTGGCTCCTCAAACAAACGTGGTTGAATTCTTCCGGTTGGCGGGCTGAAGCCCGCCCTGCAAATCTTGCGAACCGTCGGGCGGCGTAGGGCGGACTTCAGTCCGCCGCTGCTGTGCCCCGCTGCCGGTCCAGCAGACGCTGCAACTGCGCCTCCGGCAGCGCCGCCTCGATGGCCGGAAACAAATCGTTTTCCTCGAAGCGGATATGCTCGCGCAGGGCATCGGCCAGGGCTTGCAACAGGGGCAGCGACGGTGCGGCCAATCCCTCCTCGATCTCATCGACCAGGGCGCGCATCCGCACGTGCTGGCGCAGGGTCTCCACGATCAGCGGGTGGTCCGGCGCGCTGTAGCGCGCAAACAGCGGCAGCAGCCACTCTTCCTCGGCAACGAAGTGCGGGCCGATCTCCATCCGCCAGGCCGTCAGCAGGTTCTTCGCCGCTGCCCCCGGATCGCTGTCCGCCGCCAGCTTGCCCACCCGCCGCGCCAGCACCAGACCGCTGTGGTGATCGCTGGAGAGCTGGCGCAGGGCGGCGTGGCGCTTCATCGTGCCGTCAGATGAATTCCAGCACTTCGTCCGCCGGATCGTAGACGCGGCGCTTGATCTGCATCTCCTGCAGCTCGCGCAGACGCTGCTCGCGTACACGCACGGCGTCTTCCCGCGCCGCGATGGTGACCTCACCGAACATCACCTGCTTGAGGAAACGGAAGCCGAAGTGCATCAGCTCCAGATCATTCTCCATCAGCTGCTTGTTGGTGGCATCGTCCAGCTCGAAGGAGTTCTGGAACCCTTCGGAGCGCACGAACTCGCGGAACAGGTCCACGTCGTAGCAGGCCATGAAATACAGCTGGCGGCTGCGCAGCGACGGCTTGCCGATGGTCGGGCCGGAGGACATCTTCTTCAGGATCAGCTGGCGCCAGCCGCGCGACTGCTCGTCGTACTCGGCGACGCCCTGCTCCTTGCGATACTCATCGATGGTCAGCGGACGATCGACCTCGTGTCCCTTGCAGTGCGGCTCCTTCACCAGGGCGTAGGAGCTGGTATCGGTGTATTCGTCCTGCTTGCGCATGGCGATCAGCGCCACCGGGTAGTAGCGGCAGGCGGTGGGGCGATCCTCGTACACCGAGCAGCCTTCCGGGCGCATGAACTGGCAGGCGCTGCCATTCTCCACCGGCTTGAACTTGACGCCGGCGATGCCGTCCTTTTCCAGCTCGAACGGGACGGTGTACTGGCGCAGGAAATCGCTGGAGCTGATGCCGAGGCGCGTCTTCAGGCGCAGCACGTCATAGGGCGTCAGCGTGATATCGATATTGGCGCAACAGGCATTCCAGCAGCCTATGCCCTTGTGGCAGCTGAAGCTGATGGTCTTGTTGCCATCGTACAGCTTGGGCATCACCGGACTGGTGGGAAACGGGGATTCGGTAAACGGGGTATCAGCCATGGGTACATCACCTCTATGAAACAGCCGGGCAAGGATACTAATGCGGCGGCCCCGGCGCCACCCTACCGATTGGATAGGCCGTAAAAACAGGGGTAGGAGCGAATCGTATTCGCGAAGCGGCGGCCAACGAAGCCCCACAGGTCGCGAATACGATTCGCTCCTACGAGACCGGCACATACACCCCCTGAAAACAAACCGGGCGCCTTGCGGCGCCCGGTTCGTAGTTCCATCTACTGCCAGCCGGCTCTTAGTGAGCAGCCGCCTTGAACAGCTTGGACTTGTCCACCAGGTCCACGTGGGCGCGCTTGAACACGGTCCACTGCTTGGTGTTCTTGTCATAGATGGAGTTCACGAAGCAGTGCCAGTTCTCCTCATCGACAAAGTTCTTGTCCATGCGGTAGTAGAAGCCCGGGTAACGGGATTCTTCACGGAACTGGATGTGCTTCATGTGAGCTTCCGCGGTCAGGATGCGGTGGTAGTTCTCCCACGCACGCAGCAGTTCGTGGAGGTCCTTGGCACGCATCTTCAGCGCGTCTTCCTTCAGCATGTCCAGCTTCTCAGACGCAACCTTCAGCATGTGCTCGTTGGTCTTGTAGTAGGTGGCCACGCCCGCAACGTACTCGTCCATGATCTTCTGCAGACGGAACTGCAGCATCTTCGGAGTGATGTAGTTGGGGTTGACGTCGATGGCGGTGGTGTAGTCCTTGTACTGCAGGTAGGTGCGTACCGGACGGTAGATCTCTTCCACCAGCTCGTCCACGGAGGTGTCCAGCTCGGGGTTCCAGTCCTTGTTGTCCAGCACGTACTGGACCATGGCCTTGGCAGCCATGCGGCCTTCGGCATGGGAGCCGGAGGAGAACTTGTGACCGGAGGCGCCCACGCCGTCACCGGCGGTGAACAGACCCTTGACGGTGGTCATGCCGCGGTAGCCCCAGTTCCAGCCCTTCGGCAGGTGGTCGGGCACGCCAGCCAGCGCCTCGTCGGTGGGAGCACCGACGTCGGTCGGACCGGAGGTCCAGATACCGCAGCAGCCGGAGTGGGAACCCAGCAGGTACGGCTCGGTCGGCATCAGCTCGGAGTTCTTCTTCTCCGGCTCGACGTTCTCACCAACCCAGATACCGCACTGGCCGACGCACATGTCCAGGAAGTCTTCCCAGGCCTCGGCTTCCAGATGCTTCACTTCGCGCGGCGACAGGGTGTCACGCAGCTTGGCGAGGGCGGTCACGGTGTCCATCCAGATCGGACCACGGCCTTCCTGCATTTCCTTCAGCATCAGGTGGTTACGCAGGCAGGAAGCGGGAACGGCAGCCTGGCCGTACGGCGGGTAGTCGTTCAGCAGTTCCTTGTTCTTGACCATGTACACTTCGCCGGTGGCGTTGGTGGCCTGGGACTTGAACAGCAGGAACCAGGCGCCTACCGGGCCGTAACCGTCCTTGAAGCGGGCGGGAACGAAGCGGTTTTCCATCATGGTTAGCTCGGCACCAGCCTCGGCAGCCATGGAGTAGGTGGAACCGGAGTTCCACACCGGGTACCAGGCACGGCCGGTGCCTTCACCCACGGAACGCGGACGGAAGATGTTCACGCAGCCGCCGGCGGCCAGCAGGATGGCCTTGGCCTTGTAGATGAACAGCTTGTGGTCGCGGGTGGAGAAGCCGACGGCGCCGGCAACGCGGCCCTTGTCGTTCTTGTCGTTGACCAGCTTGACGATGAAGACGCGCTCGGCGATACGCTCGGAACCGATGGCCTTCTTGGCGGCTTCAGCGACGATCCACTTGTAGGATTCGCCGTTGATCATGATCTGCCACTTGCCGGAACGCACGGGCTTGCCGCCGTCCTTCAGCGCGGGCAGGCCCTTGGAGCCGTCGTGACGCTCGCCGTTCTCGTCGGTCTTCCAGATGGGCAGGCCCCACTCCTCGAACAGGTGCACGGACTCGTCGACGTGGCGGCCCAGGTCGTAGGCCAGGTCGTCACGGGTGATACCCATCAGGTCGTTGGAGACCATGCGGGCATAGTCCGCCGGGTCCTGCTCGGAACCGATGTAGGTGTTGATGGCGGACAGACCCTGAGCCACGGCACCGGAACGGTCCATGGCGGCCTTGTCGACCAGCTTGATCTTGAACTCGCGGCCCAGCTTGGCTTCAGCAGCCTTGGCCCACGGCATGATTTCGTAAGCGGCGCCGCAACAGGCCATACCGCCACCGATGAGGAGGACGTCCACCTCTTCCTGTACTACTTCCGGATTACCAAATTCACCAGCCATTGTTTGCTCCTAATTTCGTCAGGTCCGTAATTACTTGCGGATCAGCTCGGCCGGGTTGCCGGCGCGGTAGCCCTTCTGCTCCATGTGGTTGAAGAAACCACTGTCAGCAATCTTGGTCATGTCGGCCGCCGGCTTGCCGCCGTACGGGTCGATGGAGCCTTCCGGAGTGGTACGGATGGGGAACTTGAAGCGCTTCATGGTGCCGTTGCGGAACTTGATGGTCCACATGATGGAGTCGGAACCACGCAGCGGCTGCACGGAGCCGCCCAGCGGGACGATGTCAGCGTAGTGACGGGCCTCGATGGCCTGCTGCGGGCAAATCTTCACGCAGGAATAGCACTCCCAGCACTGCTCGGGCTCCTGGTTGAAGGCGCGCATGGCGTGGCCGGTCTCGGAGCCGTCCTTGTCCAGCTTCATGAGGTCGTGCGGGCAGATGTACATGCAAGCAGTCTTGTCCTGACCCTTGCAGCCATCGCATTTGTCGGTACGTACAAATGTCGGCATTTGTTGTGCTCCTTATGTGTTAACTGCAGTTAAGAATCCACACCGCGACGCGGCATCCAGTCGTTGGGGCGCTCGCCGAGCGCTCCGCAAGCAACTGCTGGTACAGGCTCCTGTCGCGCCCCGGCCGCACGCGGTGCGTGTTGCGCGACACCCAAAACGGAACCATCCAGTCCTAGGGACCGCTACCTTACTCGGCTAGCCGGGGGGTGCCAAACAGAACTATCTTTCGCTGGCATAAGTGGCCTTTATTGTTTGCCAAATGCCTGTTTTTCTATTCCCAATGGGATAGATCGCGGGGGGAGGGGCTACATTTAGGGAGGTATAATGAGACAGTCGGGTTTTGATATATTAGAAAAAAGTGATATTTTGTTAGACCCATTCTAATAAGTCCAAAGGACAAGCCACGAGGTCCGCGCAGGCAGTATACCGCGGGCCTCTTGTTTTCCGGCCGGTATTTAACTTCAGCGCGAGTGACACTATGAGTGAGTCCCCCAACAAGGCGGCCAGCGGCCGCGTCGAAGTAAAGAACACCACGTGCTACATGTGCGCGTGCCGCTGCGGTATCCGCGTCACCCTGCGTGACGGCGAGGTGCGCTATATCCAGGGCAACCCTGCCCATCCGCTGAACAAGGGCGTGATCTGCGCCAAGGGCAGCTCCGGCATCATGAAGCAGTACTCGCCGGCACGCCTGACCCAGCCGCTGAAGCGCAAGGCCGGGGCCGAGCGCGGCGCCGGGGAATTCGAGCCGATCTCCTGGGAAGAGGCCTTTGCCACCATCGAGGAGCGCCTGGCCCACATCCGCGCCACCGACCCGAAGAAGTTCGCCCTGTTCACCGGCCGCGACCAGATGCAGGCCCTGACCGGCCTGTTCGCCAAGCAGTTCGGCACCCCGAACTACGCCGCCCACGGCGGCTTCTGCTCGGTCAACATGGCCGCCGGCATGATCTACACCATCGGCGGCTCCTTCTGGGAGTTCGGCGGCCCGGACCTGGAGCGCGCCAAGCTGTTCGTGATGATCGGCACCGCCGAGGACCACCACTCCAACCCGATGAAGATCGAACTGGCCAAGTTCAAGCGCAACGGCGGCCGCTTCATCTCCATCAACCCGGTGCGCACCGGCTACTCGGCCATCGCCGACGAATGGGTCCCCATCAAGCCGGGCACCGACGGCGCCCTGCTGCTGGCCCTGATCCACGAAATCATCAAGCAGGGCCTGTACGACCGCGACTTCATCACCCAGTACTCCAACGCCGCCGAGCTGGTGAACCTGAACCCGAATGACCCGGAATACGGCATGTTCGTGCGTTTCGAGGTCCCGCCCGAGGAAGGCTGCTTCGACCCGCAGAACAAGCTGTGGTGGGACCGCGAGCTGAACAAGCCCATCTCCACCCACACCCCGGGCGCCGACCCGCGCCTGCTGGGCGAGTTCAAGCTGTCCGACGGGACCCCGGTCAAGCCGTCCTTCCAGCTCTTGAAGGAGCGCGTCGAGCAGTACACCCCGGAATGGGCCGCCGACATCACCGGCATCCCGGCCGCGACGATCCGCCGCCTGGCCCACGAGATGGGCATCACCGCCCGCGACGAGAAGATCGAGCTGCCCATCGCCTGGACCGACGTGTGGGAGAACGAGCACAAGTCCGTCACCGGCAACCCGGTGGCCTTCCACGCCATGCGCGGCCTGGCCGCCCACTCCAACGGCTTCCAGACCATCCGTGCCCTCGGCATCCTGATGACCATCCTGGGCACCATCGACCGTCCGGGCGGCTTCCGCCACAAGGCGCCGTTCCCGCGCCCGATCCCGCCCTGCCCGAAGACCCCGACCAAGCCCGAGGACGTGCAGCCCAACACTCCGCTGAACGGCATGCCGCTGGGCTGGCCGGCGGACCCGGACGACCTGTTCGTCGACGAAAAGGGCGGCCCGGTGCGCCTGGACAAGGGCTTCTCCTGGGAATACCCGCTGTCGGTGCACGGCCTGATGCACAACGCCATCACCAATGCCTGGCGCGGCGACCCGTACAAGATCGACACCCTGCTGATCTTCATGGCCAACATGTCGTGGAACTCCACCATGAACGCCGAGCAGGTGCGCAAGATGCTCAACGACAAGGACGAGACCGGCGAGTACAAGATCCCGTTCCTGATCGTTGCCGACGCCTTCCAGTCGGAGATGGTGGCCTTCGCCGACCTGGTGCTGCCGGATACCACCTATCTGGAACGCCACGACGTGATGTCCATGCTGGACCGCCCAATCTCCGAGTTCGACGGCCCGGTGGACTCGGTGCGCATCCCCGTGCTGCCGCCCACCGGCCAGTGCAAGCCGTTCCAGGAAGTGCTCATCGAGATCGGCTCGCGCCTCAAGCTGCCGGCCTTCACCGACGCCGCCGGCAAGCGCAAGTACCGCGACTACCCGGACTTCATCACGAACTTCGAGACCGCCCCCGGTTCCGGCATCGGCTTCCTCGCCGGCTGGCGCGGCAAGGGCGGCGAGAAGCACATGCGCGGCGAGCCCAACCCGAACCAGTGGAAGATGTACGAGAAGAACAACTGCGTGTTCCACTACGAGATGCCCAAGTCCTACCAGTACATGCGCAACTGGAACCAGGGCTACCTGCAGTGGGCGCAGTCCAACGCCATGACCCGCTACGCCGAGCCGATCAACTGCCACATCTACTCCGAGGTGCTGCAGAAGTTCCGCCTCGCCGCCCAGGGCAAGACCAACGGCCGCCAGCCGCCGGAGCACCTGCGCAAGCGCGTCGAGGCCTTCTTCGATCCGCTGCCGTTCTTCTACGAGCCGCTGGAGTCGCAGCTGTCCGACAAGCACAAGTACCCGCTCAACGCGGTGACCCAGCGTCCGATGGCCATGTACCACTCGTGGGACAGCCAGAACGCCTGGCTGCGCCAGATCCACACCTACAACCACCTCTACGTGCACCCGTCCGTCGGCGCCGCCGCCGGCTTCGATGACGGCGACTGGGTATGGGTGGAATCGCAGTGGGGCAAGGTGCGCTGCATCAGCAAGTTCTCCGAGGCGGTGGAGCCGGGCACGGTGTGGACCTGGAACGCCATCGGCAAGGCCGCCGGCGCCTGGAACCTGGACCCGATGGCCAACGAGTCCAAGCAGGGCTTCCTGCTCAACCACGTGATCAGCGAGGAGCTGCCGCCGCACGACGCCGGCGACCACGTTTCCAACTCCGATCCGGTCACCGGCCAGGCCGCCTGGTACGACGTGCGCGTGCGCGTCTACAAGGCCGGCGATGATGAACCGAAGGAAACCTTCCCGCAGTTCGATGCGATGCCGTCCGCGCCGGGCACCCCGCCGCGCCGGCCGTGGCAGAACTATTTCGCGGGCAAGTTCCAGAAGAAGGGTTGAGATAAAGATTGAACCGCGAAGTACGCGACGTGGCGCGAAGGTGAAGACACCCGGCGCACGCCGAGAGGCTCCCACTGACTTGGCGCCACTTTGCGTACTTTGCGGTTAAAGGGTTTTCAAGAGGTTCTGACCAAATGACTCAATTAGCACTCGTAATCGATTTGAACGTCTGCGTCGGCTGCCATGCCTGCGTGACCTCGTGCAAGCAGTGGAACACCTCGTCGGAGAAGTCCGGCCCGCTGTTCGACGATCGGCCGTACGGCGAAGACCCGACCGGCACCTTCTTCAACCGCGTGCAGACCTACGAGATCGGCTGCTTCCCCAACACCGAAACGCTGCACTTCCCGAAGAGCTGCCTGCACTGCGAGGACGCCCCCTGCGTCCCGGTGTGCCCCACCGGCGCCAGCCACAAGCGCGCCGAGGACGGCATCGTGCTGGTGGACTACGACAAGTGCATCGGCTGCAAGTACTGCTCCTGGGCCTGCCCCTACGGCGCGCGCGAATTCGACGAATACCAGAAGGTGATGAAGAAGTGCACCCTCTGCGTCGACCGCATCTACGACGAAAAGCTGCCCGAGTCCGAGCGCAAGCCCGCCTGCGTGCTGGCCTGCCCGACCTCGGCGCGTCTGTTCGGCGACGTGCACGATCCGGAATCGCAGGTATCGGTGGCGATCCGCGAACAGGGCGGTTACCAGCTGATGCCCGAGTGGGGCACCAAGCCGGCCAACCACTATCTGCCGCGGCGCAAGACGCGCATGCACATCCACGAGGATGAGCTCAAGCGCACCGACAACCCGCTCAAGAAGGAAGACATCCGCCACGGCACCAGCGACGACGTCACGCTGGACGACTGGCTCATGTAATTAATGGCAGGCAACGTAGGGCGGGCTTCAGCCCGCCGGCCTGCGCCAAACGGAGCGACTGGCGGGCTGCAGCCCGCCCTACATACCGGCATTAAGCAACGAACTGGAGTTAAACGATGCATCCGGCATTCTCGGTAATCTTTCTGACCACCCTCATCGGCGTCGGCCAGGGCCTGTTCCTCGCCCTGTTCAGCGCCCAGGCCTACGGCATGGCCAAGCTGCTGCCGGCACAAAGCGGCAGTTTCTTCGCCAACGGCAGCTTCCTTGCCCTGCTGTTCCTGCTCGGCGGCCTGCTGGCGGCGGTGTTCCACCTCGGCAAGCCCAGCTACATGTTCACCCGCGCCTGGCGCGGCATGACCCAGTGGCGCACCTCCTGGCTGTCGCGTGAACTGATCGCCATGCCGGCGATGATGGGCCTCACCTTCCTCTACGCCGTGTTCCACTGGTTCGGCTGGGACGTGGACCTGTTCGGCTGGCATGTCGCCGGCCAGCTGTCCCTCGTCGTCGGCATCGCCGGCGTACTCGGCGCCGTCGCCCTGTTCGTCTGCACCGGCATGATCTACGCGGCCGTGAAGTTCCTGCAGGAATGGGCCAGCCCGCTCACCGTGGTGAATTACTTCATCCTCGGCACTGCCTCCGGCTTCACCTGCGCCACCGTCTACGCCTCCTACCAGGGCGTCGAGCAGGAACTGGTGCACTTCTTCGGCGGCTGGGCCATCGCCCTCACCGTAGTGGGCCTTGCCACCCGCGGCTTCTCCCTGCTGCGCAATGCCCGCATCAAGCACAAGTCCACCCTGCAGACCGCCATCGGTGTGCGTCACACCCACATCCAGCAGAAGGCCATGGGCATGATGGGCGGCTCCTACAACACCCGCGAGTACGGCCACGGCAAGGCCGGCGCCTTCCTCAAGTCGGTGAAGTGGATCTTCCTGGTACTGGTGTTCGTGGTCCCGGTCATCCTGCTGGCCCTCGGCCTCAGCGCCGACCACAACGCCCTGCTGCTGCTGGCCTTCATGACCCAGTACGTCGGCCTGCTGTTCGAGCGCTGGTTCTTCTTCGCCCAGGCGAATCATCCGCAGAACCTGTACTACCAGACCATCTGAGCAGTCCGCTGATGCAGCAAAGAAAAAGGTGCCGCAAGGCGCCTTTTTCTTTTCCCGACCGGGCATCGGGCAGCATTGCACACCCGACATCCAGGTATTACACTCCGTTATCAAGTAATACCCGCGGAGGTTTGCCATGTCGACAACACTTACCAGCAAGGGCCAGGTGACGATCCCCAAGCAGATTCGCGACGCCCTGCATCTGGAGCCGGGGTCCAGGGTCGATTTCACCGTCAACCGCGATGGCGAGGTGGTAATACACAAGGTCGATGCCCGTCCGAGTCGCAAACACGACCGCTTCGAGGCGGCCCGCGGCAAGGCCGATGTGAAATGGCGTACCGACGAGCTGATGACACTGCTGCGCGGTGAGGAGTGATGCTTCTCGTCGACACCAACGTCCTGGTCGACGTTCTGGAAGACGAGCCGGGCTGGGCCGACTGGTCCATCAACCAGTTACGGGCGCAATCCAAGGTTCATCGCCTGGCCATCAATCCGATCATTTATGCCGAATTGTCGCTAACCTTCTCCACCGTCGAGGCCCTCGACCAGGCCATCAACGATCTCAGACTCACGATGATCGAGTTGCCGCGCCCGGCACTGTTCCTGGCCGGCAAGGCATTCGTGCGCTACCGCCGACAGGGTGGCACGAAGGGTAACGTGCTGGCGGACTTTTTCATCGGTGCCCACGCAGCCGTCAGCGACTATCCATTGCTGACGCGCGACACAGGACGCTATGCATCCTACTTTCCGAGCGTGCGATTGATCACGCCGACGGATGACGACTAAGGAAATGCAACACTAACGGAAATCGTGGTACGTCCCCGATTGTCCCACACATGCGGGCTCCGCTGCACGCGCAATTCCGGCATATGTTGTAGTATCCACGCACGCATACCACCGCATTGGCCGATCGCCCCCCGGCCGGCAACCCACAGGAACCGCCCCGGGGATGGCACACATGGCAATCGCACGAACCAGCCACACACATCCGCTTCAGATCGCCGAAGTGCGCGCGAGCCCGACCCATGGACGAATCGGCATAACCTTCTGCCCCGGCAAGCACGACCGTTTTGCCCATACCGGCGCCTGGGAGCGCGACCTCGGCCTCGATCTGGATGTCATCGCCGCGTGGGGCGCGCGGCGCGTGCTGACCCTGGTCGAGCCCGCAGAACTCGTGGAACTCAAGGTGCCGCAGCTCGGACACGAGATCCGGCAGCGGGGCATCGAATGGCGCCATCTCCCCATCGCCGACTACTCCGTTCCCGGCGCGGCGTTTGAGCAGCAATGGCTCACGGAAGGCCGCGAGATCCGCACGCTGCTGCGCAACGGACACGATGTGCTGGTGCACTGCAAGGGCGGGCTCGGCCGTGCCGGCATGATCGCGGCACGGTTGCTGGTGGAGCTGGGCATGGAACCCGGCGAGGCGATCCGCGCCGTGCGGCGCGTGCGCAAGGGCGCCATCGAAACCCCCGCGCAGCTGGCACTGGTGCGGCGCACCACACCCATTGCCGATGCCGCCGGAACACTGCTCGACACCACGGTGATGCGGCGGGTGGGCGGGCAACTCGGCAGCAACCCCGCGGGCCTGTTCCAGGATGCGGACGGCAGACGTTACTACGTCAAGACGCTGGAATCTCCCGCCCACGCACGCAATGAAATGATCGCCGCCCGCCTCTACCAACTGGCCGGCGCGCCGACATTGCGATACGTGGCGACCAAATCTCCCGACCAGATCGCCACCGAGTGGCTCGAACTCGACAAGAAGTGTGTTGCCCACCTCAGCGCAGAGGAGCGCAGACAGGCGCAGCAGTGGTTCGGCGTGCATGCCTGGACAGCCAACTGGGATGCGGCCGGGCTCGATGGCGATAATCAGGGCGTCGTCAACGGCACCGTGCTGACCCTCGATGTCGGCGGGGCGCTGGCCTTCCGCGCCCACGGCGACCCCAAGGGCAAGGCCTTCGGCACCCGCGTCGATGAGATCGACCTGTTGCGCAGCGACCCGGACAACCCACACGCAGTACAGCTCTTCGCCGACATGAGCCACGACGACATCAGACAGGCCATCAGGGTGGTCACACGCATCCCCGACGCGCAGATACGTCAGATTGTCATGGAGAGTGGCGGCAGCGACGCGCTGGCAGAGAAGATGATCGCGCGCAAGGCGGATATGGCGAGGCGACTGGAATCGGCGTGAGCTGATTCAGTCAGCTCTGTTCCGGTTCAATTTTTTCCGTCCGCCCGGCCTGCTCTCCGGCGCAGCAGCCCCGCGGCAAGCCACCCGACGACACCCACAGCACCCGCAGCGACACAGAGCACGTCGAGCGATACACCGGGCGACATTTGAAGCAGGACATTTGACGAAGACCATGGCGCCAGAGGTCTGATATCGGCATGCATGAGGCTGTCGAGCGCCACATGAGAAAGCGTCCCGATGAAGGCGCCAATGACTACGGGCACAGGGGCCAACGACTCAGGGGCGATCAGCCAGTCGAGCTTGTGGTACGACAACTCCCGGTTCCAGCGGCGCAGGACAGGACGGCAGATGGGTGGCGCCAGAATGGCCACAAGCAGGGCCATCAGAATCGCTGCCACGTAGGTGTGCGTCGCCCCATGCAACACCGCCGAACCCCGCATCATGCCGATGAGCGGCTCGATGTCCATGGCCACCTGCGCGATGCCGAAGGCAAGCACACTGAAGTGGCGCCCCGCGACGGCCTTCATGAACAGCCCGGGACCCATGTGAAGCGGCGTGAAGGGCACGGGAACTCCTGATGACTAACGTTTGAACTAACCGGCGAAAGGAAACATCCTGGGCCAGAACTGGCGTTTAGTGCTAAATGCTAGACCTGACCCCGAACCCCGTTGTCTATGGTGTTCTCAAGCACCGCGAGCCATTCAATGCTCAGCTTGTCACACAAAACGCTTGACACGTCGAGACGGTATCTGACCCCGGGTTTGGGACCCCGGGTTTGGTGTAGCTAGTACCACTTCAACAGCCAGTTTTAATGGCCTGTGTGGAGTTTTATACGATTTTTTAATTGCCCCAACAAAAGCAATAATTTGTTCTTTACTTAGGTTTGGCATCCCACCAAACTCCTTCATAAGCTAACGCCTAGCTAAAGGGCGCCAATGGAGCGCAGCGGAATTGGCGTCCATTTTGAGCGACGTGTTATGTTTTTGATAATCCATTTTGGACTTTTCTTTGTACATCTAACATAAATAGTCCACAAGCACCTGATGCTACATTCCAAGAAAGCTTGATGCTTTGAAACGGTTCTGGACTAAAGAAACCTAAAACACCAAAAGTAATTAAGGAAACCGTTGCAACTGAATAGATGACATCCAGTTGTTTCTCTGCAGCAAGGTTTATTCTGTAATCAAGGTGTAGCGTGAGATCGAACATGAACCAAGACGCCAGAAACGAACCCACAACAACTATCGCAAGTGCCACAGCTATAAGTGACCAGTGAGACATAAACCATGATGGAAACTGTTTAAAACCCCACTCATTGACATATGCTGCCGCAATAAATGGCACAACAGCTACCCTATTGACCTCAAGGAGTCCTTTTAGATCATTTACACTGAGCATAAATTTCCTTCTCAATCTGTTCCAGAACATAACAGTTGTATTAACGAGACCCCATGTCTCGTTATACTTTTTTATGTTTTTTGCTTGCTGATGTACTCTCGAATTTCATACATTAGTGTTACCTGAACTTCCGGTAGCATTGCTGTTGCATCACCTTCACTATATTCAACTACGTTGTATTCGATATATTTTGTGTTTTCCTTGTGAGGCATTCTAAGGTTATAAATATTTTTCCATGTTCCATTTCGCCATTTGGCATCGTGTGACATATTGCCAGGGCTATAGGGGCGCCAGACTGGTACTTCACCGTTGTCGTATTTG
This sequence comes from Pseudomonadota bacterium, assembly GCA_040755915.1. Classification (GTDB taxonomy): domain Bacteria; phylum Pseudomonadota; class Gammaproteobacteria; order Thiohalomonadales; family Thiohalomonadaceae; genus Sulfurivermis. Next base: position 1,231 of record JBFLWM010000025.1, on the reverse strand, counting down.
ACGTAGCCCGTTTGAATTTTGAGGGCTTCATTATTCTGAATATCGTAAACATTCCTTGTGATTGTTTGGATGCTATACCCGATTTCTACGTTTTGTTCTCTAAGCCCCATGGAACTTTCCTTTTAATGCCTAACGCTGCGCGTGAGCGGCGCGGCCACGACAACAACAGGAAAGGGTGCGCCGTATCACCACGTCCGCCTCCACGCGCTTGTTAGGCTCACTTTTCACTAGACCTCAGTAAGTCTCTGACCAGCAGATATATTGCCGAGACCCCAAGGGGCAAATAGAAAATATCTTTAGCGACCCAGACTTTCGCCAGTGCATCCGTGACATCAGGCGATCCAAAAAGCTGAAAAAGGGCAACCAAACTTGATATCGAGCCGAGAAGAATTAGAAACCACGCAATAGCAGAGAACCTGTATCCCCATGTGTCACCACGCCACAAGAGCACGCCACCAGAGAGACTCAGTAGCACAATAAGCAACTTCTCCCAGACGAACCAATGGAAGAGCGGCGGGTCGTAGCGCGACACAAAGTAAACTAAGAACGCTAAGAACGGCGCGCCGGCGGCAACTGTTACGAAACCAAGAAACGGACGCTTCGCCATCTTTTTATGAGCCTAACGTTTCGGCTCAGGCGCGCACAAAAGCGCCGCGCCAAGAGCCGGAAAGAACAAGAAAGGCGATGCGCTTTTGGCGTCGCCTGGAGCCGATGGTTAGGTAACATCTTCAATGAACACTCGCTCACCGGCAAACACAACGGAGATGCCTGAGCCTTTGATTCGCGCCTGAGCACCTGAGCTGAACTCGATCAGAAGGTCCACGTCGTCGTCCGTGTCCAGGGGAATGGTCAGTAGGTTGTGGTAAGAACCCTTCTTCGTATTCAGCTTCCCATCATCGACCGTGGCAGGAAATTCCGTTTGGTTCAATTCCAGGGATGCGCTTCCAATTCTAAGCTCGGCGGCCTGACTCCACCCCTTTCCATCCTTGTGGATGTAGGCGTGAGAGAACCGCACAATTGCAGTCCCATCGACATCTTCGATTCCCGCGATCTTCGAATCGTGCAGTTCGATTGAGTAAGGAAGTTGCGGCATCCTTGTCACCTAACGATGAGTTAAGCGGCCACCGAACGGCCAAAAAAAACCGCCGGCGGTCGCATGATTTGAACATCCCAAGGCAACCGCGCCCCATCGTGGTCCGCTTTAATGCCTAGTTGCACAGGGGCACACCTT
>JBFLWM010000024.1:0-22218 GCA_040755915.1 Pseudomonadota bacterium | reverse complement strand
ATCGAAGTCCGCGCCCGTCACCTGCCACGGCGGAGAGACCCCCAAGGCAGCCTCAAACAGCTTGTCAGTCATACCCGATCCCGTACCTGCTCAGGTCCAGCTTACCCACTCGAAATTGAAAAGAGGCCTGAAATGAGACATTGCCGCCTGATGTGGGTGTGGCTGTCGGTTGCCGTCGGGAGCCTGCCGGCAATGGCGGCGGAGATTGGCCGCCCGACACCCGCGCCGGTGGAGCCGGTGGGCGCAGCGAGCCTGCTGCAGGTGTTGCTGGCCCTGGTTCTGGTGCTGCTGCTCATCGTCGGCATGGCCTGGCTGATGCGGCGCATGGGGGGGCTGACCCAGGTCGGCGGCGGCGTGGTGCGCGTGCTGGGTGGCGTGCCGGTGGGGCAGCGTGAGCGCGTGGTGCTGATCCAGGTCGGCAACAGGCAGCTGCTGCTCGGTGTGGCGCCGGGACGGGTGCAGACCCTGCATGTGCTGGACGAACCCATCAGCGTGACCGCCGCACCGGGTGGCAACGACAGTTTTGCCGAGCGTCTGACTGCGGCGCTGAAGAAGAGTGGCCGTTCATGAGCCGGATCCGTGTTGTGCTGTTTGTCCTGTTGGCCCTCTTGCCGTGGAGCGCGTTTGCCCAGGCCGGACTGGAGGCGGTAACCGTCACCACCAATCCCAACGGCAGCGAGACCTACAGTCTGAGCATCCAGGTTTTGCTGCTGATGACGGCGCTGACCTTCCTGCCGGCAGCCGTGATGATGATGACCGCCTTTACCCGCATCATCATCGTGCTGGCGATCCTGCGCCAGGCGGTGGGCCTCATGCAGGCGCCTTCCGGTCAGGTACTCATCGGACTGGCGCTGTTTCTCACCTTCTTCATCATGGCGCCGGTGTTTGAACGCATCCATACCGAGGCCTTCCAGCCCTATATGGACAACAAGATCAATTTCCAGGAAGGACTGCAGAAGGCCAGTGTGCCGCTGCGTGGTTTCATGCTGGCGCAGACGCGCGAGAGCGATATCCAGCTGTTCGGCCGTCTGGCCGGCAGCGAGGGCTATGCCTCGGCCGATGCCGTGCCGCTGTCGGTGCTGGTGCCGGCCTTCGTCACCAGCGAACTGAAGACCGCGTTCCAGATCGGTTTCCTGCTGTTCATACCCTTCCTGATCATCGACCTGGTGGTGGCCAGTGTGCTGATGTCGATGGGTATGATGATGCTGTCGCCGATGATCATCTCCCTGCCGTTCAAACTGATGCTGTTCGTGCTGGTGGACGGCTGGGCGATGGTGGTGGGGACGCTGGCGGCCAGTTTCTATGTCTAGCGGTGAGCTGTCATGACGCCCGAGACGGTACTGACGGTTTTTCAGCAGGCGCTGGAGGTGATGACGGTCCTGATCCTGGTGCTGCTGGTGCCGGCGTTGCTGGTCGGCCTGCTGGTGGCGATGTTCCAGGCAGCGACCCAGATCAACGAAATGACCCTCAGCTTCATCCCCAAGATACTCATCACCCTGGCAGTGTTGATGATCGCCGGGCCATGGATGCTGCAGCTGCTTATTGACTACACACGGCGGCTGGTCGACAGCATTCCGTCGCTGCTGGGCTAGCCCATGCACCTGACCGGCGCCGAAATCGCAGCATGGCTCGGCAGCTATCTGTGGCCGCTGTTCCGCATCGCTGCAATGATCGTCGCGATGCCCATCTTCGGTTCGATCCTGATCCCGGTGCGGGTGCGGCTGATGCTGGCGCTGGCCGTTACCTCCATCGTGGCACCGGTACTGCCGCCGGGGCCGGCGGTTGACCCCATCAGCCTGGCCTCGGTGCTGATCATTCTGCAGCAGATCCTTATCGGCGTGGCCATGGGTTTTGCCATGCAGCTGGTGTTCAATGCGGTGACCACCGGCGGCCAGATCATCGCCATGCAGATGGGTCTCGGCTTCGCCTCGATGGTGGACCCGCAGAACGGCATGCAGGTGCCGGTGCTGTCGCAGCTTTATCTACTGCTGGTGACGCTGCTGTTCCTCGGTTTCAACGGTCATCTGGTGATGATTGAGATGGTGGCGGAGAGCTTTACCGCCCTGCCGGTGGCGGCGGATGGCCTGACCCGCAACAGTTTCTGGACACTGGCCGGCTGGGGCACGCAAATGTTTGCCGGCGCGCTGTGGCTGGCGCTGCCGGCGGTGGCCTCTCTGCTGGTGGTGAACATCGCCTTCGGCGTGATGGCGCGCGCCGCGCCGCAGTTGAATATTTTTGCCATCGGTTTTCCGGTGGCGCTGATGATGGGCTTTGTGGTGATCCTGTTCACCCTGCCCGTCGTGGTTCCGCAGTTCGAAACCCTGGTCAACGACGGTTTCGCGCTGATTGTCCGTTTGCTGTCCCGGGAGTAGCCCATGGCGGAGAGCGACGGCCAGGAACGTACAGAACAGGCAACACCCAAACGCCAGCAGGAGGCGCGCGAAAAGGGACAGGTCCCGCGTTCGCGCGAACTGGCGACGGTGGCCGCGCTGTTGGCGGCGGCAGGTGCGATGATTGGCATGGGGGAGTCGTTGACCCGTGACCTCGCCATGCAGATGCAGCGCGGCCTCACCCTGACGCGTGAGCAGGTGTTCGACACGGCGGCCATGCCGGCGCTGTTTCTCGACGCAGTGATCGAGGCCCTGTGGACCTTCATGCCGTTTTTCGTGCTGATGCTGGTGGTGGCCATTGCCGCCTCGGCGGTGCTGGGCGGCTGGGCGTTTACCGCCATCAGCTTCAAGTGGGAGAAACTCGATCCCATCAAGGGTATGGGCCGCGTGTTTGCCTGGCGCGGCCTGGTGGAGATGCTGAAGGGCATGGCCAAGTTCCTGCTGGTGGCGCTGGCGGCGCTGATGCTGCTGCGGGTGATGGGTGAACAGTTTCTCGGCCTGGGGCGCGAATCGCTGGCGCAGGGCCTGGCCCATGCCGGCAGCCTGCTGTCCTGGGCGTTCCTGCTGCTGAGTGCGACGCTGCTGATCGTTGCCTTCATCGACGTGCCGTTCCAGTTGTGGGATCACCAGCGCCAGTTGCGCATGACCAAGCAGGAAGTGCGTGACGAGTTCAAGCAGACGGAGGGCAGCCCGGAGGTGAAGGGACGCATCCGCCGCATGCAGATGGAGATCGCGCAGCGGCGCATGATGGCCGAGGTGCCCAAGGCCGATGTGGTGGTCACCAACCCGACCCATTATGCAGTGGCGCTGCGTTACGATCAGGCGCGCGGTGACGCACCGGTGGTGGTGGCCAAGGGCAGCGACCTGATCGCCCTGAAGATACGCAATGTGGCGCAGGAGAACGACGTGCCGGTACTGGAGGCGCCGCCGCTGGCGCGTGCCCTGTACCACAGCACCGAACTGGAGCAGCCGATCCCGGTCGGCCTGTACCGCGCGGTGGCCATGGTGCTGGCCTATGTCTACCACCTGCGCCAGGGCCCGATGTACAGCCGCGAGGGTGTGGTGACCATGCCTGATCTGCCGATCCCGGACGATCTGCGGCGGGATGAATGATGAACGAGATTTCTGACTAGGTACTGACGATGGCGCAATTTGGCGGAGTTCTCCATACCACGCGCATGCTGCTGGCCTCGGGCCTCGGTGCGCCGATCATCGTGCTGATCCTGCTGGCGATGGTGGTGCTGCCGCTGCCGCCGTTCATGCTCGACATCTTCTTCACCTTCAACATCGCCCTGTCGCTGATCGTCCTGCTGGTGACGATCTACGCCCTGCGCCCGCTGGACTTCGCGGTGTTTCCCACCGTGCTGCTCATCGCCACCCTGCTGCGCCTGGCGCTCAACGTCGCGTCCACCCGCGTGGTGCTGCTGGAAGGCCACAACGGCACCGGTGCCGCCGGCCAGGTGATCGAATCCTTCGGCGAGTTCGTGGTGGGCGGCAACTACGCCGTCGGTCTGGTGGTGTTCGTGATCCTGGTGATCATCAACTTTGCCGTGGTGACCAAGGGCGCCGGACGTATCTCGGAAGTGAGTGCACGATTCACCCTGGATGCCATGCCCGGCAAGCAGATGGCCATCGACGCCGACCTCAACGCCGGCCTCATCGATGCCGATACCGCGCGCACCCGCCGCGATGAGATTGCGCGCGAGGCGGATTTCTACGGTTCCATGGACGGTGCCAGCAAATTCGTGCGCGGCGATGCCGTGGCCGGCATCCTGATCACCATCATCAATATCATCGGCGGTCTCGTCATTGGCGTTGCGCAGCACGATATGGCCTTCACCGATGCCGCCCAGGTGTATGCCCTGCTCACCATTGGTGACGGTCTGGTGGCGCAGATCCCCTCGCTGGTGCTGTCGACCGCGGCGGGCATCATCATCACCCGCGTCTCCGCCTCGCGCGACATGGGCGAGATGGTGGTGGCGCAGGTGTTCTCCAATCCGCGCGTCCTGGCGGTGACCGCCAGCGTGCTGCTGCTGCTGGGTTTGATCCCCGGCATGCCCAACCTGCCGTTCCTGCTGCTGGCTTCGGCCATCGGTGGCGGTGCCTGGTGGCTGTTCCGCAAGCAGAAGGAGGAGGAGGCCGCGGCCGCCGCCCCGCCACCGGTGGCAGAGACGGCCGCGGCCGAGCCGGGCACCGAACTGAAGGAACTGACCTGGGACGATGTGCCGCTGGTGGACCCCATCGGCCTGGAGGTGGGTTACCGCCTGATCCCGCTGGTGGACAAGACGCAGGGCGGCCAGCTCATGGCGCGCATCAAGGGTGTGCGCAAAAAGCTGTCGCAGGAATTGGGGTTCCTGGTCCCGGCGGTGCACATCCGCGACAACCTGGACCTGTCACCCACCGCCTACCGCGTCACCCTGCTCGGCGTGACGGTGGGGGAGGCGGAGATCCATCCGGACCGCGAGATGGCCATCAATCCCGGCCAGGTCTATGGCCAGCTGACCGGCATCAAGACCACCGACCCGGCCTTCGGCCTGGAGGCGGTGTGGATCGAGCCGGGCCGCCGCGAGGAGGCGCAGGGGCTGGGCTATACGGTGGTCGACCCCAACACCGTGGTGGCCACCCACCTGAGCCAGCTGTTGCAGAGCCATGCCCACGAACTGCTCGGTCACGAGGAGGTGCAGCACCTGCTGGGCCAGCTGGGCAAGAACGCCCCCAAGCTGGTGGAGGACCTGGTGCCCAAGCTGCTGCCCATGTCGGTGGTGGTCAAGGTGCTGCAAAACCTGCTGTCCGAGGGTATTCCCATCCGCGACATGCGCAGCATTGCCGAGACTCTGGCCGAGCACGCCCCCCGCACCCAGGATGCCGGGATTTTGACGAGCGCCATCCGCGTCTCCCTCGGTCGGATGATTGTCCAGAAAATCAATGGCTTGGCGAGCGAGTTGCCGGTAATTACGTTGGCGCCGGAGTTGGAACAGATATTGCTAAAGAGTATTCGAGCGTCAGACGAAGGGGGCGCGGGCATCGAGCCGGGGCTGGCGGAACGTATCCACCGCGGCCTGGCCCAGAGCAGCCAGAAGCAGGAGATGGCCGGGCAGCCGGCGGTCCTGCTGGTTTCCGCCCCCTTGCGTGAATTGCTGGCGCGGTTTGTACGGCACACGATTCCGGGCATGCATGTCCTCGCCTACAACGAGGTCCCGGACAGCAAGCAGCTGCGCATCGTGGCTACGGTAGGTAACCAGGCAGGCTAGCCGCGACCGCGCGGCAGGTCTGCGCGAGGGTCGATGGGATGAAAATCAAACGCTACTTTGCCGCCGATATGCGCCAGGCCATCCGTCTGGTGCGCGAGGAACAGGGACCGGATGCGGTCATACTCTCCAACCGCAAGGTCAACGGCGGTGTCGAGATCGTGGCGGCAGTGGATTACGACGAGGCGCTGGTACGCAAGATGGCAGGGGAGGAGTCCCGCCCGGCTGCCCAGCCCCGGACGGCCCCCGAACCCGCCGCTCCGCGTTTTGCTGCCGGCGAGCCGGCCCAGCCGCCGCGCCGCGGCGAGAGCAACGAACAGTTTGCCGAGGCGGTGGCCGCCTCCCTGCAGCGCAAGACCGCCGCACCGGAGCCGGCACCGGCGGCAGCGCCGCCTTCCGCCGCCGGCAAGATCGAGTGGAGCCAGGACCCGGCCCTGCTCGGCATGCGCGAGGAGATCAAGACCCTGCGCGGCATGCTGGAGGGGCAGCTGACCGGCATGGCCTGGCGCGACCAGAGCCTGCGCCATCCGGCGCGTGCCAAGCTGATGCAGCGCCTGCTGCAGCTGGGACTTGCCCCGGCCCTGTGCCGCCAGCTGGCCGATCAGGTGTCCTACAGCAACGATCACGAACATCACTGGCGCCATGCCCTCGGCCTGCTGGCGCGTCAGCTGCAGGTGACCGAGGACGATATCCTGAGCCGCGGCGGCGTGGTGGCCCTGGTCGGGCCCACCGGCGTGGGCAAGACCACCACCGTGGCCAAGCTGGCCGCCCGCTTCATCCTGCGCCATGGCCCGAACCGCGTCGCCCTGGTGACCACCGACAGTTTCCGCATCGGCGCCCACCAGCAGTTGCGCACCTACGGCCGCCTGCTTGGCGTGCCGGTGCACGTAGCCAACGATGCGGCCGAATTGCGCACCGTGCTCGATACCCTGCGCGACAAGCAACTGGTGCTCATCGACACCGCCGGCGTCAGCCAGCGTGACATGCGCCTGACCGAGCAGCTGGGCGTATTGCGCCAGGGGGCGCCGCGGGTGAAGAACTATCTGGTATTGTCGGCGACAGCCCAGCGCGCCGCGCTGGACGAGACCGTGCGCACCTTCCGCCATATGGAGCTGGCCGGCTGTGTCATCACCAAGATGGACGAGGCGGCCAGCCTGGGCGAGGTGCTGTCGGCGGTGGTGCAGCAGAAGCTGCCGGTGGCCTACGTCAGCGATGGCCAGCGCGTGCCGGAGGACCTGCATCAGGCGCGCGCCAACAAGCTGGTCAGCGGCAGCGTGGCGCTGATGCAGAATCACAGTGCAGAGGTGCCGGGAGAAGAGGTCCTGGCCGAGGCCTTCGGCCGCAGGGTGAGCTAACGAGCGAATACGATGGCTGATAACGCAAACGATCAGGCCGCCGGGCTGCGCCGCATGAGCAAGCCGAAGCCGGTGCGCGTGCTGGCGGTGGCCAGCGGCAAGGGCGGCGTGGGCAAGACCAACGTCTCGGTCAACCTGGCCGTGGCGCTGGCGCACATGGGGCGCAAGGTGCTGGTGTTCGACGCCGACCTGGGGCTGGCCAATGTCGACGTCATGCTCGGCCTGCAGCCGCAGTACAACCTGTCCCATGTCCTGTCCGGCGAGCGCAGTCTGGAGGAGATCCTGGTGGAGGGGCCGGCCGGGGTGCGCATCATTCCGGCCTCGTCCGGCATCCAGCGCATGGCGGAGCTGACCCCGGCGGAACATGCCGGGATGATCCGCGCCTTCAGTGAGCTGTCCAGCGATGTCGACGTACTGCTGGTGGATACCGCCGCCGGCATCTCCGACAGCGTGGTCAGCTTCAGCAAGGCGGCGCAGGAGGTGATCGTGGTGGTGTGCGACGAGCCGGCCTCCATCACCGACGCCTACGCCCTGATCAAGCTGCTCAACAAGGAACACAACGTGCGCCGCTTCCGCGTGCTGGCCAACATGGCCCACAGCCCGCAGGAAGGGCGCGAACTGTTTGCCAAGATCGTCAGGGTGACCGACCGTTTCCTGGAGGACGTGGTGCTCGACTTCATGGGCAGCGTCCCCTACGACGAATATCTGCGCAAGGCGGTGCAGCGCCAGCGTCCGGTGGTGGAGGCCTATCCGCGCAGCAAGGCGGCGCAGGCCTTTACCTCGCTGGCGAAGAAGGCCGACAGCTGGCCGATGCCCACCGCCGCCGGCGGTTACCTGGAATTCTTCGTCGAGCGTCTGGTGCGCAGCGAGGCCGCCGACTGGGGAGTGTGGCCATGAGGCGGAGGAGGCAGTCATGAACGGCCTGGCGGCTTATGCCATCGAACATGAAACCACGTGGTCCGACGACCTGGTGGAGCAGTATGCCCCGCTGGTCAAGCGCATCGCCTACCACCTGCTGGGGCGCCTGCCGGAGCACATCCTGGTCGACGACCTGATCCAGGCCGGCATGATCGGCCTGCTGGAGGCGGCGCGCAATTACCGCACCGGTCAGGGCGCCAGCTTCGAGACCTATGCCGGCATCCGCATCCGCGGCGCCATGCTGGACGAGGTGCGACGCACCGACTGGACGCCGCGTTCGGTGCACCGCAAGGCGCGCGAGCTGGGGGAGGTGACACGCGCCATCGAGCACCGTGAGGGGCGCGAGGCCACCGAACAGGAGATCATTGCCGCCCTCGGTATCGACAGCGAGGAGTACCACCAGATCCTGCTGGATTCCAGCAGCCATCGCCTGCTCAGCCTGGACGACATGGCCACCGGCCATGACGAGTCCATCCTGGAGCGCCTGGCGGACGAGGGGCCGGGCGTCGAGGACGGTCTGCAGGCGTCGGAATTGCAAAGCCACCTGGCCGCCGCCATAGACGATCTGCCGGAAAGGGAACGGCTGGTGATGGCGCTGTACTACGACGAGGAGCTGAATCTCAAGGAGATCGGCGCCGTGCTGGGGGTGAGCGAGTCCCGCGTCTGCCAGATCCACAGCCGGGCCCTGCTGCGCCTGCGCAGCGCCCTCGCCGAGGGGGCGCGCAATTAGGGAAATGTTCGGGTTAAGATAGCGCAACACCACATGGCCGGACGGGCTCCGGCCACCCGGCTGGAAGTCAGTGTCAGGAGGTAGTCTTGAATAAAAACATAAAGATACTCATCGTGGACGACTTCTCCACGATGCGCCGCATCATCAAAAACCTGCTGCGCGACCTCGGGTTTACCAATACCGCCGAGGCGGACGACGGCACGACGGCCCTGCCCATGCTGCAATCCGGCAGTTTCGAACTGCTGGTAACCGACTGGAACATGCCCGGCATGCAGGGTATCGACCTGCTCAAGGCGGTACGCGCCGATCCCAAGCTGGCCCACCTGCCGGTGCTGATGGTGACTGCCGAACAGAAGAAAGAGCAGATCATCGAGGCCGCCAAGGCCGGTGTGAACGGCTACATCGTCAAGCCGTTCACGGCACAGACCCTCAAGGAAAAACTGGAAAAGATCTTCGAGCGCATCGAAGCCAGCCAGTAAATCCTTGGCCGCCCGGCGGCTGAGCAGCAGAGGACGAGCAAAATAATGACTATTGAAACCGGCCCCCTGAGCGACGAGTACATCGACCGGGTGCGCACCCTGGCCCAGACCATCGACGCGGGCAATACCGATGAAGCGGCGCGCCTGCTCGACGAGCTTACCAGCCTGCGCGAGAAGACCCTGTTTCAGGAACTGGGCCGCCTGACCCGTGAGTTCCACGAGGCCCTGCAGAGCTTCCGCCTCGACTCCCGTATTGCCTCCCTTGCGGCACAGGATTTCCCCGATGCGCGCGAACGCCTCAATTACGTGGTCAGCATGACCGCCCAGTCTGCCAACCGCACCATGACCGCGGTGGAGGAGTCCATGCCCATCTGCGAATCGATGCAGGAGCGGGCAATGTCACTGAAGCAGGAATGGGCGCGTTTCACCCAGCGCAAGATGAGTGCCGATGAGTTCCGTGACCTGACGCGCCGCCTGGGCGAGTTCCTCGACAGCGTCGGCGGTGATGCGCCGCGGCTGCGCGCGAATCTGCAGGAAGTGCTGATGGCCCAGGATTTCCAGGATCTCACCGGCCAGATCATCCACCGTGTGGTGCAGTTGGTGGACGAGGTGGAGCGCAATCTGGTCGACCTGATTCGCATCTCCGGCCAGGGCATGGCGGCGGAGCGGCAGGAGGACAAGCACGAGGATCGCATCGCCGCCAGTGGCCCGCCGGTACCCGGCGTGGATAGCGGCACGGTTGCCGGGCAGGACGAGGTCGACGATCTGTTGTCGAGCCTCGGGTTCTAGGTCAACGGAGCATTCAGATGGCATTGAACGCGGATGATGAAATCCTGCAGGACTTCATGGTCGAGGCGGGCGAGATACTGGAACAGCTCAACGAACAGCTGGTTGAGCTGGAGCGCAGTCCCGACGATCACGACCTGCTCAACGCGGTGTTCCGCGGTTTTCACACCATCAAGGGCGGTGCCGGCTTCCTTGGCCTGAACAACATGGTGGACGTGTGCCACCGCTCCGAGGACGTGTTCAACCTGCTGCGCAACGGCGAAAAGCAGGTGACCCCGCAGCTGATGGACACCGTACTGCCGGTGCTCGACGTGCTCAATGCCCAGTTCGAGCAGCTGCGCGCGGCCGAGGAGCCGGACCCGGCCCCGGCAGAATTGCTGCAGGGGCTCGAGGCGCTGGCCCATCCCGATGCCGCGCAGCCTGCGGCCGCCGCGGCTCCCGCCGCATCCGCCCCGGAACCTGTCGCCGCACCCGAACCCGAACCCGTACCCATCGCTGCGCCACCCGCGGCGATACCCCCTGCCGCCGTGGCGTCCATGGTGGAAGGGGAGATGGGTGACATCACCGACGAGGAGTTCGAGGCACTGCTCGATGCACTGGAAAACCCCTCGGCTGCCCCGGCTGCCGCGCCGGCCTCGTCCGGTGAGGACATCACCGAGGAGGAATTCGAGGCCCTGCTGGACGAGCTGCACGGCAAGGGGCAGTTCAAGGCGCCGGCCGCGGAGCCCGCTGCGCCGGAGGCTCCCGCGGCTGCGGCGGGCGGCGAGGACATCACCGAGGCAGAATTCGAGGCCCTGCTGGATGAGTTGCACGGCAAGGGCAAGTTCAAGGCGCCGGCCTCTGATGCGGTCGCAGCGGCTCCTGCCGCGCCGCCGCCGCCGCCGACACCGAAGCCGGCCCCCGCTCCCGCGGCAGCGGTTGCCAAGCCGGCCGCGACCCCGGCCGCGGCGGCCGAACCTGCCGGCGACAAGGCTGCGGCAGCCCAGGCCGAGACCACGGTGCGCGTGGATACCAAGCGCCTGGACGACATCATGAACATGGTGGGCGAGCTGGTGCTGGTGCGCAATCGCATCGCCACCCTGGCCCATGTCGGCGACATCAATCAGGCCCGCGAGGAGATGATCAAGGCGGTGGCCAATCTCGATGTGGTCACCGGCGACCTGCAGACCTCGGTGATGAAGACGCGTATGCAGCCGATCAAGAAGGTGTTCGGCCGCTTCCCGCGCGTGGTGCGCGACCTGGCGCGCAACCTGAAGAAAGAAGTCAATCTCGTGATGCAGGGCGAGGAGACCGACCTGGACAAGAATCTGGTCGAGGCCCTGGCCGATCCCATGGTGCACCTGGTGCGCAATGCGGTGGACCACGGCGTCGAGATGCCCGATGTGCGCGAGAAGGCCGGCAAGCCGCGCCAGGGCACCCTGCTGCTCGCCGCCGAGCAGGAGGGCGATCACATCCTGCTCATCATCGAGGACGACGGCGCCGGCATGGACCCGGAGGTACTGCGGCGCAAGGCGGTGGAGAAGGGCATGATGGATGCCGATGCCGCCGCCCGTCTCGACGACAAGGAGGCCTTCAACCTGATCTTTGCCGCCGGCTTCTCCACCAAGACCGAGATTTCCGACGTATCCGGCCGCGGCGTCGGCATGGATGTGGTGAAGACCCGCATCGCCCAGCTCAACGGCAGCGTGGACATCAGCTCGCACAAGGGCAAGGGCACGCGCCTGTCGATCAAGGTGCCGCTGACCCTGGCCATCATGCCGACGCTGATGATCAAGCTGCGCGAGCAGACCTTCGCCCTGCCGCTGGTGAGCGTCAATGAGATCTTCCACCTCGACCTGACCAAGACCAACGTGGTCGACGGCCAGCTGGTGGTGATGGTGCGCGGCAAGGCGCTGCCGCTGTATTACCTGACGCGCTGGATGGTGGCCGGTTGCCGCGGCGTGCCGTTGCCGGAAACCGGTCATGTGGTGGTGGTGCATATCGGTACCCAGCTGGTGGGTTTCGTGGTGGACTATCTCATCGGCCAGGAAGAGGTGGTGATCAAGCCGCTGGGCAGCATGCTGCACGGCACGCCGGGCCTGGCCGGCGCCACCATCACCGGCGACGGCAAGATCGCCTTGATTCTGGATGTGCCGGGACTGATGAAGGCCTATGGCCGGCGCCAGGCCTGAGACGAATTCAATCTGAGGAGAGTAGTGGATGCCCGTACGGGTCTTGATTGTCGATGATTCGGGATTCTTCCGCCGCCGCATGACGGAGATGCTGAATGCCGATCCGCGCCTGGAGGTGGTGGGGACGGCCAATGACGGCGCCCAGGCTGTCGAGCAGGTGAGCAAGCTGCGTCCCGACGTGGTGACCATGGACATCGAGATGCCGGTGATGGACGGCATTGCCGCCACGCGCCGCATCATGGCGACGACACCGACGCCGATCCTGATGTTCTCCTCCCTGACCACCGACGGCGCCAAGGCGACGCTGGACGCCCTCGATGCCGGCGCAGTGGATTACCTGCCGAAGAAATTCGAGGACATTTCGCGCGACCAGGACGAGGCCAAGCGCCAGCTGTGCGAGCGGGTCTATGCCATCGGCAGCAACAAGCGGGCGGCACGTCCGCAACGACCGGCGCCTGCCGCGCCGACTGCCGCCGCACGCCCTGCCGCTGCGCCGGCAGCTGCCGTGCGGCCGGCCAACGGCACCATGCCGCCGGCGCGGCGCGGCCAGTATCGCCTGGTGGCCATCGGTACCTCCACCGGCGGGCCGGTCGCCCTGCAGCAGGTGCTGACCAAGCTGCCCGGCAATTTCCCGCTGCCGCTGGTGCTGATCCAGCACATGCCCGGCAGCTTCACCCCGGCCTTTGCCCAGCGCCTCAATCAGCAGTGCGCCATCGAGGTGCGCGAGGCGAAGGACGGTGACGAGCTCAAGCCGGGCCTGGCCCTGCTGGCGCCGGGCGGCAAGCAGATGGTGCTGGACCAGCGCGCCGGACGCACCACGGTGCGCATCACCGAGAGCGAACCGGGACAGAACTACAAGCCGTCGGTCGACGTGACCTTCACCTCCGTGGCGCGCATCTTTCCCGGTCAGGCGCTGGCCGTGGTGCTCACCGGCATGGGCGCCGACGGCCGTGAGGGGGCGCGCCTGATGAAGCAGGGCGGCTCCAGTGTATGGGCGCAGGATGAGGCGAGCTGTGTTGTCTACGGCATGCCGGCGGCCATCGTGGATGCGGGGCTGGCGGATGCCGTGTTGCCGCTGTCTGATATCGGAATGGCGATAAGCCAGAGAGTGTGACATGGATATCCTCACCCTGGTCGGTTTGATTTTCGGTGTCGGTGCGTTGCTGCTTGGCCAGTATCTGGAAGGCGGTCAGGCCAGCGCACTGCTCAACGGACCGGCCGCGGTGATCGTGATGGGCGGCAGCATGGGCGCCATCATGTTGCAGGCCCCCATGACCACCTTCATGCGCTCGCTGCACATTCTGGGCTGGATATTCCGTCCGCCCACCCTGGCCGCCGACGAGGCCATCGAAAAACTGATCGCCTGGAGCAACATCGCACGCAAGGAAGGCCTGCTCGGGCTGGAGGCCATCTCCGAAACCGAACCCGACGCCTTCGCCCGCAAGGGCTTGCAGCTGCTGGTGGACGGCTCCGAGCCGGAGGTGATGCGCGGCATCCTGGAGGTGGAGGTGGACGCCAAGGAACACCACGACATGCAGGCCGCCAATGTCTACGCCAGCATGGGCGGTTATACCCCCACCATCGGCATCATCGGCGCGGTGATGGGCCTGATCCAGGTGATGAACAATCTGGCCGATCCGAGCCAGCTCGGCCACGGCATCGCGGTGGCCTTCGTCGCCACCATCTACGGTGTCGGCGCCGCCAACCTGCTGCTCATCCCCATTGCCAACAAGCTGAAGAGCGTCATCCACGGCCAGACCCAGTTCCGCCTGATGATCATCGAAGGCATCGTGTCCATCGCCGAGGGCGAGAATCCGCGCAACATCCAGACCAAGCTGCAGGGCTACCTGCATTAGGAGTCGGCATGGCGCGCAGAAAACGCCCGGAAGAGCACGAAAACCTGGAGCGCTGGCTGATCTCCTATGCCGATTTCATCACCCTGCTGTTCGCCTTTTTCGTGGTGATGTATTCCATCTCTTCCATCAACGAGGGCAAGTACCGCGTGCTGTCCGATACCATGGTGGCCGCCTTCAATACCCCGCCCAAGACCCTGCAGCCGATCCAGGTGGGCGAGGAGGGGGTGAGCGGCGAACCCTCGCCGATCAAGCCGGAGAAGGCCTCCGCGGCGGTGTCGCCCGGCGTCATCGAGCAGTTGGCGCAGATGGCGGAATCCAACGAGCTGGGGCAGATCGCCACCGACTTCGAGCGCGCCATGGCGCCGCTGATCCAGCAGGACCTGATCAACGTCTCGCGCAACGAGCTGTGGGTGGAGATCGAGATCAACACCAGCATCCTGTTCGACAGCGGCAGCGCCGTGCTGGAGGACGATGCCACGCCGGTGCTGAGCGAGCTGGCCGGCATCCTCAAGAAGTATCCTAACTACATCCAGGTGGAGGGCTTCACCGACAACGTGCCCATCGCCACCGCGGGCTTTCCCTCCAACTGGGAGCTGTCGGCCCATCGCGCCGCTTCCGTGGTGCACCTGTTCATGAAGCAGGGCGTGCAGCCCGATCGCATGGCTGCCATCGGTTATGGCGAGTACCGTCCCATCGCGGAGAATGCCACCCCGGAAGGGCGGCGCAAGAATCGCCGCGTGGTGCTGGTGATCCTGGCGGATGAAAAGGCGCGCCGCGCCCTCGACATCCAGCGCAACACGGCGGCAGGTGGCACATGAAGGTCTGGTCGGTAGCCAATCAGAAAGGCGGCGTGGGCAAGACCACCACCGCCGTCACCCTCGCCGGACTGCTCGCGGCGCGCGGCCACAACACGCTGATGGTGGACCTCGATCCGCACGGCTCGCTCACCAGCTACTTCGGCTATGACCCGGACAGCATCGAGCAAAGCGTCTATTCACTGTTCCAGGACGACAACCGCCAGCCGGCGGCGGAGATCGTGCGCGACACGCGTTTCGAGCGCCTGTCGCTGCTGCCGGCCTCCACGGCGCTGGCGACGCTGGACCGCCAGCTCGGCGCCAAGGAGGGCATGGGGCTGGTCATCGGCCGCGCCCTGGTGCAGCTGGCCAACCGCTTCGACTACGTGCTCATCGACTGTCCGCCGGTGCTGGGTGTGCTGATGATCAACGCCCTCGCCGCCAGCAGTCATCTGCTGGTGCCGGTGCAGACCGAATTTCTCGCCCTCAAGGGACTGGAGCGCATGATGCGCACGCTGATGATGGTGACCAAGGCGCGCAAGCGCCCGCTCAACTATCTCATCGTGCCCACCATGTTCGACCGCCGTACGCGCGCCTCGCTGGAGACGTTGCAGAATCTGCGCAACAACTACGCCGAGGTGCTGTGGAAGTCGGTGATCCCCATCGACACCCAGTTCCGCGAGGCGAGCCGCGAAGGCATGCCGCTTTCCTTCCTCAACCCCCATGCCCGCGGTGTCATCGCCTATACCGCGTTGTTGGGCACGCTGCTGGGGAACAACAGCCAGACGCCGGGTGGGTTGTGAGCATGGAACGGGACAAGCTGCACGCCCTGGTGGCGGAAAAGGATGCGCTCAGCGTCTATTTCGAGGCGCTGCTGCGCGAGGCGCCGCCGGAGCTGGATATCGAGACCATTACTGCACCAGCCATTGCGCCGGTCGCTGCGCCAGTGCGCAGCGAAGGACGTCCGGCCTGGGGTGATGAAACCTTTCAGGCCCTGCTGTTCAGGGTGAACGGCCTGACCCTGGCAGTGCCGCTGGTGGAGCTGTCCGGAGTGCAGGAGTGGGAAGACGGCAAGGTGACGCCGCTGCCGGGCCATGTGCCCTGGTATCTGGGGCTGATGCAGTACCGCGAACGCAATGTGCCGGTGGTGGACACGGCGCAGCTGGTGATGCCGGAAGACCGACAGGCGAATATCCGACCCTGGCAGGAACGCCTGCGCCATGTGGTGTTCATCGCCGATGGCACCTGGGGGCTGGCCTGCGACGAACTGGCGGAAGTGGTGACCTTGCGGCCCGACGAGGTGCGCTGGCGCACCAGCCGCACCCGGCGGCGCTGGCTCGCCGGTACCGTGATTGAACATATGTGCGCCCTGCTGGACCCGCCGGTATTTGCCGACGTGCTGGCCAGCGGCTTGGAAGACATGCCGGATGCCGGCACGCAGGATGAGGGTGAGTGAGATGAATCAGCAGGTACAGAGCGGCAATGACCCGGTGACCGAATGGGTGACCTTTCGTCTCGACGCCGAGAAATACGGCATCGACGTCATGCGCGTGCGCGAGGTGCTGCGCAATACCGAGATCGCGCCGGTGCCCGGTGCCCCCGGTTTCGTGCTCGGCATCATCAACCTGCGCGGCAACGTGGTGACGGTGATCGACACGCGCAAGCGCTTCGGCCTGGCACCGAAGGACATCGATGAGTCCAGCCGCATCGTCATTCTCGAGGCCGGCGACGAGGTGGTTGGCATGCTGGTGGACAGCGTCGCCGAGGTGGTCGATCTGCGCGCCTCGTCCATCGAGACGGCGCCCAACGTCGGCAATGACGAGAGCGCCAAGTTCATCCAGGGGGTGAGCAATCTCGACGACGGCCTGCTGATCCTGGTGGACCTCAACAAGCTGCTCAGCGGCGAGGATGATGGCTGAGATCGGCCCGGTTCCGCCGCCGCCGCCGAATCCTGCGATTCGGCCGCATCGCGTTCCTGCCGAGGAGCGCGACAGGCAGCAGCGGCAACCGCCGCCGGAGGAAGAGGAAAATCCGCCGCCGCCGGAAGATGCGCCGGGGGAGGAGCGGCCGCCCCGGGATGATGACAGTGACGACGGCAAGCCGCATATCGATGTGTATGTCTGAGGACTGCGTGTAATGGACAATCTGTGGCTGATGGCGGCGGTCGCTGCCGTGTTGGCGGTGATCGCAATCCTGGCGGTGGTCGTAATGCAGCGCACGGCGGCGCGCCAGGCCATTATCCTGCGTACCTTGCAGAACGACATGCGTGCCCTGTGCAACGCGGCGGTGGGCATGGGCGATCGCGTCAACCAGATGGAGCGGCGCCTGCGCCAACTGTCCGAACGGCAGGAGGCACTGGGCCTGCGCCAGGATCAGCTCAACCAGGAAGATCCGGAGGCGCGCTCCTACAACCAGGCCATCAAGCTGGCGCACAAGGGGGCCGGCGTGGACGACCTCATCGAGGTGTGCGGCCTGTCGCGCGGCGAGGCCGAGCTGGTGGCGATGATGCATCGTCTCGGCAAGGAGTAGGCACGGACCCCGTAGGAGCGGATCGTATCCGCGCCCCCCTGCTGGTCGAAGCCACACTCATCGCGAATACCATTCGCTCCTACACATGGGGGCCCGGTTCGCCGGGGGATGCGCCCCGTCCGTGTTGCCATCGCTCGATGAATGGGGCTCCGGCAAGAGGCACGGTACCCGTAGGAGCGGATCGTATCCGCGACCCACTGCTGGTCGAAGCCACACCCATCGCGAATACCATTCGCTCCTACCGTTTTCCCTCGGGCCCCCAGCCGGGCGGGAATTTCTCCGTCACCATGTAGGCAAAGGCGATCACCTCCGCCACCGCCAGATACAGTTCGCGCGGTATCTCGTCGTTCAGCTCCAGCTGCGCCAGCAATCCCACCAGTTCGCGATCCTCATGCAGCGGTACGCCGTGCTCGCGTGCCAGCGCGATGATTTCCTCGGCCACTGCACCGCGCCCCTTGGCGGTGATGCGCGGCGCGCGCTTGCCGTCGTAGTGCAGGGCGACGGCGTTCTTCGGCGGCGTGCGTCGCTGGCTCATACGCTCAGATCCAGCAGACCGCCGGGGACGGGCTCTTCGTTCAGGGTGGCGCGGCCGGTCACGCTGCGCAGGTGCTCCACCTCCAGGCCGGCGTGCTGCAGCTGGCCGCGCAGCTCCTCCAGGCGCTGCTGAAAGCGTGTGGCGGTTTCAGGCTGCTCGGCCCAGAAGCTCACGCCAACCTTGCCGCCGAGCAGGGTGACGACGCTGTCGACGCCGCCGTGCTGCGCGCTGTCGAAGTGCAGCCGCACCGACCAGCCGGGGGCGCCGCTGCCATGGCTGTTGCCGCTCTCGCGCTGGATGCGCAGGCGCATGACGTCCTGCCCGGTGCCGTGACGCAGCGGCAGTTCCAGCAGCCAGGCCGGATCGGGGCCAGCCTGCGCATTCAGTGTCTGCAACTGCTGCACCTTGACCCGCGCCAGGGCGCCTTCGATGTGCTGGCTCAGCTCCAGCAACAGCCCCGGGTTCAGCGCCGGGACGGTCGGCGTGCCGCTGCGCGGGGCGGCGCTGGCCGGTGCTGCCATCTGTTCCTGCACGGCCCCGAGCAGGCGCAGCAGCCCGGCGCGGAAATCCTGTTGCAGGACCGTGCTGTCGCCGCGCGCGAGGCGTGCCTCGAGAAACAGGCCGGACTGGTTGATGGCCTGACGCAGGCCATCGGCGGTGGTGAGGCGCTGCGGATCGGCGAGGCGGTTCAGCAGCTCGATCGCCAGGGTCTTGATCTGCTCCGGCGATGGTGCGGCCGCTGTTGCCGCCGCGGCGCTTGCCGGTGAGGCCGCCGGTGTCGGGGATGTCGTCGGTTGCGCACGCAGCCCCGTTTCGGGCAGCGGCAGTTCCGGCATGGGCAGGCTGGCCGCCGTCGTTGCCGCGGCGGTTGGCACGGTCATTGGCGTGCCACTTCCCGTCGCCGTTGTGATTGGCGGCAGTTGTGCCAGGCGTGCGATGTGTTGCAGTACGGTGACCAGCGGCTGTTGCCGCGGCAGTGCGCTGCGCCAGGCCTGTTGCAGTGCCGTTTCTTCCGCCGGCGTATCGAGCAGGCGCAGCACGATGCGGTTGGCCTCGACGGCCACCAGCAGCTTGACCTGCTGGCCTGTAGTCAGAGGCAGCGGGCTGCGTGCCTGCAGCGGCTTGTTCTGACCTTCCAGTTGCAGCAGCAGGCTGCCGTCGGCCTGCGCCTGCAGCACCCGGGCATCGAGGACCTGACCGGCCTGCCACTGCGGGTTGGCCGCCGCCGTGTTGTTCAGGGCGAGGGTCAGGGGGATGCCGCTGCTGGGATGGCCGATATGCATGGAATGACAGGGCGGGTCGGGTGGCTTGGCGGTGTTACCATGATGCAGTATAAGTCATTGCCAACAACAACAAAGGGATGCTCCCGCGATGAAGGAAACGCAGAACTGGTATGTGCGGCGCGGCAAGGAGGTCAAGGGACCGTTCCCGGCCGGCCTGGTGTCCCGCTACATCCTGCTCGAGCGCATCAGTGAAAAGGACGAGGTGAGCCGCGACCGCCAGGAGTGGCTGCGGGTGGCCGCCGTGCCGGAGCTGATTCCCGACGTGGTGCGCAACGCCCGCGCCCATCCCGACGACGAGGAGGCGCAACAGCATCTCGCCGCCGCCCGGCGCTGGGCCGACGAGCGCCGCGAGGTGAAGGGGACGCCGCCGGGCGCCGAGCGGCGCAGCGCCGGCTCGATGGTCTTCAGTCATCCCAGCGGCGGAGCGGATGAGCGCCCCGGCACGCTGATCAACCGGCGCGATTATCTCATCGTCGCCGTGATCCTGGTGGGCTTGGTGGCGATCCCCTTCCTGCTGCCCTCCGGTCCCAAGCCCAGCGACCCGCAGTGCGCGGCGGCCCCGGCCCCCGGCATCAACTGGAGCAACTGCCGCCTGGAGGGACGCCAGTATCCCAATGCCGATCTCGCCGGCGCCAACCTGCGCAACAGCAACCTCACCGGCACCGTGCTGCGCGCCGCCAATCTTGCCGGTGCCGACATTGCCTACGCCAACCTCACCCTGACCAATCTGCGCGGCGCCAATCTCAAGGGCGCCAACCTCAAGGGCGCCACCCTGCGCAACACCGACCTGGACAACGTCAGCCTGGAAAACGCCGACCTGTCCTACGCCGACCTCAGCGCCGTCGATCTGGACACCGTGAACCTCGCCGGCGCCAAGCTGGACCACGCCGTGTGGCGCGGCGGCGTGGTGTGCATGCCGGGATCGGTGGGGGAGTGTGTGCCGGCGAAGGTGCAGTAGCCGCAACATTTTTTGCAATCCGATATCGGGAGGCAGGATGCCGAATTTCTCAGACAGGAAAATCGTTTCGCAGCCGGCGCCGCGGGATGAGAGCGCAGGCAATTCTCCGGCAACAGCAGCCGTCACATCCATCAGGCCAAGACCTCCGGCGTTGACGATCGGCCGACGGGCAGGCCTGTCTGCTCTCGTCCTCATCTGTCTTGCCTCCCTGCCGGTACAGGCGGCGCGCTACGAACTGAAGGACGGCCACAAGTACGCCATCTGTCATGACTACGTGGCTGCGCTGAATGCCGCGAAGCGGGAATTTCCCATGGCTTGTGAGCGCCATTTCCCGCCGGAATTCGAGAAATTCTCCAAGCCGAAATGGACGCCGTTGGACCCCATGGCACAGCCGGAGTCATTCTACCGGGACATCTATTACGTCTGGTACGGCTATAGAAAAGAGCCGACGGAGGCGGGCTGGCAAAGGATTTGGAATAACTATATGAAGCCGGCCCTCGACGCCGGAACACTCCAGCTCGACCGCGCCCGCGTGGATGTCGTCGCCACCGGTGCACCGGTGACACTACTGCGCTTTGCCTATCAGCCGTGCAAGGAGAGCATGGAGTGGTTCGAGAAAAGTGCGTGGTCAGAGACCTATCGCTACTTCGTGCTCGATGAGAAAACCGGCCGGCTGGATAAGGGCTTCGCCGGGCTGACATCGAAAGAGCGAGGGCTGTTCTACTACCGGGGGCGGGTATATATGGACTCGTTTAGTGGTTTGCCTCTGAGTTTTCTGAGGACACAGGAGCGCGGCGAGCTTCCCGATGGCCATTTGACCGTTGTAGAGCCCCATAGCAACACCAAAGAATCCGGGGGATATGAATTTGGTGGCAACCGGCAGATCTGTGTCGTGAAGGTTTATTACGAACTGCCGGGAACGGAGATGGAAGACAAAGGGAGGAATGAGCCGTGATAGGGTTTCATACATTGACCACTGCGCAGTACCGGGGGTAATCCCCCCGAAAAGTAGAGGTGCCCAGAAGTAGAATTTTCTCGTAATGTGTACCGAGGAGGTTCTACATGAAAAAGTCCCGATTCACCGACAGCCAGATCCTGGCCATTTTGAAGCAGGCTGAGGCGGGTACCCCGATCCCGGAGCTGTGCCGGGAGCACGGCATGAGCAGCGCCACCTTCTACAAGTGGCGCGCCAAGTACGGTGGGATGGATGCGTCGCTAATGGCGCGGATGAAGGAGCTGGAAGAGGAAAACCGCCGGCTCAAGAAGATGTACGCCGAGGAGCGGCTCAAGGCCGAGATCATCCAGGAGGCCATGGCAAAAAAGTGGTGAGGCCATCTGCCCGCCGGGAGATGGCCAAGCAAGCCGTGGTGGAGCACGGAGTCAGCGTCAGAGTGGCCTGCGAGGCCTTCGTGATCAGCGAGACCTGCTACCGCTATGAGCCGAAATTGTCGGATGAGAACGCGGAGATAGCCGACTGGCTGGTCCGGCTGACCCACAACCAGCGCAACTGGGGCTTTGGCCTGTGCTTTCTGCACCTGCGCAATGTGAAGGGGTTTGCCTGGAACCACAAGCGTGTGTACCGCATTTACTGCGAACTGGAACTGAACCTGCGCATCAAGCCGAAGAAGCGACTGGTGCGCGAGAAGCCCGAGCCTCTGGCGGTGCCGGAGACTATCAACCAGGTGTGGTCGATGGATTTCATGCACGACCGGCTGGAGGATGGAAGGGCATTCAGGCTGTTTAACGTAATCGACGACTTCAACCGCGAAGGGCTGGGCATCGAGGTGGACTTCTCGCTGCCGGCGGAACGGGTGATACGTACTCTGGAGCAGATCATCGAATGGCGGGGAAAGCCGGCGGCACTGCGCTGTGACAACGGCCCGGAGTACATCAGCCATACGCTGCGCGAGTGGGCCGAACGACACGACATTCGGCTGGAGTACATCCAGCCAGGCAAGCCACAGCAGAACGCGTTTGTCGAGCGTTACAACCGAACCATTCGCTATGACTGGCTGGCACAGTACCTGTTTGCGACCATTGCCGAGGTGCAGGAGTTTGCCACCCGCTGGCTCTGGACGTATAACTATGAGCGCCCCAACATGGCGCTGGGAGGCATCACCCCAAAACAGAAGTTGGCCATGCTGGCCTAGGCTCTACTTCTGAGCGCTGCTACAAATGGGGGGATT
>JBFLWM010000023.1:0-44027 GCA_040755915.1 Pseudomonadota bacterium | reverse complement strand
GGCAGAAGACCGCGGCATTCGAGATCGTCGAGGAGCTGGGCACTGCGCCGGACTTCCACTGCATCCCGGTGGGCAATGCCGGCAACATCACCGCGCACTGGATGGGCTATACCGAATACCGTGACCACGGCATCGTCAACAACGTGCCGCGCATGGTGGGTTATCAGGCGGCCGGTGCCGCGCCGTTCATGCGCGGTCACATGGTCGACAACCCGGAAACCGTCGCCACCGCCATCCGCATCGGCCACCCGCAGAGCTGGGACAAGGCCTGGGTGGTGCAGAAGGAGTCCAAGGGCTGGTTCGACGAGTGCAGCGACGAGGAAATCCTCGCCACCCAGAAGCTGCTGGCGGAGAAGGAGGGTGTGTTCTGCGAACCCGCTTCCGCCACCTCGCTGGCCGGTGCCCTGCGCGACATCAAGATCGGCAAGATCCCCGAGGGCAGCAAGGTGGTGTGCACCCTGACCGGCCACGGCCTGAAGGACCCGGATACCGCCATCAAGCAGAGCACCTCGCCCATGCTCACCGTCGATGCCAAGCTCGATGCCGTGAAGAAGGCGATCCTCGACAATATGGCTTAAAGGCAGATACAAGAGGGAAGTCGCAAGTGACAAGTTGCACGCACGCTTGCGGCTTTCCTCTGTTGCCATGAGTCGTACCCTCACGCTGTTGCTTCCCCATCTCCTGACTTCCGTGCAGCAACGGCTGCCGGCGGTGGAGACCTTGCTGGCGCGCAGCGACCGCCACTGTACCCTGCCCACCTCATTGCAGCAGCGCCTGCTGCAGCTGGCGCATCTGACGGCTACGGAATCGGAGCCTCCACTCGGCCCGCTGTGCGCCCTGGGTGATGGCCTCGATGCCAGCAACGGCTATTGGTTGTGTGTGGAGCCGGTGCATCTGGTCGCCGATCAGGACAAGCTCTATCTTGCCGCCCGCGCCGAATCCCTGGCGATAACGGCGGCGGAGGCCGCGGCACTCACCGCGGAATTCAACGCACTGTATCGTGACGACGGCTGGCAGCTGTTTGCGCCGCAGCCGACACGCTGGTATCTGCGCCTGCCGCAGCCCTTGCAGGTGCGCACCGTGCCGCCGGACGGTGCCGAGGGTGGCGATGTGTGGCTGACGCGGCCGCAGGGCCGTGACGGCCTGCGTCTGCAGGCCGCCTTGAATGAAATCCAGATGCTGTTTCACGCCAGCGCGGTCAATGGGCGGCGGCGCGACAGCGGCCTGCCGGCGATCAACAGCCTGTGGCTGTGGGGTGGCGCGGAACTGCCGGCGGTCTCGGTGCCCTGGCGACAGGTTCACGGCGACGACTGCCTGTTGCGCGGCATCGCAGCGTGTTCCGGTGTCCAGGCCGGGGCAGCGGGTGACGCGTCGGTTCTGCTGCGTGAGGAGGGGGATGCCCTGGTGCTGTTGACGGGTGAACCGGCGCAGCTGGAGGCAAGGTGGTTTGTGCCACTGCTGGCGGCCGTGCGACGCGGTGAGCTGGATGCGGTGGAGATCCATCTCGACAACCGCGCATGCAGCTACCGCTTCGATCGGCGTGCCGCGAGGCGCTGGTGGCGGCGCCGCCGGCCAGTGGCCGCCCTGGCATAACGGCAGACTGTACTGATGACATCGCGACCCCGTCCCATCGTGCGCCGGCCGGTGCCCACCCACGCCGCAACTCTGGCGCAGACGCTGCCGCCGCTGGCGGCACGGGTCTGCGCCAGCCGCGGCATCCGGCACAGCGACGAGCTGCAGCACACGCTCGATCGTCTGCCGCCGTTCGAGTCGTTGCGGGGCATCGAGGCGGCGACGGACCTGCTGGTGCAGGCACTGGAGCAACAGCAGCACATCCTGGTGGTGGGCGACTTCGATGCCGACGGTGCCACCAGCACTGCGTTGGCCCTGCGCGCACTGCGCCTGCTGGGCGCCGAGCAGGTGGATTTCCTGGTCCCCAACCGCTTCGAATATGGCTACGGCCTGACGCCGGAGATCGTGGCCGTCGCCGCTGCGCGCCGCCCCGATCTGATCGTCACCGTGGACAACGGCATCTCCAGCCTCGACGGCGTGGCGGCGGCGCGGGCGCTGGGAATCAAGGTGCTGGTCACCGATCATCATCTGCCCGGAGCGGAGCTGCCCGCCGCCGATGCCATCGTCAATCCCAACCAGCCGGGCGACGCCTTCCCCTCCAAGGCCATGGCCGGTGTCGGCGTCATCTTCTATGTCATGCTGGCACTGCGCAGCCGCCTGCGCCGCGACGGCTGGTTTGCGCGCCGCGGCATCGCCGCACCCAACCTGGCGCAGCTGCTCGACCTGGTGGCCCTGGGCACCGTCGCCGACGTGGTGCCGCTGGATCACGTCAACCGCATCCTGGTGGCGCAGGGTCTGGCGCGCATGCGCAGCGGCCAGTTGTCACCGGGATTGCTGGCCCTGTTCGAGGTGGCCGGGCGCCAGCCGGCACGGCTGGTCGCCGCCGATCTGGGGTTTGCCATCGGTCCGCGCCTCAACGCGGCCGGCCGCATGGATGACATGAGCCTGGGTATCCGCTGTCTGCTGAGCGACGATCTGCACCAGGCACGGCCGCTGGCGCAGACCCTGGACCAGCTCAACCAGGAACGGCGCGGCGTGGAGGATGAGATGAAGGAACAGGCGCTCAGCGAACTGCGGCGCATGCACCTGGAGGAGAGCACCGAGTTGCCGCTGGGCCTGTGCCTGTATGACCCGGCCTGGCATCAGGGTGTGGTGGGCATCCTCGCCTCGCGCATCAAGGATCGCCTGCACCGGCCGGTGATCGTGTTTACCGACAGCGGCGCGGAGGAGATCAAGGGTTCGGCCCGTTCCGTGCCGGGGCTGCACATCCGTGATGCACTCGATGCGGTGGCGGCGCGGCATCCGGGATTGCTGGCGAAGTTCGGCGGTCACGCCATGGCGGCGGGACTGACATTGCACCGCGCGGCGCTGGATGATTTTCGTCTCGCCTTCGACAGCGAGGTGAAGCGGCAGCTCGGCCCGCAGCCGCCGGCCCAGGAACTGCTCAGCGACGGCGAACTCACAGCCGGCGAGGCGACGCTGGAGCTGGCCGAATTGCTGCGCTTTCTTGCGCCCTGGGGACAGGGATTCCCCGAGCCGCTGTTCGATGGCGTGTTTGCCGTCGTCTCGCAGCGGGTGGTGGGTGAAAGGCATGTCAAGCTGGTGCTGCGCTGGCCGGATGGAGCCGCCACGGTCGACGCCATTGCCTTTCACGCCGATCTGGAGCAGTGGCAGCGGGTGGGCGGGCTGGTGCGTCTGGCCTATCGTCTCGACGTCAACGAATTCCGCGACCGTAAAACCGTACAATTGATAGTTGAATACATGGAGCCCTTGCCGGCCTAGGAGCCGGTGCTGTACGCAGGGAGTATTGACCGACCTGTGCAGTGGGATGTATGTTCGAACTGCGTTACATAACTACAACAGCCGGCACAGGCTGTGACATACACCACAAAATACAAAGGAAGGGATCATCATGCACGCTATCCAAAATCTGGATATTTCCCTCATCATCAGTTTCGCGGCCATTCTGGTGATGATTTTCTGTCTGCTCCAGGTCTATACGCTCAAGTCCAAGATCCCCGGCGGTGTCATCGGCAAGCAATGGAATTTCCTGGTCATGCTGGTGGTGCTGTTCAGTATTGGTTATCTGGCGACGCCGTTTTTCGGTGCCTTGCCGGCAGAACTCATGCGACTGATTGCTTCGTTGATCTTCTTCTTCGGTGCCATCTATGTGTTGATTACGGTAAAGCTGATTTACCGCGTAATTCAGGAGTTGACGGCATAACATGGACCGCAGTGCGATAGTAGCCAAGACCCACAAGGGCGAGGAGGAGATCCAGAGCCGCAAATACGGCCTGGATCGCAATCTGCGCTATGTACTGATCCTCATCGACGGCAAATCCTCGATTCAGCAGCTGGTGGATGAAAAGGGGGCTGTCCTGCCTGATGTGGCGGGCAGCCTGCAGGCTCTGGCCGAGCAGGGCTTTGTTTCCATCGGCGGCGTCACCATGGGGGCTGCCGATGACAACTGCGCGGTAGCGGCAGATCAGGATATCCCCAGTCTCAAGGCCGCCCTGATCGCCATCGCCAGGGACGTGCTGGGTGCTGATGCCGAGAAAATCGTCAGCAAGCTGGAGGCCGCTCCCGACAGCCCGGAAGGGTTGCAGGAGGTGGTCAACAGCTGCAAGAAAATGGTGCGCCTGCTCATCGACGAGCAGAAGGCCGACGCGTTGATGGCCCGTTGCAGTACCGTCCTGCGGGGTCTGTAGGGGCGCTGCCCGTTTTATCTGTGCCGGCCGGGGCCGGCACAGAGTCCGCTTATTCTCGCCCTATCTGTTCGCCCTGCGGCGTCGGCTGTAGTATCATCGCCGTTTTCGTTTGCCATCCTGGAACCATGCTGGAATTCAACGCACTTTCCCGTAGCATCAAAGAGATGCAGGGGCGCCTCGACGCCCTGAGGGGGTATCTTTGACTTCGCTGTCAAAAGCGAACGTCTGACCGAAGTCATCCGCGAGCTGGAAGTCCCCGACGTCTGGAGTGAGCCCGAACGCGCCCAGGCCCTGGGACGTGAGCGTGCCCAGCTGGAAGAGGTCGTCAATACCATCGAGAGCCTGGACAAGGTGCTGGCCGATTCCGGCGAGTTGCTGGAAATGGCCGGTGAGGAGGGCGACGAGGGCATGCTCGAGGAGGTGGCGGCGGACCTGGCAAAGGCCGACAGGCGCCTCGGCGAGCTGGAGTTCCGCCGCATGTTCTCCGGCGAGATGGACGCCAACAATGCCTTCCTCGACATCCAGGCCGGTTCCGGCGGCACCGAGGCGCAGGACTGGGCCAGCATGCTGCTGCGCATGTACCTGCGCTGGGGCGAACGCCGCGGCTTCAAGACAGAACTGATGGAAGTGTCCGAGGGCGAAGTGGCGGGCATCAAGAGCGCGACCATCCGCTTCGAGGGGGCCTATGCCTATGGCTGGTTGCGCACCGAGACCGGTGTGCATCGCCTGGTGCGCAAATCTCCCTTCGATTCGGGCAATCGCCGCCATACCTCCTTCGCCTCGGTGTTCGTTTCTCCCGAGGTGGATGAAAACATCGATATCGAGATCAATCCGGCTGACCTGCGTGTCGATGTCTACCGCGCTTCCGGTGCCGGTGGTCAGCACGTCAACCGTACCGAGTCGGCGGTGCGTATCACCCATATCCCCAGCGGCATCGTCTGCGCCTGCCAGAACCAGCGCTCCCAGCACCAGAATCGCGACACGGCGATGAACCAGCTGCGTGCCAAGCTGTATGAAATGGAGCTGCAGAAGCGCAATGCGGAAAAGCAGGCGCTGGAGGACAACAAGTCGGATATCGGCTGGGGCAGCCAGATCCGCTCCTATGTGCTGGATCAGTCGCGCATCAAGGACCTGCGCACCGGTGTGGAAACCGGCAATACCCAGGCGGTGCTGGATGGCGACCTGGACGATTTCATCGAGGCCAGTCTGAAATCCGGGCTGTAGGCCGGCGATCAGAACTATGGATTTTGCGGAACAGTCATGAGCGAAGAACAGAAGACCCAGGACGAGAACAAGCTGATCGCCGAGCGGCGTGCCAAGTTGCATGCGCTGCGTGAGCGCGGCAATGCCTTCCCCAACGATTTCCGCCGCAATGTCATGACCGGCGAGCTGCATGCCCGTTACGGCACCATGGATGAAGCGGCACTGGAGGCCGCCAATGTGCGGGTCAGCGTGGCCGGACGCATGATGCTGAAGCGCGTCATGGGCAAGGTATCCTTCACCCACATCAAGGACATGGCCGGGCAAATCCAGCTGTTCGTCCAGCGCGACGCCATCAGCGCCGATGCCTATGACGATTTCAAGCGCTGGGACATCGGCGACATCGTCGGTGCCGAAGGTGTGTTGTTCCGCACCAAGGCCGGTGAGCTGTCGGTGCGTGTCGACAGTATCCGCCTGCTGACCAAGTCACTGCGCCCCTTGCCGGAGAAATGGCAGGGACTGAGCGACCAGGAGACCCGCTACCGCCAGCGCTATCTCGACCTGATTGCCAACGATGTGTCGCGCAATACCTTCCGCATCCGTTCGCAGATCATTCACCTGATCCGCGAATTCATGGTGGCGCACGGCTTCCTCGAAGTGGAAACCCCGATGATGCACGTGATTCCGGGCGGCGCCAGCGCGCGTCCCTTCGTCACCCATCACAATGCCCTCGATATGGACTTGTACCTGCGCATTGCGCCGGAGCTGTACCTGAAGCGGCTGGTGGTAGGCGGTTTCGAACGCGTCTTCGAGATAAACCGCAATTTCCGCAACGAGGGATTGTCCACCCGTCACAATCCCGAGTTCACCATGATCGAGTTCTACCAGGCCTACGCCGACTACCGTGACCTGATGGACCTCACCGAGGAACTGCTGCGTTCGCTGGCGCAGGACATCCTCGGCACCACTACCATCAACTACCAGGGCCAGGAATTCGACTTTGGTTCCCCCTTCAAGCGCATGACGATGAAGGAGTCGATCCTCGCCCGCAACCCGCACATCACCGCGGCCCAGCTGGAGAGCCTGGAGGAGGCGAGCGCGATCGCCCGCAAGCTCGGGCAGGAGGTGAAGCCCAGCTTCGGCCTCGGCAAGGTGCAGACGCTGATCTTCGAGGAGACGGTGGAGCACAAGCTGATGCAGCCCACCTTCATCACCGCCTATCCCACCGAGATATCGCCCCTGGCGCGTCTCAGCGACGATGACCCGACGGTGACCGATCGTTTCGAGTTCTTCATCGGCGGCCGCGAGATTGCCAATGGCTTCTCCGAGCTTAACGACCCGGAAGATCAGGCCGAGCGTTTCCGCAAGCAGGTGCTGGAGAAGGACGCCGGTGACGACGAGGCGATGCACTTCGATGCGGATTACATCGTGGCCCTGGAGCATGGCCTGCCGCCCACCGCGGGCGAGGGTATCGGTATCGATCGTCTGGTGATGCTGTTCACCGACGCGCCGTCGATCCGCGACGTGCTGCTGTTCCCGCACATGCGGCCGATGTAACAGACTCCGGTCTCCGGCAGAATAAGCAAAGCCGGTTCCCGCAAGGGAGCCGGCTTTTTTCTTTGGCAGCGGGTTTTAGATGCTCAGCAGCTGCTGGGTTTCACGGATCGCATCACCGGTGCCTTCCATCTCGATGACGTTCACATCCGGACTGAGCCCCAGCTTGGCAAAGGCGGGGATCTTGCTCAGGTCCTGCTCCGCCAGGGGATGGCTGCCGCCCAGGTAGCTCTGCAGGTTGGCGACGATCACCACGTCGACGAAATCCACCGCCGACGAGTTGTAGGCGAGGTTTTCATGCTGTTCCGCCACATCCACCAGTTCCGGCGGAAAATTCCAGGAACGCAGGATGGCGCCGCCCACGCGCGGATGCAGTTCGCGGATGACCCAGTCCAGGGCCTTTTCATCCTGCAGCAGTTCGGGAAAGTCTTCGGCCTTGGTCAGGATCGGCATGGCGCCGATATCGTGCACCAGACCGGCCAGCAGCGCCTGTTCCGGATTCAGTTTGGTGAACTGGCCGGCCAGGGCGTGGCAGATGGCCGCCACCTCGGTGCTGTGTTCCCACAACTGGCGCAGGCGCTGGTCGGTCACGTCAGAGGTGGCCTGGAACATCTGCTGCATCACCATGCTGGTGGCGAGGTCACGCACGATGCGCATGCCCAGTCGGCTGACGGCGGCATCGACGCTTTCGATCTTGCGGCCGGCCCGCATCAGCGGGCTGTTGGCCACCTGGATCAGGCGGGCGCTGAGGGCCGGATCGCTGACGATGATCTTTACCAGATCGGCGATGGATGAGTCCGGATCGTCCACCACTTCGCGTACCTTGAGTGCCACCTCGGGCAGGGTGGGCAGGACCAGGCGGTTGTGTTCCAGGTCGGCGAGCAGTTCGTCGTAAAACTGGCGGCTGATATCAGTCACAGTAGTTCCTTCTTTATTGAATTGTCAGCTTCCGGTGTCCTGCGCCTCGGTCGGGAAGGCATAGGGCAGAGACTTGAATGCCAGACGGGCGCCGGCGGCATCGCCGATGCGCACGTCGTCGTCCAGCAGCGATACCTGCACCACGGCCAGCAGGTCGACACCGCCGCCGGGGGCAGGCTGGGCATCCACCACCCTGCCGGCGCCCTGGCCGCTGTCGGAATTGCTGCAATACAGTTCGGTGCCGGCGGCCGGCAGCGTGGTGCCGTCGATGTGGGCCAGGTACATGCGCCGCTTCAGGGTGCCGAGATACTGCATGCGCGCCACCACCTCCTGGCCCGTATAGCAACCCTTGCGGAAACTGACGCCGTTGACCAGCTGCAGATTGACCATCTGCGGCACGAAGGCCTCGACATTGGCCGGGAAAACATTGGGCAGGCCGGCATGGATGTCGAGCAGGGCCCAGGCGGAGGCACCGGCCGGTTTTGCCACGGCCGCCAGTTTCTGCCACAACGCCTGGATGCTCGCCGCGTCGCCGTATACCTCGGCACGGGGATGGGGACCACCGACACGCACGACCGTCAGGCCCTTGCCGTGGGCCACTTCGTCCGCGGCCTGCGGCATGTGGTCCAGTTCCTGGGCCAGGCAGGCGTAGGCATGCGGGCCGGAGACGCCGATGCGCAGCAGGCTGTCGCCGGCGTCACTCAGGGAGACCTTGGACATCAGCACGTATTTGCGCAGGCGCTCCAGCGCCGGCTGCACCAGCGCCGCCGGCAGGCGCAGGTACCAGGCGCCATCACGTTTAAACAGGCGGAAGACGTTGAACAGGCGTCCCTTGGGACTGAGGTGGCCGCTGAGCTGGCTGTGGTTATCGTTTACCTGGCGCACATCATTGGTGAACTGGCCCTGCATGAAGGTGAGACCGTCGGGGCCTTCCACCCGCAACAGGCCGAAGTGTGAGAGATCGACGATGATATCGCCCTGCAGGGCGGCGGCGCGTTCCGCGTCGGGCGCACCAAAATGCTCCACTTGCCCGGCCGCGAGGCTGGCGCCTGCCTGCTGGAGAAAAGCCTGCCAATCGCTCAACATCACCGCATCCTCATGTATCAGATATAGGGTCCATCATAGCCAAATAGCCCGGTCTTGGTAATACCGGAGTGAAACGGCAAACATCTGCGTTATTGGGGCTCTGATATACTTCTCAACCCATGACGACTCCCCGCCAACGTCCGGTTTTCTTCCATCTGCTGCAACTGCATCTGCCGCTGACGGCGCTGGTGTCCATAGTCCATCGCCTCACCGGACTGCTGCTGTTTCTCGCCCTGGCCCCGGCCATCTGGCTGCTGGAGCGCTCCTTGAGCGATGCCGCGGGTTATGCCCATGTCCAGCAGCTGTTGCAGACCTGGCCGGCGCGTCTGCTCGGCGTCCTGCTGCTGTGGGCCTTGGCCCATCATTTGCTGGCCGGTCTGCGCGTGTTGCTGATCGATGCCGAGTTCGGCGTGGAGCGGGGCGCGGCGCGTCGCTCCGCCCTCTGGGTCTTTGCCGCCGGGATGCTGGCCGTTATTGCGGGAGTGATGTGGCCATGAGCCATCAGGTGACCGGCCTGCGCGCCTGGATGCTGCAGCGGCTCAGTGCCCTGTATCTGGCCGGATATACCCTGTGGGCAGCGGTGTATTTCCTGCTTTATCCGGTCGCCGATCACGCGGCGTGGCAGGCGCTGTGGCGCGGTCCGATGATGAGCACCGGAGCGGCCTTGCTGTTCATTGCCCTGCTGGTGCATGCCTGGGTCGGCGTGCGTGATGTCCTGCTCGACTACGTGCGGCAGCCGCTGTTGCGTCTGGCCCTGCTGGCGCTGCTGTGGGGCTGGTTGCTGGTGCTGACGATCTGGCTGGTGCGCGTCCTGGTGGGGGTGATGTGATGCCCGCGGTGGCCACACGCAAGTTCGATACCCTGGTGATCGGTGCCGGCGGCGGCGGTTTGCGCGCGGCCCTGCAACTGGCCCAGGCCGAGGCCAGCGTGGCGGTGGTGTCCAAGGTGTTTCCCATCCGCTCCCACACGGTGGCGGCGCAGGGCGGCATCAACGCGGCACTGGCCAACGTGCTGCCGGACAACTGGCACTGGCACATGTACGACACCATCAAGGGCAGCGACTACCTGGGCGATCAGGATGCCATCGAATACATGTGCCGCGCGGCGGCCAACATCGTGGTCGAACTGGAGCACGCCGGCGTACCGTTCTCGCGCCTGCCCAACGGCCGCATCTACCAGCGCCGCTTCGGCGGCCAGAGCCAGAATTTCGGCGGCGAGCAGGCAGCGCGCGCCTGCGCGGCGGCGGACCGCACCGGCCACGCCATCCTGCACACGCTGTATCAGCAGAACATCCGCGCCCGCACCCACTTCTTCGACGAGTATTTTGCCGTCGACCTGATCCGCGACGAGCAGGGCTATATCCTCGGCGCCCTCGCGTTGGAGATTGAGACCGGCGAACCGCTGCTCATCGAGGCCAAGACCACGCTCATTGCCACCGGCGGCGCCGGCCAGCTGTTCCGCACCAACACCAACGCACGCATCAATACCGGCGACGGCATGGCGATGGCGCTGCGCGCCGGCCTGCCGTTGCAGGACATGGAGTTCTTCCAGTTCCATCCCACCGGCATCGCCGGCAAGGGCATGCTGATCAGCGAGGGCGTGCGCGGCGAGGGCGGCTATCTGGTGAACAGGCACGGCGAGCGCTTCATGGAGCGCTATGCACCGCACGCCAGGGACCTCGCCAGCCGCGATGTGGTGAGCCGCGCCATCTACACGGAAGTAAAAGAGGGGCGCGGCTGCGGCCCGCAGGGCGATCATGTGCTGCTCAGGATGGATCACCTGGGCGAAGACGTGGTCGCCGCACGCCTGCCGGCGATCCGTGAACTCGCCAAGACCTTCCTGCACGTCGACCCGGCGCATGCGCCGATCCCCGTCTATCCCACCGCCCACTACACCATGGGCGGCATCCCCACCGATCGCCATGGCCGCGTGGTGGTGCCGGCCGGGCAGGGCGAGGAGGTGGTGCCCGGGCTGTATGCAGTGGGCGAATGCGCCTGCGTGTCGGTGCACGGCGCCAATCGCCTGGGCGGCAATTCGCTGCTCGACATCGTGGTGTTCGGCCGTGCCGCCGGCAATGACATCATCGAGTTCCTGCGCGAGAACCGTTTCCACCGGCCGCCCAATCCGGCCAGCGTGGAGCAGGCGCTGGCGCGCCTGCAGCGCTGGGAGCGGCGCGGTGACGGGGAAAGTGTCGATGGCCTGCGCCGTGAACTGCAGCAGGTGATGGAGGACCATTGCGGCGTGTTCCGTACCGAGGAGGTACTGTCGCAGGGGCTCGACAAGGTGCTGGCGCTGCAGCAGCGTTTGCAGGATGCCGTGCTGCGCGACCACAGCCGGGTGTTCAACACCGCGCGCATCGAGGCGCTGGAGCTGGAAAATCTGATGGAACTGGCGGTGGCCACCGTCACCTCGGCACTGGGCCGTACCGAGAGCCGCGGTGCGCACAGCCGTGTCGACTACCCGCAGCGCGATGATGAGCGCTGGCTGCGCCACTCCCTGTTCTTCCGTGACGGCCGCATGCTGGATTACAAGCCGGTGCGCATGAAGCCGCTGACGGTGGACAGCTTTCCGCCGCAGGAAAGAACCTATTGAGCCGCGCGCCGCCATGAAATTCAGCATTCATCGCTACAATCCGGAGACCGACAGCGCACCGTACATGCAGAGCTTCGAACTGCACGCGGTACGGCCGGGGATGATGTTGCGCGACGCCCTGCTGGAGCTGAAGGCGGCGCAGGATGAAAGCCTGACCTTTCGCCATTCCTGCGGCGAAGGGGTGTGCGGTTCCGATGGTCTCAATGTCAATGGCCGCAACGTACTGGCCTGTGTCACGCCGCTGGCGGAACTGCGCGAGCCGGTGACGGTGCGGCCGTTGCCGAAACTGCCGGTGGTGCGCGACCTGGTAGTGGATTTGAGCCAGTTCTATCACCACTACCGTGCCGTCAAACCCTATCTCATCGCCCACGACCCGGAGCCGGAGGTGGAGCGCCTGCAAACGCCGGAGCAGCGCGCCGAACTCGATGGCCTCTACGAATGCATCCTGTGTGCCTGCTGCACCACGTCCTGCCCATCGTTCTGGTGGAACCCCGAACAGTTCCGCGGTCCGGCGGCGCTGCTGCAGGCGTGGCGCTTTCTCGCCGACAGCCGCGATCAGGCCAAGGCGCAGCGCCTGGCGGAACTGGACGGTCCCTATCGCCTGTTCCGCTGCCACACCATCATGAGCTGCGTCGATGTCTGCCCCAAGGGGCTCAATCCGACGCGGGCCATCGGCCGCATCAAGCAGATGATGCTGCGGCATCAGGTGTGACGGCGAGCGCGGGTGATGGGAAGCAGCGAGCGCAGACTGGTCTGGCGCTGCCGGCGCGGGATGCTGGAGCTGGATCTGCTGCTAGAGGGGTTCTTGCAACGCGGCTATGCCGCGCTGAATGAGCGGCAGCAGCGGGATTTCCAGCGTCTGCTGGAATTGCCGGACCAGGAGTTGCTGGAGTACCTGCTGGGCTCGAAGCAGGCCACGGATGGAGACCTCGCCCATGTCATCGCGTGCATCCGCCACACCGCTGTATCTTGAGCCGCAACCTTCGCGCCGGCTGTTGCGGGCGCTGCGGCTGAGCCATCTGGCCAGCGCCATTCTGCTGCTCTGGCTGTCACTGCACTTCGTCTGGCCTGCGCTCCTGTGGCCGCTGCTCTGGCTCAGTCATCGTTACTATCATCGCCGGTGCCGGA
Organism: Pseudomonadota bacterium; assembly: GCA_040755915.1. Classification (GTDB taxonomy): domain Bacteria; phylum Pseudomonadota; class Gammaproteobacteria; order Thiohalomonadales; family Thiohalomonadaceae; genus Sulfurivermis. The sequence goes on along the minus strand of JBFLWM010000023.1, from coordinate 31,269 downwards.
TGCCGGTGCGGCTGGCGCGCGAGAGTGACGGCAGCTGGTTGTGGCACCGCGCCGATGAAACGGTTGCGCCGGTGCGGGTGTTGCCGGAGACCGTCCTCACGCCGTGGCTGGTACTGCTTCATGTGCGCGAGGAGGGCGGGCGGCGGCATGTGCTGCCGCTGCTCGGCGACAGCCTGTCGGGGGAGCAGTTCCGCGCCCTGCGGGTGGCGCTGCGCCTGGAACGGGTGTGAAGAACACCGGGACGAGCGGCGAGGTACAAGATACGCGGAACGAACTCGTTACGCTCATGTAACCCTCCATAAAACAATCGTGCGCGCCGCGCACACCGCTCTCGTATCTCGCACCTTGACCCTTGTGCCTGTCCGCCTAATGCAGCGGCGAGTTGTCCGGAACCAGAATGGTATCCTGCGGCTCACCCGCGGCGATGTGGGGATAATCCAGCGTATAGTGCAGGCCGCGGCTTTCCTTGCGCGCCATGGCGGAGCGGATGATGAGGTCAGCCACCTGCACCAGGTTGCGCAGCTCCAGCAGGTCGTTGGTGACGCGGAAATTGCCGTAATAGTCGTGGATTTCGCAGCACAGCAGGTCGACACGCCGCTTGGCCCGTTGCAGGCGCTTGTCGGTGCGCACGATGCCGACGTAGTCCCACATGAAGCGCCGCAGCTCCTCCCAGTTATGGGATACCACCACCTCCTCATCGGAGTCGGTCACGCGGCTTTCGTCCCAGGCCGGCAGTTCGTCCACCGCAGCCAGCTCGGGCAGGCGCGCCGCGATGTCCAGCGCCACGGCGCGACCGAACACCAGGCATTCCAGCAGCGAATTGCTGGCCAGCCGGTTGGCGCCGTGCAGGCCGGTGAAGGTCACCTCGCCGGCGGCATACAGGCCGTTGATGTCGGTACGGCCGTGCAGATCCACCATCACGCCGCCGCAGGTGTAATGGGCAGCGGGGACCACCGGGATGGGTTCGCGCGTGATGTCGATGCCGAACTCCAGGCAGCGGCTGTAGACAGTGGGGAAGTGGCTCTGGATGAAGTCGGCCGGGCGGTGGCTGATGTCCAGATACAGGCATTCCACGCCGAGCCGCTTGATTTCGTGGTCGATGGCACGGGCCACGATGTCGCGCGGCGCCAACTCGCCGCGGGGGTCGAAGCGCTCCATGAAGCGGCTGCCGTCGGGCAGCAGCAGTTTGCCGCCTTCGCCACGAATCGCCTCGGTGATGAGGAAGGACTTGGCCCTGGGGTGATACAGGCAGGTGGGGTGAAACTGATTGAATTCCATGTTGGCCACCCGGCAGCCGGCGCGCCAGGCCATGGCGATGCCGTCGCCGGTCGAAATATCAGGATTGGAGGTATACAGGTAGACCTTGCTGGCGCCGCCGGTGGCCAGGACCACGCTGCGGGCGCGCAGCACCTCAACCTTGCCACGCTTGCGGTTCAGTACGTAGGCGCCCAGCACCCGGTTGCCGCTACGCCCCAGTTTGGCGCTGGTGATCAGGTCGACGGCGATATGGTTGTCGTACAGGGTGATGTTGCCGCGGGCACGGGCCTGATCGAGCAGGGTGGTCTCGATGGCGCGGCCGGTGGCGTCGGCGGCATGGATCACCCGGCGGTGGCTGTGGCCACCTTCGCGGGTGAGGTGATAATCGTGGTGCTGCTCGTCACCCGGCTCGCCGGTGAAGGCGACGCCCTGTTCGATGAGCCACTGGATGGCCTCCTTGCTGTGCTCCACGGTGAAGCGCACGGCATCGGCATGGCACAGCCCGGCGCCGGCGTCCAGGGTGTCGGCGATGTGGGAATCGACCGAGTCGTGGGCATCCAGCACCGCCGCGACGCCGCCCTGGGCATAGAAGGTGGAGCCTTCGGCACTGATGGCCTTGGCCAGTACGGCGACCCGGATCGACGCGGGAAGATTGAGGGCCACGGTCAGGCCGGCGGCGCCGCTGCCTATGACCAGAACATCGTAGTGCTGCTGCTCGCCGTGCATGGAATTGCGCAACTGGTACCTCGAACGGGACGGGATGGACGCTGGCCCTGGGGCACGGGCTTGTTTATGATGCGCAACTATACGAAAAACGTCATGTTTTGGCGAACTCTTGGCAACAGTGGCAGTCTATAGCCGGTGTCCAGCGGGTGGTCGCCTCAAGTACAGGATGAAAGGGTAGGCCCCCATGGGCGTGCAACATGTTGATCAGGAGCTCGTCGAGCGTGTCCAGCAGGGGGACAAGCGCGCGTTCGATCTCCTGGTCCAGAAATATCAGCACAAGATCGTCAAGCTGATTTCGCGCTATGTCCGGGATCCCGATGAGTCGCTCGACGTTGCCCAGGAAACCTTCATCAAGGCCTATCGTGCCCTGGCCAATTTCCGTGGCGAGAGCGCCTTCTATACCTGGCTCTACCGCATCGCCATCAATACGGCAAAAAATCACCTCGTCGCCCTGGGCCGGCGTCCGCCCGATACCGATATCGACGCCGCCGACGCCGTGCAGCTGGGCATGGAGTCGTCCGGTTCCCTGCGCGAGGGCGACACCCCCGAACATCTGGCGCTCAAGGACGAGATCGAGCGCACCATCTTCCGTGCCATCGAAGACCTTCCCGAAGACCTGCGCACGGCCATTACCCTGCGCGAACTGGAGGGGCTCAGCTATGAAGAGATCGCCGAGGCGATGAATTGTCCCATCGGCACGGTGCGTTCGCGCATTTTTCGCGCGCGCGAGGCGATTGATACGAAACTCAAGCCCCTGCTTGATTGACTAAGCGATATACGGCAGCAACCCGGACACGGCGAGAACCGAGGCGGTAGCAGAATGGAAAACCATACCAACGAACAGATTTCGGCCCTGGTGGATGATGAATTGCACGGCCCTGCCCTGCGTCAGGCACTGGAGCGGCTGCGCCAGGACGTCGACTTGCAGGGGGCCTGGAGCCGCTATCACCTGATCAGCGATACACTGCATGCCAACTTCGCCTCGGCCCGGGCCACGCATCTGCACCAGCGCATACACGCCGCCCTGGAGCAGGAGCCCACCCTGCTGGCACCGCGCCGCAAACCGCGTCTGCCGGCCCTGGCCAAGCAGGCCGCGGGCGTCGCCATTGCCGCCTCGGTGGCCGCCGTGGCAATCCTCGCGGTGCAGCGGGAGGCGGTGGAACCCGCCGATATCGCGCCGACCGCCATGCAGTTGGCACAATCCCCCCGGCCGGCGCACGAAATGGTGCAGCTGGCCAGTATCGGGGCCCCCGCCGTGACCGTGTCCCCGTCGGCCAGTCGCGGTCGCCTCAATGCCTATCTGGTAAACCACAACGAATATTCGGCGTCTTCCGGCATGCAGGGGGTGTTGCCCTATGTGCGGATCGTCAGCCACGAGACGGCGAAGTGATTCGCACCATGCTTCGTCCCCTGCTGGGCAGTGCCCTGTTGCTGGCCTCCCTGGTACCGCAGGCAGTCAGCGCGGACGCCTCTCCCAGTCCGCGCCAGTGGCTGGAGCGCATGTCGCAGGCGGCGCACCGGCTCGATTACGACGGTACCTTCGTCTATTCCCATGACGGCCACATGCAGACCATGCGCATCGTGCACAGCAGCCGCGGCGGCAGCGAGCGCGAGCGCCTGCTGAGCCTGAGCGGACCGTCCCGCGAGGTGATTCGCGACAACGACCGCGTCACCTGCATCCTGCCCGATGACAATGCGGTGGTGGAGGAGAGTACCGGTCCCGCCCGTCGCCTGCCCATTGACCTGCCGTCGCGGCTGGAAACCCTGGAGCGCTATTACAACTTCAGCGATGCCGGCAGCGAGCGCATCGCCGGTCATGATACCCGCAAGATCCTCATCACCCCCCTGGACCGTTACCGTTACGGCCATGCCCTCTGGTTACACCAGGACAAGGGGCTGCTGTTGCGTTCCGAGCTCTATAACGAGGAGGGGCGGGTGGTGGAGCAGCTGATGTTCACCGCCCTGGAATTCCACGAACAGCTGCCTTCAGGCCTGCTGGAACCGGAAACCCGCGGCCGCGATGTGGTCTGGCAACGCGCCGTGCCGCAGGCGGAATCGCACGCCGCCGCGGAGCGCTGGGCGGTAGGCCAGCTGCCGCCGGGATTCGTGCTGGAAAACCATCGTCATCACGTCATGGCCGGCAACGCCCAGGTCGAGCACCTGCTGTTCAGCGATGGCCTGGCCTCGGTCTCGGTATTCATCGAGCCGGCCAGCGAGTCGGGCGAGGGGCTGGTGGGCAGTCTGCGGCTGGGGGCGGTCAATACCTTCAGTCGCAATCACCACGGCTATTCCATTACGGTGATGGGCGAGGTCCCGCTGCTCACCGCGCAGCGCATCGCCGAATCCGTGAGCCTGCGAGACTGAGATGATCGAGGAGAGCGGACGGGTGATGCGCACGGCGGGTGAGGCGGCCTGGGTGCAGACCGCCCGGCGCTCCAGTTGTGGCGGCTGCTCGGCCCGCAGCGGCTGCGGTACCGGTGCCCTGGCGGGCCTGTTCGGTGCCCGCCTGCATGAGGTGGAGGTGCTGAACCCCATCGGCGCGCGGCCGGGGGAGGAGGTCATCGTCGGTATCAGCGAGTCCCTGCTGGTGCGCGGTTCGGTCATGCTCTATCTGGTTCCCCTGCTGGCCCTGGTTGCCGGCGCGCTGCTGGCCGAGGGACTGGCGCCACAGCTGGGGCTGACAGGCAGCGAGCTTCCCGCCATTCTCGGCGGTCTTGCCGGTCTGGCCGCCGGTTTTCTCTGGCTGCACTGGCGCAATCGGCGCTGGAGCAGTGATCCGGCGCAGCGGGCGGTGATATTGCGGCGGGTGGCGCCGCCGGTAACGGTCGATCTTCTTTCCGGTAAACCCCATGCGAATTAGTCCCATGACACATTCCAGATTTTCCCTCTCCTGGCTCCTTCTTCTGCTCCTGCTGCTGAACGGCAGTGCACTGGCGCGCGAGTTGCCCGACTTCACCGTGCTGGTGGAAAAGTACGGCCCCGCCGTGGTCAACATCAGTACCAAACAGAAAATGAAGGCGCACCCGTCGCTGCGGCTGCCGCCGGGGATGCCGATGCCGGAGTTTCCGGAGGAGGGGCCGTGGGGCGACCTGTTCCGCCACTTCTTCGGCAACCCCGGCGAGATGCCCGACCCGCAGGACGAGGAGGATGCCCGTTCGCTGGGTTCCGGCTTCATCATCGACAGCGAGGGCTACATCCTGACCAACAACCATGTGGTGGAGGGCGCGGACGAAATCCTGGTGCGGCTCAATGATCGCCGCGAGCTGGTGGCGAAGGTGATCGGCGCCGACAAGCGCAGCGACCTGGCCCTGCTCAGGGTGGAGGCCAGCGGCCTGCCGGTGGTCAAGTTCGGCCAGGGCGACCAGATCAAGGTGGGCGAGTGGGTGATGGCCATCGGTTCGCCCTTCGGCTTCGACCATTCGGTCTCCGTCGGCGTGGTCAGTGCCCTGGGACGCAGCCTGCCCAGCGAGAGCTATGTGCCCTTCATCCAGACCGACGTGGCCATCAACCCCGGCAATTCCGGCGGCCCGCTGTTCAACCTGGACGGCGAGGTGATCGGAATCAATTCACAGATCTACAGCCGCACCGGCGGCTTCATGGGCTTGTCCTTCGCCATCCCGGTGGACGTGGCCCTGGATGTGGTGGCCCAGATCAAGGACAAGGGCTATGTCTCGCGCGGCTGGCTGGGGGTACTGATCCAGGATGTGACCCGTGAGCTGGCGGAGTCCTTCGGCATGAAGCGTCCCGCCGGCGCCCTAGTGGCCAAGGTGCTCAAGGATGGTCCCGCGGCCAAGGCGGGCATCGCGGTGGGGGATGTGATCATCGAATTCGGCGGCAAGACCATCGATGCTTCGTCGGACCTGCCGCCGGTGGTGGGGCGCAGCCCGGTGGGGGCCGACTCCCGGGTCGTGGTGATCCGTGACGGCAAGCGCAAGACGCTGACCGTGCGGGTGGAGGAGTTGCCCAAGGAAGAGGAATTGACCCTGGCCGAGGGCAAGCCGGGCCTGAGCAGCGACAATCGTCTCAATCTGACCGTCACCGATCTGACCGCAGAGCAGCGCAAGGAACTGGGGCTGGAGCAGCGTCACGGCGTGCTGGTGCAGGGCGTGGAGACCGGCCCGGCCCAGGAAGCGGGGGTCCGCCGTGGCGATATCCTGCTGAAGCTGAACAACGTGGATGTGGACAACGTGGCCCATTTCAACAAGCTGGTGCGCGACCTGCCGGCCGGCAAGTCGATCCCGGTGCTGGTGCAGCGTCGCAGCGGTCCGATCTTCCTGGCCCTGCGGCTGCCGAAATGAAGACGCAGCCGGCGCTGACGTTATATCTGCGCTACGGCTGCTCGCTCTGCGACGAGATGCTGGCGGCCCTGCGGCCGCTGCAGCAGGAACTGGGGTTCAGCCTGGACACCGTGGAGGTGGAGGACGAACCCGGGCTGGAACAGCGCTACGGCACCCGGGTGCCGGTGCTGACCTCGCCGCAGGGGGAGCTGTGTCATTATTTCCTGGACACGGAACGCGTTCGCCGCTATTTCGCAGCCCCCTGATTTTCTGTACAATTTCGCCCACTTTGGCGCCCGCTGGGCGCCTCTTCGTTTTTCAGTGGAAACCTTTTCAGTGAGCGACCTCGAGCACATCCGCAATTTTTCCATCATCGCCCATATCGACCACGGCAAATCCACCATTGCCGACCGCTTCATCCAGGTCTGCGGCGGGCTGACCGAGCGCGAGATGGAGGCCCAGGTCCTCGATTCCATGGACCTGGAGCGCGAACGCGGCATCACCATCAAGGCGCAGAGCGTGTCGCTGGACTACAAGGCACGCAACGGCGAGGTCTATCACCTCAACTTCATCGATACCCCGGGCCATGTCGACTTCTCCTACGAGGTGTCGCGTTCCCTGGCGGCCTGCGAAGGCGCGCTGCTGGTGGTGGATGCCTCCCAGGGCGTCGAGGCGCAGACCGTGGCCAACTGCTACACCGCCATCGATCAGGGACTCGAAGTGATGCCGGTGCTCAACAAGATCGACCTGCCGGCGGCTGAGCCGCAGCGGGTGATCGCCGAGATCGAGGAGATCATCGGCATCGAGGCGGGGGACTCCGTGCTGGTCAGTGCCAAGAGCGGTCTCGGCATCGAGGACCTGCTGGAGCAGCTGGTGGCGAAGATCCCGGCCCCCAAGGGTGACCGCGCGGCGCCGCTGCAGGCGCTGATCATCGACTCCTGGTTCGATAACTATCTGGGCGTCGTGTCGCTGGTGCGCGTGATGCAGGGCGCGCTCAAGCCGAAGCAGAAGATCAACATCATGTCCACCGGCCGCAGCTATCAGGTGGACCGGGTCGGCGTGTTCACCCCCAAGATGAAGGATACGGCGGCGCTGGAGGCGGGCGAGGTGGGCTTCATCATCGCCGGCATCAAGGAGATCGACGGCGCGCCGGTGGGCGACACCATCACCCTGAGCGATCGTCCGGCCGAGGTGCCGCTGCCCGGTTTCCGCCCGGTACAGCCGCGCGTATTCGCCGGCCTGTTCCCGATCAGTGCCGAGGATTACGAGAACCTGCGCGAGGCGCTGGCCAAGCTGCGCCTCAACGACGCCGCGCTGTTCTACGAACCGGAAACCTCGCAGGCGCTCGGTTTCGGCTTCCGCTGCGGCTTCCTCGGCATGCTGCACATGGAGATCATCCAGGAACGCCTGGAGCGCGAGTATGACCTCGACCTGATCACCACTGCACCGACGGTGGTGTATGAGGTGGTCACCACCAAGGGCGAGGTGCTCAAGGTCGACAATCCGGCCAATCTGCCCGAGCCCAACTACATCGCCGAGATCCGCGAGCCGATTATCACCGCCAATATCCTGGTGCCGCAGGATTACCTGGGCAACGTGCTGACCCTGTGCACGGAAAAGCGCGGTGTGCAGAAGAACATGCAGTTCGCCGGCAAGCAGGTGTCGGTCAATTACGAGCTGCCGCTCAACGAGGTAGTGCTCGATTTCTTCGACCGCCTGAAGTCGTGCAGCCGCGGCTTCGCCTCCATGGACTATCAGTTCAACCGCTTCCAGGTGGCCAACCTGGTCAAGCTGGACATCATGATCAACGGCGAGCGGGTGGATGCCCTGGCGGTCATCGTGCACCGCGATCAGGCCCAGCTGCGCGGCCGCGAGCTGGCGGAGAAGATGCGTGAGCTGATCCCGCGTCAGATGTTCGATGTCGCCATACAGGCCTCCATCGGTTCGCACATCATCGCCCGTACCAACGTCAAGGCGATGCGCAAGAATGTGCTGGCCAAGTGCTACGGCGGCGACGTCAGCCGCAAGCGCAAGCTGCTGGAAAAGCAGAAGGCGGGCAAGAAGCGCATGAAGCAGGTTGGTTCGGTCGAGATTCCGCAGGAGGCGTTCTTCGCCGTCCTGCATGTAGGCAAGAAGGGTTAAACATGGATTTCCCCCTGATATTGGTCCTGGCTACGGCGATTACCGGTGCAATCTGGCTGCTGGATGCCCTGCTGTGGGCGCCGAAGCGGCGGGCGCACAGCGCAGTTGCCGCCGTTTCCGGCAGTGCCCTGGAGGCCGAGACGGACAAGCCGCCCTATCTGGTCGATCTATCTCGTTCATTTTTCCCGGTGATCCTGATCGTCCTGCTGATCCGTTCCTTTGTGGTCGAGCCGTTCCGCATTCCCTCCGGCTCGATGATGCCCACCCTGCTGGTGGGGGACTTCATTCTGGTGAACAAGTTTGCCTATGGTCTGCGTCTTCCGGTGCTCCATACCCGGATACTGGAACTCGGGGCGCCGCAGCGCGGTGACATCATCGTGTTCCGCTATCCGGAGGACCCGCGGGTCGATTACATCAAGCGTGTCATCGGCGTGCCGGGCGATACGGTGGCCTATCGCAACAAGGTGCTCTACCTCAATGGCCAGATCGCCCAGCAGCAACCGGAGGGGGCCTATGTCGGTACGGGCTCGGGGGCGGTTATGACCGGTGCCAGCGTGCGCAGTGAGAATCTGGCCGGCATCAACCACCAGATCCTGGTGTTGCCGGAAGGGTTCGAACGCGGCTTTGAGTATACTGTGGGCCAGGGACAGTATTTCGTCATGGGCGATAATCGCGACAACAGCCGCGACAGCCGCTTCTGGGGCACGGTTCCGGAGGCGAACCTGGTAGGCAAGGCATTTTTCATCTGGATGAACTGGGATTCGGCAGCCGGCCATATCGACTGGGGCCGCATCGGCAGCGGCATTGAATAGGGTAAGGGAGGCGAGAGGCAGATGACTCGAATGAAGCAGCGTCAGGCAGGGCTGACTTTGGTGAGCTGGATGGTGATCATCGTGATCGCCGGCGTGCTGGCCATGGGCATACTCAAGCTGTTCCCGGTGTACATGGAACATCTCGGTGTTACTTCGTCTCTGGATGCGCTTGCAGCTGATTCATCCCTGCGCGGCAGCAGTCCGCCGGAGATACGTGCCGCCTTGATGAAGCGCATGGAGATCAATGATGTCGATCGGGTCAAGCGCGAAGATGTGACCATCGAACGCGATGGCAATGCTTATCGTGTCACGGTGACCTATGAGGTGGTGGTGCCGTTCGTGCACAACATCAGCTTTCTGGTCAACTTCGAGGATGTCGCGGAGGTTGCGGCCCGTTGAATCTGGATACGCTCTGTCGCAGTCTCGGTTATACGTTTCGTGACAGGAGTCTGCTGGAAGCCGCGCTCACCCATCGCAGTGTCGGCAGCCGCAATAACGAACGGCTGGAATTTCTCGGCGATGCCGTGCTCAGTTTCGCCATTTCCGCCGAGCTGTACCGGCGCTTTTCCGCCGTCAACGAGGGCACGCTGAGCCGCCTGCGTGCCTCCCTGGTCAAGGGGGACACCCTTGCGCTCATCGCCCTCGATCTCAATCTGGGGGAGTACCTCAGGCTGGGCTCCGGCGAGCTGAAGAGCGGCGGATTCCGCCGTGAGTCGATCCTGGCGGATGCGCTGGAGGCGATCTTCGGCGCGGTCTATCTTGACAGCGACATCGAGCGTGCCCGGCAGCTGATCCTGGCGCTGTACGAGGATCGCATCGAGGCCGTCCAGCCGGCTGCCAATCTCAAGGATCCCAAGACCCGCCTGCAGGAATATCTGCAGGCCCGCCGTCTGCCCCTGCCGACCTACAACGTCATTGCGATGGATGGCGAGGCGCACGAGCAGACCTTTACCGTTACCTGCGCTGTCGAAGGACTGGCAGAACCCACCGTTGCTTCCGCCGCGAGCCGCCGCAAGGCCGAGCAGGCGGCGGCAGACCTTGCCTTGCGAGCCCTCGAACATGTCTGAAACCGAATCCTTCCGTTGCGGTTACGTGGCCCTGGTCGGCCGTCCCAATGTCGGCAAATCGACGCTGATGAACCATCTCATCGGCCAGAAGATCAGCATCACCTCCAGCAAGCCGCAGACCACGCGCCATCGCATCATCGGTATCAAGACCGAGGCGGATTATCAGGCCGTCTTCGTCGACACGCCGGGGCTGCACCTGAATGCCAAAAAGGCGGTCAACCGCTACATGAACCGCACGGCCAAGAGCACGCTGGCGGATGTCGATCTGATCATCTTCGTGGTGGAGGCCGGACGCTGGACCGAGGATGACGAGAATGTCCTGCGCCAGGTCCGTGCAGCCGGGGTGCCGGTGGTGCTGGCGGTGAACAAGATCGATCACATCAAGGACAAGGCCGAGCTGCTGCCGCTGTTGCAGAATCTGGGGCGCAAGATGGATTTTGCCGCACTGGTGCCGGTGTCGGCCTTGCGCCGCAACAATCTGGAAGAACTGGAAAAGGTGGTGGCCCAGCACCTGCCGGAGAACGCACCGTTCTACGCCGAAGATCAGATCACCGATCGCAGCTCACGCTTTCTTGCCGCCGAGATCGTGCGCGAGAAGCTGATGCGCACCCTGGGGCAGGAGCTGCCCTATGAATTGACCGTGGAGATCGAGCAGTTCAAGGAGGAGGATGGCCTGCTGAACATCGCTGCCGTGATCTGGATCGAGCGCGACAGCCAGAAGCCCATCGTCATCGGCAAGGGTGGCGGCGTGCTGAAGAAGGTCGGCCAGCTGGCCCGCACCGACATGGAAAAGCTGTTCGAGAGCAAGGTGTATCTGCAGTTGTGGGTCAAGGTGAAGGAGGGCTGGTCGGACGATGAGCGCGCCCTCTCCAGCCTGGGCTATACGGAAGACTGACGGTACGCAGCCATGCGGGCCGAGCTGCGCCCTGCCTACATCCTGCATCGCCAACCCTATCGCGAAACCAGCCTGCTGCTGGAGGCCTTCAGCCTCGATGTCGGTCGCGTCGGCCTGGTGGCGCGCGGTGCGCGCAGCGGCAAGGGCGGCAAGGCCGGCCTGTTGCAACCATTCGTGCCGTTGCTCCTGTCCTGGTCAGGACGCGGCGAGCTGGCCACGCTGACCGGTGCGGAAGGCCGTGGCGGTCTGGCGCCATTGACCGGCACCGCCCTGATCAGCGCCTTCTATCTCAACGAACTGCTGCTGCGCCTGCTGCAACGCCACGATCCGCACGAAGAGCTGTTTCATGCCTACGAACTGGCCCTGCAGCGTCTGGCCGCCGTGCCGCAGCAGCCGGAGTGGACTCTGCGCCTGTTCGAGAAGGCCTTGCTGCAGGAGCTGGGCTACGGGCTGCTGCTGGAGCACGAGTCGCACAGTGACAGTGCGATTCAACCGGAGCGGAGCTATTGCTACCATGTGCAGCAGGGGCCGTTGCCCGCCGACGCTGCGGCGCAGGCGGGCCCCCTGCTGCACGGCGCCACCCTGCTGGCGCTGGCGGCAGAGCAGGGGGCCGATGAGCGTGTGCTGGCCGAGGCCAAGACCCTGATGCGCACCATCCTGGCCCAGTATCTGGGCACGCGGCCGTTGCGCAGCCGTGAACTTTTTCGCCAGACCTATGCCGGCCGGGCCACGCCGCCCGCGGCAGACCACGAGGACTAGAGCCGTGAATCCGTTGCATGAAATCCTGCTCGGCGTGAACATCGATCACGTTGCCACCCTGCGCCAGCAGCGCGGCACCCGTTATCCCGATCCCATCCAGGCCGCCATCGAGGCCGAGCAGGCCGGCGCCGACAGCATCACCCTGCACCTGCGCGAGGATCGCCGCCATATCCAGGACCGCGACGTGGAGATGCTGGCCGGTATTCTGCAGACGCGCATGAATCTGGAGATGGCGGTGACCGAGGAAATGCTCGCCATCGCCGAGCGCATCAAGCCGGTCGAATGCTGCCTGGTACCGGAGCGCCGCGAGGAGCTGACCACCGAAGGCGGTCTCGATGTCGCCGGACAGAAGGAGCGCATCCGCGAGGCCTGCCAGCGCCTGGCCGATGCCGGTGTGCGCGTATCGCTGTTCATCGACGCCGACGGGCGCCAGGTGGAGGCGGCGGCCGCCTGCGGTGCGCCCTGCATCGAGATCCATACCGGCCACTATGCCGATCTGATCGAGCGCGATGCCGTGGCCGCCGAAGTGGCGCGCATCGAGCGTGCCGTGGCCATCGGCCAGCAGGTCGGCCTGCGCGTCAATGCGGGCCACGGCCTGCACTACCACAACGTCGCGCCCATCGCCCGCATGACCGGCATCCATGAACTCAACATCGGCCACGCCATCGTGGCCCGCGCCCTGTTCACCGGCTTCCAGGGCGCGGTGGCCGAGATGAAACGGCTGATGGTGGAGGAGCGCCGGCAGGCGCTGGCCGCGGCACGGCGCGGATGATCTACGGCATCGGCACCGATATCGTCGCAGTGGCGCGCATGGGACGCGCCCTGCAGCGTCACGGCATACGCTTTGCCGAGCGCATCCTGAATGCGGCGGAACTGGCCGATTATCAGCTCGCCGCTCATCCGGATCGTTTTCTCGCCAAGCGCTTTGCCGCCAAGGAGGCCGCCTCCAAGGCCCTGGGAACCGGTTTCAGCCAGGGACTGTCGCTGCACGATATCAGCGTGGCCCACGATGCCGCAGGCAAGCCCATGCTGCACTTCAGCGGCCGTGCACTCGACCTGCTCGAAGCCCGCGGCATCGGCGAACACTTTCTCAGCCTGGCCGATGAGCATGATTACGCCATCGCCTATGTCACCTTGTTGCGGCGCTAGGCCGCGCAAGACAGGAGCAACATTCCATGCTGGAGTACGTTTTTTTCGACACCGGGGTACGTGAGCGCTTCGTGGAGTTTCTGCGCGGTCATGGCATCGAGGCCGAGCTCTCCGAAGCCGATGGCTTCATCGCCGCGATACCGGAAGACATCGACGATGAACTGTCGGATCGCATCGATGAAGTGTATGACCGCCTGCTGCAGGACGACGCGGATTTGCTGGAGAGCAGCGAGGGCGGCCTGGAGAAGCACGCCGCCGGTGTACGCGTGCTGCTTTCCGACGGCACGCCCTGCATGGTGCGCCTGGCTCCGGAGCTGATGGCGCGGCTGCTCGGCTGCATCACCCTGGAGGAACTGCGCGACATGGTGCAGGAGATTGCGCTGCAGGTGGAGGACCCGGACGATCTGCCGGTGTGTCACACCCGCGAACGCAAGACCGGCCAGTGACGCCATGAACCTGTCCGCCTTCAGCATCACCGCCTTGCCGCGTCTGGTCTTCGGTGCCGGCCGCCTGGCGGAGTTGCCGCAGTTGATCACTGAATTCGGACAGCACGCGCTGCTGGTTACCGGAGGCCGCTCGTTCCGCCAGTCCGTGCGCTGGACGACGTTGGTGCAGGCGCTGGAGCAGCGCGCCATCACACATGACAGCTTTGTCGTCGATGGCGAGCCGTCGCCGGAAATGGTGGATGCCGCGGTGCGCCAGTTCCACGGCGCCGGTATCGCGGTAGTGATCGGCATCGGCGGCGGCAGCGTGCTCGATGCGGCCAAGGCCATCGCCGGACTGCTGCCAAGCGGCAACTCCGTGCTCGATCATCTGGAGGATGTCGGGCGTGGCATCCCGTACACCGGCCCTTCGCTGCCGTTCATCGCCGTGCCCACCACGGCCGGCACCGGCAGCGAGGCGACCAAGAATGCCGTGCTCAGTCGTAATGGCCCCGACGGCTTCAAGAAGTCCTTTCGTCATGACACGCTGATGGCGCGGGTCGCGCTTGTTGATCCGGAGTTGCTGGCCGGCTGTCCGCGCCATCTGATGGCGGCACAGGGGATGGACGCCTTCACCCAGTTGCTGGAGTCCTATGTTTCCCTGCGCGCCAATCCCTACACCGACGCATTGGCGTGGAGCGGGCTGGAGGCCGTGGCCGGCGGTTTTTGGGCGGCGGTGGAGGGCGGGGATGCCGAGGAGGCCGCCGCGGGGCGCGCCGCCATGGCCTATGCCGCCCTGCTGTCCGGCATCACCCTGGCCCAGGTAGGCCTCGGTTCGGTGCACGGTCTGGCGCAGCCGCTCGGCTCGCTGTTCCCGGTGCCGCATGGCGTCGCCTGCGGCACCATGGTGGCTGACGCCACCGCCATCAACGTGCAGGCCCTGGGCGAACGGGCGCCGCAGTCACCGGCCCTGGCCAAATACGCCCGTGTCGGGCGCTTGCTGAGCGGGGAGGCGGGATTGTCCGATGCCGCGGCGCGGCAGGCCCTGGTGGTGACGCTGAAATCCTGGTGTGCACGCCTGGAGTTGCCGCGCCTCGGCCACTTCGGCATCACCGCAGACGACATTCCGGCCATCGTCGCCGCCTCGCGCAACAACAGCATGAAGAGCAATCCAATCGTGCTGACTGATGAGGAGATCGCCGCCATCGTGCGGCAGCGGCTGTAGCGGCTAGTCCCGGCGGAAATAGAAATACTGCCACTCGAAGCCGCTGATCTGGCGCAGCGCCGTCAGCAACTCCTCCGACGGCACCGCCTCGCCCTCGAACACACCCCAGATGCGCAGGAAAAAGCGGCCGAACCCCGCGCACTGACGCCAGCGCAGCCGCGGTACCGCATACTCCTTGCCGCACAGCGGGCAGTGCCATGGCTGCTCCGGTTGTGCCTGCCACTGCTGTACCAGCGTTGTCCAGCTTTCCACCCGAAAGCCGCAGCCGGGGCAGCGCGGCGCCTTCACATTGCTGCCGCCGACGAAGTGCGCCGCCTCATAGGGGCCTTCCAGCTGCAGATGGCAGAACTCGTCGCCGGTTACACCCGGCTCCCCCAATGCCACCACCGGTGAGCAGCCGAGAAAGGTCAGCAGCTGCAGGAAGCGGGTGCCGGGCCGGTAGTGCTGCTGCCCGTTGAAGGAGAGTGGCGCGCCGATGAAATCCATCTGCTCCAGACGATAGAGCAGGTCGCGCTTGCTGGCAGGGCTGTCGCCCGCTTGTGCTGGCAGCAGGATGAGCTGATTGTCGGCCATGGGATAGTGGGTTGTTCCGGTGCGGCTGCTGAGTATAGCTGTAACAGGGGATAAATTGAGATAACGCAATTTAACCAGCGGTTCGACGCCGTTTGGTGCCGAGTTGCTTGCATCGTATTCCGTGAGCCGTTAGATAGGTCTATGCCGACACCACACGGCATAGCGACCATATACAAAAATACGGAGGAGTTCACCATGTTCAAACGCACGACGGCGCTCGCCGGCGGCATCTTCTGCCTGTTGGGCCTGGCCTACACCGGCATGGCGGCAGCGTGGAGCGACCAGCTCGACGACGCCAAAATGACCACCACCTGCGAACCCGTGCCGCATGCCCAGTGTTCCTGGGCACGCATGCACGGCGCCAAATGGGCGGGCCGCGACATCAGCGACGGTGCCATGCAGGCGATCCGCCTCGATGGCGCCGACTTGAGCCGGGCCAATCTGGCGCGCGCCAATTTTCAGGTGGCCAACCTGTCACAGGCCAACCTGATGATGGCCAATCTGGAAGATGCCCACATGCACGCCACCAACCTGCAGCAGGCCAACCTGATGCTGGCGAACCTGGCCGGGGTGAATCTGCTGGATGCCGATCTGCGCGGCGCCAACCTGCGCGGTGCCAAGCTGCAGAACGCAATCCTGATCGCCGCCAAGCTGGACGGCGCGACCTGGGTGGATGGCCGGGTGTGCGCGGCCGGTTCGGTCGGGGAGTGTCGTTGACCTCTGCCTGCCATCACCCGTTTGGGTGATGGCAGGCGAGGGCCAGGGAAGGTCTGAATAAGTCCATCCTGGACTTCTCAGACCACGCCAATCGAAAAGTGTGATTTTCGATTGGCTTCATTTTCCAACGACTTATCGTCGTTGGAAAATGGCGGCACATCCCTGTGCCGCGGAAGCTCTGAACTTATTCAGAGCTTCCCTAATGTGCGGTCACGACGCGCTGTTCCAGTGCGTCGAGCAGGCCGACGATCTGTTGTGACAGCGTGTCGATACGCAGCGACAGCTGTCTCGCTTCGTCCACGCGGCCTTCCTGCTTGAGGCGGACGATGTCGCGTATGGTGCCATGCAGTTCCGCATGGGGCTGCTCGATGGTGTGGAACTCGGCCAGGCTGCCGTATTTCTCGCGCCCCTGGCCGTAATACCACTTGCCCAGCAGACAGTCGTGGTGGGACACCGCCTGGCTTTGCGTCAGGACTGCCTTGCCGGACAGGAAATCGCCGACGCGGACCTTCCAGGCCAGATGGGCCTGGCGCGCGGCATCGAAGTCGAAACCCCGCGTCGACGCGCTCTGGAAGCGCCCCACCGACTGGCGCAGCCCCTCGGCAAGTCGCACCAGTTCGCGGCCGTATTCTGCCGTCTGATTTGCCGCTTCCGCTGTACTCTCGGACGCGGTGTTCACCGTCGCCAGGTTCTGGCTCATGGTCTCGGCCACCGTGCTCTGCTGTTCGGTGGCCACGGCGATCTGCGCCGTCATGTCGCGGATTTGCGCGACAGCCGTATTGACCGCTGCAATCGCCGCCTGTGCCTGCCCGGCCGATGCGACGTTCTGACCCATGTCCCTGCGGCTGTCGCGCATGATGGCGGCGACCTCGCGGGCGCCATGCTGCAGTTGTTCGATGATGGCCTGGATTTCCCGGGTCGAGTCCTGGGTGCGTTGTGCCAGCACGCGCACCTCGTCGGCGACGACGGCGAAGCCGCGGCCCTGTTCGCCGGCGCGCGCCGCCTCGATGGCGGCATTGAGGGCGAGCAGGTTGGTCTGCCCGGCGATGCCGCCGATGACGTCGAGCACCACGCCGACGTTGTTGCTCTCCTGTTCCAGCCGCTCCATGACCACTGCCGCACGTTCGATGGTCGCGGCGAGATTGCGGCTGGAGTCGAGATTGTGCTGCATCCTGTCCTGGCCGGCGGCGGCCGACTCATCCGCCCGTTGCGCCGATTCCGCCGCACGGTGGGCATTGCCGGCCACCTCCTGGATCGACATCGCCATCTGGTGCATGGCGGTGGCGATCTGATCGATTTCACGCTGCTGCACCTGGATATGGCCGGAGCTTTCGTCGATGACGGCCGCGAGCTGGCGCGTTTCCGCCTCCATCCTGGCGCTGACGTGCACCACCTCATCCACCACCGACTGCATCTTGTCGGCAAAGCGGTTGTAGCTGCTGGCGGCCTGGGCGGCTTCGTTGTTGCCGCGCGCAGGGATGCGGAGCGACAGATCGCCGTCGCCGCTGCCGACCCGCTGCAGGGCATTCACCACTGAATGGACCGGCGTACTGACGGCGCGGCTGATCAGTGCGATGAGTACCAGCGTAAACAGCCCGGCGGCCGCCAGTATCACCAGCAGGGTGGCGGCAGCCGCATCTACCCGGTTGTCGATCACCTGGCGCAATTGGGTGGCGATCGTCTGCGCCTGCTGCCTGAGCTGCGGCTCCGGTTGCGCAGCGAGCGCGGTTGGCAGTCGCTGGAATTGTTGCAGCAGTATTTCCTGTTGCTGGTCGGCAAGGTGTTGCTTCAGACGGGTCGTGACGTCCGTCCCGGCCAGCAGCACCAGGATGGCGAGCGCCAGGGCGCTCCCCATCTGGAGATAGTACTTTTGCTTGATCGTCAGATTGGTGAGCATGGCGGCGGCCCCGGTGCGGAGGATCAGACTTCGCAGCGGCCGATGCGGACATAGGCATACAGGCCGATGGCGCTGGAGAGCAGCAGAACGGAAAGCACCACGGACAATACGGGCGAGAATTCGATGGCGAACAGCATGTTCATGATTATTCCTCCGTGAAACTGAGATTACAGTGGGAACGTTACGGCAATCTTTCCGCCAGTGTGTCTGGCGGCACCTGGGGTGGGACAGGCGGAAGATCGCATCGTGCGCGTGCCGGCGATTGGTCGCGCGGCGGCGATGAAGGCAGGGAAGGGGGCCGCGGTCCGTGCGACATGGTGCAAATCTCCTGAGACGGTGTGCCAGTACTGCGCTGGCGGAAGGCACCGAAACAACTACGCGAATAACTTATAAGTCGTGTGGTCTATTTCTGTCAAGCGAAGTGCGATTGGCCCAGCCAGGCATCACGCCGCTGCTGCTGGGCCACATCGGGCGCCTCCCTGTCCAGCAGACAGCAGGTGTCGGCCGGTGCCGGCTGCAACACGGCCGTGAATTCCATCAGTTCATCGCGGCGGAAGGCGTGCAACTGCACGGATTCACCGCCGGCGTAACTGGCAACGACCTTGTCCAGGCTGCCGTTGCTCACGCGCAGGCCGTTGACCGCAATGACGACATCGCCGGCGGCAAGCCCCGCCTGCTGGGCGGCGCCGCCGTCGAACACGTTGAGCAGTTTGGCGCCCAGCGCATCGTCACCGCTGCGTACGCCGAGCACGCTGCGCGGCATTGCATTCCTGCTGCCGGGCTTGCCGCCCTTGTCGCCGCTGCCTTCGGCCGGGCGCAGGTGGTAGTCGATGCCGCAGGTGGCGAGCAGATCGGCCAGCGGAAGATCGTCGGTGCCGCGCAGTGCCTGCCGGAAAAATTCCGACAGATCGACACCGGCGACCTCAGCGATCAACTGCTCCAGTCCTTCCGCCGTCACACCCTGCACGCCATGGCGCTGCCACAAGATACGCATCACATCGTCCAGCGAGATGCTGCCGTCGCCGATGTTGCGCAGGGTGAGGTCCAGCGCCAGCGCGACGAGGCTGCCCTTGGTGTAGTAGCTCACGATGGCATTGGGGGCGTTTTCATCCTGCTTGTAGAACTTGGTCCAGGCATCGAAGCTGGAATCGGCCACCGGCTGCTTGAGGCGGCCGTTGCCGCGCAGTACACGGGTAACGGTCTGGCCGAGCAGTTCGAGATAACTGTCGCGGGAGATGAGCCCGGTGCGTACCAGGGCGAGGTCGTCGTAATAGGAGGTGACGCCCTCGAAGAACCACAGCAGCGGCGTGTGCACCTCGCGGCTGAGGTCGTAGGGCTGGAACACCGCCGGCTTGATGCGCTTGACGTTCCAGGTGTGGAAATACTCGTGGCTGCACAGGCCGAGGAAGCTGCGGTAGCCCTCGCTCATTTCGTCCTGGCCCCCGTTCATTGCAGGTTGCGGCAGGTCGTCGCGGCTGCACAGCAGGCTGGTGGAGGAACGATGCTCCAGGCCGCCATAGCCGTCGCCGGTGATCATCACCTGGAACAGATAGCGCGACATCGGTGCCGGCTCGCCGAACAGGCGGATGTGATATTCGCATACCGTCTTCAGGTCGCGCGCCAGGCGTTCGGTATCGGCACGGTGGCGCCCGGTGAGGGTCATGGCATGGGGCACGCCGCAGGCCTCGAACTCGATGACATCGAAGGTGCCCATCTCCACCGGATGATCGATCAGCTCGTCGTAGTCGGCCGCCTGATAGCCGCCGAAACCCCACAGCGCCGCATCGGCCGGGGGCAGGGTGGTGGCGACGCGCCAGTCACGGTACGCGCTGCCCGCAGGGCGCAGGACCTCCACGCTGCACGGCTGTTCATCCTGGCCATGCACGCGCAGGAACACGCTGGTGCCGTTGAAATAGCCGTGGGTGGTGTCGAGGTGCGCGCTGCGCACCGACAGGTCCCAGGCATACACCTCGTAGCGGACCTCCAGCGGGCCGGCGCACGGTGCGCATTGCCAGGTCTGCTTGTCCAGCTTGGTCAGCGCGATGTCCGCACCGTTGCAGCGCGCCTTGAGCCAGACGATGTTCCTGGCGAAGTCGCGGATCATGTAGCTGCCGGGGATCCAGGCCGGCAGCGACAGCACCTGACCGTCGGCAGCGGGCTGCTGCACGGTGAGGGTGATCTCGAACAGATGGGCCTCGGGCGAGGCGGGCATGATGCGGTAGTGGATGGCGTGGCTCATGTGCGGATTTGATGGCGGTTTTGTGTAGGAGCGAATCGCATTCGCGACCGGGTGCGGTCCGCGGGCGGGTACATCATCGCGAATACGATTCGCTCCTACGGGTGGAATGTCATTCGACAGTATCGATACGGATATAGGTACGCAGGCGCTGCACGTCGCGCTCCTTGGTGGAGTGGGTGATGCCGCGGCTGCCACCTTCGCGCTCCTCGACCACGCCGCCCAGCTCGATCCATTCGCCGACACGACCGCTGACGGTGGTGATCAGGCTGGCGGTTTCGATGGCGCCGCCGCCGGTGGCGGCGGGGCGGGCGCGGAAGGGACGCACATCGATGGTGACGCGCTCGCCGCTCAGGCGCGGCCGCACCTCGAAGCCGCTGGAGACATCGCGATACTCGATGCTTTCCTGCACCACCACGCCGCCGCCGGACTGCGTCACGCTGCGCTGCGGCACCGGCATGTCCAGGCCGCTCTGGATGTGTGCCCACTGGCCCTCCAGTACACGCAGACGCTGATCGCCGCTGCCGTCGTTGCGTCGTTCGGTGCCGTAGAGGCGCACGCGCGGCGGGCCGTCGTCGCCGACCACCACCTTGCCGCTGTCGCCGCCGACGGCACCGCGCGCCGCGATGCCCCGACGTTCCTGCTCGGTCAGTTCGCCGCGCCGCACCGTGATCAGCAGGTTGCGCAGCGCCGCATCCAGCTCGCGCACCAGCTGCTCGATCTCCTGCAGGTTCTCCGGGGTGCTGCGCACGATCAGCGTGTAGCCGGTGCCGCTGATGCCGCCACGCGGGTCCACCATCGGGCGCAGGATGGTGATCATCTCCGCCGCTTCGCGGTTGTGCAGCTGAAAGGTGCGCAGTTCCGTCTGCGCCGGGACGGCAGCGGCGAACAGCAGGGCCAGCAACAGCAACAAAGGGCGCAGCGTATTCATGGCGATGTCACAGATGCAGCCGGCGCAGTTGGGAGTCCTGCTGGCTGCGCTCCCACACCTCGTTGAAGAAGCCCACCAGGTCGCGTGCCGTCAGGCGGTCGTGGAAATTGGCCATGCCCTCATAACGGTCGGCCTGCTGGCGGCTGATGTAGCCGGTCTCGTCGGCGACAAAGAAGGCGCGGTTGATGATCGCGTATTCGTCCATCGGTTTGCGGATCTCGATGCGGCTGCTCAGACGCTGGGCCAGCGCGATCAGGCGGTGGCCGCTGCGCATGGCACCGGATGAGTCCTGCACCAGGATCTGGATGCGCGCGTACTGGCTGCGACGTGCCAGTTGCGAGGCGGCCTCCTCGAATTCGGGGTTGTCGAACAGGGCATGGTCCAGGTCACGGCTGAAGATGTGCAGCGTGCGCGTCGCCTGCTGCGTCATCGCCAGGGCCACCGCGCGATGATCGCCCGCGGTTTCCAGCGTCAGCAGTTCATTGGTCTCGCCGAGCCTGTGATTCTGGATATCCTGCATGGTGCTCTCCGTGCCGGGGGTATTGCGTCCCATCATAGCCCAAGGCGGCGGCAATTAAGAATGCCTGGCGGCCGCTGCGGCGGAGATCTGCCGTTACAACAGCAGGCGCATGTTGCGGTGGGGTATGCCGGCGTCCATGAATTCGGCACCGAACGGCTCGAAGCCGAAACGCCGGTAGAACGTGAGGGCATGGGTCTGGGCCGCCAGTTCGACGCTCGTGCAGCCCGCGGCACGGGCGGCGGCGAGGACATGACGCATGAGGGCCGTGCCGACGCCACGGCGGCGCCAGAATTCCAGCACCGCCATGCGGCCGATGTGGCCGTCGGGCAGCAGGCGGGCGGTGGCGATGGGGTGGCCCTGCGCATCCTCGACGAGGAAATGGCGCGATGGCACATCCCATTCGTCCCACTCCAGCGCCGCGGGGACGCCCTGTTCCTGCATGAACACGACACGGCGCACATGTGACAGCGCGAGGCGATCGGCCGTCCAGTCGGCATCACGGATGGTATAGGCGGGCTTGGACATGGGAACAAAGCATGGACCAGCGTGGCGGGCTTGGCCAGTCATGGGGACGGTGAGCGGGTTCCCGCATTCGCGTCCTCAAGTAGGAGCGAATCGCATTCGCGATGGGGTCGTGGCTCCGCCCGGCGTTGTATCGCGGATGCCATCCGCTCCTACGGTAGGCTGGGGTAAAGCGCGGTGCTCACGGCGAGCCATTCGCCCCGCGCGCGCGTACCCCTCGGGGCGTACGGATCAATCCTCCGGGAAATACAGCGCCCCGAGGTTGTACAGGTCGGTGAGCAGCTCCAGCAGGTCCTTGTCGTCGAGGTAGGGCAGCAGCTCCTTGTAGCGGAACACGCGCTGGCCGGCGAGCATCTGCGCCACCTTCGGACCGTCGCCGTACATCTCGTATTCCTCGCCGGCCACGTACAGGCGGGTGACGCCGGCGGCATCGGTGTAGTGGGCGTAGCGGGTGTATTCGCTGCGCCACAGTTCGCCGTGCTTCTTGAACTCGTCCTTGAACTTCTTCGGCCGCAGTTCCTCTTCCGGCTCCGGCACGTAGTGGCCGGGGCGCACATCGGTGATGTAGCTGCCGAACCAGCGGTCGATGCTGTCGTCGTCCATGGGGATGGAGCGGATCAGCTCGCGGAAGGCCTCGCGCGCATCCAGCGCGATCTCGCCCGGCGCGTCCTGCGGCTTGAGGTCGGGGTCGCGGTAGAAGGCATCGACGTCGAACTTGTTGAGCGCATCGTTGCAGTAGCCGGAGATTATGCCGCCCACGGTGGGGGCGCGGTAGCCGACGGAGATGGTGATGCAGTCGCTGTCCAGTGCCACGCCGTGATGCGCCACGCCCGGCGGCAGGTACAGCATGTCGCCCGGCTCCAGCACCCATTCCTCTTCCGCCACGAAGTTCTTCATGATCTTCAGCGGCAGGTCGGGCAGCAGGTCGTCGTCGGACGGCTCCTGGCGGTTGATCTGCCAGCGGCGATGGCCGGCGCCCTGGATCAGGAACACGTCGTAATTGTCGGCGTGCGGGCCGACGGTGCCGTGCTCCGGCGCATAGCTGACCATCACGTCATCCAGGCGCCAGTTGGGCAGGAAGTTGAAACGCTCCTGCAACAGCGCAAATTCGGGGACGTGCTTGTTGATCTCCTGCACCAGCACGGTCCAGTGCGTGGCCGGCAGCGTGGTGAAGCGCTCCTCGGGGAACGGGCCATGCTCCACCTGCCAGGGTTTCTCGCCGCCCTGTTCCATGATCAGGCGCGACTCCACGTCCTCCTCGCAGGCGAGCCCCGCCAGCTCCTCCGGCGTCACCGGGCACTGAAAGCCGGGCAGGGCCTGGCGGACCAGCAGCGGCTCCTTCTGCCAGTACTTGTCGAGGAATTCCGCGACCGACAGGCCGCCGAGCAGGGTCTTGATGTCGTTCATATGAGAAACCTCGCCGCAGCAACGTAGGGTGGGCAAAGGAGCGCCAGCGACGTGCCCACCAGCGGCGCCATGATGGGCACGCTGCGCTTTGCCCATCCTACATGCTGCGCGGTTGATCAGATCTTCTTGGCCTGGGCCACGGCATTGCCGATGTAGTTGGCCGGGGTCCACTGCTTCATCTCGGCCTTGACCGCCTCGGGCAGTTCCAGCGTGTCGATGAAGGCCTGCATGCCGGCCTGGTCGACGCGGCGGCCGCGGGTCAGTTCCTTCAGCTTCTCGTAGGGCTTCTCGATGCCGTAGCGGCGCATTACGGTCTGGATCGGCTCGGCCAGCACTTCCCAGTTGGCGTCCAGGTCGGCGGCGATGGCCACCGGGTTGGCCTCCAGCTTGCCGATGCCGCGCAGGGTGGAGCTGTAGGCGATCATCGAGTGCGCCACGCCGACGCCCAGGGTGCGCAGCACGGTGGAGTCGGTGAGGTCACGCTGCCAGCGCGACACCGGCAGCTTGGCGGCCAGGTGGTCGAACAGGGCGTTGGCCACGCCGATGTTGCCCTCGGAGTTCTCGAAGTCGATGGGGTTGACCTTGTGCGGCATGGTGGAGGAGCCCACCTCGCCGGCCACGGTCTTCTGCTTGAAGTAACCGATGGAGATGTAGCTCCATACGTCACGGTCGAAATCGAGCAGGATGGTGTTGAAGCGGGCGATGGCGTCGAACAGCTCGGCGATGTAGTCGTGCGGCTCGATCTGGGTGGTGTAGGGGTTCCACTCCAGGCCCAGGGAGGTGACGAACTCCTCGGCGAACTGGCACCAGTGGATGTCCGGGTAGGCGCTGATGTGGGCGTTGTAGTTGCCTACCGCACCGTTGATCTTGCCCAGCATGGGCACCGCGGCCACCTGGGTGCGCTGGCGCATCAGGCGCGCGCACACGTTGGCCATCTCCTTGCCCAGGGTGGTGGGGGAGGCGGGCTGGCCGTGGGTGCGCGAGAGCATCGGCTGCTCGGCGTACTTCTGCGCCAGGCCCTTGATGGCGTCGATGACAGCGTCCATCTGCGGCAGCACCGCCTGGGTGCGCGCCTCGCGCAGCATCAGGGCGTAGGCCAGGTTGTTGATGTCCTCGGAGGTGCAGGCGAAGTGGATGAACTCGCTGACTGCCTCCAGCTCGGCATTGCCGGTGATCTTCTCCTTCAGGAAGTACTCCACCGCCTTGACGTCG
The DNA here is from genome assembly GCA_040755915.1 of Pseudomonadota bacterium. Taxonomy (GTDB): domain Bacteria; phylum Pseudomonadota; class Gammaproteobacteria; order Thiohalomonadales; family Thiohalomonadaceae; genus Sulfurivermis. Next base: position 6,523 of record JBFLWM010000023.1, on the reverse strand, counting down.
TGGTTGGTGGTCTTCTCGATGTTCTTGACCCGCTGCGCGTCTTCGACGGAGAACTTCTCCACGATGCCGTTCAGCACGTTGTTGGCGTGCTCGGACAGGGCCGGCACCTCCGGGATATCCTTGTGGGCCGCCAGTTTCTGCAGCCAGCGCACCTCCACCAGCACGCGGTGACGGATCAGGCCGTATTCGCTGAAGATGGGGCGCAGGTCCACGACCTTGCTGCCATAGCGGCCATCGACGGGGGAAATCGCGGTAAGTTCGGTCAGGTCCATGCCGGCTCCAGAGGGGGTCATTCGGGGAAGCGCGCATGATACACCAATCGACCGCAAAACCTTACCCAGGGCAAGCCCCCCGTAGGATGGGCAAAGGAGCGCCAGCGGCGTGCCCATCGACGCCCCCGATGGGCACGCTGCGCTTTGTCCATCCTACGAACCCCTCGATGCCCCCGTAGGATGGGCAAAGGAGCGCCAGCGACGTGCCCATCGACGCGTCCGATGGGCACGCTGCGCTTTGCCCATCCTACGACCCCCTCGATGCCCCCGTAGGATGGGCAAAGGAGCACCAGCGACGTGCCCATCGACGCCTCCGATGGGCACGCTGCGCTTTGCCCATCCTGCGCCCCCTCGATGCCCCGTAGGATGGGCAAAGGAGCACCAGCGACGTCTCCGACGGGCACGCTGCGCTTTGCCCATCCTACGACCCCCTCGATGCCCCCGTAGGATGGGCAAAGGAGCGCCAGCGACGTGCCCATCGACGCCCCCGACGGGCACGCTGCGCTTTGCCCATCCTACGACCCCCTCGATGCCCCGTAGGATGGGCAAAGGAGCGCCAGCGACGTGCCCATCGACGCCCCGATGGGCACGCTGCGCTTTGCCCATCCTACGACCCCCTCGATGTCCCCGTAGGATGGGCAAAGGAGCACCAGCGACGTGCCCATCGACACCCCCGACGGGCACGCTGCGCTTTGCCCATCCTACGACCCCATCCCCCGTAGGATGGCAAAGGAGCGCCAGCGACGTGCCCATCGACGTCTCCGACGGGCACGCTGCGCTTTGCCCATCCTACGACCCCCTCGATGCCCCGTAGGATGGGCAAAGGAGCGCCAGCGACGTGCCCATCGACGCCTCCGATGGGCACGCTGCGCTTTGCCCATCCTACGACCCCATCCCCCGTAGGATGGCAAAGGAGCGCCAGCGACGTGCCCATCGACGCCCCGATGGGCACGCTGCGCTTTGCCCATCCTACGACCCCATCCTACGAACCTACAAATGAGCACTACCCCGGTAGGAGCGGATCGCATCCGCGATACACCGCCCACCGCAGCCACCCATCGCGAATACGATTCGCTCCTACCGGTAAGCCGAGGCATGTGCGACAGCCACACATATTGGAGTATGCTTTAGCCCATTCGCGCCCCGCCAGCGCATCATCTTTAACTTTAAATATATGACGCAGGTTATTGAAATGCTGGAAGAATACAGAAAACATGTCGAAGAGCGCGCGGCCCAGGGCCTGCCCCCGCTGCCCCTGGATGCCAAGCAGGTTGCCGCCCTGGTGGAACTGCTGAAGAACCCGCCCAAGGGTGAGGAGCAGGTCCTGGCCGATCTGCTGACCCACCGCGTGCCGCCCGGCGTGGACGACGCCGCCTACGTCAAGGCCGGTTTCCTCACTGCCCTGGCCAAGGGCGAGGCCAAGTCCCCGGTCATCGATCGCAAGCACGCCACCGAACTGCTCGGCACCATGCTGGGCGGCTACAACGTCCGCTCCCTGATCGAGCTGCTGGACGACGAGGACATGGCGCCCATCGCCGCCCAGGGCCTGGCCAAGACCCTGCTGATCTTCGATGCCTACCACGACGTCATCCACAAGGCGAAGACCAACAACTGGGCCAAGCAGGTGGTCGACGCCTGGGCCGAGGCCGAGTGGTTCACCGGCCGCAACAAGCTGGCCGAGTCCATCACCCTGACCGTGTTCAAGGTCCCCGGCGAGACCAACACCGACGACTTCTCCCCGGCCTCCGAGGCCTGGAGCCGCCCCGACATCCCGCTGCACGCCAAGGCGATGCTGGTCTCCAAGATGCCCGAGGGCCTGGACACCATCGAGAAGCTGAAGAAGGAAGGCCGCCCGCTGGCCTTCGTCGGCGACGTGGTCGGTACCGGCTCCTCGCGCAAGTCCGCCATCAACTCCGTGCTGTGGCACATGGGCGAGGACATCCCCTACGTGCCCAACAAGCGCCAGGGCGGCGTGATCCTGGGCGGCAAGATCGCCCCTATCTTCTTCAACACCGCCGAGGACTCCGGCGCGCTGCCCATCGAGTGCGACGTGTCCAAGCTGAACACCGGCGACGTCATCACCATCAAGCCCTATGAAGGCAAGATCGTGAACCAGAAGGGCGAAGTGGTCTCCACCTTCGAACTGAAGCCCACCACCATCGCCGACGAAGTGCGGGCCGGCGGCCGCATCCCGCTCATCATCGGCCGCTCGCTCACCGACAAGACCCGCGAGGCCCTGGGCCTCAAACCCTCCGACCTGTTCACCCGCCCGGTCGCCCCCAAGGACACCGGCAAGGGCTACACCCTGGCGCAGAAGATGGTCGGCAAGGCCTGCGGCGTCGAGGGCATCCGCCCCGGCACCTACTGCGAACCGCGCATGACCACCGTCGGCTCCCAGGACACCACCGGCGCCATGACCCGCGACGAGCTGAAGGAGCTGGCCTGCCTCGGCTTCTCCGCCGACCTGGTGATGCAGTCCTTCTGCCATACCGCCGCCTACCCGAAGCCGGTGGACATCAAGCTGCACCACACGCTGCCCGAGTTCTTCACCACCCGCGGCGGCGTCTCCCTGCGTCCGGGCGACGGCGTCATCCACTCCTGGCTCAACCGCATGCTGATGCCCGACACCGTCGGCACTGGCGGCGACTCCCACACCCGTTTCCCCATCGGCATTTCCTTCCCGGCCGGCTCCGGCCTGGTCGCCTTCGCCGCGGCCCTGGGCGTGATGCCGCTGGACATGCCCGAGTCGGTGCTGGTGCGCTTCAAGGGCCAGATGCAGCCCGGCGTCACCCTGCGTGACCTGGTCAACGCCATTCCCTTTGTTGCGATCCAGCAGGGCCTGATGACGGTGGCGAAGGAGGGCAAGAAGAACGTCTTCAACGGCCGCATCCTCGAAATCGAAGGCCTGCCAGACCTGAAGGTGGAACAGGCGTTCGAACTGAGCGACGCCAGCGCCGAGCGTTCCGCCGCCGCCTGTACCGTGCGCCTGAACAAGGAACCGATCATCGAGTACCTGCAGAGCAACATCACCCTGCTCAAGTGGATGATCGCCAACGGCTACGAAGACCAGCGCACCCTCAGCCGCCGCATCGAGGCAATGGAGGCGTGGATCGCCAACCCGCAGCTGCTGGAGCCGGACGCCGACGCCGAATATGCCGCCGTCATCGAGATCGACCTCAACGACATCAAAGAGCCGATCCTGGCCTGTCCCAACGACCCGGACGACGTCAAGCTGCTGTCCGCAGTCGCCGGCACCAAGATCGACGAAGTGTTCATCGGCAGCTGCATGACCAACATCGGCCACTACCGCGCCGCCGGCAAGGTGCTGGAGAAGGTCGCCAACGTCCCGACCAAACTCTGGATCGCCCCGCCGACCCGCATGGACCAGCGCCAGCTGACGGAGGAGGGGTATTACTCCATCTTCGGCAAGGCCGGTGCCCGCACCGAGATGCCCGGCTGCTCGCTGTGCATGGGCAACCAGGCGCGCGTGGCGGACAACGCCACCGTGATCTCCACCTCCACCCGCAACTTCCCCAATCGGTTGGGTAAGGGGGCGAATGTGTATCTGTCGTCGGCGGAGCTGGCGGCGGTGGCCGCGATGCTGGGCAAGATCCCGACCGTGGCGGAGTATATGGAGGCGGTGAAGGGGTTGGAGCCGATGGCTTCCGATATCTACCGGTATTTGAGTTTTGATCAGATTGCGGAGTATCGGGAAGTGGCGGAGAAGGTAATTCCTATTCGGGCGGCTTAAGAGAAGGAATTAAGGAATGATGGTTCAGGGAGTGAACGATAAGAAACCCGTCGGGTGGGAGCTCGGCGGGTTTTTTTGTTCAAAGTTATTCTGATTTACAAAAAATAGGGGCGATTATGGCTACGTCTATCATCCATCTTTCCGATATTCATTTTATTCCAGACAATTTTGAAGGACTACAAGCCGTTCTCCACCCTTTATTTAAAGACTTGGAACGTCAAGTAAACAAATCTCCCTCTACCCGATTTTTTGTGGCATTTTCAGGCGATATCGCCAAAGCGGGGCAGGATCCGGACTCCTACCGCAATTTTTTTTCCTACTTCGATAAGAATCTATCCGCGTTGGGGATTCAAAAGGAGAATCGCATATGTGTTCCGGGCAATCATGACGCATCAAGGAATGAAATAGAAAAAACAAAAATAGAACATGAAGGTGTCGTTTCTCTTTTCTTGGATGAGCGCCAGTTTAATGACTACATGCTGAAAACACCAAGCGTTCTGACAGGGAAGTTTTCAAATTATGTCAACTTTGAACGAGAGTTCGCCAGATACGGTGTTGGAGAATCAGTGTTTGGTGCTGGTTGGGATATTGGTGATGATATTGGCGTATATTGCCTAAACTCTGCATTGTGCGCCAGCGGTGGAATTGTTGGAGCAGATGGGAAACAAATATCCGACAAACGCAGGCTTGGGATCGTTACTCGGGGACTTCATCAGTGGGTGCAGTCGTGCTCGGCAAAATGGCGAGTATTGGTTATGCATCATCCTCTAGACTGGCTGATTGACTGGGCCGACAATGAATTAAAAACATTATTAAAAAACGATTTTTCATTAAGTCTTTCAGGTCACAATCATGTTCATGACATGTTTCATTCTATTTCCTCCGAAAATACATTGATTGAGTGTTCTTCCCCTCCTTTATTTACAAAGAAGAGCGATCAATTAGGCTATGCAATCATAACGTTAGATAAAGATTATGGTGTTGACAATATTTCGTACCGACAGTGGACAAAGTATCAGTCATTTGTGTCGGGGGTCGCTTTTTCGAATACGGATGACGGTGTTGTTTCTATAAAAACGACATCTGCCACGCATAATAGAAAAACATCCGATACAGATGATTTTATTGAGAGGTACCTGAGACAACGTTTAATGACGTCGCTGCAAGCGTTTTCCTCACAACCGAACGTCTGGGTCGAGCCTACGTTGTCTGAAACACCGGAAACGAACGTTGACCACGAGCGAAATAACGAGTTTGAACTTTCCAGTATTCTGGTTAATCCGAAGTCGCTATTTATTAAAGCGCCACCACAGTACGGCTTGACATGTCTTGGGCGGTTTCTTTGCTTGGAGGCTTGGCGGCAGCACAATAATTTCTGGTTTTACATTGATGCAAAGATTGCCAAACCGACCCTGGCTGTTATTAACAAATTGATGACGCAGGAGTTGGAGTTATTTGGTCTTTCTGAAAACGACATCAATTGCATTATCCTCGATTCTTGGTCGACGACCGACAAAGATGCAGAAAGAATACTCCAGAAAATATGCCAACGATTTCCTGATTTGCCTGTTGTTTGCATGCAAACAGTCGACAGCGTAGCTTTCAATGATTTAACAGATATTCAACAAATACGGAAATTTGATGTTTTATATTTATGGTCGCTGGAACGAGCAAAAATCAGAAAAATTGTTTCTGAGTATAATGACGAAAAACACATCGGAGATGAAGATGCAATCATGTCTCGAGTTGTATCGGATCTTGATGTCTTAAATATACATCGCACACCGTTAAACTGCCTTACTCTTCTCAAGGTTTCTGAGCTGGATTTTGACGAAAGTCCTGTCAACAGAACAGAAATGATAAGGCGCGTACTTTATTTGTTGTTCAATGTTGATGATATCCCGCAATATAAAACACGCCCCGATCTAAAGGATTGCGAGTATGTCATAGGGTATTTCTGTGAAAAGCTGATGCGTCGCGGAAACTATCTATTTACTAGAGAAGAGTTTCTTAGGGATGTTAAATTGTGCTGCGATGAGCGATTAATTTATCTAGAAACTCATTTGTTATTTGATGTTTTGCACGCCAATAGCATCCTGGTAAAAGTTGGTGATAGCTTTGCATTTAAGTTTTCATACTGGCTGTTTTATTTTGCGGCACAACGAATGCATCATAGTGCAGACTTCGCGACATACATTCTTAGTGATATGAGATATGCCAATTATCCTGAAGTTATCGAGTTCTATGCGGGTATAGATCGTCGACGCACGGACGCTCTGGATGTATTGATTAATGATGTTGGAAGTCTTTCAAATGCAATGGACAAAAAGCTTGGATTTCCTGACGAGTTTAATCCGTTCCGTCTTGGGCAGTGGGTAATCCCCCCGAAAAGTAGAGGTGCCCAGAAGTAGAATTTTCTCGTAATGTGTACCGAGGAGGTTCTACATGAAAAAGTCCCGATTCACCGACAGCCAGATCCTGGCCATTTTGAAGCAGGCTG
>JBFLWM010000022.1:0-35645 GCA_040755915.1 Pseudomonadota bacterium | reverse complement strand
TTTGCATGGGCAATATCTGCCGTTCGCCCATGGCGCACGGTTATTTCGAGCATCTGGTGCGCGAGGCGGGGCTGGCGCAGAAGATCCAGGTGGATTCCGCCGGGACGCATGCCTATCACGTGGGCAATCCGCCGGATACGCGGGCGCAGCAGACGGCGCGGCGGCGCGGCATCGATCTCAGCGGGCGGCGGGCGCGCAAGGCCCTGCGCGAGGATTTCCACACCTTCGACTATGTGCTGGCGATGGATCGGGACAACTACGCGCTGCTGGCCGAGTTGTGCCCGGAGGGGCAGGAGCACAAGCTGCGCCTGTTCCTGGAGTTCGCGCCGCAGCTGGCGGAGCGCGAGGTGCCGGATCCGTACTACGGCGGGCCGGAGGGGTTCGAGCGCGTATTCGATATGGTCGAGGCGGCGGCGGCGGGGCTGCTGGAAGACATCCGCAGCCGGCACGGCATTTAATCCGGCACAAATAAAAACGGGGAGCCTGGCTCCCCGTTTTTATTTTGTCTTGCCGAACCGTCAGTCCTTCGGCTCTTCCTTGTTCTCGGCCGGGAAGAGACTGGGCTGCGGGGTCGTTTCGGCCGGGCGTTCCGGCTTGGCGGTTTCCACCTGTACCAGGGCCGGGGCCGGTTGCGCCGGACGTTCTACCGGAGCGGGCGGTACGACCGGTTCCACGGCGCGGGGCGCCGGCGGCGGCACGGGCTCGCCGGCGGCAGGTGCGGCGGGTTTGGCGGTCTCCACCGGCTGCGGGGCCGGGGTGGCCGGTGCGGGGGCCGGAGCCTCCCGTACAGGTGCAGGGGCTGCGGCTTCTTCCCGGACGGGAGCCGGGGCGGGGGCAGCCGGCCGCTCTTCGCTTGTCCGCGCAGTTTCCACCGGCTGGGCCGGGGCCGTTTCAGCGTTGGCCGCCGGAGCGGGACGCGGGGCCGGGGCCTCCCGGCGCGGTGCCTGGGATTCACCGCCCTCATCCTGGGCCGAGTCGGTGTCCTGCTGGTCCTGCAGGTTGTCCGCCTCGCCTGCATCACCGCCGGCTTCACCGGAGGAGCGGCGGCGGCGGCGGCCACCGCGGCGGCCGCGGCGGGAGCCGCTGCGTTCTTCGCGGGCCGTCTGCTGCTGTTCGCCCTCGGCGGCGGTCTGCTCGCCGGCGACAATCACTTCCTCTTCTGCCGGAGCGGCCTTGGCCTCTTCCTCGGCGGCGGCCGGAGCCGGACGGGGCTGGCGCGGCGGGCGCGGCTGCTGCGGCTGGGCCTGGCGCTGCTCGCGCTGTTGCGGTTTCTGGCCACGGCCGCGTTCACCGCGCTCGGAGCGTTCACCACGTTCGGAACGCTCACCGCGCTCGGAACGCTCACCGCGCTCGGAACGCTCACCGCGTTCGCCACGGCCTTCACCCTGGCCACGGCGGGAACCCTGCTGGCTGCCGCGTTCGCGGCGCGACTCGGACCGGGCCGGCTTCGGTTCCTCGGCGACCTTTTCGGCGGCACCGAACAGGCTGCCGAACAGACGGCGCAGCAGGCCGGGCTGGCTCGGTGCGGCTTCCGCAACCGTGGCCACCGGGGCCGGGGCGGAGGCGGGGATCACGGCCTTCACCGCCGGTTCCTCGGTACGCAGCTTCGGCGTCTCGCCGGTGGCTTCGGCCGTCTCTTCCGGGCGGACGATCAGCTCGTAGCTGGGGCGCGGACGCGGCATCTGTTCGATGTCGTCGGCGCGGATGCGCTCCACCTCGTAGGCGGGGGTTTCCAGGTGCGGGTTGGGCACCAGCACCACCTGCACGTTCTGGCGCTCCTCGATGGCGTTCAGCACATGGCGCTTCTCGTTGAGCAGGAAGCTGGCCACGGCCACCGGCAACTGGGCCTGCACCTTGCCGGTCTTCTCCTTCATGGCCTCTTCTTCGATGACGCGCAGGATGGAGAGGGCGAGGGATTCGACGCCGCGGATGGTGCCCTGGCCGCGGCAGCGCGGGCAGACGATCTGGCTGGATTCGCCCAGGGACGGGCGCAGGCGCTGGCGCGACATCTCCAGCAGGCCGAAGCGGGAGATGCGGCCCACCTGAACGCGGGCGCGGTCCTGCTTGAGGGCGTCGCGCAGGCGGTTTTCCACCTCGCGCTGGTTCTTGGCCGGGGTCATGTCGATGAAGTCGATGACGATCAGGCCGCCCAGGTCGCGCAGGCGCAGCTGGCGGGCGATTTCGTCCGCCGCCTCCAGGTTGGTGTTGAGGGCGGTTTCCTCGATATCGCCGCCCTTGGTGGCGCGGGCGGAGTTGATATCGATGGCGATCATCGCCTCGGTGTGGTCGATGACGATGGAGCCGCCGGAGGGGAGCTGCACCTCGCGGGTGAAGGCGGACTCGATCTGGCTTTCGATCTGGTAGCGGGTGAACAGGGGCACCTTGTCCTGATACAGCTTGAGCTTGTTCAGGTGCTGCGGCATGACCTGCTTCATGAACTCGCGGCCCTGCTCGAACACGCCGGCCTCGTCGACCAGGATCTCGTTGATGTCGTTGCGCAGGTAGTCGCGGATGGCGCGGATGATGACGTTGCTTTCCTGATAGATCAGGAAGGGGGCGGAGCGTTCCTGGGCGGCGGCCTCGATGGAGCTCCACACCTGCAGCAGGTAGTCCATATCCCATTGCAGCTCTTCGGCGCTCTTGCCGACGCCGGCGGTGCGGATGATGAGGCCCATGTCCGCCGGGATGTTGAGCTGCGCCATGGTGTCGCGCATCTCGCTGCGATCCTCGCCCTCGATGCGGCGCGATACGCCGCCGGCGCGCGGATTGTTGGGCATCAGCACCAGGTAGCGGCCGGCCAGGCTGATGAAGGTGGTCAGCGCCGCACCCTTGTTGCCGCGCTCCTCCTTTTCCACCTGGACGACGACTTCCTGGCCTTCCTTCAGCACATCCTTGATGTTGATGCGGCCGGACAGGTCGGCATCAGGCTTGAAGTAGCTGCGGGAGATTTCCTTGAGGGGAAGGAAGCCGTGGCGCTGGGCGCCGTAGTCGATGAAGGCCGCCTCCAGGCTGGGCTCGACGCGGGTGATGCGGCCTTTGTAAATGTTTGATTTCTTTTGGGCTCGGGAGGTGCTCTCGATATCCAGGTCGTACAGACGCTGGCCGTCGACCAGCGCCACACGCAACTCTTCGGGCTGAGTTGCGTTGATCAGCATGCGTTTCATGTTGTCGTCTCTCGGGCGCTCGACTGCCGTCCGGACACATCATGGCAACGGGGCGGCGGGGAGCGGCGACGGTACGCCTCACGGGCGGTACGCGGCCGGCTCACCCCAGTCCGCCCGAACCTGTGTCCGGGGGCAGGAGCACTTTGTTGTTTGGGTGACGGCGTCGCCGTCACGGTATCTCTTTTAACCCTTTCACCGGCCAGGGCGGGAAAGGGACCAGAATAATCTCTGCGTCCGGGGACGCCGCCATGGGCATGCAGCGCGATCTGGCATAAATAACAAGCGGCTACATGAGTGGCAGCGTGCAACTATATCAATGATGTAAAGGGGCATCAATCGCCGCCGCGAATTGATATGATTTGCTTATGACTCAGCCCACTGCCCGGATTATCGAGGTTGCCGCCGCCGATGAGGGGCAACGCATCGACAATTACCTCCTGACCCAGCTCAAGGGGGTGCCCAAGAGCCGCATCTACCGCATCCTGCGCACCGGCGAGGTCCGGGTCAATAGCGGCAGAATCAAGCCAACTTACCGTATAAAGGCCGGAGATGCCATCCGGATTCCGCCCATTCGCGTCAGCGAGGAGGAGGCGCCGGCCCGCCCCGGCGATCGGGTGCTGGAGCGGGTCAACGCCAGCATCCTCTATGAGGACAAGGGCTTGCTGGTGGTGAACAAACCCTCCGGTCTGGCGGTCCATGGCGGCAGCGGCCTCAGTTACGGCCTCATCGAGGCCCTGCGGGCGTTGCGGCCGGAGGCGCCATTCCTGGAGCTGGGGCACCGCCTGGACCGGGATACCTCGGGCTGCATTGTCATCGCCAAGAAGCGCAGCGTGCTGCGCGCCTTCCACGAGCTGTTGCGCGAGGGGGGCAGCGACAAGCGCTACCTGGCCCTGCTCAAGGGGCGCTGGCGCGGCGGCGAGCGCCGGGTGGAGGCGGCCCTGCTGAAGAATGTGACCCAGTCCGGCGAGCGCATGGTCAAGGTGTCGCCGGAGGGCAAGCCGGCCCTGACCATCTTCCGGCCACTGACGGTTTACCAGGATGCCACCCTGGTGGAGGCGGAGCTGATCACCGGGCGTACCCATCAGGTGCGCGTGCATGCCGCCCATATCGGCCACCCCATCGCCGGGGACGACAAGTATGGCGACGAGACCTTCAACAAGCGCATGGCCGAGGTGGGGCTGAAACGCTTGTTTCTGCACGCCAGTGCCCTCAGTTTCACCCTGCCGGAGAGCGGGCAGGTGGTGAGCGTGAGCGCGCCCCTGGGCGACGAGTTGCGCGGCGTGCTGGACAGACTGGAAGCGGAGTGATGCAGAGATTCGAATTGCTGGTGTTTGACTGGGACGGAACCCTGATGGATTCCGAGGCCCGCATCGTGGCCTGCCTGCAGGGGGCCATCACCGACCTCGGCCTGCCGCGCAAGGAGGTGGCGGACCTGCGCAACATCATCGGCCTGGGCCTGGCCGAGGCCATCGAGATGCTGTTTCCCGGCAGCGATGCCGCCACCCGGCAGGCGCTGGTCGAGCGTTACCGTCACCATTTCCTCGTCGCGGACCCGACGCCGTCGGCGCTGTTCGAGGGGGCGGCGGAGGTGCTGCACGGTCTGGCGGCGCAGGGCTATCTCCTGGCCGTTGCCACCGGCAAGGGCCGGCGCGGGCTGGACAAGGTACTGGAGGAGACCGGTCTGGGTCCGCTGTTCCATGCCACCCGCTGCGCCGATGAGACCTTCTCCAAACCGCACCCGCAGATGCTGCTGGAGCTGATGGAGCACCTCGGCGCCGAGCCGCAGGCCACCCTGATGATCGGTGACACCGAGTACGACATGGAGATGGCGCGCAACGCCCGCACCCATGCCTTGGCGGTAAGCTACGGCGTGCACCACCCGGAGCGGCTGCTCAGGCACGGCCCGCTGGGCTGCCTGCAGCGCATCGGCGACCTGCCGACATGGCTGCGTGACAACGAAGCGTCGAGCCGGCGCGAGCCTGCAGCCCAGTCCTGCTGAATTCCGAACCCCGACAAGGAACGCCCGATGATGGAACCGAACGAACCGAACAAGCCTGCCGATACCGGCTGGGAGCGCGATGTCCTCAACCGCCTGGCCTTCGCCTCGCTCAACGAGCAGCGCCGCGCCCGCCGCTGGAGCATCTTCTTCAAGGGGCTGATGTTTCTCTACCTGTTTGCGTTGCTGGCACTGATGCTGCCGGGCCAGCAGGGCGGCAGCGTCAAGCTGGGACGGCATACCGCCCTGGTGGAGGTGAAGGGCGTCATCGCCGACGGCACCGAGGCCAGCGCCGACAACATCGTCTCCGGCCTGCGCAAGGCCTTCGAGGACAAGAATACGGCCGGCGTGATCCTGCGTATCAACAGTCCCGGCGGCAGCCCGGTGCAGTCCGGCTATGTGTATGACGAGATCAAGCGGCTGCGTGCAAAGTATCCCGAGATTCCGCTGCATGCGGTGGTCAGCGACATGTGTGCCTCCGGTGGTTACTACATCGCCGCCGCGGCGGACTCCATCTATGCCAACAGGGCCAGTGTGGTCGGCTCCATCGGCGTGCTGATGAACGGTTTCGGTTTTGTCGACGCCATGGACAGACTGGGGGTGGAGCGCCGCCTGCTCACCGCCGGCGAGCACAAGGGTTTCCTCGACCCGTTCTCGCCGTCGCGCCCGGAGGACGTGGCCCACATCAAGACCATCCTGGGCGACATCCATACCCAGTTCATCACGGCGGTGAAGGAAGGGCGCGGTGCGCGACTGAAGGACGATCCGGCCTTGTTCAGCGGCCTGGTGTGGACCGGCGAGCAGGGGATGGAACTGGGGCTGGTGGATGGCCTGGCCAGTGCCAGTCAGGTGGCGCGCGATGTGATCGGCGCGGAGAATATCGTCGATTTTACGCCGCGTCCGCACTACTTCGAGAAGCTGGCCGCCAGTCTGGGCACGGCGATGGCCAACGGTATGGGGACCGTGCTGGGGATGGGGCAGGTCAGATAAGCCCGTTTCAGGTCTGCCGTTTCGAAAAGCCGGCCCCGCAAGGGGCCGGTTTTTTTATGACCTGAAACCTACAGGACGTGCACACCTTCCGCCGTCAGCATGTCGATGAGGCGGATCAGGGGCAGGCCGATGAGGGCGTTGGGGTCCTCGCCTTCCATGCGGCGGAACAGACTGATGCCGAGTCCCTCGGATTTGAAACTGCCGGCGCAGTTGTAGGGCTGTTCACGCTTGAGGTAGTTCTCGATCTGCACCGCATTGAGGGCGCGGAATTCCACCGTATACGGCACCACGTCCACCTGGCAGTGATCGCTGCCGCTGTTGTACAGGCACAGGCCGGTCAGAAAGGTCACGCGCCGGCCGCAGGCGGCGGTCAGCTGCTGCACGGCGGTGGCGTGATCACCCGGCTTGCCGAGGATGCGATCGCCCAGCACGGCCACCTGATCCGAACCGATGATCAGCGCCTGGGGAAATTCCTTCGCCACGGCGCGTGCCTTGGCCTCGGCCAGACGGCGCACTAGCTGCTTGGGGGTTTCACCGGGCAGGCGCGTTTCATCGGTGTTGGGCGCCGCCGTGTCGAAGGCGAGGCCGAGTCGGCCCAGCAACTCGCGCCGGTAGGGCGAGGTCGATGCAAGGACCAGTTTCAATTATTCGATCTCGACCAGTGCTTCGTCCGGAGTGACGCGATCGCCCTTGACCACGTGCACGGCCACTACCTTGCCCGCCACCGGGGCCTGGATCTCCGACTCCATCTTCATCGCCTCGGTGACCAGCACCGGGGCGCCGGCCTTCACTTCGTCGCCGACCTTGACCATCACGTCGACCACGGCGGCCGGCATGGAGGTGGTGACGTGGCCCGGCTTGGTGGCGCGCGGCCGCTTGCTGTTGCCGTTGGCGGTCTTGGCCGGCGCATCGGCGACTTCGGAGAACAGTTCCTCCAGGATCTCGACGTTCACCTCTTCCGGCTGGCCGTCGACGGTGATGTAGAACGGGCGCTGCTGGCGATTCTTGTGACCGGTGCCGGTGACCTTGATGTGGTAGGTTTCGCCGTGCATGGTGACGTTGAATTCGGTGGGGGCGGCGCTGATGTGGCCGTTCTCGCTCGGCAGCGGCTCCAGCGGCTCCGGCTTCAGTTCGCCCTTCTCGCGCTGCTCGAGGAATTCGCGCCCCACTTCGGGGAACATCGCGAAGGTGAGTACGTCTTCCTCGCTGTGGGCGAGGGCGCCGGCCTGATCACGCAGGTTGTCCAGTTCCGGCTTCAGCAGATCGGCGGGACGGCACTCGATCACCTCCTCGTTGCCGATGGCCTGCTGGCGCACGATGGAGTTGACCGTGCCCGGCGCCTTGCCGTAGCGGCCTTGCAGATAGAATTTCACCTCGTTGGTGATGTTCTTGTAGCGCGCGCCGGTGAGTACGTTGAGCACGGCCTGGGTGCCGACGATCTGCGAGGTCGGCGTGACCAGCGGGGGATACCCCAGGTCCTCGCGCACGCGCGGGATCTCGGCCAGCACCTCGTTCATGCGTCCCAGCGCGCCCTGTTCGCGCAGCTGGTTGGACAGGTTGGAGATCATGCCGCCCGGCACCTGGTTGATCTGCACCCGGGTGTCGATGCCGGTGTATTCGCTTTCGTACTGGTGGTATTTCTTGCGCACCTCATGGAAATAGAAACCGATCTCCTGCAGCAGGGCGAGGTCGAGACCGGTGTCGTATTCGGTGCCGCGCAGGGCCGCCACCATCGATTCGGTGGGCGGGTGCGAGGTGCCGCCGGCGAAGGCGGAGATGGCGGTGTCGATGTGCACCGCGCCGTGCTCGATGCCCTTGAGCTGGCACATGCTGGCGAGGCCGGCAGTGGCGTGGCTGTGCACGGCGATGGGCAGCTTGACTGCGGCGACCAGCGCGTCCACCAGTTCGGCTGCGGCGCCGGGGGTGAGCAGGCCGGCCATGTCCTTGATGGCGATGCTGTCGCAGCCCATGGCCTCCATCTCCTTGGCCATGGCGACGAACTGGGCGATGCCGTGCACCGGACTGGTGGTGTAGCTGATGGCGCCCTGGGCGTGCTTGCCGTTCTGCTTCACTGCCTCGATGGCGGTGCGCAGGTTGCGGGTGTCGTTGAGGGCATCGAAGATGCGGAACACGTCGATGCCATTGGCGGCGGCGCGCTCGACAAAGGCGCGCACCACATCGTCGGAATAGTGGCGATAGCCGAGCAGGTTCTGGCCGCGCAGCAGCATCTGCAGACGGGTGTTGGGCAGGGCCTGGCGCAGCACGCGCAGGCGCTCCCACGGATCCTCCTTCAGGAAGCGCAGACAGGCGTCGAAGGTGGCGCCGCCCCAGACTTCCAGCGACCAGAACCCAACCTTGTCCAGCTTTTGGCAGATGGGCAGCATGTCCTCGGTACGCATGCGGGTGGCGATCAGGGACTGATGGCCGTCGCGCAGTACGGTTTCGGTGATATGAACCTTGGGCATTGTGTCAGTTTCCGTAGGTTGGATACGGGCCTTAGAGACCCATGGAGGCGACAAGGGAGGCGGCAATGGCGGCAGCGATCTCGCGCTGCGGCCGCTTGATGGAGTACTCCACCAGTTCCGGATGGGTATCGACGAAACTGGTATCGAAGCGCCCGCTGCGGAACTCCTCGTTCTTGAGGATCTCCTGGTAGTAGGGGATGGTGGTCTTGATGCCGTATACCGCGATGTCGCGCAGGGCGCGCTGGGCGCGGTTCAGCAGCGTTTCCCAGTCCGGCCCCCAGACGATGAGCTTGACGCACATGGAGTCGTAGTAGGGCGGGATCTCGTAGCCGGTATACAGCGCGCCGTCGGTGCGCACGCCGGGGCCGCCGGGGGCGAAGTAGCGGGTGACCTTGCCGAAACTGGGCAGGAAGCCGTTCTTGGGGTCCTCGGCGTTGATGCGGAACTCCATGGCAAAGCCGCGCGGGCGCAGGTTGGTATTGGCATGGCGCAGCGGCAGGCCGGCGGCGATGCGGATCTGCTCCTGCACGATGTCCACCCCGGTGATCTCCTCGGTGACGCAGTGCTCCACCTGCAGGCGGGTGTTCATCTCCATGAAATAGACGGTGCCGTCCTTGTCCAGCAGGAACTCCACCGTGCCGGCGTTGCGGTAGCCCACCGCCGCGGCCGCCTTCACCGCCAGGCCGCCGATGTAGTCCCGCTGCTCCTGGTTCAGCTGGGGGGAGGGGGCGATCTCGATCAGTTTCTGGTGGCGGCGCTGGATGGAGCAGTCGCGCTCGTTGAGGTGGATGACGTTGCCGTGGGCGTCGGCCAGGATCTGCACCTCGATGTGGCGCGGGTCGACGATGCACTTCTCCAGGAATACCTCGGCGCTGCCGAAGGCCTTGGTGGCCTCGGACACCACGCGGGAGAAGTTGCGGCGCAGCTCCTCCTCGTTCTCGCAGCGGCGGATACCGCGGCCGCCGCCGCCGGAGGTGGCCTTGAGCATCACCGGGTAGCCCAGGCCCCTGGCGACTTCGACGGCATGCTCCAGGGACTCCACGTTGCCGTCGGAGCCGGGGGTGACCGGCACGCCGGCGGCGATCATCGCTTCGCGGGCGGCGGTCTTGTCGCCCATGCGGCGGATCACATCGGCGTCGGGGCCGATGAAGAGGATGCCGCGGCGGGCGCAGATCTCGGCCAGCTCGGGGTTTTCCGACAGGAAGCCGTAGCCCGGGTGCAGGGCGTCGCAGCCGGTGGCGACGGCCAGATTGACCAGGCGGTGGGCATTCAGATAGCCGGCGACGGTGTCGGGGCCGAGGCTGTAGGCCTCGTCGGCCTTCTTCACATGCAGTGCATGGCGATCGGCCTCGGCATACACCGCCACGGAGCGGATGCCCATTTCGGCGCAGGCGCGGACGATGCGCACGGCAATTTCGCCGCGGTTGGCAATGAGGATTTTCTTTATCACAGGCGGCTCTCGCTGTCGTTCCGGGCCACCCTGGCCATTAAAGAACCGGTGCGGCAGACCGGTCCGGGTCCGACTAGCTCCTAGGATGAATTAAATCCGGACGGTCCACTGGGAGAAGTGCCCTCGCTTGCTCGTTGAATCCACGCGAGTTTTTCTTCGGTCGGCAATACCTCCAGTACCGCGCGTCCGCTGAAAATCCCTCATGTCTCCCGATGGCATCGCGATCATCACGCCGCCGATGGACTTCCCGGATTAAAGGCAAAAAAAACGGCATAGGGGGATATGCCGTTTTCTGCCCCATGCTATTTAGGGAAATCGCCCCGCCTTGTCAAGACAAAAGTGTGATCCAGGCCATGGAAGCTACGGAATCAGAAGGAGTTTCTGAGTAAAACGGTTTTGACAAAAACCGGGCGTGCGGAGTAATATGCGCCGCTTATGTCGGACGAGCGCCTTCCCCTCCATATAGATCCGCTGCGTCTGGCCCGCGCCGGTGCGCAGTTGCACGGGCGCATGCCCATGGCGGAGATGGAGCGTTTCGCCCCGCTGCTGGCCCAGGCGCCGGGCGAGGCCGAGGTGGTGCTCGACTTTGGCATCGACGTCGAACGGCGTGCCTTCATGCGCCTGCAACTGCGCGCCGAGGTTGCCCTGGTTTGCCAGCGCTGCCTGGGGCCGGTGCGTCATCTCATCGAGGTGGAGCGCCTGTTGGGCGTGGTGACCAGCGAGGCTCAGGCGGAAAAGCTGCCCGACATCTACGAACCATTGTATGTCACGGAGGAGCCGCTGTTCCTGCGTGAGGTGATTGAAGACGAATTGATTCTTTCCTTGCCCATCGTGCCGCGCCACGCCGAAGATGAATGTGCGCCGGCGGTGACGGAGGCGGGGACGGACAATAAGGCCGGGGCCGCGCGCGAAAATCCGTTCGCGGTCCTGGCCGGACTTAAAAACCATTGAGCAAGACTCTTTAACGAGGTAACACCATGGCTGTTCAGCAAAACCGCAAGACCCGCTCCAAGCGCGACATGCGCCGTTCGCACGATGCCCTGAAGGCAGGTGCCATTTCCATCGAGCCGACCACCGGTGAGACCCATCTGCGTCACCACATCAGCCCGGACGGCTACTACCGTGGCCGCAAGGTGCTGAACGTCAAGGGCGAGTAAGATCAGGCGGTGTCACTGTGAAAGCGGCCTCGCGTGCCGGTTGCCGTGCAGCCGGTTTCGTTGAGGCCGCTTTCGCGTGTCTGAACCAGACTGATCCATAGCGATGACGGCGACAACAACGACAATAGCGCTCGATGCCATGGGCGGTGATCACGGCCCCGGCGTGGTGGTTCCGGCAGCCCTGCAGGCCATCGAGTCCCATCCCGAACTTTCCATCATCCTGGTCGGTGACCAGCAGATTCTCGACGCCGAGTTGCGCCGCCATCCGGCGGTCGCCGCCGAGCGCCTGCGCGTACACCATGCCTCCCAGGTGGTGAGCATGGACGATCTGCCGTCCCATGCCCTGCGCAACAAGAAGGATTCCTCCATGCGCGTCGCCATC
The DNA here is from genome assembly GCA_040755915.1 of Pseudomonadota bacterium. Classification (GTDB taxonomy): domain Bacteria; phylum Pseudomonadota; class Gammaproteobacteria; order Thiohalomonadales; family Thiohalomonadaceae; genus Sulfurivermis. Next base: position 24,041 of record JBFLWM010000022.1, on the reverse strand, counting down.
AACCTGGTGAAGGATGGCGCCGCCCAGGCCTGTGTCAGTGCCGGCAATACCGGCGCGTTGATGGCCACCGCCCGTTTCGTGCTCAAGACCCTGCCGGGCATCGATCGTCCGGCGATCCTCACCGCATTGCCCACCATTCGCGGCCAGTCCTACGTGCTCGACCTCGGCGCCAACGTCGACAGCGGTGCGGAGAATCTGTACGAATTCGCAGTCATGGGTTCGGTGCTGGCGCAGACCGTAGGTAACATCGCATCACCCAGCGTCGGTCTGCTCAACATCGGTGAGGAGGAGATCAAGGGCAACGAGCAGGTGAAGGAGGCCTCGCGCCTGCTGCAGCAGAGCAAGCTCAATTACGTCGGTTTCGTCGAGGGTGACGACATCTACAAGGGCACCGTGGACGTGGTGGTGTGTGACGGCTTCATCGGCAACGTGGCGCTCAAGGCGAGCGAGGGCGTGGCCAAGATGATCAGCCATTACATGCGCCAGGAATTCAAGCGCAACCTGTTGACGCGCCTGGCCGGCCTGGTGGCACTGCCGGTGTTGAAGGCATTCCGTGCCCGCATCGACCCGCGCAGCTACAATGGCGCCAGTCTGGTCGGCCTGCGCGGCATCGTGATCAAGAGCCATGGCAGTGCCGACGTGTTCGCCTTTGCCCGTGCCATCCACGAGGCGGTGGTGGAGACGCGCAAGAACGTCCCCGAACGCATTCGGGAACAACTGACAACCCTGTTGGAAGAAAGGCGCGCAGTTTGAACTATTCACGCATTATCGGTACGGGCGGCTATCTGCCCGACAAGGTGCTGACCAATGCCGACCTGGAGAAGATGGTCGACACGTCGGACGAGTGGATCACCGATCGCACCGGCATCAAGGAGCGCCACATCGCGGCCGATGGCCAGACCACCTGCGATCTGGCCGAGCAGGCGGCGCGGCAGGCGCTGGAGGCGGCCGGCATCGGCAAGGACGAGATCGACCTGATCATCGTCGCCACCACCACGCCGGATCGCGTGTTTCCCAGCACCGCCTGCCTGTTGCAGCAGCGCCTCGATATTCACGGTTGTCCCGCCTTCGACATCCAGGCGGTATGCACCGGTTTCGTCTATGCCCTCGGTGTGGCCGACAAATTCATCCGTGCCGGCGGCGTGCGCAACGCCCTGGTGATTGGTGCCGAGACGCTGTCGCGCATCGTCGACTGGAGCGACCGCAATACCTGTGTGCTGTTCGGTGACGGTGCCGGCGCAGTGGTGCTGCAGGCGAGCAGCGAACCGGGCATCCTCTCCACCCACATGCATGCCGACGGCAGCTACGAATCGCTGCTCACCACCAATGGCGGTGTATCGGAAGGCGTGCAGGGCGAGGAGGGGCCGTACATCGAGATGAGCGGCAACGAGGTGTTCAAGATGGCGGTCAATACCCTGGGCCGCATCGTCGACGAAACCCTGGAAGCCAATCACATGGACAAGAGCGAGGTGGACTGGCTGGTGCCGCACCAGGCCAACACCCGCATCATCCAGGCGACGGCGAAGAAACTGAAGATGACCATGGACCGTGTGGTGATGACGGTGGCCGAGCACGGCAATACTTCCGCCGCTTCGGTGCCGCTGGCCCTGAATGCCGCTGTGCGCGACGGCCGCATCCAGCGCGGTGACGTGCTGCTGCTGGAGGCCTTCGGCGGCGGCTTCACCTGGGGCTCGGCGCTGGTGCGCTACTAATCCGTTGTTAAAATCGTAAGTCCGCAAATACCGGGTTTCCATTCGCGTGAATTTGCGTTTATTTGCGGACAGTTTTGAGCTTTGTAAAAAAGATAACGTCTGGGGGATTTCATGTCTTTAGCCTTTGTCTTTCCCGGTCAGGGTTCCCAATCCGTCGGCATGCTGGCCGAACTGGCCGCGGCCCATCCGCTGGTGCGCGACACCTTCGCCGAGGCCTCCGCTGCGCTGGGCTATGACCTGTGGCAGCTGACCCAGAATGGTCCGGCCGACGAGCTGAACCAGACCCACATCACCCAGCCGGCCATGCTCACCGCGGGTGTGGCGGCGTGGCGCGTATGGCAGGAAAAGAACGGCAAGACGCCGGTGGTGATGGCCGGCCACAGCCTGGGCGAGTACACCGCGCTGGTGTGTGCCGGTGCGCTGTCCTTTGCCGACGGCGTGGCCCTGGTGGCCGAGCGTGGCCGCTACATGCAGGAGGCCGTTCCTGCCGGTACCGGCGCCATGGCGGCGATCCTCGGTCTGGAGGATGCGCAGGTGGTCGAGGCCTGTGCCGGTGCGGCGCAGGGGCAGGTGGTGTCCGCCGTCAATTTCAATTCACCGGGGCAGGTGGTGATCGCCGGCCATGTCGCCGCCGTGGAGCGCGCCATGGAGGCGGCCAAGGCCATGGGCGCCAAGCGCGCCCTGCCGCTGCCGGTGAGCGTGCCGTCGCACTGCGCGCTGATGCAGCCGGCCGCCGATCGCCTGGCCCAGCGTCTGGCCGGCATCAGCGTGCAGGTGCCGCAGATCCCGGTGATCAACAACGTCGATGTGGCGGTGGCTAGCGATGCCGACACCATGCGCCAGGCCCTGGCGCGCCAGCTGTACAGCCCGGTGCGCTGGGTGGAGACGGTGCAGAAGATGGCCGCCGACGGCGTCGATGCCCTGGTCGAGTGCGGTCCCGGCAAGGTGCTGGTCGGCCTCAACAAGCGCATCGCCAAAGATATGAAGACTTTCGCCATCGTCGATACCGCCAGCCTGGATGAGGCGCTGGCGGCCCTGAGCTGAGGAGAGACACATGTCCATGGAAAATGAAATCGCCCTCGTCACCGGCGCCAGCCGCGGTATCGGCAAGGCCATCGCCCTGGCCCTGGGCCAGCGTGGCGCCACGGTGATCGGCAGCGCCACCTCGGAGAGCGGGGCCGAGCAGATCACGGCCTATCTGAAGGAGGCGGGCGTGAAGGGCAGGGGTGTGGCGCTCAACGTCACCGAGCAGGAGAGCATCGATGCGGTGCTGGAGGCGATCACCCAGGAGTTCGGTGCGCCCACCGTGCTGGTGAACAATGCCGGCATCACCCGTGACAATCTGCTGATGCGCATGAAGGATGATGAGTGGGATGCCATCATCGATACCAACCTCAAGTCCGTCTACCGCATGTCCAAGGCCTGCCTGCGCGCCATGACCAAGGCGCGCAAGGGCCGCATCATCAGCATCGCCTCGGTGGTGGGGGCCTCCGGCAATGCCGGCCAGACCAACTATGCCGCCGCCAAGGCCGGCATCTTCGGTTTCACCAAGTCGCTGGCCCGCGAGGTCGGTGCCCGCGGCGTGACCGTGAATGCCGTGGCGCCCGGCTTCATCGACACCGACATGACCCGCGCCCTGGCCGACGAGCACAAGGAGAATCTGCTCAAGCAGATCCCCCTCAACCGTCTCGGCCAGCCGGAGGAGATTGCCGCGGCCGTGGCCTTCCTGGCGTCCCCCGAGGCGGCCTACATCACCGGCGAGACCCTGCACGTGAACGGCGGCATGTACATGGCGTAGGCCGAAAAGTTTTTTTGTAAACAAATAGTTAGTGGTGTGTCGTGATGCCGTTTCGCAGCCGGAGCGGCACCATCATTTGTCTGGCATAGGCCGGTGGGTTTAATTACAATACCGCGGTCATTTATCTTTGGAGGATATACCTGTCATGAGCAGCATCGAAGAACGCGTCAAGAAGATCGTTGTCGAGCAGTTGGGAGTTAAGGAAGAAGAGGTACAGAACAGCTCCTCCTTCGTCGACGACCTGGGCGCTGATTCCCTCGACACCGTCGAGCTGGTGATGGCTCTGGAAGAGGAATTCGAGACCGAGATTCCGGACGAAGAGGCCGAGAAGATCACCACGGTTCAGCAGGCCATCGATTACGTCAACGCCCACCAGGGCTGATTCGCCTGTTGTCCCTGTCCGAGGCCGCCGAACCACGCTGAGTGGTCGCGGCCTCGCGCTTTAACAGGAAGCAAATTTTTAAGAGGTATGTCCCTTGGCTAAGCGGCGCGTTGTGATCACCGGCTTGGGCATGGTTTCCCCTGTCGGCCTGAGTGTAAAGGAATCGTGGGAAAACATACTGGCCGGCAAGAGCGGTATTGCTCCCATCACCCATTTCGATACCTCGGCATTCACCACCCACTTCGGCGGTTCGGTGAAGGGGTTCAATGCCGAGAATTATCTGTCGCCCAAAGAGGCGAAGAAGATGGATCCCTTCATTCACTACGGTATCGCCGCAGCGAAGGAGGCCATCGCGGACTCCGGTCTGACCGTGACCGAAGAGAACGCCGAGCGCATCGGTGTGGCCATCGGCTCCGGCATCGGCGGCCTGCCCGGCATCGAGAAGGCCCATGAAAGCCTGATGGCCAACGGCCCGCGCCGCATCTCCCCGTTCTTCGTGCCCAGCAACATCATCAACATGATCTCCGGTCATGTATCGATCATGTACGGCATGAAGGGCCCGAATATTGCGCTGGTCACCGCCTGCGCCACCGCCACCCACAGCATCGGCGATGCCGCGCGCATCATCGAGTACGGCGATGCCGACGTGATGATCGCCGGTGGTGCCGAGATGGCAACCTCGCCGCTGGGGCTGGGCGGTTTCTGCGCTGCCCGCGCCCTGTCCAGCCGCAATGACGATCCCGCCACCGCCAGCCGGCCGTGGGACAAGGACCGCGACGGTTTCGTGCTGTCCGACGGCGCCGGTGTGGTGGTGCTGGAGGAGTACGAATTCGCCAAGGCGCGCGGCGCGCGCATCTACGCCGAACTGATCGGCTACGGCATGAGCGGCGACGCCTACCACATGACCCTGCCGGCCGCCGGCGGCGACGGTGCCAAGCGCTGCATGCAGGCCGCGATGCGCAATGCCGGCATCAACCCGGAGCAGGTGGACTACATCAATGCCCACGGCACCTCGACCCCGGCCGGCGACAAGGCCGAGACCGATGCCGCCAAGGCGGCCTTCGGCGACCACGCCTACAAGCTGGCGATGAGTTCCACCAAGTCCATGACCGGCCACCTGCTCGGTGCCGCCGGCGGCATCGAGGCGGTGTTCACCACCCTGGCGATTCGTGATCAGGTGGCGCCGCCCACCATCAACATCTTCAACCAGGATCCGGAATGCGATCTGAACTACGTGCCGAATACGGCACAGGAGCGCAAGATCGAGATCGCCCTGTCGAACTCGTTCGGCTTCGGCGGCACCAACGGCACCCTGGTGTTCAAGAAGATCTAAGCCTTCGCACCGGCCCGCTGTCGCGGGCCGGTGCTTTTCCCCCGCATGCTTATCGACGGCAAGGACAGCGACCAGATAGCGGCCGATGATCGCGGCCTGCTGTATGGCGACGGCCTGTTCGAAACCCTCGCCGTCAGGGACGGTGTCCCGCAATTGTGGCCGCAGCACTTGGCCCGTCTGCAACGCGACTGTGCCCGCCTCGGTATCGTGCCGCCTCCTCTGGAACTGCTGCAGACCGAAGCATTGCAGTTGTGTGCCGGGCATGCCCGTGCCGTGCTGAAGATCATCATCACCCGCGGTTCCGGCGGTCGCGGTTACCGGCTGCCCGAGCACGCCATGCCGCGGCGTATCCTGTCCCTGCATCCCTGGCCGGACTATCCGGAACAGCACGCGACGCAGGGCGTGCGCGCCCGTCTGTGCACCCTGCGCCTGGGCAGCAATCCGCGTCTGGCCGGCATCAAGCACCTCAACCGGCTGGAGCAGGTGCTGGCACGTGCCGAATGGAGCGACCCCGATATTGCCGAGGGTCTGCTGCTGGACGGTGCCGGCCAGCTCGTCGAGGGCACCATGAGCAATGTGTTTCTGGTGCGTGACGGCTGTCTGCTGACCCCTGTGCTGGATGAATGCGGCGTGGCCGGTGTCATGCGCGCACAGATTCTGGAGCTGGCGGCCCGGCTCGGCATTCCGGGCGTGGTGGCGCCGCTGCGGCTGGATGATGTGGCGACGGCGGAGGAGATGTTTTTCTGTAACAGTCTCATCGGCCTGTGGCCGGTGCGGCAGTTCGAGCAACAGGAGTTTGCGGTGGGGCCGTTGACCCGGCGCCTGCAGCAGGCCATCGAGAATCCGGATCATGCGTGAACGTCTGTTCCATTTGCTGGGCGCCCTGGTGCTCGTCGTCAGTCTGGTGCTGGGCTGGTTCTGGTTCGGCTATCAGTCCTTCGTCACGGCGCCGCTGCTGGTGGGAGAGGAAGGCGCCACCGTCGAGGTGCGTCCCGGTGCTTCGCTGACGGCGGTGGCGCGGCAACTGGAGGAGGCGGGCCATATCAGCAGTGCGCGCTATTTCGTGTGGATGGCGCGCCTGTCCGATAGTGCCCACCAGATACGTGTCGGCGAATACCGTGTCGAGCCGGGCACGACCGCACGCCAGTTGTTGCAGATGATGGTGGAGGGGCGTGTGCAGCTGTATGCACTGACCCTGGTGGAGGGCTGGAATTTCCGCCAGGTGATGGATGCCGTGCGCGGCAGTCCATATTTGGCGCAAACCCTGACCGGACTCACCGACGGTGAGGTGATGGCTCGTCTGGGGTATGCCGATGAGCATCCGGAAGGGCGCTTCTTTCCCGACACCTATCACTTCCCGCGTGGCATGAGCGATGTGGAGTTCCTGCGCCGGGCCTATCGCCAGATGAGCGAGGTGCTGGCCTACGAGTGGGAGCGACGCGGCGACGGCCTGCCGCTGGCGACACCGGAGGAGGCGCTGATCCTGGCCTCGATCATCGAGAAGGAAACCGGCCAGGCCAGCGAGCGCACGACTATCGCTGGTGTCTTCGTGCGTCGTCTGCAGAAGCGCATGCGCCTGCAGACCGACCCCACGGTGATCTATGGCCTGGGGCTGGATTTCGACGGCAATCTGCGCCGCCGCGATCTCACCGACGATACACCGTACAACACCTATACCCGCCACGGTCTGCCGCCCACGCCCATCGCCATGCCCGGGCGTGACAGCATCCATGCCGCACTGCATCCGGCGCCCGGCGAGGCTTTATATTTCGTTGGCCGCGGCGATGGTACCCACCAGTTCTCCGCCACGCTGGAGGAGCACAACCGTGCGGTGCAGTACTACCAGCTCAAGCGTCGCTGACCGCCCATAAAAACAAAACCCCCGCGGGTATGACCCGCGGGGGTTTTGTTTTGCGGCAAGGATGGGGAATTAACCCTTGCCTTCCAGGAAGGCCTCGGCGTCCAGCGCGGCCATGCAGCCGGTGCCGGCGGAGGTGATGGCCTGGCGGTAGTTGTGATCGGCCACGTCGCCGGCGGCGAACACGCCTTCGATGTTGGTGGCGGTGGCGTTGCCGTTGCGGCCGCCCTGGGTGACGATGTAGCCGTGCTCCAGGGTGATCTGGCCGTCGAACAGGTCGGTGTTGGGCTTGTGGCCGATGGCAATGAACACGCCGGTCAGTTCCAGGTCCTTCTTGCTGCCGTCCTGGGTGCTCTTGATGCGCAGGCCGGTGACGCCGGAGTTGTCGCCCAGCACCTCGTCCACCTCATGGTTCCACTCGATGGTGACGTTGCCGGTCTTGCTCTTCTCGATCAGTTGATCGGACAGGATCTTCTCGCAGCGGAACTTGTCGCGGCGGTGCACCACGGTGACGTGCTTGGCGATGTTGGACAGGTACAGCGCCTCTTCCACGGCGGTGTTGCCGCCGCCGATGACGGCCACGTTCTGGTTGCGATAGAAGAAGCCGTCGCAGGTGGCGCAGCCGGAGACGCCGCGGCCCTTGAACTTCTCCTCCGACGCCAGACCCAGGTACATGGCTGAGGCGCCGGTGGCGATGATCAGGGCATCGCAGGTGTAGGTGGCGGAGTCACCGGTGAGGGTGAACGGGCGCTTGGACAGATCGGCCTTCATGATGGTGTCGAAGATGATCTCGGTGTTGAAGCGCTTGGCGTGCTCTTCCATCTGCTGCATCAGGCCGGGACCGGTCAGGCCGTGCTCGCCGCCGGGCCAGTTGTCGATCTCGGTGGTGGTCATCAGCTGGCCGCCCTGCTGCATGCCGGTGATGATCACAGGATTGAGGTTGGCGCGGGCGGCATAGACGGCGGCGGTGTAGCCGGCGGGACCGGAACCGAGGATCAGCAGGCGGCAATGCTTGGTTTGGCTCATGTGGTAGACTCCATCGCAGTTAATTTCCTGAATCTCATGCCAGAATTTCGGCGCAACAGGTGCCGGATATCGGGGCGCCTGGACAAAGTTCAAGCTGTTGATGCAGGCATGTTACGGAATGGTTCCCGCAGGGTAAAGGACAGCGTATGCGTATCGGCATTCCCCGTGAGGTGAAGACTCTGGAAGGCCGCGTCGGGCTGATCCCGGCGGCGGCGGCCGAACTGGTGCGGGCGGGCCACGAGGTGGCCGTGGAGCACGATGCCGGCCGCCTCAGCGGTTACGCCGATGCCGACTATCAGGCGGTGGGCGTCAGCGTCTTGCCTGATGCGGCGGCCCTGTACGGCTGGGCGCAGATGGTGGTGAAGGTGAAGGAGCCGCAGCCGCAGGAGTGGCCGTTGCTGCGCTCCGATCACCTGCTGTTCTGTTACCTGCACCTCGCCGCCGAGCCGGCGCTGACGCAGGAACTGCTGCGCATCGGTCTCACCGCCGTGGGCTTCGAGACGGTGGAGGAGGCGGACGGCCGCCTGCCGCTGCTGGCGCCGATGAGCGATATTGCCGGGCGCATCGCCGCGCAGGCCGGGGCCTGGCTGCTTACCGCGCCGCAGGGCGGCAAGGGGCTTCTGCTCGGCGGCCTGCCGGCGGCGGAGCGCGGTCATGTGGCGGTGCTGGGGGCCGGCGTGGCCGGCGGCAGCGCGGCGATGGTGGCGGCGGCACTGGGGGCGCAGGTGACGGTGTTCGATCGCAACCGCGACAAGCTGGCGGTGATGCGTGCCCTGGGGCCCAACGTGACCGCGCTGTATCCCTATGCCGACGCCATCGAGCGGGCGGTGCTGGCAGCGGACCTGCTGGTGGGGGCGGTACTGATCCCCGGTGCGCGTGCCCCGCATCTGGTCAGTGCCGACACCGTGCGCGCCATGCAGCCGGGCAGCGTGGTGGTGGACATCTCGGTGGACCAGGGCGGCTGTATTGAAACCACGCGTCCGACCACCTGGGCCGCCCCCACCTACGTGTGGGAGAACGTAGTGCACTTCGGCGTCACCAACATGCCCGGCTCGGTGCCGCGCACCGCCTCGCAGGCCCTGTCGGCGGCCCTGATCCCTTATGTGCAGCGCCTGGCCCAGGGCGGCTGGGAGGCCCAGGCGGCCCTGGCGCGCGGGGTGAACGTGCGTGGCGGGGCGATCGTGCATCCGGCCCTGCAACAGCTGTAATCGCAGCGCTTAACCTATATAATTACAAAGTCTTACATAAAACACTTACGGTAAAAGGTTAGTTTCATTGGCCCAGGCAAGCAGCAAGAAACCGGATCGTTTTGTCCTCGGACAGCAGCTGCGTCGCGGCCTGCGCGAGGCGGCGCTGTATCTGTTCGGCGCCGTCGCCATCTATCTGCTCATCGCCCTCTACAGCTATCACCCGGCCGACCCGGGCTGGTCCAGCGTGGGGCGCAATACCGGGGTGGCCAATCTGGGCGGCCGTGCCGGCGCCTGGTTTGCCGACATCTTCCTCTATCTCTTCGGCTACATGGCCTACCTGTTCCCGGTGATGGTGGCCTACAGCGGCTGGCTGCTGTTCCGCGGCCGCAACGAGGAGGAGAACGCGCAGAACCATGCCGAACTGGCCCTGCGCGGCGCCGGTTTCGTGCTCACCGTGATGGCCGGGGCCGGTCTGGCCTTCCTGCACTTCGATTACAGCGACGTGGCCCTGCCGCTCAATGCCGGCGGCATCCTCGGCGATGTGGTGGGCCGCAGTCTGGTCGGTTCGTTCAGTTTCCTCGGCGCCACCCTGTTCCTGCTGGCCCTGTTCCTGACCGGCGTGACGGTGTTCACCGGCCTGTCCTGGCTGTGGGTGATGGACGCGGTGGGGGCCTGGACCCTGCGCCTCGGTGCCTGGTTGCGCCGGCTGCTGCCGCAGCTCAATGAATTCCTCGCCGCGCGCCAGGCGCGCCAGCAGCGTGAGCAGGTGGTGAAGACCGAGAAGGCCAAGGTGGCCAAGCGGCCGCCGCCGCGCATCGAGCCGGTGATCAAGCAGGCGCCGGTGGTGTCGGAGCGGGTGGAGAAGGAAAAGCAGGTGCCGCTGTTCGCGCCGATGGCGGGCGAGGGGGGCCTGCCGCCGCTGGCCCTGCTCGATGTCGCCGAGCAGAGCGGCAACCGTATCTCGCCGGAGGCGCTGGCGGCGGTGTCGCGTCTGGTGGAGATGAAGCTGCAGGATTTCGGTATCGAGGCCCAGGTGGTGGAGGTGCATCCCGGCCCGGTGATCACCCGTTTCGAGCTGCAGCCCGCCGCCGGCATCAAGGTGAGCCAGATTTCCAACCTGTCCAAGGATCTGGCGCGCTCCCTGTCTTCCATCTCCGTGCGCGTGGTGGAGGTGATTCCGGGCAAGACCACCATCGGCCTGGAGGTGCCCAACGAGACGCGGGAAATCGTGCGCCTGTCCGAGGTGCTGACCTCGCCGGCCTATGAAAATGCCGCCTCACACCTGACCCTGGCCCTGGGCAAGGACATCGCCGGCGTCCCCATGGTGGCGGACCTGGCCAAGATGCCGCACCTGCTGGTGGCCGGTACCACCGGTTCCGGCAAGTCGGTGGCGATCAACGCCATGATCCTGAGCCTGTTGTACAACGCCACGCCGCGTGACGTGCGCATGATCATGGTCGATCCCAAGATGCTGGAGCTGTCGATCTACGAAGGCATCCCCCACCTGCTCTCGCCGGTGGTCACCGACATGAAGGATGCCGCCAATGCGCTGCGCTGGTGCGTGGCGGAGATGGAGCGACGCTTCAAGCTGATGGCCTCGCTGGGCGTGCGCAACGTCGGCGGCTACAACAAGAAGATCAAGGATGCCATCGCCGCCAAGCAGCCCATCAAGGATCCGCTGTGGAAGCCGCTGGTGCCTGATGCGCCGGAGCTGGAGGAGCAGCGCCCCGAACTGGATACGTTGCCGTACATCGTGGTCATCGTCGACGAGCTGGCCGACATGATGATGGTGGTGGGCAAGAAGGTGGAGGAACTCATCGCCCGCCTGGCGCAGAAGGCGCGCGCCGCCGGCATCCACCTGATCCTCGCCACGCAGCGGCCGTCGGTGGACGTGATCACCGGCCTCATCAAGGCCAACATCCCGACCCGCATCGCCTTCCAGGTGTCCTCGCGCATCGACTCGCGCACCATCCTCGATCAGCAGGGCGCCGAGAGTCTGCTCGGCAACGGCGACATGCTCTACCTGCCGCCGGGGCACGGCGTGCCGGCACGCATCCACGGTGCCTTCGTCTCCGATCAGGAGGTGCACCGCGTGGTGGACGACCTCAAGCAGCGCGGCCGACCCGAATACGTGGAGGATATCCTCAAGGGCGGCGGCAGCGAAGGCGGCGAGGGCGGCTTTGCCGGCGAGGGCGGTGGCGAGGGGTCCGAGTCCGACCCGCTGTACGACGAGGCGGTGCAGATCGTACTGGAAAGCCGCCGCGCCTCGGTGTCCGGTATCCAGCGCCGCCTCAAGATCGGCTACAACCGTGCCGCCCGCATGGTGGAGATGATGGAGGTGGCCGGCGTGGTCGGCCCGCTGCAATCCAACGGGGCGCGTGAGGTGCTGGCACCGCCGCCGCCGGAGAGTTGATCTTTTTTTTCCAACGCCCGAGCAAATGCCCTGACCGCTTGTCCAATCCCGCGGGCCGGTCGGGCCGGATACCGTCGAGCATGTCCATGAAATCTATCTATCTGTTGGCACGAACCTCCCTGTTGCTGCTGTCCCTGTTCCTCGCCTCGGCCGTTCAGGCCGCCGACGGCAAGGCGCGGCTGGATGCCTTCTTCAAGGGGCTGAAGACCATGCGCGCCGAATTCGTGCAGACCCTGGTGGATGCCGAGCAGCGCGTGAAGGAGGAGAGCGAGGGGGTGCTGCTGCTGTCGCGCCCCGGCCGTTTCCGTCTCGACTACTCCAAGCCGTACAGCCAGCTCTATGTTGCTGACGGCGCGAAGGTGTGGATGTACGACAAGGACCTGGAGCAGGTTACCGTGCGGCCGCAGGCCGAGGCGCTGGGCAGCACCCCGGCGATGCTGCTGACGGGCAGCGAGCCGCTGGAACGCAGCTTCACCCTGGAAGAACTGGGTGATCACGAAGGCTACACCTGGATCGACCTCAAGCCGCGCGAGAAGGACGCCACCTTCGCCTACATCCGCCTGGCCCTGGAAGGCGAGGTGATCCGCGCCATGGAAATGGTGGACAACTTCGGCCAGATGACGCGCCTGTTCTTCCATACCGTGAGCCGCAATCCCAGCGTCGAGGCGGGCGCCTTCCGCTTCACGCCACCGCCGGGCGTCGACGTGGTGGGGGAATGAAGGACGGCGATCGCTTCCATCCGCTGGCCGACCGCATGCGGCCGGCCACGCTGGAGGAGTACTGCGGTCAGTCGCACCTGCTCGGTCCGGGCAAGCCGCTGCGCCTCGCCATCGAGTCGGGCAACCTGCACTCGATGGTGTTCTGGGGGCCACCGGGTACCGGCAAGACCACCCTGGCGCGGATGATCGCCGGCCGCGCCAATGCCCAGTTCATCGCCCTGTCCGCGGTGCTGTCCGGCGTCAAGGACATCCGCGAGGCCATCACCCAGGCGCAGCAGGTGCGCGCCGCCTACAACCGCGGCACGGTGCTGTTCGTCGACGAGGTTCACCGCTTCAACAAGTCGCAGCAGGATGCCTTCCTGCCCTATGTGGAGGACGGCACCGTCACCTTCATCGGCGCCACCACCGAGAACCCCTCCTTCGAGCTGAACAACGCGCTGCTGTCGCGGGCACGCGTCTATGTGCTGAAGAGCCTGACGGAGGAGGACATCCTCGCCGTGCTGGAGCGGGCGCTGCACGATGCCGGGCGTGGCCTCGGCGAGCGCCCGCTGGCCATCGCCCCGGAACTGCTGGCGCGTATCGCCGAAGCCGCCGATGGCGACGCCCGCCGTGCCCTCAACCTGCTGGAGATCGCTGCCGACCTGGCGGAGAAGGTGGACGGCCGGGAGGTGGTTTCGGAGGAAACCCTGCACGAGGTGCTGGCCGGCGGCGGGCGCCGTTTCGACAAGGGCGGCGAAGTCTTTTACGACCAGATTTCCGCGTTGCACAAGTCGGTGCGCGGCTCGGCTCCCGATGCCTCCCTGTACTGGCTGGCGCGCATGCTGGACGGCGGCTGCGATCCGCTCTACATTGCGCGCCGCGTGGTGCGCATGGCCACCGAGGACATCGGCAATGCCGACCCGCGCGCCCTGCAGATGGCGCTGAATGCCTGGGACGTGCAGGAGCGCCTCGGCAGCCCGGAGGGTGAGCTGGCCATCGCCCAGGCGGTGGTGTACATGGCCTGTGCGCCCAAGAGCAATGCGGCCTACATGGCGTACAATGCGGCCATGGCCGACGTGAAGCAGCACGGCTCCTACGAGGTGCCGATCCATCTGCGCAACGCGCCGACCAAGCTGATGAAGGAGCTGGGCTATGGCAAGGCCTATCGCTACGCCCACGACGAGCCGGAGGCTTACGCGGCGGGGGAGAGCTACTTCCCTGAGGAGATGCCGGAGCGCAGCTACTACCAGCCGGTGCCGCGTGGCCTGGAGATCAAGATCGGCGAGAAGCTGGCCCATCTGCGCGAGCTGGATCGCGCGGCGCGGCAGAAGAAGAAATAGCGGTTGAGAGTAGCGATGACGCAGATACTGGCCATTGCAGGTGGTGGTGCCGTCGGGGCCCTGCTGCGCTTCTGGGTGGCGGGCTGGGTGTACGGCCTGCTCGGGCGCGGCTTTCCCTGGGGCACGCTGGTGGTGAACGTGGCCGGCTCGCTGCTGATGGGATTTCTGTACGTGATGCTGGTGGAGCGGATGAGCACCGCACCGGAGTGGCGTGCACTGCTGCTGGTGGGCTTTCTCGGTGCCTTCACCACCTTCTCCACTTTTTCGCTGGAGACCCTCAACCTGATCGAGGATGGTCAGCTGTTGCGGGCCATGATGAATGTGGCGCTCAGTGTCGTGCTGTGCATAGTCGCGGCCTGGGGCGGGATGGTGTTGGGGAGGCAGTTATGAGCGGGACGGAAGTGACCGTGGTGCGCATCTACCTGAGTGAAGGGCAGGGCCAGGCGGATCATCTGCTCAAGCGCCTGCACGACTGGGAGCATGTGCGCGGCGTCACCGTGTTCCGTGGCATCGCCGGCTTCGGGGCCTCCGGAAAGATCCACACCGCCAAGCTGGTGGACCTGTCGCTGGATCTGCCCGTCATTGTCGAGTTCTTCGACACGCCGGACAAGGTGGCCGTGATCCTCGAGCACCTGAAGGATGACATCAAGCCGGGCCATATGCTCAGTTGGGCGGCCCGGGTGAACGACTGAACAGCGTATTGTGAAAGGAAACGAACATGCATGACCCCCGCCTGTTTCGGGCCGAACTGGAAACCACCGCGCAACAGCTCGCGCGTCGTGGTTTCGTGCTGGACACCGCTGCCATCGGCCGCCTGGAGGCCGAGCGCAAGGATATCCAGATGCGCACCCAGGAGTTGCAGGCCGAGCGCAACAGCAGCTCCAAGGCCATCGGTCAGGCCAAGGCCCGTGGCGAGGATACCGCACCGCTGTTGGCGGCCGTGGCCGATCTGGGTGACAAGCTGAAAGAGGCTGAGGCGCGCCTCAATGGCATTCAGGACGAGCTGAATGCCATCCTTATGGGCGTGCCCAACATTCCCCACGAGAGCGTGCCGGCGGGCCGGGACGAGAACGACAATGTGGAGGTGCGCCGCTGGGGCACGCCGCGCAGCTTCAATTTTACGCCGAAGGATCACGTCGACGTGGGCGAGGGCCTGGGCCAGCTCGATTTCGAGACCGCCGCCAAGATCACCGGCTCGCGCTTCGCCACCATGCAGGGTGCGCTGGCGCGCATGCACCGCGCCCTGATCCAGTTCATGCTGGACCTGCATACCGGCGAGCACGGCTACACCGAGACCTACGTGCCGTATCTGGTCAACGCCGACAGCCTGCGCGGCACCGGCCAGCTGCCCAAGTTCGAGCAGGACCTGTTCGCCCTGCGCGGCGAGCAGAACTACTACCTGATCCCCACCGCCGAGGTGCCGGTCACCAACATCGTGCGCGACACCATCGTCGAGGCCGAGCGCCTGCCGCTGAAGTTCGTCTGCCATACGCCGTGTTTCCGCAGCGAGGCCGGCGCCTACGGCAAGGACACCCGCGGCATGATCCGTCAGCACCAGTTCGAGAAGGTGGAGCTGGTGCAGGTGGTGCGGCCGGAGGATTCCTGGCAGGCGCTGGAGGAGCTGACCGGCCACGCCGAGGAGGTGCTGAAACGCCTGGAGCTGCCGTACCGCACCATGGCCCTGTGCGCCGGCGACATGGGCTTTTCCTCCGCCAAGACCTACGATCTGGAGGTGTGGCTGCCGGGGCAGGACAAGTACCGCGAAATCTCCTCCTGTTCCAACTTCCAGGATTTCCAGGCCCGCCGCATGCAGGCGCGCTGGCGCAATCCGGAGACCAAAAAGCCCGAGCTGGTGCACACCCTGAACGGTTCCGGCCTTGCCGTCGGCCGTACCCTGGTGGCGATCCTGGAGAACTACCAGCAGGAGGACGGCAGCGTCGCCGTGCCGGCCGCGCTGCAGCCGTACATGGGTGGTCTCGCTGTCATCAACGCCCGCTAGGGCAGGAGTTGCAGGCAATGAAGATGAAACACTGGATCGGTCTGGCTGTGCTGCTGCTGGCGTTCGCGCAGCCTTCGCAGGCGGGATTCTGGGATGACGTCAAATCCGGCGCGCGCGATGTGAAAGAGGGCGTGAAGGAAGGCGCCAAGGAGCTTAAGGACGACATCAAGGCCGGGGCGAAAGAGGTCAAAAGGGAAGTCAAGGAGGGCGCCAGGGAGGTGAAAGGCGAATCCAAGGGGTTCTGGGCCGGCTTCAAGAGCGGCATGAAGGACGGCTGGGCCAGCTTCAAGCAGGGCTGGCACGACTTCTGGAAATGAACATCATGCGTACCTGGTTGCTGATGCTGTTGTTGCTGAATGGGGGCGTGGTGCTGGCCGAAGAGGCGGCGGCAGACGAGTCTGCCGACAAGCCGGCGACGCAACAGATCAAGGACGGTGCGAAGGAAACCTGGCAGGGTTTCAAGCAGGGTCTGAAGGATACCGGACGCGCCTTTCAGGAGGTCGGCACCGCCATCAAGGAGGATGCCAAGGCCAGTGCCGACAAGGCGAAGAAGGATTTTTCCGACTAGGTGCCGACGGGAGCAGGCTGCGGGGGCGCTGCGGCGCCCCTTTGCATTTCCGGAGGCTGTGTTGTCTTCCGGGATGGCGGCCCCATATCGGGCTAGGTTATGCCTGTGCTTCGCGGTAAACTAACCAGCCTTTTGCCCGGCAGGGCGATATAACGAGTAGTAAGCCAATGGATTTATTGCCAATTTTCATGAATGTGCGGGACCGCCGCGCCCTGGTGGTGGGCGGTGGCGAGGTGGCGGTGCGTAAGGTCGGACTGCTGCTGGAGGCCGGTGCCGCGGTACACGTGGTCAGCCCGGCGCTGGTTCCTGCGTTGCAGGAGCAGGTGGACAGCGGCACCATTACCTGCCGCCGCGCGCCCTTCGCCCCCACCGATCTGGACGGCGTTGCCCTGGTGGTGGCGGCCACCGATGACGAGACGGTCAATCGCCAGGTGTCCGACCTTGCCCAGGCGCGCAATCTGCCGGTGAACGTGGTCGACAATCCGTCCCTGTGCAGCTTCGTGATGCCCTCGATCATCGACCGGTCGCCGGTGCAGATCGCGGTGTCCACCGGCGGCGCCTCGCCGGTGCTGGCGCGCCTGCTGCGCGCCCGCCTGGAGTCGGCCATCCCGGCGGCCTACGGCCGTCTGGCGCAGCTGGTCGAGAGCTTCCGCGACAAGGTCAAGGCCCGCTTCACGGATGTGAACGCGCGGCGCAACTTCTGGGAAAACGTCCTGCAGGGCGAGATCGCCGAAATGGTGTTCGCCGGCAAGGATGAACAGGCCCAGGCCGCGCTGGAGGCCGCGGTGGCCGCCGGCAAGGATGAGAAGGTGGGCGAGGTGTACCTGGTCGGCGGCGGTCCCGGCGATCCGGATCTGCTGACCTTCCGCGCCCTGCGCCTGATGCAGCAGGCCGATGTCATCGTGCATGACCGCCTGGTGTCCAAGCAGGTGCTCGATCTGTGCCGCCGCGATGCCGAGCGCATCTACGTCGGCAAGGAGCGCGACAACCATGCCCTGCCGCAGGATCAGATCAACATGCTGCTGGTGAAGCTGGCGAAGGAAGGCAAGCGCGTCTGCCGTCTCAAGGGTGGCGACCCGTTCATCTTCGGCCGCGGCGGCGAGGAGATCGAGACCCTGGCCGAGGAGGGTGTCAATTTCCAGGTGGTACCGGGCATTACCGCTGCCATTGGCATGTCGTCCTATGCCGGCATCCCGCTGACCCACCGCGACTACTCGCAGTCGGTCACCTTCGTCACCGGCCACCTCAAGGACGGCAGCATGAACCTGAACTGGTCGGCGCTGGCGCAGCCCAACCAGACCGTGGTGTTCTACATGGGCCTGAAGGGCCTGCCGGTGATCTGCGACAACCTGATCA
This sequence comes from Pseudomonadota bacterium, assembly GCA_040755915.1. Classification (GTDB taxonomy): domain Bacteria; phylum Pseudomonadota; class Gammaproteobacteria; order Thiohalomonadales; family Thiohalomonadaceae; genus Sulfurivermis. The sequence goes on along the minus strand of JBFLWM010000022.1, from coordinate 6,368 downwards.
GGCACGGCCGCTCGCCCGATACGCCGATGGCCCTGGTGCAGCAGGCGACCACGCCGCGGCAGAAGGAATTCATCGGTACCCTGGGCACCATGCTCAAGGTGATCGAAAACCAGGAAATCAAGGCGCCGACCCTGATCGTGGTCGGCGAGGTGGTGCAGCTGCACAAGCAGTTCAGCTGGTTCGAGCCGCAGGCCTATTACGGCTGATGGTGGATACAGGCGGCAGGTCGACAGACCTGCCGTGCATTATGCCGGCTTGCGCTGTTCCGGGCGCAGCCTGGTGGTGAAGTAGTCCTCGCCGGTGTCCTCGTCGACCGGCTGGTTGTCGCCATCGATCATCGGCTGTTCGAATTCGAACCAGCCGCGCATGCCGGTCTTGAGTGAGTAGACGTGTTTGAAGCCCATGCGCTGCATGGTGTGGGCGGCGAGGACGCTGCGGTAGCCGGAACGGCAGATGACGACGATTTCGCGTTCGCGACCGGCGGCGAGTTCCGGCACGGTTTCCTCGTAGTCCCACTCGCAGGCCGACTCCAGCACACCACGTGGCACGTTGATGGCCCCCTCGATGTGCATGGCAGAGAACTCATAGGGCTCGCGTACGTCGACGAGCAGCAGATCGGGAGTGCTGTTGAGCTTTTCCTCCAAATCCCAGGGGAACAGTTCCTCCACCTCGGACAGGCACTCGGCGACCAGATCGGTGTAATGCTTCATGGTGACTACCTTGCAGATTCAGCGGGTAACCCGGACAACAGAGAAGGCAGCAATATTACTTGCTTTGGGCAACGGACTCAAAGCACCGCAATGATGCAGAGAGGCAGAATCATGGCCGTGGAAAAATTCATCCCCATCAAGAATGAGCAGCAGCCGGAGCCGGAAGACGAGCGTCTGGCCGCATTCTCCAGCCCGTGCGAGGGCAACGAGCCCTACGCACTGATGGTGCTGGGCGACAGCATGCTGCCGGAGTTCGTCGAAGGCGACGTCATCGTCATCTACCCGAAGAACGTGGTGAAGGACGGCTCCTACGTGGTGGCCCACCACAACAACGAATACATTTTCCGCCAGTATGTGGTGGTGGAAGGCCGCAGCTATCTCAAGGCGCTGAATCCCGCCTATCCCATGGAAGAGGTGCCAGGCGTCGAAGTGGTGAAGGGGGTAATCGTGCAGAAGAAGGGCAAGGGCGGGGGCCGCAAGAACATCAAGCATTACGCCTGATTCAGTGTCAGGCCATGCCGGCCGGGTCAGCCCATGGGGCATGACCCGGCCGGTATTTCATCAGTGCTGATGACCGCCGGCGCCGTGCACGTGGCCGTGCTCCAGCTCTTCCTCGGTGGCATCGCGCACCTCGACGATGGTGACATCGAAGTTCAGCGTCTGGCCGGCCAGCGGGTGGTTGGCATCGACGGTGATGGTCTCCGGCGAGGTTTCCACCACGGTCACCACCATGGGATGGCCGTCTTCGGTCATGGTGTGGAACTGCATGCCGACCTGGATCTCTTCCGGGGTCTCGAACATCTGGCGCGGCACCGCCTGCTTCATGCTGTCGTCGCGCTCGCCATAGCCTTCCTGCGGCGGCACGGAAACCTTCAGCGCTTCACCGGCCTTCTTGCCTTCCAGCGCGGATTCCAGACCGGGGATGATGTTGCCGATGCCGTGGATATAGGCCAGCGGGTCGCCGCCCTTGGAACTGTCGATGACGTTGCCCTGATCATCGGTGAGGGTATAGTCGATGGTGACGACCTTGTGCACGGAAATCTGCATGTTGTGTACCTGGGTTGCGGGGATGTGCGGGTCATTGTAGGTGCTTTGCCGCCCCGTTCCAAGAAAAAAAGCGGCCCGAAGGCCGCTATAAAAGTCCACAGCTGCAGGGGTGCGGCTGATGGAGACTGTGTGGACGGCTCAGGCGCTGGACCTGTGCCGAGCCAGGTCAAGCGCAGGCATTGCCCTCCGGTACACCCGCCTTCTTCAGCATGAAGGCCAGGGGACAAAAGCTGGTGATGCCACTCTGGGCCAGATTCAGGCCGACGAAGGCTGTCAGCCAGATCCAGTCCGGATGGTGCAGATGGGACAGCAGCAGGCTGAGCAGGACCATCATTCCCGCCACCAGATGTACGATGCGATCGACAGTCATGTTCGACTCCTTTCTCAGTTGCGATAGCTGATTTGCAGGTTGATGACGTTCTGTTCCAGCTCGATCGAATTGCCCACGCTGTCCTTGACCTCGTTGTTGAAGGCGCGGACGTAGGACAGGCTCACCGCCGCCTTTTGCGTCATCTGGCGCGTCATGCCCAGCGACAGATGATGTTCGGAGACGGCGAGGGAACCGAAATTGTTGGCGACGTCTTCAGCTTCGATGGGGGAGGCGCCGTAGTTGTAGCCGACGCGCACCGTGGTCTTGTCGTTGAGCTTTTTCTGCATGGCGATGGCGAAGACCGTCTGATCGTCCCAGCCGAAGTTCATCACCTGATCGCCGCCCGGTGTTTTCAGCGTGACCTTGTCCAGCACATCGCTGAACTGAATCTGCTTGATGTCGGCCTCGATGAGCAGCTCGGGGTTGGGCATATAGGCCAGGCCGATCTGCAGCGTCTGCGGCGCATCCATGGTCATTTCAAACTTTCCCGCCGCGGTATTCCATTTGAAGGCCTGCATGTTCTGCTCGCTGATATACGCGGCGCCGAAGCGCAGCGTATCGCTGATCTGGTAGGTCAGTCCGAAGGACGCGCCGAAACCGTAGACCTGGTTTTGTGCCAGTGACATGGCGGAGTTGTACAGGGCCAGGCTTTGGTAGTCGATGTTGAGTGCGGCGCCGACGTTGAGCCGATCATTCACCTTGTAGGCAAAGCCGGGAGCAATCTTGAAGAACTGCTTGGTGGTTACCACCGGCTGGTTTCCCGGGGCCGCCGCCATGATATCGGCAAAGTCCACGCCCATGCCTGACAAACCGGCCATGCCCATGCCCAGGGTCAGCTGGTCATCGAGGCGGAAGGCGAGGGCACCGGACGGGATCATGTAGAGATCGGAGTCGCTTTCGGCACCATTGGCCTTGCGCGGCGGGTTGAGAAAGCCGAAGCCCATATCGGCACGGAACTCGTTCATCTCCAGTGTGGCAAGGCCGGCCGGGTTGGTCAGGATGGTACCGGCATCCTGCGGCGCTGCCACCACCGCACCCGCCATGCCCCATTGCGTCGCCGTGACGCCGAGCATCTGATCGCCGTTGGTGGCATGCGCCAGACCGGCGAGGCCGCACATCGCCGTCAAGGTTGCTGCTTTTTTTATCGTACTTGCAGACATTGTGATTCCCCTCCCTCCAGTAAAAATACGCGCCGCTATGTTTTATTTTTTCGGCGCTACGTTGGGCGAAATGCCCGGCTGGCCACGGAAATGGTTGTGGCAGGCGACACAGCCCTGGGCGATCTGGCCGAGATAACCGGCGGCCTTGGCCATGTTGCCTTCTTCGGCCGCCTCAGCCAGGCGCAGGGTGTTGCCTTCCACCATGTCCTGGAAGCCGAGCAGGGCGTCGACGCTTTCATTGCTGATCTTGTCCAGCGGCATGTAGGGCAGCAGGCCGCCACGCGGCAGGCGGTGATGCGCCAGGTTGTGGGCGGCATCGATGGCCATGTCGGCGTTGTCGGTGGCGATGGCGGCGGCCATGCGCTGGTAGTCGGCGAGGATTTCCTGCATTACCTGCACCATGGTCAGCGTGTCGCTGCGGCGATCGTGCAGGCTTTGCAGGCGCATCATGGTCTGGCGGCTTTGCGGCGACAGCGACTGCACCTTGCTGCGCAGTTCCGGCGTCATGATCGACAGCATTTGCTGCATCATTTTTTGCGCTTCGGCCTGATTAGGTTGCGCTGCATGCGGATCTGCTGCGTGAATGCCTGTGCTGAAAGTCAGTGCGGCAGCCAGGGCGGCGAAACGAAGTTTGCGGCGCGCAGCGAAGTGGTGCATATAATTCCCCTCGTTGTGTTTGGTCGTCGGGGAACAGCGTGGCGCGAGGGTGTTGCCGCAGGATGTCCCAGTTGTAACAAGTTGTAACAGGATGTTGCTGCGCTCTGTCAACAGGTGTCCGAATATGCTAAATGGCAAAGAATGCGTGCTGGTGGTGGATGATGATGCGGCGCTACGCAATCTGCTGACCCGTTATCTCACCGAGAACGGCTTCGACGTCACCGCCGTGGCCGATGGTGCGGCGATGGGTGCGGCGATGGCGGAAAGACGCCCCGATCTTCTGATTCTGGATTTGATGCTGCCCGGAGAGGATGGCTTTACCCTGGCCCGGCGCCTGCGCAGCAGCAGCGATATTCCCATTGTCATCCTGTCGGCGCGCGGCGAGGATGTGGACCGCATCGTCGGTCTGGAGATCGGCGCCGACGATTATCTGCCCAAGCCATTCAATCCTCGCGAGCTGCTGGCGCGCATCCGCGCCGTGCTGCGGCGCCAGCGTACCGCACCGGCCGCGCCAGGCGAGGCGGCCATCGGCTTTGGTCCCTATCGGCTCGAACTGGAACGTCACCGCCTGTTACGCGATGGCAGCGAGGTCACACTGACCACAGGTGAATTTGCCCTGCTGCGTGTGTTTGCCGAGCATCCCAACCGTGTGCTGGAGCGTGATGCCCTGCTGGAACGGTTGAAGGGTTACGAGCGCAATCCTTTCGATCGCAGCATCGATGTGCGCGTGAACCGTCTGCGGCGCAAGATCGAAGCAGACCCGGCGAGCCCTCAGTACATCCGCACCGTGTGGGGCGAGGGCTACATGTTCTGCCCGCAGGCCTAGCGGCATGTCCATCCCGGCGCTGCGTACGCTGTTTGGCCGCCTGCTGCTCACCATTGCTGTGGTGTCGATCGTCTTTCAGTTGTTCACTGCCTGGGTCATCGGCCAGTTCATGCTGTTGCCGGTCGGCAAGCGTTCTGCCGACGATCTGGCCGCATTGATGGTGCAGACGGCGCACAACTGGCAACAGCGTCCGGATCAGGAGCGGCCACGTTATGCCGGAGAGGTATGGCATCTGCACCTGCTGTATGTGGGCAAGGCGGAACAGTCGTTGCCGTACTCCACCAGCCTGCTGCCCTACGTGTATTTCCTGGAAGACGAATTGCAGACCCTGACCGGTCAGCCTGTTTCGCTGCGCATGAGTCGCGAGGGCGAGGACGAATGGTTCTGGGCCGATCTGGCCGTCGGTAACGAGGGCGTGCGCCTCGGCTTCAGCCGCAGCCGCATCGGCGTTCATCCGCCCATCGCGTTGTTTCTCGTGTTGAGCGTGGGCGGCGTGGTGATCCTCGGCACTGCCGTGCTGCTGGCGCGGCGCCTCAGTCGGCCGCTGGAAAACCTGGCAGCCGCAGCACAGCATCTTGGCAGCGGCCACTGGCCGGCACCGGTGCCGGAGCAGGGGCCGCAGGAAATGGCGGCACTGGCCCACAGCTTCAATCAGATGGGCCAGCAGGTGCGCGAGCTGCTGGCCAACCGCACCACGCTGCTCGCCGGCATTTCCCACGACCTGCGCACGCCGCTGGCGCGCATCCAGTTGGCGCTGGCGATGCTGCCGGCGCAGATGGAGCCGGAACTGGTGCAGGGCATGCAGCGCGATCTGGAAGAAATGAATCGTCTCATCGGCCAGTTCCTCGAGATCAGCCGCGGCCTGGGCGAGGCGAAGCTGGAGTGGGTAGACGTGCGCGAGGCGGTACGCGAGCTGAGCGACAACGCCCGCCGCGGTGGCGCCGTGGTCACCTGGCGTGATACCGGTCCCTGTCGTATCCAGCTGCACAAGCTGGCCCTGTGCCGCATCGTCGCCAATCTGCTGGAGAACGCCGTGCGCTATGGCGCCGGCAATCCTGTGGAGGTGGAGTACGGCTGGGATGAGCAGGGCCTGACCCTGACCATCATGGACCGTGGTCCCGGCATCCCTGTGGAGGCACGCGAAGCGGTATTCCGTCCGTTCTTTCGCCTGGAGCAATCACGCAGCGCCCAGACCGGTGGCAGCGGGTTGGGACTTGCCATTGCGAGGCAGTTGGCCGAGGCCAACCAGTGGACCATCGAGTTGTTGCCGCGCCTTGGGGGAGGGACGGTGGCGCAGGTGCGGATACCGTTTGGGAGTCATCTGTAGGAGCGGATCGTATCCGCGATACAACGCTTGGGCGGAGCTGGTGTGCGCTGGCGCGCGGATTGATTCTGACGGGGGATTCCGTCCCCCTACGCCGGGTTACTTTTCTTTGCACGGCCAAAGAAAAGTAACCAAAAGAAAGGCCGCTGTACGGTCTATACACATCGGTAACAGATTAGTCCAAGGACATAGGTAACAGTTTACCTATGCTGGAGGCACCACTGAGCAGGAGGTGCCCCATGCCCTGGCGCGAGATCCGACCGATGGATGAAAA
>JBFLWM010000021.1:0-68679 GCA_040755915.1 Pseudomonadota bacterium | reverse complement strand
GCGCTTAGTCGCCTTGGTGTATTTCTCGAACCCCGTGGTCATGCTCAGTTGTTTCATTATTCCCGTCCTCGGCTCCGATCATGCGGTTGCAGGATCAGATCGGGGACTTTTGCAGAAGTTCCTTAGGCATTTAGCGAAAACTCTCACTAATAATCAACAATGAAAAACACAAAGTTATGCAGTACCGCCGACCGTAACGTTTGAACGTACCTGACATTGTGTCGCTCAGCGTCCAGCCATGAAGCGCCAAGAATATCGGCGGGTTCCGGTAAACTAGCCATCTTTTGCCGATGTCAGATAACAACAACCACAGAATGGTTATACCTATAGCAATCAGCGCCCAATTCACGGCTACGCTGTTAAAACCAACGCCTATTAACACTTCCTTGTAATATGCAGTGATCAGTCCCACCGAAACAAAAGGAAATGTCTTAGCAGCTGGCAACGTATCGATAAAGAAAGTGTGCTTCTCAGTGAACAGCTTGAGTTGCACTGGAAGCCACTTCGGTACTTTAGAGGTGTCAACGACAAGGTCGGTGTATTTCCGATGGACTTTTGACTCATTTAATGACTTCAAATAGTCAACGACTCTTTGTATAGCAATCTGGCACCTCGACCAATCATTTCCAAACCGCTCTCTGATATAGGCAGGAACCTCTACTACTACGGGACCACCCTTTTCCGGCGTGATCGGGTACATCGCAAAGAAGAGGTGGATATCACCCTCCTTGTAATGAGCAAAGCTTACGCGAGCATTGTTTCTATAGTCTGGTTCGCGAGGATCGCCCCAAGTATGGCTAATCTCGAATGGTGTGTTGTCCATGGAATGATGCCTAACGACAATTAGACGACCATATGACTGATATCACGGCCGGTGAATTGTTCCATTTCATACTCCCTCTTAGTTCCGGGTAGTTGCATCCTGCTTTGGCGGAAGCATGGGGACGAATATACCGCAAAATGACGGCGTATCAACCGTAGCGGTCGTATGACGGAGCCATTGGGATACCAGTGGCGTGCCGGCGCCGGCCAAGCGTCGATGTGACGGATGCGGCGATGGGAGTCGGCGGATCGAAATCCGCCCTATGGTAAGCGGCGAGGTTGTGGTTGCACAGGCGGACTGAAGTCCGCCCTGCGACCTGCCCTACGCTGTGGCCAGCCACTGGCGCAGGAACTGTTTGCGCTTGCGCTCGCCGAGATGGTCGATGATCCTGCCGCGCACTTCGGCAAAGGGAACGACACCGCCGGGTTCGACAGCCTCGCACCAGAGGACGTGCAGGCCGATTTCCGATTCGATCACCTCGCTCATCTCGCCGGCGGCCAGCGTGAACAGGGCGGCGTCGAGGGCGGCATAGAGCATGCCCGGTTTGACGCGGCCGAGGCGGCCGCCTTCGAGGGCACTGGGGCATTCCGAGTGGCGCCGGGCCATGGCCTCGAACTGCTGCGCCGGGTCGGCGATCTCGCGGCGGATCTGCTGCAGGCACGGCAGGGCGCGGTCGCGGCGATTGTCCGGATAGGCATCGTTGAGGGTGATGAGGATGTGGCGCGCGGTGCGGATCTCCGGGCGGGTGAAGCGTTCGGGGTGCTGGTAGTAGTAGATGGCCGCCTCATCGTCGCTGATGGCGCAGTGCGCGGCGGAGACGCGCTCGATGACGGCATCGACGCGCAGTTCCCGCTCCAGCGCGCCGCGCAGCGTCAGCAGGTCCAGGCCATTGCCGGCCAGGTCGTCGAGAAACGATTCTTCGCTGTCATAACGGGCGCGGATGGATAGCACCGCCTGCTCCACCACGGCCGCCGGCACGTGCACATCCTGCGCTGCGGCATGCGCCAGCACGCGGTTCTGCAACGCCGCCGTGCGCGCCACCTGCAGGTCGACCGCCTGCCGCTCGTCGTCCGACAACTGTGCCGGGGTACGCTGGAAACCGGCCAGCGCGGTGCGCAGGCGCAGGTAGTTGTCGGCAGTCATGCGGGGGCCTCCAGGGGATTCAGGCCGCGTTCCGGCACGCGCAGGGTCAGGTCGTGAAAGATGACGTCGTAGCTGACGCCTTTTTCGTCGTCGCGCCATACCTTGAGGATCTGGCCACGCTCGCCGGCCTGCACCAGCACCTTGCCCTGATGGGCCAGGGTCAGCGCGGCGCTGACGTATTCGCGGCTCTCGTAGCGGCTCGGCACCCAATGCGCCGCGGCGTCGATGAGCTCCTCCTCGCGGCAGCCGACCACGCGTTCATCTTCCAGGAAATGCACCTCATAGATGATCTGATCCTGCAGGAAGGTGCCGATGTTGCGCACGAAGCCCACGCTGCCGCGGCGCACCAGCAGGTCGCCGGTGGCCATACCCGGAAAGGTACCGTCATTGCGCACGTTGCGGATCACGCGCACCTTGTCGCCGTAGTCGAATTGCGGTCGCATCAGAAGCTCCTGATATCCGTGAACGCCACCGCCACCTTGCGCGGTGCGGCGTCTTGAAACACCTTGAACACCTTTTCGGTCACCGCGTCGGACAGCACGAAGTCGTGATAGGCGGCGGCCAGCGCCTCGCGGTAGGCAGCGCGCTGCGCATCCTCGTCTTCCGGCAAGCTCACCCGCTGCATGTAGTCATGGAAGCGTTGCAGGATGTGCAGGCGGTAGACCTGCACCACGGCACGCTCGTAACCGATGCCGAAGTAGTCGAGGAAATCCTCGGCGCTTTCCAGGTCCTGCAGATCGTCGTTCAGCGTGCTCATGATTGCCTCCTCGTATGTTTATCCTGCCTGTCGTAGGGCCGGCTTCAGCCGGCCAGGCCGCTTGAACCCGGCGCTACAACCTTCGCACCACCGGCGTGGAATGAAATCAGCCGTGGCTACACCGCCGCCGACAGCGAGGCGGATTCACACACTGCCAGCAACGCACCGGCGCCGAGCCGATCCGCCTCGTCCAGTTCGCGCACCTTGGCCAGACGCGCAAAGCCTTCGTCATGCTTTCCGAGCCGCAGCAGCAGCAGCCCTTCGGCCTTGAGGGCGAGCAGGCAGAACCGCACCAGGCCCATGGAGTGACGCACGGCATCACTCAGCCAGGACAGATCCAGACGCCGCCAGTCGCCGGGAAATCCCAGCATCGCGCCGGCAACCAGACGCGCCTTCTCGGCGATGCAAAACGCCTCGTCCAGCTGGTGCTGGTAATAGAAGTAGCGGTACAGCGCAACCAGAACGGTTAGGTTCTCCGGTGCCAGGACATAGGCGCGCAACAGCGGCAGTTCGGCCGCACCGGCGGCATAGGCTGCGGCGGCCTCGTTCAGCAGCGCCTCGACACGCGCCGGCAGCGGCGCATCGAAGTACAGGCTGTAGTCGCTGAATTCGAGCAGGTCCATGTCAGCGCTTCGCGTGGGGGCCGTCGTGATCGAAGGCATGGGCATCGCAGTGGCCGCCTTCGGCGCACTCGCCGCAGGCGCCGTCCGGCATCTGCGCCAGCTTCTTTTCCAGGTGTTCGATGCGCTCCATCAGGCAGCCGATGGCGCGGCCCACCGGATCGGGGATCAGGTGGTGGTCCAGATCGATGCCGTGCACGGTGCGGCGGGCGGCGTTGCGGGCGCGCACGATGCGGCCGGGGATGCCGACCACGGTACGCCCTGCCGGCACGTCCTGCACCACCACCGAATTGGCGCCGACGCGCACGCCGTCGTCGAGGTGGATGGCGCCGAGGATCTTGGCGCCGGCGCCGACCAGCACGCCGTTGCCCAGCTGCGGATGACGACGGCCCTTGTTCCAGCTGGTGCCGCCGAGGGTGACGCCGTGGTACAGCGTGCAGTCGTCGCCGACGATGGCGGTCTCGCCGATCACCACACCGGCGCCGTGGTCGATGAAGAAGCGGCGACCGATCTGCGCGCCGGGATGGATGTCGATGTTGGTGGCGAGGCGCACGACAAAGGCCAGCAGACGTGCGGAATAACGCCAGCCGCGCGACCACAGCTTGTGCGCCATGCGGTGCAGCATGATGGCATGGACGCCGGGATAGGTGGTCAGCACCTCGAAGCGGTTGCGCGCCGCCGGGTCGCGCTCGAACACACAGGCGATGTCCTCGCGCCACAGCGCGAACAGGCCCGGCGCAGGCACGGCAACTTCATTGATGGCCAACTCTGCACTGTTCATCATTGCCTCCCGAGGGGTGCGCCCTGCAATTGTCCCGTGCGGTAAATCTGTTCCAGCTCCATCGCCTCCGGTGCGCGCTTGTGCTGCACGGCAAAGGCGCGGATCTGCGGCAGCAACTGCTGCGCCTGTTCCTCGCTCAGGCGGATGCCCAGCTCGGCATAACCGCGCATCACGCCATGGCTGCCCGAGTGCTTGCCCAGCACCAGACGATGGGCGCGGCCCAGCAGTGCCGGGTCGAAGCCCTGGTAGTTGCGCGGGTCCTTGAGCAGGCCGTCGACGTGGATGCCGGATTCGTGGGTAAACACGCCCTCGCCCACCACGCTCTTCTGCCACGGCAGCGGCCGCCCCGAGGCCTGCGCCACCAGTTGCGACACGGCGCCGATGTCGCGCAGCTCGATGCCGCTGTCGATGCCGTGCAGGCAACGCAGCGCCACCGCCACCTCTTCCAGCGCGGCATTGCCGGCGCGCTCGCCGAGGCCGTTGACGGTAGTGTTTACATGCGTCGCGCCGGCACGCACCGCAGCGAGGGTGTTGGCGGTGGCCAGGCCGAGGTCGTCGTGGGCATGCATTTCCAGGTCGATGTCCACGCGACGGCGCAGATGCGCAAAGCGCTCGTGGACGGCAAAGGGGTCGAGCACCCCGAGGGTATCGGCAAAACGGAAGCGGCGCGCACCGGCGGCCTGTGCCGTCTCCGCCACCTGCACCAGGAAATCGTCATCGGCACGCGAGGCATCCTCGCCGCCGACACAGACATCCAGCCCCAGCGCCAGCGCCTGCGGCACGCAACGTTCGATGTTCGCCAGTACCCAGGCACGGTCGCGCCCAAGCTTGCGGGCGATCTGCTGATCGGACACCGGGATGGAGAGGTCCACCATCTGCACGCCGAGGCTGTTACACAGCGCGATGTCGTCGTCCCGCATGCGCGCCCAGACCAGCAGGTGCGCATCCAGCCCGAGCGCGGCCAGCGCCTTTATGCCCTCACGTTCCTCAACGCCCATCGCCGGGATCCCGACCTCCAGCTCCGGCACGCCGATGCCGTCCAGTGCGCGGGCGATGGCCAGTTTCTCCTCCAGGGAGAAGGCCACACCGGCGGTCTGCTCGCCGTCGCGCAGGGTGGTGTCGTCGATGATGAGGGGGCGTGGATTCATGGCTTGCTCCTGTTGTGTTTCTCAGAGCAAGCGCTGTGCCAGCATAAATTTCCTTTCTTATCTGTAGGTTACATCGCAACCAATGCGCACATGTGCAACGCCGGCGCACCGATTGTCATGTTTGCTACAGCCGCCATCGCAACTGACAGGCAGGTTGGGCTGACGCAGGAGGCCCAACAGAGTGCGGGGCGCTGTCTCTGCCGCCGCACACGAAACGCCGCCTGATGGGCGTGGATATCCGCACCCCGTCGCTGCGGAGTGCTGGGCTTCCTGCGTCAGCCCAACCTGCACGCCAACCGGTACAGAACGTCGCAACCAGAGGAAAAAATTCGCGGAGGACGTTCCGTCATCCCGGTAGTCGGGGCGACGGCGCGTCTCCGCGTGGGAGCACAAAATGCGCGAAAGTGGGGTATTCGATCAGGCGTAACTCGGGGCGAAGGCCTGCTGCGGATCGCGTACCGGCAGGTTGTTCTTGACGTCCCAGTACGGCGACAGGCGGCGCAGCTGCGCCACGATGGGCGGCACCGCCTCGATCACGCGTGCGACTTCCTCCGGCGTGTTGTAGCGCGAGAAGGAGAAACGCACGGTGCCGTGGGCTGCGGTATAGGGGATATCCATCGCGCGCATGACGTGCGACGGCTCCAGCGAGCCGGAGGTGCAGGCCGAACCGCTGGATGCAGCGATGCCCATCTTGTTGAGTAACAGCAGAATCGCCTCGCCCTCGATGTATTCGAAGGCGATGTTGGCGGTATTCGGCAGGCGATTGGCCGGGTCGCCGGTAACGAAGCAGTTGGGGACCTGGGCAATGATGCCCTGTTCCAGCTTGTCGCGCAGGCGGCGCACCACGGTGTTTTCCTGCTCCATGTAATGCAGCGCCAGTTCCGCCGCCACACCCAGGCCGACGATACCGGCGGCGTTCTCGGTGCCGGCGCGGCGCCCGCGCTCCTGGTGGCCGCCGCGCAGCAGCGGGCGATAGCGCACGCCACGACGCAGATACAACACACCGACGCCCTTGGTGGCATGCAGCTTGTGGCCGGATAGCGACAGCATGTCGATGGCGGTGGATTTCAGGTCCAGCGGGATCTTGCCTGCCGCCTGCACCGCATCGGTATGGAACAACACACCGGCGCTGCGCGCCATTTCCGCCATTTCCAGCACAGGAAATAACGTGCCGGTTTCATTGTTGGCCCACATCACCGAAACCACCGCCACGCGCGGCGACAGCAGTGCACGGTACTGATCAAGATCGAGACGGCCCTGCCGATCCACCTTGAGATAATGCACGGTATAGCCTTCGTCCTGCTCCAGATGCTGGCACAGCGTCAGCACGGCAGGATGCTCCACCGTGGTGGTGATGATTTCGCGCCGCTCCGGATGGGCCTTGAGGGCCGAGAGGATCGCCGTGCTGTTGGACTCGGTGCCGCAGGAGGTGAAGACGATTTCGCTGTCGTATGCCGCGCCGAGCAACGCCTGCACCTGGCCACGGGCGTGCTTGAGGGCACGCCCCACCTTGTCACCGAAGCTGTGCATGCTGGAAGGATTGCCGTACTGCTCGGTGAAGAACGGCAGCATGGCCTGCACCACGGCGTCATCGACACGGGTGGTGGCGTTGTTGTCGAGATAGATGTCGGCCATGATCAGCGCCCTCCCGCGGCAACGCGCTTCATCTCGCTCGCCGGCACCACGCGCACGACCTCGCCCAGCGCCTCGATGAGCTTCTGCTGGATACCACCCAGGGTCGCACCGGCCATCATGCAGCCGGTACAGGCGCCGATCAGATTGACGTAGATGGTGTTGCCGTCGACTTCCACCAGTTCCACGTCGCCGTGGTCGCGGCGCAGCATCGGGCGCAGTTCATCCAGCGCCTGCTCGATGCGGCGGATACGCTGCAGGTTGGTCAGGCCGCCACAGGGCACCACCTCGGCCAGATGTACCCCGCCCTCTTCGGCAGGTGCCTCCTGCCAGACACGGGCCAGCACCCGTTCAATCCCCTCGTGGCAGGTGGCGCAGCCGCCACCGGCCTTGGTGTAATTGGTGATGTCGGTGATGGTGCGCAAATTGTTGGCGCGTGCGGTCTGCTCGATCATTGCCTCGTCGATGCCGAAGCACTTGCAGATCAGCGCCCCCTCCTCGTGGTCGTCGTGCCATTCTTCGCCACGGTAATTGGCGATGGCAGCGGCCAGCGCCTCGCGGCCCATCACCGAGCAATGCATCTTCTCCGCCGGCAGACCGTCGAGATAATCCGCTATATCCTGATTGGAAATCCTGAGCGCCTGCTCCAGCGACATCCCCTTCACCATCTCGGTCAATGCCGACGACGAGGCGATGGCCGAACCGCAGCCGAAGGTCTGGAAGCCGGCGTCGGTGATGGTGTCGCTCTGCGGGTCCACCTTCAGCGTCAGGCGCAAGGCATCGCCACAGGAGATGGAACCGACCTCACCGATGGCATTGGCGCCTTCCACCGCACCGGCATTGCGCGGATTGAAAAAATGTTCCTTGACCTTGTCCGAGTATTCCCACATGACGCGCCTCCTCAGGCCGAGAACGACTTGCCGCACCCGCAGGTGGACGCGGCATTGGGGTTGTGGAAGGTGAAGCCGCTCTCCGCCAGGGTGTCGACGAAGTCGACAGTGACGCCGCTCAGCATCTGCGCGCTGGCCGGGTCGAGATAGATCTGCACGCCATGCGCCTCCACCACCGTATCGCCGAGGGCGGGGTCGTTTTCCAGCTTCATCTCGTACTGGAAGCCGGAACAGCCGCCGCCGGTGACGGCGAGGCGCAGGGCCTTGGCGGGGGTGTCGTTGCCGCGGATGAAACGGCGGGCGGCCTTGGCGGCACTTTCGGTCACGGTAATCATGGTTTTCCCTCCTGGTGAAAAAGCCTGTGCTTTACACTCAGCAATGGCCGTGCCACTTCGGGACATCACTACTACCTATTGTTTTTTATGTGGTTTTCTTGCTTTCTCAAAAAAATGGGCTGTGCCGTAACAATCATCGGGGGAGAGTTTGTCGCAGATGCGACACACGCCGGCAAAGGAACCTGACCGACAGGATTTTTCTTCAGCCCTTGACACATCCCTGATTCGGCTCTAATTTCTGTAATAACTGAAATAACGGAAACTCACTCATGAAGCTCACCCCCGTCATGCAGAAATTCGTCCTCCACTGGGGAGAAATGGGCTCGCGCTGGGGTGTCAACCGCACCGTGGCACAGATCCATGCCCTGCTGTATCTGGCCAAGGAGCCGCTCACAGCGGAAGACATCACCGATACCCTCGGCGTGGCGCGTTCCAATGTCAGTACCAGCCTGCGCGAACTGCAATCCTGGGGGCTGGTCAAGGTGGTCCATGTCCTTGGCGATCGCCGCGATCACTTCGAATCCATGAAGGATGTATGGGACATCTTTCTGGTCATCGTGGAGCAACGCAAACGCCGTGAGCTGGATCCGACACTCACCACCTTGCGTGAATGCGTACTGGAAAGCGCCGATGAGCGAGCCACCGACCCGGAAATCAAGCAGCGCATCGCTGCCACGCTGGAGTTCCTGGAGCAGCTGACCGGCTGGTACGAACAGATGAAGCATCTGGATCACGGTACCCTCATCAAGCTGATGGCTCTGGGTACCAAGATCCAGGGCCTGCTGGGAAAGAGGGGCTGATTTTTTTACCTCTTTATTTCTGTATTTACTGAAATTTCAGTCAACACAAGGAGGAATCATGAACAGCGCCAATATCTTCCTGCTGGAAACCGGCCTGTGTGCGGCATTGTGCATACTGGTGGTCACCACCCTGCGTAACGCCCTGCAACCACTCCTGACGGAATTGTGCGGCACGGCATCTCGCGCCGTTTTCTGGGCCCGCTTTACCTACCTGATGTTATTCATCGCCCCCCTGATGCTGGTGGTGCATGGCACCCACAGCGTTGATCCTGCACCATTCCACCTGCCGCAGGTCTTGCGCGACGGATTGTGGCATGGGTTGCTGGGTGTGTTCCTGGGATTGGCCGGCCTGGGTCTGGTGCTCTATCGCAGCATCCCGGCGACAGTACTCCGCCACCAGGCCCTGCCGGGAGCCGAGTAACATGAATATCCTGCTTACCGGAGCAACAGGCTTTATCGGCAGCCATCTGCTGCGCGCCCTCCTCGCACAGGGGCATCACGTCACCGCCTGTGTGCGCGATCCGCAACGGGCCGCCATGCAGTTTTCTGGTCCGCGCTATGTCCGCTGTGACTATACATCGGACCACGACACGGCCTGCTGGGGTGAACGCCTGACCGGCATCGAGGTAGTAATCAACACCGTCGGCATCATCCGCGAACACGGTACGCAAACCTTTCATGCCCTCCACTACGCCGCACCGCGTGCGCTCTTCCAGGCGGCTGCAGCGGCAGGCGTACGGCAGGTCATACAGATATCCGCCCTCGGTGCCGACGCGGAGGCCACCAGCGCCTATCACCTGAGTAAGCGCGCCGCCGACGATGCCCTTGAGGATCTCGCTCTGGACAGTATCGTGCTGCGGCCGTCGATCGTGCATGGCGCAGGCGCCAAGAGCAGCGAGTTCTTCCGCGCCATAGCTGCGCTACCCCTGATACCGTTGCCCGACGATGGTGCCCAGCAGGTCCAGCCCATCCACATCAGCGACCTGACAACGATAGTGCTGGACTGCCTCGCACGGCCCCGGCACGGCCATCATCGCCTGGACGTAGTGGGCGCGGAGCGCATCACCATGCGCAATCTGCTGCTGCAGCTACGCAGCTGGCTGGGGCTGGGCCGGCCACGGCTGCTGCGCATCCCCTACGCGCTCCTGCTCCCGCTGGCACGCATCGGCGGATTCCTCGGCACGGCACCGCTTGGCACCGAGACAATAGCCATGCTGTGCCGCGGCAACTGTGCGCCGCTTGAGCCGCTGACCGACGTCATCGGCTTCGTCCCGCGCGGCTACACCGCGTCGCTGAGCAGCGTCCCGGCGACACAGGCAGAACGCTGGCATGCCCACCTGTACTTCATCCGTCCCCTGTTGCGCATGAGCCTGGCCTTCCTGTGGATCGGCACAGCTGTGACATCTGCATTGCTGTTTCCGGTCGTGGACAGCTACGCCATGCTGGCGCTTACAGGGATTACCGGCGTCGCCGCCCCCGTAGCACTGTACGGAGCTGCGACCCTGGACCTCATACTGGGTCTCGCACTGCTACTGCGCCATAGACTACGGTCTGCATTCTGGCTTCAACTCATCGTGATTGCCGTCTACACGCTGATCATCACGGTGGCGCTGCCGGAATACTGGCTGCATCCCTTCGGGCCGATAACCAAGAACGTGCCGCTATTGGTGACCCTGTTCAGCTGGTATGCCATGGAGAAATCATGATGGACTACACCATGCTCAAGACGCTGCACATCCTCAGCGCCATATTCCTGTTCGGCACCGGCTTCGGCAGCGCGTTCTACAAATTCTTTACCGACCGCAGCGGCAGCCTCGCAGCCATCGCCAGCACCAACCGGCTGGTGGTGTGGGCCGATTGGCTATTCACGACGCCAACCGTAATTCTGCAGCCTCTCACCGGCTATGCCCTTGTCTATCTGGCCGGATGGTCACCGACGACGCCCTGGCTGCTGGG
This sequence comes from Pseudomonadota bacterium, assembly GCA_040755915.1. Taxonomy (GTDB): domain Bacteria; phylum Pseudomonadota; class Gammaproteobacteria; order Thiohalomonadales; family Thiohalomonadaceae; genus Sulfurivermis. The sequence goes on along the minus strand of JBFLWM010000021.1, from coordinate 57,794 downwards.
CGCACTCGGGCTCTACCTTCTCGCCGGTTTCTGCTGGTTGCCGGTGGTATTCCTGCAGATCCGCATGCGCGACCTCAGCATAGTGGCGGCAGAAACAACGACACCGCTACCTGCCACCTATCATCGCCTTGCCCGCCTGTGGTTCTGGCTGGGTATACCTGCGTTTGCCGCGATGACCCTGGCGGTCGTGCTGATGGTATTCAAACCCTCATTCTAAGGAGAGCCATGATGGACATTGAGTCTGGACCGGTAATGCGCCGTGCCTTGGGCGACAACTGGTACAAGTTGCACGCTGCCGTGCGCCGCCACTATGACCTGACCCCAGGACAGGAACATGCCTGCACGCTGCGCGGCACCATGGATGAAATCAGCCACGCCTTCATCGCCAAACCACTGATTCTTGCGGGATGGCTGTTCGGCGCCCTGGTCCCCTATCGCGGCACGAACATCCCGGTGGAGGTGCGCAATCGCACCCATTCTGCCCGCCCCGCCATGTACTGGCACCGCACATTCCACTTCCCCGGCCGCACACCACATGTCTTTTCCTCACGCATGGAGCATCTGGCTGGCAGTGAAATTGTGGAATTCGTGCGCGGCAATCTCGGCATCTGCATGCATCTATCCGAGCTGGACGGGATGTTGTGCTACACAAGCCACGGCTACCTGTGGCGGCTCGGCCCGCTGAGCCTGCGCATTCCTGACTGGCTGCTCCTGGGCCACGCAGAAATCATCGAGCGCGGCGTCGATGACGATACCATTGCCCTCGAGTTCACCGTGCGCCACCCGCTCTGGGGCAACACCTTCAGCTACAGCGGGACGTTTCGGCTGACAGCGGCATAAGATAGCGCCGCCACGCCTGCAACTGCGTCGTCTGCCAGCCGCGCCGGCGATAGAACGCCAGGGCCGGGGCATTGGCGGTGTCGGCGAGCAGTTGCAGGCGCGTGATGCCGCGTGCGCTGCACCACGCCTCCAGTGCGTCGAGCAGGGCGCTGCCGATACCGCTGCCGCGGCGGTCGTGACGTACCACCACATCCTCCACCAGGGCCGCCTCGCCGCCCTCGGCGGTGGAGATCAGCAGTTGTGCAGTACACATGCCGCACACCGCGCCGCCGTCTTCCGCCACCAGCACCAGGGCCTGTTGCGGCCTCTGCAGCAGGCGTTCCAGCGCAACCCCTTGCCGCGCCGGATCGGGCTGAAAATCCGCTTCGATGCTGAAGAGTTCCCCGAGCAGGGCGCACAGGGCGGAAAGATCGCCGGCCGTGGCCGGGCGCACGCGGCAGGCCATGTTCAGCCGCCCATCACGTGCTGGTAGGCGCGGCGCAACAACTCCAGCTCCACGCGTGGCAGATCGCGCGCCTGGGTCAGGTCGATGAAGGTGGCGCCGTGCGCCGCGGCGGCGGCAAAGGGCGGATCAATGGAGGTGAGGCGCGCCAGATAGACGGTCAGCGGACCATCCGGCACGTCGACGCGCACAACGAATCCGCCGTCGAGTTCGACACTGCCGCCCGGCAGGCCGAGCTGCTGTTCCATGCGTCCGGCGAGCGGCGCCGGATGCGGCACGACGGCCGGCTCGAAACGCGCCTTTTCTTCCGGTTCCACCACGGCGGCAAGCGCCGGCAGGGCGCCGAAGCTGCACACCGTATGGTCGGCCAGACGCAGGAAGCGCAAGCGCGCACTGGTCGCCTGCTTGTGGTAGACGATCAAACGCGCGGCGGCGCCCACGTCAACCCCACAGGTCCGGCGGGGCCAGCAGTGTCGCCACCGGCGCGCCGCCGACGAGATGCTGCTCGACGATGGTGCCGACATCCTCCTTCTTCAGGCCGCTGTACATCACGCCTTCCGGATAGACCAGCACGTTCGGACCCACCCCGCACGGGCCGATGCAGGCGGTGGTGGTGAGCTGCACCGGGCCGAGCAGGTTGCGGCCCTGCAACTGGAACCAGAATTCCTCGGCGATGGCGGCGCACCCCCTCTGCTGGCAGGAGCCGCGCGGGTGGCCTTCCGGCCGCGCCTGCGTGCAGACGAACACATGTTTCTGCGGTTTCGGCATACGTCCCCCGACTCACGCGCTCAACGCAGCAGCGGCATGGCTGTGACACTTCTTGGAGCAGACGCGGGCACAGGAGCCGCAGCCGATGCAGTCCAGCGCATCCACGATGGTCATCACCATGGCGACGTCGTCGGAGAAATCGTCATCCTCATCCTCGTCGTCGCCTTCACGCTCGACCAGTTCAAACACATTGCGCGGGCACACCTTGTAGCAACGGCCGCAACCGATGCACTCCTTCTGGTTGATGGCCACGATGAATTCAGGTGTCCAGGCGGCACCGCCACGGGTCAGGCCGGTAATCATTTCGCTCATTTACATATACTCCGTTGTCATTGTCCGGCTTGTGCCGCTTGCCAGGCCTGGTTGGCCTCGGCCCACGACTTGCAGGCGTCGTAGGTGGACTGCGCGATAGCGGGCAGTTCGTCGTAGGCGGCCGGCAGTTTGTCTTCGACCAGGTCGTGCAACTGCGAAGCCCATTCCGACGCGATGCGCTTGCGCTTTCGCACCTCTTTCTCCAATTCTTTCAATTCGTCTTCGCTCATAAAATGCCCCTTACAATCCGGCCACTTTCGAGTAGGAACCAATCAGCTCAAGCGCCACTGACAGCAGCTTGTCGGCCTCATCCTTCATCTTGGACAGGCTGGCGAAGCCGAAGCGATGCACGTCGCGCAGGCTCTTGTCCAGCACCACCAGCTTGCCGACGGTGATCACCACACGGCCGAAGCCTTCATGACTCAGCACCATCATCGGCACCGCCATCAGGCCACACTCCTTTTCGATCAGCGTGGAGATGGCGTTATAGAACGCCTTGACGCGCGCCATGGTCTCCTCATCGGGATCGCCGACCACCGGGATCTCCTTCTTGCGTTCCGGCGTCAGCACCAGCGGCTCCAGTATCTCCGCGGCACTCTTGCCCTCCCACACGCCATAGCTGTCCAGGGCGCGCATCTGCTTGACCATTTCCCGGATGAAATCCGTATCCATGATCGGGGCGTTTTCCACCACTGCATCGGTCATTGCCGTACTCCTCTGTCGAATACCGTCGGGGATGCGGAATACGGGCGACGTAACTCGCCCCCGAATTACCACGTTAGTCCCGTATCCCGCATCCCGGACGATACTCAGTCCTCCCATCCCTCCGCGGCCATCGCATCGAAGCGACGGCGATCACGCCTCTGCCGTTCCAGGGCGCGGCTCACCCAGCCCGGCGCCGCCGAGGCAATCTCCTGCTGCAGCACGGACAACAGCGCGCTGATCGAGCTGCCCTCCGCCACGCGCATCGGCTGGATGCCCAGCCCCAGCAGCTGGCGCACGGCGGACGGGCCGATGGCCTGGCTGTACACCGCGGCGCAGCCGTCCAGCAATACGAACTTTTCCAGCAGCTTGTTCTCGTTGCCGTCCTGCTGCTGGCTGCCGAACTCCGCCACCTGCGACAGGGTCACGCGCCCCGCCTCGACGCGGTAGATGGCGAAGCGCTCGGCGGAGCCGAAATGCTGATCGACGTGTTTCAGGTCCGAGGTGGCGAAGGCCACCTGCAACGCGCGCTGCCCGGCGTCGCCCTCGCTCTCCAGCACCCGCAATTTCCTCTGCATCGCCATGGCTAGTCCCCCACCTTGTAGACGGACCGATACGGTTCGATCTCGTGATGGCCGTGCTCCAGCATCAGATTGGCCAGGTCGAACAGCAGCGCGCGCGTGCCGCGATAACCGATGGCGGTGCGCTGATAGCCGCCCACCAGGTCGTAGAGCGGGAAACCGATGCGCAGCAGCGGGATATGCAACCGCGCGGCCGCCTGGCCGCAATGGGAGTTGCCCAGCAGAAGTTCGGCGTGGCCGGCGCGGGCCATCTGCTCGAGATCCTCCAGATCGCCGATCTTCACCTCGGCCAGTGCCAGCCGCTCCAGCGCCGGGCCGCGGCTCGGTGCGACAGCGGCAACGACCTCCATCCCGACGCCCTGCGCCAGCTCGCTGAGTGCCAACAGCTGATCGGGCTCCGCCGCAATGGCGACCCGGCGCATGCCGAGCATGAAATGCGCATCCACCAGCGCATCCTGCAACTGCGCGCGCTGGCGATTGACGCGCTCCGGCACCGGCCGCTGCGCGATGCGGCTGAGGGTGTGCACAAAACTGTCCACCGCATCGAGGCCGAGCAGATGATCGAAGCGGTAGTCCGGCACGCCGGTACGCTCGGCCAGCACATCGGCGGCAGCATTCAGCGCCGCGCCGAACACCAGCGTGGCCGCCGACTCCCCCATCAGTTCGATATCGGACAGCGGCGTGCCGCCGACGGTGTGCGGGGTGAAATCGTTCGGCGTGAGGTGGCCGTCGAGCGAATCGGCGATGTCCGGCAGTATCACCGGACGCAGCTCGAAGGCCTCGATCAGTTCCTTCAGCGCCTCGACGTCGCCCGGCGTCAGGTGGGCGCCGGCCAGCACGTTGACCTGGCGCTGACGCATGCCGGCGCGCTGCGTCTGCGGCACCACAGTTTCAATCACGGCCTTCACCGCCAAAGAAAAACCGCTTTCAAATCCGCCGACGTAGTCCGGCGTATCCACCGGCACCACATGGCAAGCGGCGAATTCCGGCTGGGTGTCGCGGAACATCTTCACGGCACGGCGTATGTCCGCCCCCTGGGTCTCCGACAGGCCGGTGGTCATCAGGCCGATGAGGCGCGGCTTGTTCTTGCTGAAGATGGTGGTGAGCGCCTCGACGATGCTGTCGTCGGCTCCCATCACCGTGCTGATCTGATCCATGGCCGTGGTCTGCAGGGGGATCGGCTCGCGGAAGTGGCGCACGAACATCACCTTGGCAAAGGCGGTGCAGCCCTGCGAGCCATGCATCAGCGGCATCGCCTTGTTGATGCCGAGGAAGGCCAGCGTCGCGCCGACCGGCTGGCTCACCTTCAACGGATTGACCGTCAGCGCCTTGTTGCGTTTCAGGATGGTGACGCTCATGACACCACCTCCCACGGCGCGCTCTTGCGCACGGCCGGCCACACCGGACTCTCGATGGTGAGCGCCAGCTGGCGCGCCAGTTCCGCCATGCCGGCATAACCGGCGTAGCCGAATTCGCGTTCCTGATTGATGTCGAGGAAGGGGATGCGCGCCTTCAGTGCCGTGTACATGTTGCGGCCGCCGGCGATGAGGACGTCGGCCTGGTAGGTGCGCACGGTGTCGAGCAGTGCGCGCGGACTGCCCTCATCCAGCATCTTCACCTCCGGCCCCATCAGTTCGCGGATGCGCGCCTTGTCTTCCTCGGTGGACTTGTTGGTACCGGTGGCAACCACCTTGAGGCCGAGGTCCTGCAGGGCGGAGATCACCGACCACGATTTCACGCCGCCGGTATAGAGCAGGGCGCGCCGCCCCTGCAGACGTTCGCGCCAGGGCTGCAGCAGGGCATCGGCCCGCGCCTCCTCGCGCGCAATGAGACGTTCCGTGCGCTCGCTCAGATCCGGGTCGCCGATCAGGCGGGCGAAATCGCGCAACGCCTGGCTGACGTCGCGCACGCCGTAGAAGCTGCCCTCGAACCATGGCGTGCCGTACTGTTTCTCCAGCTTGCGCGCCACATTCACCATCGCCTTGGAACAGACCATCATGTTCACCTCCGCGCGGTGCATGGTCTGCACCTCGCGGAAACGCGCATCGCCGGACAGGGTACACAGCACGCGCAGGCCGAGCTCGTCGAACAGCGGCAGCACGTGCCACAGCTCGCCGGCGATGTTGTATTCGCCGATCAGGTTGATGTCGTGCACCCGGATGCCGGGACGCACGCTCTCCGGCGGCAGCGGATCGGGCTCGCGGCTGCCGACGACGTGCTTGACCATCGCCTCGCCGGCGATGCGGTTGCCGAGATTCTTGGTGCCGTAGAAACCGGCGCCGTCCACCGGCACCACCGGCACGCCCCACTGCTCCGTGGCCGCCTTGCACACCGCGTCGACGTCGTCGCCGATGAGCGCCGGCACACAGGTGTTGTAGACGAACACCGCCGCCGGGGCGTAGCTGTCGATGGCCTGCCTGATGGAGTGGAACAGGCGCTTCTCCGAGCGCCCCATGATCACATCCTGTTCGGTCAGGTCGGTGGTCATGCCGATGCGGTACAGCGTCGGTCCGGTGGAGCGGGTGCCGCGGTTGTCCCACGATGACCCGGCACAGGCGATGGGGCCGTGGACGATGTGCGCCACATCGGCGATGGGCAGCAGGGCGATCTGCGCGCCGTCGAAGGCGCAGCCGCCGGCCGTGGCGCCCGGCTTGGGACGGGCGCAGCCGGACTTCTCCTTGCTGTTGTGGGCGCAGGCCGGCTCGTCGAGCAGGGCGGCGATGTCTTTCGGTTGCATGGCGGCACCTCGGGGGCTGAAGGCTTGCAGGTTCTTCAGCAACCGCCGTGCCAGATGCTATGTGATTGTATTTACGTCACTTGGCGGGAAAGTGGTGTGTAGGAAAGGCGACATTCGGACGGCCGCGTGGCGGGCGTCCGACAAGGCGGTGGAGCGGGGAAACCACCTAGCCGTTGTGTTCGAGGGAGGGCGGTGGCCCACCCACCGCCAGCCGCCGCCCCTCGCGCAGGAGCAGTTCCACCTCGACAGCGGGCAGCGGCTTGCTGAACAGGAAACCCTGCACCTGATCGCAGCCGTGGGCACGCAGGAACTGCAGCTGCTCCATGGTCTCGACGCCCTCGGCGAGCACGTGCAGGTTGAGACTGTGCCCCATGGCGATGATGGTGCCGGCAATGGCGGCATCGTCGGTGTCGGTAGTCACGTCGCGCACGAAGGACTGATCGATCTTCAGCGTATCGATGGGGAAGCGCTTGAGGTAGCTGAGCGAGGAATAGCCGGTGCCGAAATCGTCCACCGACAGTGAAATGCCCAGCGCCTTCAGCTGGCGCAGCATGGCGGCGCCGGCCTCGGCGTTGCCCATCAGGCTGCTCTCGGTGATCTCCAGTTCCAGCCAGGCCGGATCGGCACCGCTTTCCGCCACCGCGGCACGCACGGTCTGCAGCAGACTGCTCTGGCAGAACTGGCGCGGCGACAGGTTCACCGCCACACGCAGGGGCGCAAACCCCGCCTGCTGCCAGCGCGTGATCTGCTGGCAGGCCGCACGCAGCACCCACTCGCCCACCTGCACGATCATGCCGGTCTCCTCCAGCACCGGGATGAACTGCGACGGCATCACCATGCCAAGGTCCGGATGGCGCCAGCGCAGCAGCACCTCGACACCGATGATGCGGCCGTCGTTCAAGGCATTCTGCGGCTGGAAATACAGCTCGAATTCCTCGCGTTCGAGGGCGCGGCGCAGGCTGTTCTCCATCACCAGCCGCTCGAAGGCAGAGGCATTCATCTCGCTGCGGTAGAACTGGTAGTTGTTACGCCCGGCCTCCTTGGCGTGATACATCGCGGTATCGGCGTACTTGATCATGTCATCCAGCGACTGGGCATCCTGCGGATACACGCTGATGCCGGCGCTGGTGGTGACGAACACCTCATGCCCGAGCAGCTGGAAGGGGCCGCCCATGGCCGTAAGCACCTTTTGCGCAATGTGGGCGATCTCCGTCTCGTGGGTCAGGTCGGTGAGCATGATGACGAATTCGTCGCCGCCGAGACGCGCCACGGTATCGCATTCGCGCACACTGCCCTCCAGGCGTCGCGCCGCCTCCTTGAGCAGTTCATCGCCGATGAAATGGCCCAGGGTGTCATTGATGTTCTTGAAGCGATCCAGGTCGATGTACAGCAGCGCCACCATGCGCCGGCTGCGCTTGGCCTCGGCCATGGCCTGCAACAGGCGGCCATGGAACATGGTGCGGTTGGGCAACTCGGTGAGCGGGTCGTAGTAGGCCAGGTGATAGATGCGCTGCTCCGCCTCTTTCTTTTCGGTGATGTCGCTGAAGATGGCCACGTAGTGGCTGGCCTGGCCGCTGGCATCGGGCAGCAGGTTGATGGACAGCCACTCCGGATACACCTCGCCGTTCTTGCGCCGGTTCCAGATCTCGCCCTGCCACTTGCCCTCGGCACGCAGCCGTGCCCACATGGTCTGATAGAAATCCTCGCCGTGGCGTCCCGATTTGAGCACCGCCGGTGTCTTGCCGAGGATTTCCTCTTCGGCATAACCGGTGATGGCGGTGAAGGCGTGATTGACGCGCAGGATGTGGCCGCCGGCATCGGTGACCAGGATGCCCTCGACGCTGTTGTCGAATACCTTGGCGGCCAGGCGCATGTTCTCTTCCGTGGCGCGGCGCTCGGTGAGGTCGCGCAGCGCGGCGATGAACAGCGGCTGCTCCTGCTGCGTGGCCTCGGACAGGGAGATTTCCAGCGGGAAGGTGCTGCCGTCGCTCCGCACGCCCATCATTTCGCGCGTGCGGCCCAGTGCCTGGCTGCTGTCGCGCGCGGTGAGGTAGCGGTGCACGAAGGCCTCGTGCTGGCTGCGATAGGGTTCCGGCATCAGCAGGGTCACGCTGCGGCCGATGATCTCGCCGGCACGATAACCGAATATCTGCTCTGCCGCATGGTTGAAGCCGGTGATCAGGCCGTTGCCGTCGATGGTGACGATGCCGTCGAGGATGTTTTCCAGCACCGCCTCGTTGCGCCGGCTGCTCTCGCGCAGCGCCGCCTCGTTGCGGCGCCGCTCGGTGACATCACGGAAGAACACCCACAAGCCTTCCGCCGACGGATAGAGGTGGGTTTCGAAATATTTCTGCAGCGGCGGATAGTAGCCCTCGAACTGCTCGTTGCTCTGCTGGCGCAGCGCCTGGGCAAAACGCTTGTAGAAACTGCTGGCCAGCTCCGGCGCCACGTCCCACAGCTCCTGTCCCAGGGCATCCTGCCGCGGCACTTCCAGCAGGCGCTCCGCCTCGGCGTTGAAATAGGTGATGCGCCAGTTGCCGTCCACCGCCAGGTAGGCGTCGGTGGTGCTCTCCAGCAGGGAGATGATCTGGCGGCTCTTGTCCTGCAACTCCGCCTCGGCACGGCGCCGCTCGGTGGCGTCACGGCCGACGACGACCAGCCCCTTGCGGCTGCCGTCATCGTTGTACAGCGGCACCTTGCCGATCTCGAACAGCAGGCTGGGGCCGTCGGGGCGCGGGATCACCTCCTCGGTCCACAGCGCCTTGCCGGCCTGCCACACCGCATCGTCACTGCCGGCACAGGCCTCCAGCGCATCGCGGTAGAACGGGCTCAGCTGCGCCAGTTCCTGATCGGTGCGGCCGCGATACTCGACCCCATCCAGCCCGAAAGTGCGCAAGCCGAAGCGGTTGGCCACCAGCCAGCGCCCGGCGCCGTCCTTGAAACAGACGAAGTCGGGCATGGCATCGAGCAGCGTCTCCAGCCAGTACTGCTGGTTGCGCAGCGCCTCCGTGACGCGGCGCCCCTCGGTGATGTCCTGCACCGTGCCCACCATGCGCAACGGGGTACCGTCGGCGGCGCGGAACACCTCGCCGCGCTGGCGCACCCAGCGCTCCTCACCGTCGCGGCGCACGATGCGGTGCACGATGTTGAAGGGACGCTGGCGGGTCAGCGCCTGTTCCACCGCCGCACGCACCTCGGCACGATCCGCCTCGTGCACGAAATTGAGGAAATCCTCGAAACTCGCGCCGGTGACCTGGGGCGACAGGCCGAACACGTGATAGATCTCGTCCGACCAGTGGACACGATCGTTGGCGTAATGCCACTCCCAGTGACCGAGGGAAGCGATGCGCTGCGCCTCGGCCAGGCGCATCTCGCTCAGGCGCAGGGCGCGCTCCCGCTCCATGTCGAGGTGATGGGCCTGATGCAGGCTGCGCGACATGGCATTGAAGGCGGCCACCGCCTGCGCCAGGGCGTCATTGCCCTCCACCGGCAACTGATGGCCATATTCGCCGCCGGCAATGCGCCGCGCCCCGTCCTTCAGACGGCGCAGGTCGCGGAACAACAGCCCCATCAGGCCAAAGACGGTGGCGAGGCCGAAGCCGATAAGCAGCAACACGCCACCCAACACGTCGAGGCCAAGCCACCGCGCATGGCTGGCGTGGCCCGGCGCCAGCCCCACCTCCACCCGCCCCCAGGCCTGGTCGCCGTCGGCGATGAGCGCATCGGCCACCAGCGCCTGTCCCGCCGCCGGCAGGCCTGCCTCGGCGAGCAGGCCGTCGCGGCCATAGACCCGGACAAAGCCCAGCCAGCGCCCGTCCGCCAGGCGGTGCACCAGCCGCTCCACCGCCGCGACATCACCGCTCATGACACTCGGCCGCAGTGCTGCCGCCAGCATGTCGGCGGCCACCGTGACATGAATCCGCTCTTCCTGCAGCAGATCGGCCCGTTGTGCCGTCTGTGCACGCCACAGCAGCAGCGCGAACCCCAGCACCAGCACCACCAGGACACTGAGGGTTATTTTGTTGCGGAGCAGAAAGGAGGTACGCATCGGGGTCCGGATGGCGGTGTCGGGTCAGATGGCAGGATGCGAAAAGGCCAAGTGTCTGCGCAGGTTAACATAAACAGTTACCTGCCCGTCCCGCACGGTCGCGCCGCGCGGGGCAACATTTTCACCCGGCTTCACCAAATATTCACGCGATTTTGACCGCCACTTCACCCCGTCCCCACTAGGCTGCGGGGCACATTCCCCTACTCCCGTGGAGTCTGCCGTGGCCGTATCCCGTCCTGCCGCCCCCCTGTTCCGCCGCCTCAAGTCGCCGCCGGCCCTGCTGCTGGCCGTGCTCGCCGTGCTGCTGCCCTTCGTCCCCCTGCTCTCCCACCGCCTGGACACCCTGGCCCTGATCGCCCTGCCGCTGTCCCTCATCGCCGCCCGCATGGAGCGTGCCGCCCCCTGAGCCCGCAACACCCGACAGCGGCGGCCGCACCATGTGGTAGTATGCGTCACCCCGATTTCAGCCTATCCGTAAACCCGCTGTGGTGTGACAGGAGTTGCTATGCGCTTGTTGCTGTCGTTGTCCGGTCTGTTGTCTGCCCTGCTGTTCTCCCCCGCCGTCCTGGCCAGTGAAGGGGGAACCGCCCTGGATCTGACCACCACCTGGTTCGGCATCGTCGCCGTGGTGGTCTTCGTGCTGGCCTATGCCCTGGTGGTGACGGAAGAATTCCTCCACCTGCGCAAGTCCAAGCCGGTCCTCGTCGCCGCCGGCATCATCTGGATCCTGGTGGGCGCCGCCTACGCCATGCACGGCGACACCCACACCGCCGGCGCCGCCATCCGCCACAACCTGATGGAATACGCCGAGCTGATGCTGTTCCTGCTGGCGGCGATGACCTACATCAACACCATGGAAGAACGCCAGCTGTTCAGCGCCCTGCGCGCCTGGCTGGTATCGCGCGGCTTTTCCCTGCGCACGGTGTTCTGGATCACCGGCGTGCTGGCCTTCTTCATCTCCCCCATCGCCGACAACCTGACCACCGCCGTGCTGATGGCCGCCGTGGTGATGGCGGTGGGCGCCGGCAATACCCAGTTCATCGTGCTGTCGTGCATCAGCATCGTGGTGGCCGCCAATGCAGGCGGCGCCTTCAGCCCCTTCGGCGACATCACCACGCTGATGGTGTGGCAGAAGGGCATCATCGAGTTCAACGAGTTCTTCGCCCTGTTCCTGCCCTCCCTGGCCAACTGGCTGATCCCGGCGGCGCTGATGTCCTTCGCCGTGCCGCAGGGCCGGCCGCAGGCGGTGACGGAAGAGATCGAGGTGAAATACGGCGGCTATGTGGTGGTGCTGCTGTTCATCGCCACCATCGCGCTGGCCGTGTCCATGCACAGCTTCCTGCACCTGCCGCCGGTGCTGGGCATGATGACCGGCCTCGGCGTGCTCAAGCTGTACGGCTACCTGCTGCGCCGTCACGAACTCAAGCACGAGAGCATCCGTGGTCCCGAGGCCCTGGACCTGGGCGAGCTGGCGCCCTACGTGAAGGCGAAGCACAAGCCGTTCGACATCTTCATCAGCATGAAGCGCGCCGAGTGGGACACCCTGATGTTCTTCTATGGCGTGGTGCTGTGCGTCGGCGGCCTAGGCACCATGGGTTATCTGGCCCATGCCTCGGAGTGGCTGTATCAGGGCATCGGCGCCACCTGGGCCAACATCGCCATCGGCGTGCTGTCGGCGGTGGTGGACAACATCCCGGTGATGTTCGCCGTGCTGACCATGTACCCGGAGATGTCCCACGGCCAGTGGCTGCTGGTGACGCTGACCGCCGGTGTCGGCGGCTCGCTGCTGTCCATCGGTTCGGCGGCCGGCGTCGGCCTGATGGGCCAGGCGCGCGGCATCTACACCTTCTTCGCCCACCTCAAGTGGACCTGGGCCATCGCCCTCGGCTACGCCGGCAGCATCTGGCTGCACTTCCTCATCAACCGCAGCGTGATGTAGCACAAAAAATAGCCTCCCCGGTTGCCCGGGGAGGCTGCTGTAAAGGCCACAACAGCAGAGCGAAACAATCAGGGCTGCGAGACCCCCACGCCGGACCACCAGCGCGCCAGACGCACGCTCCAGTGGTCGTCGTTCCCCGCATGCAGCACATCGCAACCCGCCGCCTGCAGGCGGGTATCGGCGGCCAGCGTGGCAAGCCTGCTGACGGCGCCCCACTTGAGCGGCCCGGTCACCACATAGCGTGCGCGGCGCTGCTGCACCAGATCCGCCAGTCCCTCGCGCAGCGCACCGGCGAGTACCACGCACTCCGCCTGCGGCAGATTCATCTTTTGCAACAGCCGCTGCAGCCGCTCATGCGCCGTCTGTGCCATCGCTCCACGCAACTGCGCCGGGCTCAGAAACGGCACATGATCGCTTTCGAATCCGGTTTCGTGCTCGACCACATGCACCACCACCAGCACCAGATCCGCAGACTGCGCCAGACGCGCGGCACGCCGGATCACCCCGGCGGCGCGCCGATCGAGATCCACGGCCGCCAGCAGGCAGGGGCGCACGGTGTTCATGCCTGTGCCTGCTGCGCCGCACCCGGCCGCTGCGCACATTCGTGGAAGATGCGCGTGGTACAGCCGCGGCAGACATCGCCATCCAGCGTCGAAATTACGCTGGACAGCGCCACGGTCTTGCCGGTGAAGATGCGGTCGTGGCCGATGTCATCGATATAGCCGCCACGCTCCAGCATCTCCAGCACCGAAGGCTTGACGCGGATCAGATACAGCCCGCCCCCGGCGGCGCGGCGACGCCTGGCCTCCTGGGCGAGGAATTCGGCGCCGGCCACATCGATGAAGTTGATGCCGGTGGCGGAGATCACCAGATGCTTCTGCAACGGGTGTCCCTCGGTCAGACGGCGCATGGATTCCGCCACGTGATTCACGGCACCGAAGAACAGCGAACCGTCGAGGCGCAGCAGCTTCAGCTGCGGACATTCCGGCAGTGTGCCGTCGGTGACGAATTCGCGACGCGGCGAGGCCGGATTGGGCACGCGCGGCAGCAGCTTGGGCTTGGAGGTGCGGTTGATGTACAGCACCAGCGACAGCAGCACGCCGGCGAGGATGGCGAACTCCAGTTCCAGGAACAGGGTGGAGAAGAAGGTGACCGCCAGGATCATCGTCTCCTCGCGGCTGGCCTGGATGATCTTGTGGATGTGATGGAAATCTATCAGGCCCCAGGCCACCAGGAACAGGATCGCCGCCATCGCCGCATTGGGCAGGTAGGCGGCGAGCGGCGCCACCAGCACAATCACGCCGGCCAGCAGCACGCCGGCGAACACCGCCGACAGCGGCGTGCGCGCACCGGCCTGGAAGTTGAGTCCGCTGCGGTTGAAGGAGCCGGTGGCGACATACCCGGAGAAGAAGCTGCCGGCCATGTTGGACAGGCCCTGGCCGATGAATTCCTGGTTGCCGTCGATGTGCTGGTTGGCGCGCGCGCCGAGGGAACGGGCGATGGACACCGCCTCGGTCAGCGCAAACAGTGTGGTGGCCAGGGCCGCCGGCGCCAGCTGCTTGATGGTCTCCAGGCTGAAGTCCGGCGCCGACAACGGCGGCAGGCCGTCGGGCAGCGCGCCCACGGTGCGGATGCCGGTGACGTCCTGACCCAGCCACTGGTTGATGATCGCCGCCGCCACGCTGCCCGCCACCATCGCGGTGATCATGTAGGGAATGCGCGGCAGCCAGCGTTTGCAGGCCAGGCCCGCCAGCAGGGTGAGCACGGCCACGCCGGTGACATACAGATTGATGTCGCCGAACTGCCGGAACAACTGCAGCAGGGTTTCGTGGAAGTGCAGGCCACGCGGCATGTCGAGGCCGAAGAAATGCTTGATCTGGTTGCCGGCGATGAGCAGCGCCGCGCCGGCGGTGAAACCGATCACCACCGAGTGGGAGATGAAGTTCACCAGGGTACCGAGACGCGCCAGGCCCATCACCAGCTCCAGCACGCCGACCATGAAGGTCAGGGTCAGTGCCAGGCGCACATAGTCGATGCTGCCCGGCTCGGCGAAGGCCGACAGGCTGGAGAACACCACGATGGAGGCAGCGGTGGTCGGGCCGGACACCAGATGCCAGGACGAACCCCACAACGCCGCGATGATCGCCGGCACGATGCCGGCATACAGCCCGTATTCCGGCGGCATGCCGGCGATGGTGGCGAAGGCCACGCCCTGCGGCAGCACCACCACCGCACCGGTGAGACCGGCCATGAAATCGGCGCGCAGTGTGCCGCGGTTGACCATCGGCCACCAGCGGATGAAGGGCAGCAGACGGGCGAGCCAGAGGGGACAGGACAGGGCACTTGCGCTACGGGACGCAGTGAGAGTCTTTGCGGACGACATACGGTTCCTCGACTGTGGCGCGACTGCCGCGCCGGCGGTGGGGCAAATCACCCCAAGGCTACGGCGGGCGCGGTCAAACCGCGGTCAAGGAAACGTAAAGAAACGGTGAAGATTACCCCCGGAAGACGAGGCGGAAGGTCGCCCCCTGCCCCGCCGCGCTGCTGACGGTGACGCGCCAACCCTGGCGGTCGGCGATGCGCTTCACCAGCGGCAGGCCGATACCTGCACCGCGGGTGGCGCGGCGCGAATGCGCGGTGTGCTCGAACAGGCAGCACAGGTCCTCCGGCGGCACGCCGGGTCCGGTGTCGGCCACCGTCACCTCGGTGCCGGAGAGAGTGATCGCCACCTGCCCCTGCTCGGTATAGGCGAAGGCGTTGCGCACCAGATTGCCGAGGGCGATGGCGAGCAGCGGCCGCTCCACCGCCACCTCCGGCCGCGCCTCGATGTGCAGCTCCAGTTGCACCGGCTTGTGCTGCAGCAGGTGCTGGTGCTGCTCGATCACCTCGCGCAGCACTTCATCCACCGGGCAGGGCGTGAAGGCCGGTGCCGGACCGGGGCGCTCGCGCGCCAGCATCAGCAGGGTGGTGGTGAGATCGGTCATGCCGCGCACGGCGCGCGCCATGCGCTCGACGCGGGGACGCATCTTCGGATCAAGCTGGGGATCGGCCTGCAATACCTCCACCGCGCCCTGGATTACCGCCAGCGGCGTGCGCAGCTCGTGGCTGGCATCGGCGGCGAAGGCGCGCTCGCGCTCGACGAAGGCGAGCATGCGCGCGAGGTAGCGCTCGAAGGCATGGGCCAGCTCGCCCACTTCATCGTGCGGCAGGCCCTCGGCAAAGGGGCTGACCAGATCGGCGGCATCGCGCTCGCGCACGCGCCGCGCCAGCTCGCCCACCGGCGCAATCACCCGGCCGGCCAGCCACCAGCCGCCCGCCGCCGACAGCAGCGCGGTGGCGATGATGCCGAACAACACCACGGCGATCAGGCGGCGTTCGCGGTACTCCACCTGGGCGCGGCTGTGCAGCATGTACAGCGTCCAGTCATGGCTCTCGCTGACCGCGACGCGGTAACTGATGCTGTCCACCTCGACAGTGTGATAACCGCTGCCCACGCCTCGCAACACCGGCGGCAGATCATCAGGTGCGACGCCATGGGGCAGCAGATAGCCGCGCACCGTGGCGGTGAGCGGCGGCAGTGATTGCGGATTGCGCGCCAGACGCGCCTTGTAGTCCTCGAGTTCGGCCGCCAGCGCCTCGTCGATGAGGCGTTCTTCGAGGTCGCGCGAGGTGAAGTAGACCCAGCCGCCGAGGGCCAGGCTGACGGCCACGCACAGCAGGGCAAAACCCGTCGCCACGCGCAGCCGCAGGCTGAGGCTAAACCGCATCGGACTCGCTCAGGCGGTAACCGAAACCGCGCACGGTGTGGAGCAGGGGAACGGCGAAGGGTTTGTCGATGGCGCTGCGCAGGCTGTGCAGGTGGGCGCGCAACGC
This sequence comes from Pseudomonadota bacterium, assembly GCA_040755915.1. Taxonomy (GTDB): domain Bacteria; phylum Pseudomonadota; class Gammaproteobacteria; order Thiohalomonadales; family Thiohalomonadaceae; genus Sulfurivermis. The sequence continues at coordinate 41,552 of JBFLWM010000021.1, read as the reverse complement.
ATCGCTGTCCGGCGGATGGTCGCCCCAGATGGCGCGCTCCAGTTCGGCGCGGCGCACCACCTGCGGCGAGCGCTGCATCAGCAGTTCCAGCAGCTTGAGCGGGATCGGCGACAGCTCGATGGACTGGCCGCCGCGGGTCACGCGGCAGGTGCCGGTGTCGAGCACCAGATCGGCGACACGCAACTGGTGCGCACCGCTTTCACTTTCCGGGCGCTGGCGCCGGCTCAGGGCCTCCAGACGCGCCTCCAGCTCCAGCAGCGCGAAGGGCTTGATAAGATAGTCGTCGGCGCCGCTGGCGAAACCGTCCAGCTTGTCCTCCAGACTGTCGCGCGCGGTGAGCATCAGCACCGGCGTGGTGATGCCTTCACGGCGCAGCCTGGCGCATACCTCCAGACCGTCGATGCCGGGCAGCATCAGATCGAGCACGATGGCGTCGTAACGGTGTTCCAGCGCAAAGCCGAGCCCGGCGTAGCCGTTGTAGGCCACGTCCACGCTATGACCGCGTCCGCCCAGATAGTCGATCAGATTGGCGTTGAGGTCCGGATTGTCCTCGATGACGAGGATATGCATGGGCCCACCTGCGCAAAGGAAAGGGCCATTGTACGCGCACGGGGAAACAACGGGGAGTCCGCCGCCATGGCGGCGCGGCAACCGCCTGCCGCCTCAGTGCGGCAGACGGTTGCGGCACAGCGGTCAGGCGGGGTAACCGGCGATGCCGGGATTGCCGGCGATGCCCTTCAGCTTCGGCGTGTTGAACTTCTTCACCTTGGCCACCTTCTGGTCGCGCAGGTAGTCGGCCACCACGTCCCAGATGGGACGGCCCGGCGACTGCGCACCGACGGTGGCCCAGCCGGCCACCTTGTACTTCTTGCCGGCTTCGATGGCCTTGCCGTTGTCGAGACGCATCTCGCTGACGCGGCTGCCCATCTTCGCCGCCGGGTCGCACACGTAGTCGAGACCGGACACACGCACCATGTCGCCACCCTGCTGGTAATAGGGGTCTTCGTTGAACAGGTTGTCGAGCACGTCTTCGAGGATCAGCTTGACCTCCTCGCCGCTCATCTCGCGCACGTAGGTCTCCGGATAGGTGGTGCAGGTCTGATCCAGCACGTGCTCCATGGTGATGTCCTGGCCCGGCAGCACGGTGGTGCCCCAGCGGAAGCCCGGCGACAGGGCGATCTGCGCGTCGCCCACAACGCGCTGGGCGTCGCAGATGATCTGATCGAAGGTGCCGTTGAAGTTGCCGCGGCGGTAGAGGAGCTCGCCGGCGGTGGCCAGCTTTTCGTTGAGCTGGCCCAGGTAGGGCTGGCGCACGTTGTCGATGTAGGCCTGCATCTCGGCGTCGGCCGGCAGCAGGTTGGAGAACACCGGCAGCAGGCGGTAGCGGAAGTCACGCACCTTGCCGCCGCGCACGTCCAGGTCCATCACGCCCAGGTACTTGCCGTTGGAGCCGGCGTTGGTGACCAGGGTCTGGCCGCCGCGGTTCTTGACGATGGACGGCGCCGGCATGCCGTCGTGGGTGTGGCCGCCGAGGATCACGTCGATGCCGGAGACGACGGAGGCCATCTTCAGGTCCACATCCATGCCGTTGTGGGAGATCACCACCACCAGCTCGGCCTTCTCCTCGTTGCGCACCTTGTCGACCATCTCCTGCATCGCCTCGTCGCGGATACCGAAGGTCCAGTTGGGGATGAAGCGCGCGGGGTTGGCGATGGGGGTGTAGGGGAAGGCCTGACCGATCACCGCCACCTTGACGCCGCCGACGTTGCGGATGGTGTAGGGCTTGAAGGCGTGGCCGGTGTTTTCGTCGAAGGACGGGAAGCCGTCGAACAGGGCCTCCTCGCGTACCTTGATGTTCTGCGCCACGAACTCGCCCTTGAAGTCCTTGACGTTATCCAGCACCTCCTTGTCCAGGTAGGTGAACTCCCAGTGGCCGGTCATGATGTCGACGCCGAGCTGGTTGCAGGCGCCGACCATGTCCTTGCCGCGGGTCCAGTAGGCGGTGCCGGAACCCTGCCAGGTGTCGCCGCCGTCCAGCAGCAGGGAGTTGCCGTCGCCGCGCTCGGCACGGATCTGCTTGACCAGGGTGGCGAGGTGGGCGAAGCCGCCGACCTTGCCGTACTTGCGCGCCTCTTCGGCGAAGTTCAGGTAGCTGAAGGCGTGGGCCTCGATGGAGCCGGGCTTGATGCCGAAGTGGGCCAGCAGCTTGTCACCCACCAGGTGCGGCGCCTTGCCGTAGGAGCCGCCCAGGCCAAGGTTGACGTTGGGTTCGCGGAAATAGATGGGTTGCAGCTGGGCATGGGTGTCGGTGATGTGCAGCAGGCTGACATTGCCGAATTTGGGCATGTCGTACAGGGCGGAACCGCCCTTCTTGCCGAAGGCCAGGCCCGGCGCCATGGCGGCGGCACCGGCGATACCCATCAACTGGATGAACTGACGACGCGAAATGGACATTGCAACTCCTCGGACTGATTTTGATTGGGTGGCCGCTGTGGCAACGGCGCATGTGCCTAGAGTGGCGCGATGGCCGTGGATTATTCCATCGCCGCCGATTGTTGAGAAACGTGCTCGGTGGACGGATTAACCGACAAATCCCATACTGTGGTTACGGCATCTAGCATGCGGCACGCTTATGAACAGCTACGACAACATCCGCCACGACCTCTCCGACGCCAGTTTCTCCGTCACCACCGCCATTGAACTGCTCAGCGGCATTGACGAGGACGGTGGCGAAAACAATCAGTCCCTGCATGACCTCATCGCCCGCCTGGAGCAGCTGCGCAACGAGCTGGACGGCCTGCGCGAGCAGGTGACCGTGGTGGAGAGCCAGATCCCGGCCTGAAGCCCTTTCCCTCCGTAACCCCTCGATTCAGGTTAAACTTGCGGCCCCGCCGGCGAACCAACGGCGGGTTGCTGCCGAGGACGCTTGATTTCCATGTTCGACCACACCACCTCTGCCCTGGCCGTCCTTGCCCTGGCGGCCATTGCCTGCCAGTGGCTCGCCTGGCGCCTGCGCCTGCCCGTGATCCTGTTGCTGCTGCTGGCAGGCATCCTGGCCGGGCCGTTCAGCGGCCTGATCCGGCCCGACAGCCTGTTCGGCGGCCTGCTGCCATCACTGCTGTCACTGACGGTGGCCATCGTCCTGTTCGAGGGCAGCCTGAGCTTCCGCCTCAACGACCTCACCGGCCTCGGCGGCACGGTGCTCCGGCTGGTGAGCCTCGGCGCCCTGCTCAACGGCCTGCTCATCGCCGCCGCCGCCCACCTGCTGCTCGACCTGCCCTGGCTGGTGGCCGCCCTGTTCGGCGCCATCGCCCTGATCAGCGGCAACAGCGAACTGCTTCCCCTGCTGCGCCGCGCCCGTCCCGGCGCCCGCCTCGGCACACTGCTGCGCCAGGAGGCCGCCCTGCTCGCCCCCTTCGCCACCCTGCTCGCCGTGCTGCTGCATGCCTGGCTGATGGCCGGCGACCAGCGTGATCCGCTGCTGGCCTTCGCCAGTGCCCTTCTCGCCGGCGGTGCCCTGGGGATCGCCGGGGCCTACCTGCTGGCATTGCTGCTGCGCAATCACCTGCTGCCGCCGCATCTGGTCAACATCGCCACCCTGGCCCTGGTGCTGGGCAACTTCACCCTCGCCAGCACCCTGGAGCAGGAGGCGGGCCTGCTCACCGTCATCGTCATGGGCATGGCCCTGGCCAACATGAAGGACCTGCCGCTGCGCGACCATGTCGGCTTCAAGGAAAGCCTCAGTGCAACGCTGCTGTCCCTGCTGTTCATCGTCATCGCTGCACGGCTGGAACCCGCGCAACTCGCCCTGCCCGGCAATGAAGTCCTGCTGCTGCTCGGCGTGATCTGCTCGCCGCACGCCCCCTGGCGGTGCTGCTCGCCACCCTCGGCTCACCGCTCAACTGGCGTGAGCGGCTGCTCGCCGGCTGGCTCGCCCCGCGCGGCATCATGGCCACCGCCACCGCCGCCCTGCTCAGCCTGCAATTGCCGGATACCGCCGCACCTCTGCTCTCCCTGATTCTGCTCCTGGTGCTGGGCGCGCTGCTGCTGCAGCACCTCACCGCCTACCCGCTGGGACGGCTGCTGGGTGTGGCCGAGGCGGCACCGCGCGGCGTGTTGATCATCGGCGCCCACGGCGTGGCCCGCGCCATCGCCCGTACCCTGGAGGCCGCAGGCGTGCGCGCCGTGCTGGCCGACACCGACTGGGAGGACATCCACCAGGCGCGCATGGACGGCCTCGCCACCTACCTCGGCCACCCGATATCGGAACAGGCCGATCGCAGCCTGGATCTCATCGGCATCGGCCACCTGCTCGCCATGTCGCACCGTCCGGCCCTCAACGCCCAGGCCTGCCAGCGCTATGCCAGCGAATTCGGCGCCGGCCGCGTCTACTCCCTGCTCACCGCCGAGGAAAGGCGCACCACCAGCAAGAGCGCCATCGGCCGCCACTATGCCGCCACCCGCCTGTTCGGTGGTGAGTACACCCTCACCCAGCTCGGCGGCATGCTGACCCGCGGCGGCCGCCTCGCCGTGCTGAACCCGGCGGAGGTGGAACAGCAGCCACGCCATATCCCGCTGTTCGTGCTCACGGCCGGCGGCGCACTGGGTGTCGTCACCGGCGGCGATATTGCATTGCATGAAGGCGATCGCCTCATCGCCCTGCTGCCGGCAGCGGAGGAACAGTTCCCCCTGCGCGCCGACTCTGCCGTCACCGGCGCCGCCCTGGCCTGAACCGCAGGAGCATCACCATGAAATGCTTCATCTACAAAAGCAGCAAAAAAGACCAGCTCTATCTCTACCTGCCCAGGCAGGACGACTTCAACGACGTGCCGCCGATCCTGATGGACACCATGGGCACCCCCGAATTCGTCATGGAGCTGGAACTGAGTCCGGAGCGCAAGCTGGCCCGTGCCAATGCCGCCGAGGTGCTCGCTGGCCTGGAGGAAAAGGGCTTTTACCTGCAGATGCCGCCCAAGGACCCGCTCGCCGACATGCGTGTCGGTTCGTAAACACGTTGCGGCTGTCGCCAGCCTGGACACCGCGGCATCGAAACCTGAAACTGCAAAGACAATAACCGACAGGAAAGAGCCATGCCCCTGATTCGCCCCTTCGCCGGTCTGTGCCCCGCCCCCAACCGCGCCGCCGAGGTGGCCGCCCCGCCCTACGACGTGCTCGACAGCAACGAGGCGCGCCAGCGGGCGGCGGGCAAGCCGTGGAGCTTCCTGCACATCTCCAAGCCGGAGATCGACCTGACGCCGGACATCGACCCGTATGACCCCGGCGTCTACGCCAAGGGCAAGGAAAACTTCGACCGCATGCTGAGCGAAGGCGTGCTGACCCAGGACGCGGCGCCGCACTACTACCTGTATCGCCTGATCATGGGCAGCCACCAGCAGGTCGGCCTGGTCGCCGCCGCCCGCGTCACCGACTACGACAGCAACCGCATCCGCAAGCACGAGTTCACCCGCCCGGACAAGGAAGACGACCGCGTGCGCCAGATCGACAGCCTGAGCGCGCAAACCGGCCCGGTGTTCCTCACCTACAAGCACAGCGCCGTGATCGACGAGCTGGTGGTCAAGGCCATCAATGCGATTCCGGACATGGACATCACCGCCGACACCGGCGTGCGCCACTCCATCTGGCGCGTCACCGACGCCGCACAGATCGACCTCATCACGCGCACCTTCGACGCCATGGACTGCCTCTATATCGCCGACGGCCACCACCGCTCCGCCGCCGCCTCGCGCGTGGCCGCCGCCCGCAAGGCCGCCAACCCGAAGCACAGCGGCGAAGAGGCCTATAACTATTTCCTGTCGGTGATCTTCCCCGACAACCAGATGCAGATCCTCGACTACAACCGCGTCATCAAGGACCTCAACGGCCAGACGCCGGACAGCTTCCTGGCCGCCGTGGGCAAGGCGTTCACGGTGGAAAAGACCGGCGGCCAGTGCAAGCCGGCCCGGGCCGGCGAATTCGGGATGTACCTGAAGGATCAGTGGTATCGCCTGACCATCAAGCCGGAGCTGGTCCCGCAGGATGACCCGGTGAAACGCCTCGATGTCAGCCTGCTGCAGGACAATCTGATCGCCCCGCTGCTCGGTATCGCCGACCCGCGCCGCGACAAGCGCATCGACTTCGTCGGCGGCATCCGCGGCCTCGCCGAACTGGAGCGCCGCGTGAACAGCGGCGAGATGGCCGTGGCCTTCGCCCTCCACCCGACGTCGATGGCGCAGCTGATGGCCGTCGCCGATGCCGGCGAGGTGATGCCGCCCAAGTCCACCTGGTTCGAGCCCAAGCTGGCCGACGGCCTGGTATCGCACCTGCTCGACTAGCGCTGCTGGCGCCGCTTCGCCTCTTCCAGCTCGCGAGCCAGTTCGCGGATGTCGTCGGTGCTGCGGATGGTGAATTCGCGCTCGGGCAGCGGCACGTGGTCTGAAAGCCGCGCCGGCGGGGCCGCAGATGGACCCGGACGCAGCGGAGGGGGGGCGGCGACGGGCGCCACCGGCGGTGTTGCCGCCGCAGGCGGCGGCGCGACGGGTACGGCGGCGGGAGCCGGTGCGGTCTCCCCCGGGATACCTGCGGCGGCAGGCTCTGCCGCCGCCTCTCCTGGCTCCGTGCGGGAGGCCTCCAGCATGCGCCGCACGCTCTCCGCCACATCCAGTTCGGGGATCGCCACCCCCCCCGCGGGAATCTCCTCCTGCGCCACCGCTGCCCCGGCGGCGCACGCCACCCCACACAACCACAGAATTTGCCAGATTTTTTTCACCACACTCTCTCTGCCAGGACGGCGCACCAGCCCTTCCACTCCCCGGGCATGGCGTCCACAATGCAAACATGGACGCGCAGTATAAAGCAGACCTGAGGCAGTTACTTGAGCATCTGCAGCCACGCAGCATGTTGTGCCTGGGAGCCCCCTGCGACAGCACCGTGCTGGAGTACGTCGCGGCCGCGCCCGGCCGCCTCGCCCAGCATCTCGCCGAACTCCCGGAGGCACCGGGCCGTTTCGATCTGGTAATCGTGGCCGATCTGCTGGAACGGCTGGACAAGACCCGCGGCACCCGGCTGCTCGCCCGCCTGCGCGACCTGCATGGCGGCCGCTTTCTGCTCCTTCTTCCCAGCGGCCTGCAGGCGGAACAGTCCAGCCCGTGGGACAACAACGAATTGCTCGCCCTCGGCCTGATCCTGGTGGGACGCTATCCCGCCGCAAACGGCGCACGTCACCTCTACCGCTTCGACCTCGACGACTACAAGACGACGCCGGACTGGCTCAACTCCCGCTTCTGGGCCCATCCCGAGCGCTGGGACAAGGATTTCTGGTGACCGTCCACGGCTGCAAAACAGGGCGCCATCGCGTACAGTGTTTGCACCACCGGCAAAACAACAACAACCCCATGCTTCGTCCTTTTCTGCTGCTCGCCCTGCTGCTCCTCCCCTGGCTGACCCAGGCCGCCTGCGATGACGCGCCGGCACCGGGCGTCATCTGGCGCGACTGCGACAAGAGCGGAGTGGATTTGCACGGTACCGACCTGCGCGGCGCGGTCCTCACCCGCAGCAAGTTCGGCGCTGCCGATCTGCGCGGGGCACGCCTGGACCGTGCCGACCTGAACTTTGCGGACCTGAGCGGTGCGCGCCTGGAACAGGCCCATCTGCCCGGCGCCCGCCTCACCGGCGCCAACCTGCGCCAGGCCAACCTCAGCGGCGCCCTGTTGCGCGGCGCCCGCTTCGATCGTGCAGAGATGAACGCTGCCAGCCTCAAGGGCGGCCAACTGGCCGGCGCCAGTTTCTACCAGGCCATTCTCGATAACGCCGACCTGAGCGGCGCCGATCTCAGCGGCGCCGAGCTGCGCCAGACCAGGTTGCAGCAGGCAAATCTGGAGCGTGCCAACCTGTACCGCGCCAACCTGCTGCAGGCCGATCTGGAACGGGCCAACCTGCAGGGTGCCCGACTGGAGCAGGCCAGGCTGGAGAAGAGCAATCTGCAATATGCGGATCTGCGTGCGGCCGACCTGACCCGCGCCTCGCTGGTGGACGCGCGCCTGTTCGACACCCGCTTCGAACAGGCCAGGTTGGGCGGTGCCATGTGGGTGGACCGCAAGCGCTGCCGCCTGGACTCCGTCGGCACCTGCCAGTAGCCGGTTTGCCGCCCCGGAAATGCGAAACGGCCCTGACGGGCCGTTTCGTTTTTCCGGCGAGGGAATGACTCAGGCAGCCATCTTGCGCGCCATGAACTGCAGCCCCTCGCGCATCTGCAACACGGTGCCCAGGGCGGCCTCCGCCTGCTCCTCGGTAAGCCCCACGGCCTCCAGCAGATCGGCCGGCAGGTCGATGCCGGTGGCGTCGCCCATGCCGAAGCGCTTCAACATGCGGTTGGCGATGTGCACCAGGTTGGGATAGATGGCATAGTCGCCACGGTAGTCGCCGTTGTGATGCTCGCGCACGGTTTCGACGATCTCCTTGGGCAGGTTCCAGGCCTCCATCAGCCACAGGCCCATCTCGGTGTGGGTCACGCCGACAATCTCCCGCTCCAGGTCGAGGATGGAGCGCTCCGGCTGCTCCGCCACCGCCTTGTTGAGACGCTTGAACTGCTCGGGGAACAGGTGCCCCAGCAGCAGGAAGCCGAAGTTGTGCAGCAGGCCGGCCATGTAGGCGATGCCGGGGGCGGGACGACGGCTGAACTCGATGGCATTGCACAGCGTCTGTGTCAGCGCCGCCGTGTGCAGGGCGTCGCGCCAGAAAGCGTCCAGTCCCAGCGGGCCATCCTTGGGATTGCGGAAGGACTTGCCGAGGGCAAGCCCCAGGGAGAAGTCCATCACGAAGTCCATGCCCAGCACCCGCACGATGGCCTGCTCCACCGAGGTCAGCTTGCCCTGATAGGCATAGAACGGCGAGGCGGCATAACGCAGCAGCTGGGCGGTCAGGCTGGGATCCTGATCAATGACCGCCGCCAGCTCGCTGGCATTGGCGTAGGGGTTGTTGCGCAGACGCAGGATCTGGGTGGCGATGCCGGGCATCGGCGGCAGGGTATGCACCTGCTCCACCTTCTCCTTCATGGCTTCGCGCTTGCCCTCGGCCGGAGTCGCCGCCTTGCTGGGCGGGTTGGAGATGCGGTGACCGCGCAGGGCCCCTTCCGTGAGGCGGGCAAAATCCTCCTGCTGGGCACGCACGAACAGGTGGCCGACACCGGGGGTGAAGAACACCTCGTCCAGCTCGTCCACGGCACGGTCGATGATGACCTTGATGCCATAGGGCTCGCCCAGCGGCGGCAGCGCCACGTTCTCGCTGTCGGCCACGAGGACCTTCAGTTCGTCGGCGCTGCAGGCAGCAAAATTGCGCCGCGAGTTACCGTTCAGCACCGTCAGGTCGAGACGATGGGTGGCCGGATAGACCGCCATCAGGTAACTGGAACCATCCTTGAGCACGGCGCTGCGCACCAGCTTCTGCACCGGCACCCGCGCGGCACGCACCGCGTCGGCCAGCGACAGACCCGCTGTTGCGGCATGTACCTTGTACTGTCCGCCCTTGCGGGCGAGGTAATTACGCACAGTGGTCGGAATGTTCATTGCTCTGCTCCTTCGGGCTTGTTGCACAGGGGGTGCCCGACTTTTCCATGGACAAAGCGTAAAACACTGGCCCGGCCAGGGTTGCGAGATCTATCACATATTGCAAAACAAGGAATTACCGCTGTTCAGGGCCGTTCTTCGCGGCCCCCGCGCCGCGTACGATGCTGCCCCGGCCGTAACGCTCCGCCACCTGGTCCATCACCGCATCGAGGCGGCTCTGCCGCTCACGTCCCGCCACGGCAAACAGGTCATCCTGGCCGGGTTCGGCGGCAAATCCACTGACTCCAACACCGAGCAGGCGCAGCGGCGGCAGTGGCCGGGGCAGGCGCTGCTCGAACAGAGTCAATGCCACACGACGGATTTCGTCCGTGATATCCGTCGCCTGCGCCAGCGTCTGGGCCCGGGTGAGGGTGGAAAAATCCGCCAGCCGCACCTTGATCTGCACCGTGCGTCCCTGGAGGCCATGGCGGCGCAGGCGCCACGCCACCTGGGCGGCAAGATCCTGCAACCAGGCACGCAGCACGCCGGAGTCATCGATGTCGCGGGGAAAGGTGGTCTCCTGGGAGATGGACTTGGCCTCGCGCTCGCTCACCACCGGGCGCTCGTCCTGGCCGTGGGCCAGCTGCCACAACTGCCCGGCGGCATTGCCGAGATGCTGCTGCAGCAGGCGCGGGCTGTAGGCGCGCAGCTGGCCGATGGTCGTGATACCCAATCGCTCGAAGACCCGTGCCCCGACCTTGCCCACTCCCCATAACCGCCCCACCGGCAAGGGGTCGAGAAAGGCCTGCACCTGCTCCGGCGCCACCACCACGAAGCCATCCGGTTTGTCGATATCGGAGGCTATCTTGGCGATGAACTTGCTGGGCGCCACGCCCACCGAGGCGACGAGTCCCAGTTCGCTGCGGATTTCCTGCTTGATGCGCCGGCCGATGGCCTCGCCGGTGCCGAACAGGCGCGTGCTGCCGCTGACGTCGAGAAAGGCCTCGTCCAGGGACAGGGGCTCCACCTGGGGGGTATAGCGCTCGAAGACGGCACGGATCTGCTGCGACACCTCGGCGTAGTGGTCATGCCGCGGCGGCAACAGGACAGCCTGGGGACACAGGCGCAAGGCAGTGGCGGTAGGCATGGCGCTGTGGATGCCGTAACGACGCGCCGCATAGCTGGCCGCCGCCACCACGCCGCGGCGCTCGGGCGCGCCGCCGACGATAACCGGCTGCGCCGCCAGTTCCGGGCGCGCGCGGATCTCCACCGCGGCGAAAAAGGCATCCATGTCCACATGGAGGATGGTGCGCTGCATGGGGTGACCGGAAAGAAACGTCGGGCCCCCAGTTTACACCGCTCAGTCGACGAACAGCGCCTCCAGCCGCTCCAGGTCATTGAGCACGCGCCAGGTGGCGCCACCGGCCTCGACGCGCTGGCGCCAGTGGGCCAGCCGATCCATGTATTCGCGCGGGTCGACGTTGTCGCTGCGCAGCTTGCTCACATTGAGCGCCACCACCTCGTAACCCTGCATCTGCAGCGGGATGGCCTCGCGTACATAGCCGGCAGCCAATTCCTCCTTCATATCGGAAAAGATCAGTACCGTCTTGCGGCCGGGTGCCTTTTCATCCAGATACTCGATGGCCTGCAGCAGGCCGCCGGTGATGTCGGTGTAGGCACTGGGCTTGACGTTGGCGACGAACTTGTCGATCTCCTCGCGGAACTGGCGTTTCTGCAGGTTGGCCCGGCTGGGCTGGCCGTCAAAGGTAACGCGGGCGATGATGTCCTTTTCGCTGAAACTGCCGGTCTTGATGCGCGCCACGGCGAAAGAATCGCCCGGCTGCAGCTTGGACAGCACGAAGTTGATGATCTGCTGCGCCTTCTCCAGCTCCCTGGTGTAGGTGCCGGAAGTGTCGAGCAGCATGTAGACACCGCGGCTGTGGGAGGTTTCATCGCTGCACGCCGTCAGCAGCAGCACGAGTGCCGCGGTCAGGGCGAGAATCCGTCGTTTCATGATGCATCCTCCACCGTCAGGGCCGGATGCTCGGCCGGCGCCGCCTTGTTCCGCGCCAGCAGGCGCTGCTCCACCCACAAGGGCAGGAAGATCACCAGGTCATACAGCCGGATCAGCATGTTGCCGCCGTGACGGAATATGTTGCCGGTCAGGCGCAGCAGGAAGGAGAGCGCACGCAGCAGTCCCTGCCCGACGATGCCGAGCACCGTGCGCGAGGAATGCACGAAGGACTCCAGCGGAATGGCGACGAAGGTAAGCGCGAAGGGCAGGATGAAGCCCATGCCCATCTGCGCCGCGGTGGTGATCCAGACATTGGCGGCGACCGCATTCATCTCCCCCTGCCCGCCCACCAGCGAGGCCACCAGACTGGCGTCGTCCTGCGACAGCTTCTCGCGCATGAAGGCGAGGCCGGCCTCGATGCTGGCCAGCGCCAGCAGGAACAGGAAGGCCACCCAGATCATGCGCACGCGCAGGCGGTCATCCAGTGCCGCGATGATGGGAAACAGGCGGGTGATGCGCAGCGACTCCATCAGGAACAGGCCCATCGCCACCTCCACCAGGATGATGACCAAGGCAGCGATGTTGGCGGCCTTGTAACCCATGATGTAGCTGCTGCCGCCCACCATCTCCTGCATCGGACGGGCGATGAGGTGGAAGTTGATGATGGCGCCGCCGATGGCCACGGCCAGCACGGCGCCGGCAATGAAGAACTGTGTCAATGAGGACGACGACAGCATGCGCTCGGCACGCGGGCTGCGATTGAGGATGTCCTCGTAGGACGCCATGTGGCGATCGATGGCTGTGGAGCGATCCAGCAGCCGGTTGACGCGCTTGTCCATCTCGCCCAGCACCCGCGCCACCTTGCGCCACAGCGGCATCATGCGGCTCAGGATGCGGTGGCGCTTGCTGTTGTCGTTGCGGTACTGCTCGATGGCGGTGCGCTGGGCACGCACCATGGAATCATGGATGTCCTCCAGGATCTCGCCCACCACCGGCTCCTTGGGCGCGATCTTGGCCACGGCATCCACCACTTTGGCCCAGGCCGGCGGCTCCGGCGGCACCTCGGCACTGGCGTGATAATCCTGTTCGAGCCGCGCGATGGCCTCGCTCATCTGGCGCTGCAGGGCGGGATACTCCGCCAGGTCACGCTGCACGGAGGCATCGATACGCTCGAACTCGCGCTCGATGATGCGCTCGGCGGCCTCACGGCCGGCGGCCAGCAACACTTCGTTGTTGCGCTGCTTGAGGCGCTGCTCCGCCAGCAGCACCGAACGGGCCGCCAGCTTGCAGGCGTGGTGCAACAGGCGCGAAGCCGAGGCGATGGCCTGATGCGCGGCGGAGCGCGCCAGATACAGCAAGGCCACACCGACCACCAGCCAGATCACACCGGACAACAGCGGCGAACCCGGCACCAGGACAAACATTTCCCACGACATAGCCACCTCCCTAGCATGACAAGCCCTTGCAACGTTATAGGCTATTCGGCCACCGGACTGCTATCGCAGTCACAGTTCCCGGGGCACTCAGGTAGCGGGGGGCAGCGGCTACAGGCGGCGATACAACTCCGCCAGGCGGCGCAGGCGCGGCGCCCGGTCCGGTGCCACCTGCTCCCAGCGGAAACGCCATTGCCAGTTGCCGACGGTGGTGCCCGGCGTGTTCATGCGATGCTCGCCGCCCAGTTCCAGCACGTCCTGCAGCGGCACGATGGCCAGTCGCGCCAGCGAGGCGTAGGCGGCGCGGATCAGCGGCCAGGGCATGGCCTCGGCCGGCTGGCCCAGGTACTCCAGCACGTTGTGGCGCAGCGATTCGCTGCTGCTGTTCCACCAGCCCAGGGTGGTGTCGTTGTCATGGGTGCCGGTATACACCACGCTGTTTTCCGTGTGGTTGTGCGGCAGATAGGGATTGTCCGGGCCGCCTTCAAAGGCGAAGTGCAGGATGCGCATGCCGGGCAGGGCGTACTTGTCGCGCAGCGCAGTGACCTCGGCGGTGATGGTGCCCAGATCCTCCGCTACCACCGGCAGCGGATCGAAACGCTCGGCCAGGGCCGCGAACAGCGCATCACCCGGCGCCTTCATCCAGCGGCCATTGATCGCCGTTTCCTCATGGGCCGGGATTTCCCAGTAGGCCTCGAAGCCGCGGAAGTGGTCGATGCGCACCAGGTCGAACAGACGCAGCTGTCCCTCCAGGCGCTGGCGCCACCAGCTGAAGCCATCGGTCTCCATCCACTCCCAGTCGTAGTGCGGATTGCCCCAGCGCTGCCCGGTGGCTGAGAAATAGTCGGGCGGCACACCCGCCACCACAGTGGGGTGGCCACTTTCGTCCAGATCGAAGCACTGCCGCTGCGCCCACACGTCGGCGCTGTCGTGGGCGACGAAGATCGGCATGTCGCCGAAGATGGCGATGCCCTTGCCGTTGGCGTGACGTCTCAGCGCCTGCCACTGCTGGTCGAATACGAACTGTTCGAACTGCAATACCGCCAGTTCGTCTGCATATTGCTGACGCAAGGCGGCGAGCGCTGCCGGATCGCGATCACGCAGCGGCGCTGGCCACTCGGTCCAACCGCGGCCATTTTCCAGGCGCTTGATGAGACAGAACAGGATGTAATCATCCAGCCAGTGCGTATCGTCTATGAATTGCTGCAAGGCCGCCCGGACCGTTGCGTCGGCCCTGGCCTGGAACCCCTGCCACGCCAGGGCCAGCAGAGGGGCCTTGGCCTCGCGGCGCGGATCGGGGGTGACCGGCTCCAGCCAGCCCTGCGCCTGCAGGGCCTCGACACTGATCAACTGCGGATTGCCGGCGTGGGCCGACAGGCTTTGATAGGGCGACAGGTCCTCGTGGGTGGGTCCCAGCGGCAGGATCTGCCACACCCGCTGACCGGCCGCGGCGAGAAAATCGACGAAGTGCCACGCCTCTGCGCCGAGATCGCCGCAGTGCCACGGGCCAGGCAGTGAGGTGGGATGCAACAGAATGCCGGCCTGGCGTCGCTGCAACGGCGTGTGGGCGATGTGCTGAGTCATGCAGGCCTTGTCGGTGGTGTGGAGGAGCGCAAAATATTCATCCCTGTAATGTTCAGGTACGCGAGACAGGGTGCCGGGCACGAGGGGGTGCGCGCGGCGCGCACCGCCTTGCGTACCATTCACCTCGTATCCCGGGCCTATGTATTCTCCTGGCCGCGGCGCATCACGCCACCCATCTGCGGCGCGCCGCCGCCGTGGAACAGGACGTGGGTGATGTTTTCCGGCGGCTCTTCGCCGATGAGGCGGTAGAGCTTGGCGAGCTGCATGCGGAACAGCCGCTCGAAATCACGCACCGAATCGGCAGGATTGTAGTCGCCGAACCACCAGAACCAGTCGGAGCCTTCGCACACGCCCAGTTGCAACTCCGCCTCGCGCAGGCGCGCGCCGCTCAGGCGGCCCGCCGTCACGGCCGCATCGAAGGCACGTTTGGCATCCCCCAGCAGATCCCAGGCGTGATTCTTGTCCACCTCGCCGATCCAGGTGGAAAAGGTACCGTAGACCCAGCTGCCGGCCACCAGCTGCGGCAGCGGCGCCGGCACCAGACCGGCAGCGACGCACTCGCTGAAGGTGGTCAGTTCCAGACCAGGGTGCGTGGCCAGCCGGCGGTACAGCGCCGACAGGAAATGAAAGCCGTTTTCCGGGTAATACTCCCAGGCGTTTTCGCCGTCCATGATGATGGACACCACGCGGTTGGACTCATCGGCACAGGCGGCAGCGATGTTCTCCAGATGATGGACAAGGTTGTTCACCGCATCGTCGGCATGCCAGTTGGCATAGGTAAAGCCGATGAGATCGGACAGGCCGTCATCGCGGAAGAAACAGTGCATGTCGGCGGCATCCACCTGATAGGGGCGATGAATGCACTGGCTGCGCGGCAGTGCGGAGCGGTGCAGGCTGTTGCGCAGCACGCTCTCTCCGCTCGCCGCCCAGACAAATCCCTCCTCCGCCAGCAGGCGCACAGTGGCGGTGCTGACGCTGCCCTCCGAAGGCCAGCAACCACGCGGCCGCGTCCCAAAATGCTGTTCGAAGACGCGGATGCCCTCGCGCACGTGCCAGCGGGCACGGGCCTCGCCATCGGGGTATTTCTCCAGCAGGGGCAGACGTGCCTCCGGCATCGCCTCACGCGCCGACTGGATATCGAGCAGCAGTGGCATGATGGGATGGGCATAGGGCGTCACCGACAGCTCGATGCGACCGTCCTCGGCCAGACGGCGGTAACGCGGCACCACGCTGTCGAGCAGCTCACCGATGAGTTGCAGCAGCAGACGGCGATCCGCCTGGGTATAACCGGAACCACGCTCCATCAGCTGCTGCACGCGACTGTCACCGCGACGCACGGTTTCACCCATCCAGGCCAGGTGATACCACACCAGCAGGTCGATGAGATATTGCTCATCCAGATAGTCCACCATGCGCGGTGCGCCCTCCGCGCAGCGGGCGATGTCGGCCAAAAGACGGAACTGCGGGAAACGATCGATGAGACGGATCTCGTTGGCACGCAAACAGTTCTTGATCAGCAGCAGACGCTGCTCTGCATTTCCCGGCAGGGCCGGCGCCACCAGCGCCGCGAGCAACGGGTCGCGCAGCGGCGTGCCCTGGCGCAGATAGTCCCGCACCATCAGCGCATAATCGTCAAGCTGTTCGAGCAGGGTGGGCGCAAAGTTGACCACCGCGCGCGCGCCGGGCACCGCCTCGATGATCGCCGCCATGTCGACATAATCCTTGATGGCGTGCAGGTAGGTCCACGGCAGCTGGTACTGGCCGCTTTCCAGATCGAAATACTGCGGCTGGTGCATGTGCCAGCACAGCACCACCTTGAGACGCGGATTATCGGACATGGTGCAATTCTTGCCCCAGCATTTCCGGACATACCAGCACCACGCCACCCTCGCTGACATGGAAGCGCTTGGCGTCCTGCTCCAGATCTTCGCCGATGATGGTGCCGTCGGGAATGATACAGCCCTTGTCTATCACGGCCTTGCGGATACGGCAGCGCTCACCGATGGTGACATCCGGCAGGATTACCGAATCCTCCACCTGGCTGTAGGAGCTGACCCGCACGTTGGAGAACAGCAGCGAGTGGCGCACACTGCCGCCGGAAATGATGCAGCCGCCGGACACCATGGAATCCACTGCCTGGCCACGCCGATCGTCGTCGTCGAACACGAACTTGGCCGGTGGCAGCTGCTCCTGGTAAGTCCAGATGGGCCATTCGTTGTCGTACATGTTCAGTTCCGGCGTCACGCCGATGAGCTCCATGTTGGCCGCCCAGTAGGAGTCCACGGTACCCACATCACGCCAGTAGGCCTGACTGCCGGTGACCGGATCGCGGAACGGATAGGCGTACACACGATAGTTGTGGATCACGCTGGGGATGATGTTCTTGCCGAAGTCGCGCTCGGAGCCAACGCTCTCGGCGTCGCGTACCAGCTGCTCGAACAGGAATTTGGTATTGAATACATAGATGCCCATGGAGGCCAGTGCCTCCTTCGGCCGACCGGGGATGCACTCCGGCTGCGGCGGTTTCTCGGTGAATCCGGTGACGCGCCATTCGCCATCCACCGCCATCACGCCAAAGGCCTTGGCCGTTTCCAGCGGCACCTCGAAACAGCCGATGGTGAGGTCGGCCTCGTGCTCGACGTGATAGGCCAGCATCGGACCATAGTCCATCTTGTAGATATGGTCGCCGGCGAGGATCAGCACATATTCCGGGTTGTGCGCGCGGATGATGTCCAGGTTCTGAAACACCGCGTCGGCGGTACCCGCATACCAGCTGCCGCCGGTACGTTGCTGGGCCGGCAGCAGTTCGACGAACTCGCCCAGCTCGGTACGCTGAAAACTCCAGCCGCGCTGCACGTGGCGGATCATGGAGTGCGCCTTGTACTGGGTGATCACGCCGATACGACGAATACCGGAGTTGAAACAGTTGGACAGCGGGAAATCGATGATGCGGAATTTGCCACCGAACGGCACGGCGGGCTTGGCGCGCCACTGGGTCAGCCCCTTGAGACGGGTGCCGCTGCCGCCGGCAAGAATCAGCGCCAGGGTGTCACGGGTGAGACGACTGACGAAACGCGGAGTACGGAACTCGGGCATGGGGCCTCCTTGAATTCGTTATAGTAATAGTTATGCGCCATCCTGCCGCTGTTCTACATGCTCCTCTGCGGCACGGCAGCGACCCACTGACCCGATGGACTGGTCGCCACGCCGCAGCAGAGAGGTGTTGCACCGGAAAAACGGCTAATTTATTGACTTCATACCCGATTGCCTCACCTGCCGCAAGAGTGAAAATTAATCAGGCAATAAATCGATACCACAGACCTGTTGCTGTGATATTAATTAGCCTCTGAACAACTACTGCCGGATACCCCGAATCTGTCATGAGCGAACTGCCCGACGCCCACCGCCGCATACTCGAAGCACGCCATCACGATCCCTTTACCGTCCTCGGCCGGCACCAGGACGGTGACAGCACGGTGATCCGCGCCCTGCTTCCCGGCACGGCGGAAGCTGCGGTGGAAGGCAATGACGGCCCGTTGCCGATGACGCGGCTGTACAACAGCGATCTGTTCGAATGGCGTGGTGACGGCAGCCGGGTACCCCTGCGCTACCGCCTGCACTGGCGCGATGGCAGCGGCCACAGCCATTCCCTGCACGACCCCTACTGTTTCCCTGCACAATTGGGGGACTTCGATCTCTACCTGTTCGGCGAGGGCCGCCACCATCACGCTTACCGCTTCCTCGGCGCCCATCCGCGCTGCATCGACGGCATCGACGGCGTGCAGTTCGCCGTCTGGGCCCCCAATGCGGAGCGTGTCAGCGTAGTGGGCGACTTCAACCGCTGGGACGGCCGCTGCCACCCCATGCGCACCCGCGGCGGCGGCGGCGTATGGGAACTGTTCATCCCAGGCATGCAGGCCGGGACGCTGTACAAGTTCGAGCTGCGCCACCGCGACAGCGGCGCCGTGGTGGTGAAGACCGACCCCTACGGCCGCCGCTTCGAGCTGCGTCCGGCCACCGCCGCCATCGTCGACGCCCAGAGCCGCTACCCCTGGCAGGACGGCGACTGGCTGCGCAACCGCGCCAACCGCGACTGGCTGCACACGCCGATGACCGTCTACGAGGTGCATCTGGGCTCCTGGCAGAAGGACGACAAGTGTCACTTCCTCAGCTATCGCGAGCTGGCCCAGCGCCTGGTGGACTACGTCAAGCCGATGGGCTTCACCCACATCGAGCTGCTGCCCGTCACCGAACACCCGCTGGACGGCTCCTGGGGTTACCAGAGCACCGGCTACTACGCCGCCACCAGCCGCTTCGGCCACCCCGACGACCTGCGCTACCTCATCGACCTGTGCCACCAGAACGGCATCGGCGTAATCCTCGACTGGGTGCCGGCCCATTTCCCGCGCGACGCCTTCGCCCTGGCCCGCTTCGACGGCAGCCCGCTGTACGAGCACGAGGACCCGCGCCGCGGCGAACACCGCGACTGGGGCACGCTGATCTTCAATTACGGCCGCAATGAGGTGAAAAACTTCCTCATCTCCAGCGCCGTGTACTGGCTGCAGGAGTTCCACATCGATGCCCTGCGCGTGGACGCCGTCGCCTCCATGCTCTACCTGGACTACTCGCGCCAGCCCGGCGACTGGCTGCCCAACGTCTACGGCGGGCGCGAAAACCTGGAGGCCATTGCCTTCATGCAGGAGCTGAACAGCGTGGTGCACGAGCAGTTCCCCGGCGCCCTCACCATGGCCGAGGAATCCACTGCCTGGCCGATGGTGTCGCGCCCGGTCAGCATGGGCGGCCTGGGTTTTTCGATGAAATGGAACATGGGCTGGATGAACGACACCCTGAGCTACATGCACAAGGAACCCATCCACCGCGCCTTCCATCACGACATGCTCACCTTCGGCCTGCTCTACGCCTTCAGCGAGAACTTCATCCTGCCCTTCTCCCACGACGAGGTGGTGCACGGCAAGCGCTCGATGCTGGACAAGATGCCGGGGGACGACTGGCAACGCTTCGCCAACCTGCGCCTGCTCTACACCTACATGTACACCATGCCGGGCAAGAAGCTGCTGTTCATGGGCAACGAGTTCGGCCAGGGCCGCGAGTGGGACGACGACCAGCCGCTCGACTGGTACCTGCTGGAGCGGCCGCAACATCAGGGCGTGCACCGCCTGGTCGGCGACCTCAACCGCCTGTACCGCGAGCAGCGTGCCCTGCACTACTACGACTTCGAGGGCCAGGGCTTCGAGTGGATCGACTGCCACGACGACCGCGCCTCCCTGCTCAGCTACGTGCGCCGCGCCGGCGAGGAACTGGTGGTGGTGGCGCTCAACTTCACCCCGGTACCCCATGCGCACTTCCGCCTCGGCGTGCCGCGCCCCGGCAGCTACGAGGTGGTGTTCAACTCCGACTCCGGCTACTACGGCGGCAGCAACGTCGGCAGCGCCGGCCCGCTGCACAGCGAGGCCATACCGCACATGGGGCGGCAATGGTCGGTACAATTTCCGCTTCCGCCCCTGGCCGGCGTCGTACTAAGATTGAAGCCCTAGGTTTTACCGGCCATTACGGCCCCGCCGCCCCACGGGCGGATGCCGCAGGGAAGCACCATAACGAGATACAGGGTTCCCGTGCCGAGCGGGAGCCGGCAGCTACCGGACCATCGCCATGCACAACGCCCCCCGCCTGCGCCATTTCCTGTTCGGCGCCCTGCTCGCCTTCGGCACCGCCCACGCCGACATCACCCTTGACGCCCAGATCGTCTCCGACGAAAAGGAACGTCTCATCGGCTATGTCACGGCCATCGCCGCCGGCGACAACGGCGGGCTTTATACCGCCGACAGCCGTGACGGTCTGCTGGTGCACTTCGCCGCGGATGGGCGCAGCGCGGTGGCCCTCGCCGGCAAGGAACAGGCCTTCTCCTCCAGCCGGGTGCGCGGCCTGGTGCGCCTCGGCAGCGACCGTTTCGCCGTGGCCAACGAGGGGGACGGCAAGGTGGCCATCATCGACGGCAAGGGCGCGGTAATCCTGAAATTCGGCGACAGCGGCAATGCCGAGGGCCGCCTCAGCGCCCCGGCGGGCCTGGCCTGGTCGCAGAACCGCCGCCTCTACGTGGCGGACAAGGGGGCCAACCGCATCAGCGTGTTCGGCCCCGACGGCGTCTACATCCGCACCCTCGGCGGCCAGGAGGGGGCCCGGCTGGACACTCCGGAACAGGTCTACGTCGATCACCGCGAGCGGGTCTATGTCTTCGAGCGGCGCAACCGCGGCACCCTGAGCGTGTTCGCCCACGACGGCGCCCTGCTGCACCGCACCGATGCCGGCACCCTCGGCAAGGAGGCCAAGACCTCCCTGCGTCTGACCACCCTGGCGGTGGACCCGGCCACCGGCTATGTCTACCTGGGCGACAGCGAGAACGGCCGCATCTACATGTACGACTGGGAGAGCGGCGCCCTGCAGTCCGGTTTCGGCACCAGGGGCCGCCAGCGTGGCCAGTTCGCCGAAATTTCCGCCCTGGAACTGCTGGCCGACGGCCGTCTGGCAGTGGCCGACAATGAAAACAAGAAGATAGAGATCTACCGCCTGCCGCCCAGCGACCGCACGCCACTGCCGCGGCTGCACCTGCCCACCATCACCCAGGCCGGCAACCTCACCCTGGAATGCGACCTCGCCCACCACGCCGCAGACGGCAAACACTGGTGCCTGAGCCGCCGTACCGGCGGTGCCCTGCGCGATGGCGGCGGCAACACCCTGCTCACCCTGCAGGACACCCTGGACAAGCCCCTGGCCGCCAGCTTCGGCAGCGACCGCATCGCCCTCATCGACGACACCAAACTGAAGATCTTCGCCCCGGACGGCAGCCTGCTGTTCACCTCCGGCGACAACCGCGCCCCGGCCAGCGACCCCTTCGGCGCCGGCGGCAGCCAGTTCGACGCCTCCACCGACGGCAAATTCGACCGTCCCGCCGACGTCTACCTGCGCGGCGACCGCATCTACGTCATCGACAGTTCCAACCGCCGCCTGCAAATCTTCTCCCACGACGGCCTGTACCTGGACAAGATCGCCAACCCCAAGTCGCGTCCCTGGCTGTTCGAGGAGCCGGTGACGGTGGCGGTGGACTCCCGCGGCACCCTCTATGTCGGCGATCAGGAGCTCAAGCAGGTGCTGATCTTCGGCCGCAACAAGCAGCTCATCGGCCAGATCGACGGCGGTGAACTGCCGGGCGAGAAGTTCAGCGAGATATTCGACCTGGAGGTCGACGCCGACGACAACCTGTATGTCCTGTGCGCCACCCCCAACAACGAATCAACCGTCCAGGTCTACCGCAACCGCCAGCTGGCCTTCACCTTCGGCGCCCGCTCCGCCGATGCCAGCGGCTTCGCCGCCCCGGTCAACCTGACCCTGCCGCCCAGTGCGCAGCGTGTCGTCTCCCTCTATGACCGCGAACGCAAGCAACTCATCGACTTCAACTACCAACAGGTACCGCCGGCGGTGGCCGACATCGCCGTCAGCGGCGGCACCCAACACAGCGAACTGCGCTGGGGCGCCCTGCGCAGCAGCTACATCACCGCCTACCGCGTCTACGGCGCCGCCGTCCAGGAAGGTCCCTATCGCCTGATCACCGAGGTGCAGGAACCGCGAGCCCAGCTGGAACACAACGGCCACCCCCACAGCCTGTACTACCGCATTGCGGCCGTCAGCGGCTTCGGCGTGGAAGGCCCCGCCTCCGAGCCGGTGCTGGACCTGTTCCAGGCCGGCTACGGCCACTATCAGGCCAAGGCCTGGGCCGAGGCCGAGGCGGCCTTCCGGCGCCAGCACGAGGAATACGCCAGCCATGCCGAGACCAACAAGTACCTCGGCCTGACCCTGATGGAACAGCAGCAGTACACCGCCGCACGGCCGTACTTCGAAACCCTCGCCGGGCAACCCGGCCATGAGGCCGAGGGTGCCCGTCTGCTGGTCGGCGCCTGGCGCGCCGCCGGCGACGATGTGGCCGCCAAGGGGGTGGTGGACCGCGTGCTGGCCCGCGGTACTGCCACCCCGGAACTGCGCCTGCTGTGCGGCGAGCTGAGCCTTGTCCTCAACGACGCCATCGGCGCGGTGCAGTGTCTGGAAGAGGCGCTCAAGCAGGACGGCAACAACGTCCAGGCCCACCTGTTGATGGCCGATGCCTACATCCGCCTCGGCATCACCGAACAGGGGCAGGCCGAACTGGCCCTGGCGCGGGAACTGGCCGCGGAAGATCCGCAGGTCTGGCGCCGTAGCGCGCAGATCCAGCAACGCCTCGGCGCCCACGCCGCAGCCATCGAGTTCTATGCCAAGACCCTGGAACTGGCGCCGGACGACCTGGACAGCCGCCTCGCCCTGGCGCGCAGCCACCATGCCCTCGGCCAGCACGACAAGGTGCGCAACATCGCCCTCGCCCTCACCGGCCATGCCGAAACCGAGGGCGACGGCCACTACCTGCTCGGCACCCTCGCCCTGGAGGAAAAGAAATACGGCGAGGCCCTGCTGGCCCTGACCAAGGCCACCCGCGCCGCCCCCCACAACGCCGCCGCCTGGCTGGCACTGGCCGATGCCTACGTTCCGATGAAGCAGGAGCAGATGATCCCCGCGGCGCTGGAAAAGGCCATGCAGGCCGATGCCAATTCCTTCGATGCCGCCTGGCGCCTGGGCCAGTACCAGCACCAGCATGGCCAGTATGCCGCGGCGGCCGCGCCGCTGGCGCGGGCCGTGGCCCTGCAGCCCGACAATTACGATGCCAACTACCTGCTGGCCGATGCCCTGCTGCACCAGGGTGAGCTGAAGGAGGCCTTCCAGCATGCCAGCGAGGCGGCGCGGCTGGCGCCGGCCCGGGTCGAACCCCTGGCCCTGCTCGGTGCCGTGTCGGCACGCCAGGGCAAGAACGGCGCCGCCATCAACTATCTCAAGCAGGCCCTCGCCAAACAGGCCAACGACCTTGGCCTGCTGCTGCAACTCGGCGCCCTGTACGTCGACAACAACATGTTCGATCAGGCGCGCACTACCCTGGACAAGGCCGCCCTGGTCGATGCCACCCGTGCCGATCCCCATGTCCTGCTCGGCAAGCTGTACATGAAGCGGCGCCTGTTCGACGAGGCCATTGCGGCCCTGGACAAGGCCGTCACCATCAATCCGTCCGACGACAACCGCCTGCTGCTCGACACCGCCTACGCCGAGAAGAACAAGGCGCTGGAGTTCAAGTCCAACGCGCCGCAGATCGTGCTCAAGGACCTGCAGCTGCAGCCGGTGTTCACCGCCGCCTACAAGCAGTACGCCAACGCCCCCATCGGCACCATCCGCGTGCACAACACCAGCGGCATCGACTACGGCAACCTCAAGCTCACCTTCGACATCAAGGGCTACATGGACTTCCCCACCTCGAAGGAGATCCCGGAGCTGAAGGCCAACAGCATCATCGACGTGCCGCTGCACGCCTCCTTCAACAACCGGGTGCTGGAGATCGACGAAGACACCGGCGTGCAGGTGGAGGTGGCGCTCAAGTTCGTGCGCGACGGCCGCGACGACGCCATCACCCTGACCCAGCCGATGACCCTGTACGGCAAGAATGCCATCCTGTGGGCGCGCAGCAACATGGCCGGCGCCTTCGTCACCCCGCGTGACGACACCCTGCGCGACTTCGTGCGCCAGGCCATCAACGAGAACCGTCCGGAGGCCGGGCCGCTGAATGCCCATCTGGTCACGGCGATGACCCTGTTCGACGTGCTCTCCGCCCACGGCATCAAGTACGTCACCGACCCCAACAGCCCCTACGCCAAGCTGGCGGCGGACCAGGTCGACTACGTGCAGTTTGCGCGCGAGACCCTCAAGCTGAAGAGCGGCGACTGTGACGATCTGTCCGTGCTGCTGGCAGCCGCGCTGGAAAACCTCGGCATCGAAACCGCCATCCTCGATGTCCCCGGCCACCTGCTGCTGATGTTCAACACCGGCCTGCCCGCCGCCGACGCCGGCCTCATCAGCCTGCAGGACGACCTGCTCGCCATCCGCGACGGCAACGTGTGGATTCCGGTCGAGGCCACCATGATCGCCACCTCCTTCGCCGAGGCGTGGACAGAGGGTGCGCGCAAGTACCACCAGCATCTCGCCGCCAAGTCCCTCAAGGTGATCCCGCTGCATCAGGCCTGGGAGGAGTACCAGCCGGTAACCCTGAAGCAGGCCGATCACCGCATCGAGGCACCGGCCAGGGAGCGCGTCGAGCCGCTGGTGCAGCGCGAATACAATCTGCTGCTGGAAAAGAGCCTCGACCGCCTGGTGCGGCCGTACCGCGCCATGCTCGCCGCCGGCACCGGCAACGAAAGGTCCCTGACGCAGATCGCCATCATCTATGCCCGCAACGGCCTGTACGACAAGGCCTTCCAGGCATTCGACGAACTGCTGCGCAAAAATCCCGACAGCAGCGCCGCCTACAACAACCGTGGCAACATCTACTTTGCCCGCGGTGAATTCGACCGTGCTCTGCAAAGCTACAGCCAGGCCGAACTCATCGACGGCAGCGACGCCGGTATCAAGATCAATCTGGCGATGACCCACTACAAGCTGGGCCGCCTCGATCAGGCCAAGGAAAAATATGCCGAGGCAATGGCCCTGAACGGCGAGATAAAAAGCCGCTACGGCGACTTCGGCCGCCTGCTGGCGAATTGATAGCAACGTACAGACGAGGACGTGACATGAAAAAGATCATCGCCATCATCCTGCTGTCGGCACTGACCACCGCCGCCGGCGCCGAGACTGCGGCCAAGCCCGCCGCCAGCAATGACACCAAGACCCAGCCGGAAAGCCGCTTCAAGGGAGCGGTGTTCGACGCCCTGCGCAATCTCAGCGCCATGCTGCCGAAGCAGAACGGCCGCAGCGCCGACCCGCGCCAGAGCGCCACCATGGGCATCCGCGGCGCCGAAACCACCACCACCCTGATCTCCCCCTACTGGAAAGACGATCGCAGCGAAGACCCCGCCTTTCAGGCCGAGGTGCAGAGCTACGGTGCGGCACAGCAGCTGCTCGAAGAGGGCAAGCTGAAGGAGGCCGAGGCCGCCTTCGGCAGCTTCATCCAGGCGCATGGCAACAGCGACCTGCTGCCCAATGCCCGCTTCGGCCAGGCCCTGGCCCTCGCCGCACTGGGTGACGGCAAGAAAGGCAAGGCGGCGATGGAGGCTTTCCTCAAGGATTACCCGCAGCATCCCCTCGCCGCCGACGCACAAAAGGTGGCTGCCGAACTGAAATGATCATGCGGCGCCGATCGGTGGCGGACATCACATGAAACGCATGGCTGTCATCGTTCTGCTGTCCCTGCTGGCCAGCGATGTGTTGGCTGAAACAGCCCCGCAACCCGCCGTTGCCGGCCCATCCAAATCAGCGGGACCCCGTTTCCAGGGCGTGCTGTTCGATGCCCTGCGCCATCTCAGCGCCCTGCTGCCGAAGCAGCACCGCAGCAGCGGCGATCCGACACAGCTCATGGCCCTGGGGATCCGCGAACGACGCAGTCCCTCCAGCGAGCCCGGTCTTGGCGAAGATATGGCGGAAGACCTTGCCCGGCAACGTGAAATGCGGAACTACACCAGCGCACAGCGGCTGCTGGAAGAGGGCCAGCTGGAGGCAGCAGAGGCCGCCTTTGCCACCTTCGTGCAGAACCATGCTGACAGCGATCTCCTGCCCAACGCGCGCTTCGGCCAGGCCCTGGCCGTCGCCGCCGGCGGCAACAAGCCGCAGGGCAAGGCACTGATGGAGGCCTTTGCCCGCGACTATCCACAGCATCCGCTGGCAACCGATGCCCAGCAGGTTGCCGCTACGCTGCAGTGACTTCACCGTGCGGTCGGCGGATGGTTTGCTTCCTCTCCCTGCCTGGGTTAACGTAGCCACCCATTAACGGGGTACCGCACGTGGCCAAGAAGAGCACATCCAGCAACGACACCTTTGATTTCGAACAGGCGCTGGCCGAGCTGGAGCAGCTGGTCGAGCGCATGGAACAAGGCGAGCTATCCCTGGAACAGTCACTCAAGGACTTCGAGCGCGGCATCGCGCTCACCCGCGCCTGCCAGGGCGCGCTGAAGGAAGCGGAGCAGAAGGTGCAGATCCTCACCAGCCAGAGCGGCAAAGAGGAACTGGAGCCCTTCGAGGGGGACGAGTAAGCCCCGATGGATCTGCAACAATTGCTGCGGGCCCACGCCGCCCGCGCCGAGGCCGCGCTGCAACAGCGCCTGCCGCCCGCTGACGAACTCCCCGCCCGCCTGCACGCCGCCATGCGCTATGCCGCGCTGGATGGCGGCAAGCGCGTGCGCCCGGTGCTGGTCTACACCACCGGCGAGGTGCTCGGCGTCCCGCTGGAGCAGCTGGACGGCCCGGCCTGTGCGGTGGAGCTGATCCATGCCTATTCCCTGGTGCACGACGACCTGCCGGCCATGGACGATGACGACCTGCGCCGCGGCAAGCCCACCTGCCACAAGGCCTTCGACGAGGCCAGCGCCATCCTCGCCGGCGACGCCCTGCAGACCCTGGCCTTCCAGGTACTGGCGGAAGACCCCGCCATGACCGCCGCTCCCGCCCAGCGCCTCGCCATGGTGCGCGAACTGGCCGTCGCCTCCGGCTCGCGGGGCATGGCCGGCGGCCAGGCCATCGACATGGCCGCCACCGGCAAGGGCCTGTCGCTGCCCGAACTGCAGCAGATGCACAGCCTGAAGACCGGCGCCCTGATCCGCGCCGCGGTACGCCTCGGCGCCCTGGGCCGGCCCGGCCTCGCCCCGGCGCTGTTCCAGGCCCTCGACGACTATGCCGCCGCCATCGGCCTCGCCTTCCAGATTCGCGACGACATCCTCGACGTGGAAAGCAGTACCGAACAGCTCGGCAAGCGCCAGGGCGCCGATCAGGCCCTAGCCAAGAGCACCTACGTCGCCCTGCTCGGCCTCGACGGCGCCAAGGCCAAGGCGCGTGAGGTACACGCCGCCGCCCGCACCGCCCTCACCCCGCTGGGCGAGGCCGCCGCCCCGCTGGGGGCCCTCGCCGACTTCATCGTCGAACGTGTCAGTTGACCCGCGGCGCCCGGCGTTCCATCATTAGCGGCTTTCCCGCCGTCCCAGGATCGTAATGCCCAGCTCGCGCGCCTACCCGCTGCTAGAACAGGTCGACACGCCGGAACAACTCCGCCAGCTCGACGTGCCCCAGCTGAAGCAGCTGGCGGACGAGTTGCGTGACTACATGATCCGCTCGGTCAGCCACACCGGCGGCCATCTGTCCGCCGGACTCGGCACGGTGGAGCTGACCATCGCCCTGCACTACGTCTACGACACCCCCAACGACCGCCTGGTATGGGACGTGGGCCACCAGAGCTATCCGCACAAGCTGCTCACCGGCCGCCGCCAGCGTTTCCACACCCTGCGCCAGAAGCACGGTCTGTCCGGCTTCCCGCGCCGTGAGGAGAGCCCCTACGACACCTTCGGCGTCGGCCATTCCAGCACATCCATCAGTGCCGCCCTCGGCATGGCCCTGGCCGCCCGGCGCGAGGCGGCCAACCGCAAGGTGGTGGCCGTCATCGGTGACGGCGCCATGACCGCCGGCATGGCCTTCGAGGCGCTGAACCATGCCGGCGACCTGGACGCCGACCTGCTGGTGGTGCTCAACGACAACGACATGTCCATCTCGCCCAATGTCGGCGGGCTGTCCAACTACCTCGGCCGCATCCTCTCCGGCAAGCTCTACTCCACCATGCGCGAGGGCTCCAAGAAGGTGCTCAAGACCATGCCCTCGCCGGTGTGGGAACTGGCCCGGCGCATGGAGGAGCACGCCAAGGGCATGGTGGTCCCCGGCACCCTGTTCGAGGAACTGGGCTTCAACTATGCCGGCCCCATCGACGGCCACGACATCGAGCAGCTGATCAAGGCCCTGAAGAACCTGCGCGCCCTGTCCGGCCCGCAGTTCCTGCACATCGTCACCCGCAAGGGGAAGGGTTTCACTCCGGCGGAAGAGAACCCCTGCGCCTACCACGGCGTCACCGCCTTCGACCCCGCCACCGGCACGATGCGCACGGCCAAACGCGCCACCCCGACCTATACCGAGGTGTTCGGCCAGTGGCTGTGCGACATGGCCGGCCATGACGAGCGCCTCATCGGCATCACCCCGGCGATGCGCGAAGGCTCCGGCATGGTGGAGTTCTCGCAGCAGTTCCCGGACCGCTACTTCGATGTCGGCATCGCCGAGCAGCACGCCGTCACCCTGGCCGCCGGCCTCGCCTGCGAAGGCCTCAAGCCGGTAGTAGCCATTTACTCCACCTTTCTGCAGCGCGCCTACGACCAGCTCATCCACGACGTCGCCCTGCAGAACCTGCCGGTGCTGTTCGCCATCGACCGCGGCGGCCTGGTCGGTCCCGACGGCGCCACCCATGCCGGAAGCTTCGATCTCAGCTTCCTGCGCTGCATCCCCAACATGGTCGTGATGGCGCCGGGCGACGAAAATGAATGTCGCCAGATGCTCAGCACCGGCTTCCGCCACAACGGCCCGGCGGCCGTGCGCTACCCGCGCGGCGGCGGTCTCGGCCTGGCCATCGACCCGGCGCTGCCCACCCTGCCCATCGGCAAGGGCGAGCTGCGCCGCCAGGGCCGGGAGGTCGCAATCCTCGCCTTCGGCGCCCCGCTGGGGGCGGCCCTGGCCGCCGCCGAGCAACTGGACGCCACCGTGGCCAACATGCGTTTCATCAGGCCGCTGGACGCCGAACTGGTAATCGAGCTGGCCGGGCGGCACAGGCTGCTGGTCACGGTGGAGGACAATGCCGTGCTGGGCGGCGCCGGCAGTGCGGTGAACGAGTGCCTGACCGCGCACGGCATCCAGGTGGAAGTGATGAATCTGGGCCTGCCCGATCGCTTCCTGGAACAGGCCAGCCGTGAGGAACTGCTGGCGGACTGCGGGCTGGATGCCGATGGTA
Source organism: Pseudomonadota bacterium (assembly GCA_040755915.1). Taxonomy (GTDB): domain Bacteria; phylum Pseudomonadota; class Gammaproteobacteria; order Thiohalomonadales; family Thiohalomonadaceae; genus Sulfurivermis. The sequence continues at coordinate 12,035 of JBFLWM010000021.1, read as the reverse complement.
TACTGCGGGCCATTCAGACGCGCCTGTCGGGAACGCTTGCCATCCCCCCCGCCGCTGATGTAAATTCTTAGCGAATCACTCAACTATTAGAAAGACCATGTATATCCTCAAGGTCGTCACCGACTTTGCCTCCGCCCATTCCCTGCGGGATTACCCCGGGGACTGCCGCCGGCTGCATGGTCATAACTGGAAGGTGGAAGTGGAAGTGCAGGCCAACGCCCTGGATGAGCTCGGCATGGTGCTGGATTTCAAGACGATCCGTCAGGCCGCCCGCAAGGTGGGCGACGAGCTGGACCATCGTTACCTGAATGAAATCCCGCCCTTCGACCGCCTCAATCCGACGGCGGAAAACATCGCCGCGCATTTCTTCCGCCGCCTGACCGAAGAGCTCAACGACACCCGCGCCAAGGTTCACGCCGTTACCCTGTGGGAAACCGAACGCGCCTGTGTCCGCTACACAGAGGAAACCTGAGCATGACCCATGCCTGCGAGACCATCGCCGACGTCCAGAGCAGCGAGGATACGCGCCGTATCCCCATCAACAAGGTCGGCATCAAGGACATCCGTCACCCGGTGCGGATCCAGGACCGTAGCGGCAACGATCAGCACACCGTCGCCAACTTCAACATGTACGTGAACCTGCCGCACAACTTCAAGGGTACGCACATGTCGCGCTTCGTCGAGATCCTCAACCGCCACGAGCGCGAGATCTCGGTGAAGACCTTCAAGGACATGCTGAAGGAGATGGTGGTGATCCTCGAGGCCGAGGCCGGCCACGTGGAAATGTCCTTTCCCTACTTCGTCAACAAGTCCGCCCCGGTCTCCGGCGTGCAGAGCCTGATGGACTACGATGTCACCTTCATCGGCGAGATCAGCAACGGCGAGCCGGTGTTGACCCTGAAGGTGGTGGTGCCGGTGACCAGCCTGTGCCCCTGCTCCAAGAAGATTTCCGAACGCGGTGCCCACAACCAGCGCTCCCACGTCACCGTGGCAGCCCGCCTGCGCGGCTTCATGTGGATCGAAGACCTCATCGACCTGGTGGAAAAACAGGCCTCCTGCGAACTGTATGGCCTGCTCAAGCGCCCGGACGAAAAATTCGTCACCGAACGCGCCTACGACAATCCCAAGTTCGTGGAAGACATGGTGCGTGACGTGGCCGTGCAGCTGAACCGCGACGAGCGCATCGAGGCCTATGTGGTGGAGTCGGAGAATTTCGAGTCCATCCACAACCACTCGGCCTACGCGCTGATCGAGAAGGACAAGACCCGGTAGGAGCGAATCGTATTCGCGATGGGGCCTATGGAGCATCCATCGCGGACACGGTCCGCTTCTGCATCAATATTTTTCCTTCAGCACCATCGCCTCATTCTCGCGCCGCATCTCCAGACGGTTGAGAAAAGACTGGCCCAGCAGGACCTCAGCCGGCTGTTCACCCTCGAATACCACGGCACTCACCTGCCGCAAGGCAATATCACCGAACTGCACCCGATCGAGCGTCACGCGAAACACCGGCACGACATCGGAGGCGGTGCTGGCCATGCCGCGTTCGCCGCGTACCCGATAATCGATACCCAGGCGACGTGCCTGCGATGCATTCATCGCAATGTGGGTGGCGCCGGTATCCACCAGAAAATCCACCGTCTGCCCATTGATGCTGCCCGGCATGCGGTACATGCCGCGCGTGTCGGGCCAGACATGCACCTCGGCACGTTGCGGCGCCTGATAGCTACCGCTGATCTGGCTGCCCAGTGCCATGCGCTGCTCCTTGCCGTCAATCTCCAGCAGCGCGCTCTCGCTGTCTGCCGCCAGCAGCCGCACTCCCTCGGGGCTGCGCTCGCCGACCCTCAGCATGCGCTGGGCACCGTCGATCTCCAGCACGGCGCGGCCGCTGAACAAACCCACCACTGATACGCGCTGTACCGCAAATACGGGCAACGACAGCCACAATAGCAGCAGCAACAGATATCTCATGCCACCTCCCGCGACGAACCGATAGGACGGGCAAAGCGAAGCATGCCCCTCCTAGGAAATCACAAACAGCGCCACACCCTGCAGCACCAGCCAGGCCATCATACCGGCGAGGACATCGTCCAGCATGATGCCGAGCCCGCCGTGCACATGCCGATCGGCCCAGCGGATCGGCCAGGGCTTGAGGATATCGAACAGACGGAACAGCACAAAACCCAGCAGCAGCCAGTGCCAGCCGATGGGCGCGGCGGTCATGGTGATGAAATAACCCACCACCTCGTCCCAGACAATGGCCGGATGGTCATGTTCGCCGAGAGCCTCCGCCGTGTAATCACACAGCCACACGCCAAGCATCGCCGCTGCCATGACCAGCGCGAGATACGGCGCCAGGCCAAGGTCACTGAGCAACCAATAGAGCGGTACCGCGACCAGGGTGCCGAAGGTACCCGGTGCCTTGGGTGCCAGGCCACTGCCGAAACCGAAGGACAGCAGATGGGCGGGATTGCGCAGCATCTGAACAGAGGGACGCATGGTATCAGCCGAAGTGATCGAAACCGTGGGGCAAACCTTGCAGCAACGTACCGTCGGCCTGCACCAAACGCAGACCCGCTTGCGCTTCAATGCGGCCGATACAATGACAGCTGCAGTCCAGTGTGGCGCACACCTGCTCCGCTGCATCACGCCGTGCCGGCGGCACGGTAAAACACAGCTCGTAGTCGTCGCCGGACGCGAGCGCATAACGCCAGCGTTCCGCGGCCTCCGGCAGTACATGCTGCATCGCCGGCGAGCAAGGCAACTGCGCCAGTTCCAGCCTTGCTCCCACACCGCTGCGTTCAAGAATATGGCCGAGATCGGCGACCAGGCCGTCGGAAATGTCGATGGCGGCACTGGCGATCTCGCGCAGCTGCAGGCCGGCGGCGACACGCGGCTCGGGACGGTCCAGCCGCGCACGCAAATAGTCGGCATGTGCCGCAGCAGTACTGCGTTGCCCCAAGGCGAGTTCAAGCCCGAGTCCGGCATCACCCGGCGTGCCGGTGACATAAATGAGATCGCCAGCCTTGGCGCCGTCGCGACGCAGGGCCTGCCCCTGGGGAACGAAACCGTGCAACTGCAGGGAAATCACGCGCGGTCCGCGCACGGTATCGCCACCGACCAATTGCACATGGAAACGCCGGGCAAGGACAAACAGGCCCTCGGCAAACCCCTCCAGCCACGACTCGTCGGCCTCGGGCAAACTGAGCGCGAGCGTGGCCCAGGCCGGCTCGGCGCCCATGGCGGCGAGATCACTCAGCCCCACGGCCAGCGCCTTGTGTCCCACCGCCGCCGGCTCGGTGCCGAGCGGATAGTGGCGCCCTTCCACCAGTGCATCGATGGATACGGCCAGCTCCATGCCGGACGGTACGCGCAGCAGGGCGCAATCATCGCCCACCCCGAGGACAACATCATCGCGCCGCACGCCGCGTGCAGTGAAATAACGTTCGATGAGATTGAACTCGGACAGGCTCATGGGAAAGTCCGCAGGCAGGGTGCGCAATGCGCACCGATGCAATAATCGAAACAGGATTGGTGCGCGATGCACACCCTACATCGACAGCTAACGCTGCTTCATTTCCGCCGCGCGCACCTGGCGCGCCACCTTGTCCAGCACGCTGTTGACGTATTTGTGGCCCTGCTCGCCGCCAAAGGTTTTGGCCAGTTCCACCGATTCATTGATCACCACACGGTACGGCGTTTCCAGCCGATACTTCAGCTCATAGCAACCCATGCGCAGGATGGCGCGTTCTACCGGGTCCACCTGCGGCAGCGGGCGATCCAGCAGGGGCGAGAGCAGACTGTCCAGCTCGTCCAGATGCGCCGGCACTTCGTGCAGCAACTCGTGGAAGAACTCCAGGTCGGCCTTGCCCATTTCGCGTTCTTCCAGGAACTGGGTTTCAATCTCACCCAGATTCTGCGCGGTGAGCTGCCATTGATAGAGTGCCTGCACCGCACGTTGGCGGGCACGGCTGCGCGCCTTGCTCATGGTTACTTCATCTGCCCCAGCAGGTTCACCATCTCGATGGCCGACAACGTCGCCTCGGCACCCTTGTTACCCGCCTTGGTGCCGGCACGCTCGATGGCCTGATCAATGGTGTCCACGGTCAGTACGCCGAAGGCCACCGGTACGCTGTGCTGCATCATCACGGCCGCCAGCCCCTTGGTGCATTCGCCGGCTACGTACTCAAAGTGCGGGGTACCGCCGCGGATCACCGCACCGAGGGCGATGATGGCGTCGTACTTGCCGGCCTGAGCCATGCGCTGCGCCGCCAGCGGGATCTCGAAGGCGCCGGGGACGCGCACGATCTCGATGTTCTTGTCCACCGCACCGTGACGGCGCAGGGTGTCGAGAGCGCCGTCCAGCAGGCTCTCCACGATGAAGCTGTTGAAGCGGCCCACCACGATGCCGAAGCGGGCATTGTTGATCACCATGCTGCCTTCGTAGGTCTTGATCTCGCTCATGATGCTGTTCCTTGTTTCCGGTTAATTATGTTCTTGGCACGCCCCGTGTAGGAGCGAATCGCATTCGCGACAGCACCCTCGCCAGATGCCGATCGCGGACACCGTCCGCTCCTACTCCTGGGAAATATACTCCACCACTTCCAGACCGAAGCCCGGCAGGCCGTGCATGCGCTTGGGCGAACTCATCACCCGCATGCGGCGCACACCGAGGTCGAGCAGGATCTGCGCGCCGATACCATAGGTGCGCAGATCGGCCCCCTTGCCCTCACGCGGCAGGCTGACACCCTCGTCCTCCAACTGGTAGTCCTTGATGTGGCGCAGCAGCTCGTCAGCGCTTTCCTGCTGCCGCAGAACGATGGCAATGCCGCTGCCCTGTCTGGCAATGTACTCCAGGGCGCTGTGCAGGGGCCAGCCACAGTCACTGCGCTGGTTGGCGAACAGGTCACACAGGGTGTTCTGCATATGTACGCGCACCAGCGTCGGCTGTTCGGCAGAAATGTCACCCTTGACCAGGGCCAGATGCATCTCGCGCTCGATAAGGTCACGGTAGGCCACCAGCTTGAACTCGCCGAAGGCGGTCGGCAGCTTGCACACTGCCACCCGCTCCACCGTCGGCTCGTTCTGCAGGCGGTACTGGATCAGGTCGGCGATGGTGCCCATCTTGAGACCGTGCTGCTTGGCGAAGATCTCCAGGTCCGGACGGCGCGCCATGGTGCCGTCTTCGTTGAGGATCTCGACGATCACCGCCGCCGGTTCCACCCCGGCGAGGCGGGTCAGGTCGCAGCCGGCCTCGGTGTGGCCGGCGCGGGTCAGCACGCCGCCCGGGCGGGCCATCAGCGGGAAGATATGTCCCGGCTGCACGATGTCCCCCGGCCCGGCATTGGGCGCCACTGCCGTGCGCACGGTATGGGCCCGATCATAGGCGGAGATGCCGGTGGTCACACCATGCGCAGCCTCGATGGACAGCGTGAAGGCGGTGCCGTGCTTTTCGTTGTTGTTGCTCACCATCAAGGGCAGGCGCAACTGTTCGCAGCGCTCCTTGGTGAGGGTAAGGCAGATCAGGCCGCGGCCGTAACGCGCCATGAAGTTGATGTCTTCCGGCCGCACCAGCGAGGCGGCCATGATCAGGTCGCCTTCGTTCTCGCGGTCCTCGTCGTCCATCAGGACGACCATCTTGCCCTGGCGGATATCCTCGATGATTTCTTCTGTCGTATTCAGTGCCATTGTCGTGTTCAGTCCGGTGCTCGTTTTTTAATGGTCGCGCTCTGGCGGCGCTGTTATTTCAGAAAGCCATGCTGGGCGAGAAACTCCATCGTCATGCCACCGCCGGCCGGTTGCGCTGCGCGCTCCCCCAGCAGCAGACGCTCCAGATAGCGGGCGATGACATCCACCTCCAGGTTCACGCGCCGCCCCGGAGCGAAATCGGCCAAGGTGGTTTCCTGCAGGGTATGCGGCACGATATTCAGTTCGAATTCGGCGCCGAGCACCGCATTGACGGTGAGGCTGACACCATCGATGGTGATGGAACCCTTGGCGGCGATGTATCTGGCCAGATCCGCCGGTGCCTTAAGACGAAAACGCACCGAGCGGCCGTCGTTGCCGCGATTCAGCACCTCACCGACACCATCCACGTGTCCGCTGACCAGATGGCCGCCGAGGCGCGAAGTGGGCATCAACGCCTTTTCCAGATTGACGCGGCTGCCGACACGCAATTCGGCAAAGCTGGTGTGCGCCAGTGTCTCGCCGGACACATCGGCCCAGAAACCGTCGCCCGGCAGTTCCACCACCGTCAGACAGACGCCGTTGACGGCAATGCTGTCACCCAACTGTACGTCATCCAGATCCAGTGTGCCCGTACGGATACGCAGGCGATAGTCTGCGCCCTGGGGTTGCAGGGCGGCGACTTCGCCGATGGCCTGGATGATGCCGGTAAACATGCCTTATCCATTCACCCTGTGTGTGACCTGTGCGTTAATGCGCCAGTCCTTTCCCACCGCGCGCAGGTCGGTAATATTCAATGCGATGCGCTGCTCCATGCGCTCCATGCCGGGCAGGCGGAACAGACCGCGCGCCGCATCACCCATCAAGAGCGGCGCCATATAGATGACCAGCTCGTCGATGAGTCCCGCCTGCAGCATGGCACCGCTCAAGGTCGCACCGGTCTCCACCAGTACCTCGTTCACCTGCCGTTCCGCCAGCAGACGCAGGGTACCTTCGAGATCGACACGATCCAGGCCATGGGGCAGGTACACCACCTCGGCACCGGCCCGTTCCAACCGCTGCCGCGCCGTGGTCTCGTTACAGGCCGTGATCACCAGCACACCGCCCGGCTGCTGCAACAGACGCGAACTCTCCGGCATGGACAGGCGCGGGTCCAGCACCACACGCAGCGGCTGCCGCTCACGCCCTCCCGGCAAGGGAAAACGCACCGTCAGATTGGGGTCATCGGCCAGCACGGTGCCGATACCGGTGATGATGGCACAGCTGCGTGCGCGCAGGCGCTGCACGTCTTCGCGCGCATCACTGCCGGTAATCCATTTGCTCTCGCCCGAGGCCATCGCCGTGCGCCCGTCCAGGCTCATCGCCAGTTTGCAGCGCACATAGGGCCGCTCGTCACGCATGCGGCGGATGAAGCCGGGATTGATCGCCTCGGCCTGCGCCTGCATCAGACCGGATGCCACGGCAACACCGGCCTCATGCAGACGCCGCAAACCATTGCCTGCCACCAGCGGATTGGGATCCTCCATCGCCGCGACCACACGACTCACACCGGCATTCAGCAGTGCATCGGCGCAGGGCGGCGTGCGGCCATGATGGCTGCACGGCTCCAGCGTCACGTAGGCGGTGGCGCCGCGCGCCTGCTCACCGGCCTGGGCCAGCGCATGCACCTCGGCATGGGGACCACCGGCAACTTCGTGCCAGCCCTCGCCCACCACCGCATCGTCCCTGACGATGACGCAGCCGACGCGCGGGTTCGGCGTGGTGGTATACAGACCGCGCTCGGCCAGTTGCAGGGCGCGGGCCATATAGGCGTAGTCGGCAGCGGAGAATGCGGACATGCGGTTGTTTATTCTTTGTCACCGTCGAGCAGCGTGAGCTGGCTGCGCTTCACCTGTGCCGGCGGTTCATTCTGCAGGCGCTCGATCTCTTCACGGAAGGCATTTACGTCCTGGAAGCGGCGATACACCGAGGCAAAGCGCACATAGGCCACCTCATCCAGCTCGCGCAGCTCTTCCATCACCCATTCCCCCACCAGTCGCGTCGGCAACTCGCGTTCGCCGCTGCTGCGCAGTCGATGCAGGATGCGGCTGATGGCCGCCTCGATGGCCTCGGTACCGACCGGGCGCTTTTCCAGCGCCCGCAGGAAACCGGCCCGCAACTTGTCCTCATTGAACGGCTCACGCACACCACTCTGCTTCACCATGCGCGGCATCACCAGTTCGGCAATCTCGAAGGTGGTGAAGCGCTCGCTGCAGGTCAGGCATTCGCGCCGGCGCCGCACGGCATCGCCGTCATTGGCCAGACGCGAGTCGATGACCTTGGTATCGGGGGCGTCGCAGAAGGGGCAGCGCATCGTTAAGCTCCAAGTGGCAAGAAGGCAACTTGCTACTTGTTACTTGCTACTTGTTACTTGCCGTAAACCGGCAACCGCTTGCACACATCCAGCACCTTGGCCTTCACCTGCGCGATCACGGCGGCATCGCCGCGCGCGTCGATGATGTCGCAGATCCAGCCGGCCAGCGCGGTGGCCTCGGCTTCCATGAAACCACGGGTGGTGATCGCCGGGGTACCGATACGGATGCCGCTGGTGACGAAGGGCGACTGCGGGTCATTGGGCACGGAGTTCTTGTTCACGGTGATGTAGGCGCTGCCCAACCAGGCATCGACGTCCTTGCCGGTCAGGCCCTGCTTGATGAAGCTGACCAGGAACAGGTGGTTGTCGGTACCACCGGACACCACGTCGAAACCGCGCGCCAGAAAGACCTTGGCCATGGCGCGGGCGTTGACCACCACCTGCTGCTGATAGGCCTTGAATTCCGGCTGCAGCGCCTCCTTGAAGGCCACCGCCTTGGCGGCGATGACGTGCATCAGCGGACCGCCCTGGATACCGGGGAACACCAGCGAGTTCAGCTTCTTCTCCAGGTCCGGGTTGGACTTGGCCAGGATGATGCCGCCGCGCGGGCCGCGCAGGGTCTTGTGGGTGGTGGTGGTGGTGACATCGGCGATCTGCACCGGGTTGGGGTACACGCCGGCGGCGACCAGTCCTGCCACATGCGCCATGTCCACGAACAGATAGGCACCCACCTTGTCGGCGATGGTGCGGAAGCGTTGCCAATCCACCACGCGGGAATAGGCGGAGAAACCGGCAACAATCATCTTCGGCTTGTGCTCCAGGGCCAGGGCTTCGACCTGGTCGTAGTCGATCTCGCCGGTCTTCTCGTTCAGCCCATACTGCACGGAATGATAAATCTTGCCGGAGAAGTTGACCTTGGCGCCGTGGGTCAGGTGGCCGCCGTGGGCCAGGGACATGCCCAGTACGGTGTCGCCCGGCTCCAGCAGCGCCATGTACACAGCGGCATTGGCCTGGGAACCGGAGTGGGGCTGAACGTTGGCGTAATCGGCGCCGAACAGCTGCTTGGCGCGGTCGATGGCCAGTTGCTCGGCCACGTCGACGTATTCACAGCCACCGTAGTAGCGCTTGCCGGGATAGCCTTCGGCGTACTTGTTGGTCAGGGAGGAGCCCTGGGCCTCCATCACGCGCGGGCTGGCATAGTTCTCGGAGGCGATGAGTTCGATGTGCTCTTCCTGGCGCACCCGCTCCTGCTCCATCGCGTTCCACAGTTCGTCGTCAAACCCGGCAATGTGCATCTGCTTGGTAAACATCCGGCATCCCCTGGCAAAATCGGTAGAAGAATCAGAAATATGCACGCCGGCCCATGCACCGGCGGAAAGGGTACGAATATTACCCGATCCGGGCCGATATTGCATGGTATGCCCCGGAGAGGCGCCGCCAGCCACCCCGCCCCCGGAAATGAAAAAGCCCCGCCGAAGCGGGGCCTTGCAATGAATACCTGTCCGATGGTCAGCTTCCCTGGGCCCTGACGGGCTTCTCTTTCTCTCCTCCCCCCTTTCCGGGTTGTATTTGTCCTGCCTACTCCGACGGATTAGAACAGCGCCTCCTTGTAGGTATCATCCCCCACCTCGGTCAAGGCATTCTTGATCGCATCCGGGCTCTTCATGATGTTCATGAAGCTGTTGTCACCCATCATGGACAGGTCCGGGAAGTTGATGGCAATGCGGAAACGGGCATAGAGCGAATACACCTTGCGATCGGAGACCAGGATCTCGTAGGGCAGATGCGCCGTGGAACGCAGCGGCTTGAAGTCGATTTCGCTCATGATGAAGGCCTCGTCCATGTCCTTCTTCTTGTCGCTGGGCGCCTTCATCGCCACACCGAACACCACCTCGTCCTTGCCCGGGATATCGATACGGTACACCTGGGTCACGCCGGCCGTCCCCTTGGCCAGACGCTCCGCCACCGCCTTCACCGCCTTCTCATGGCTCGGATACATGGCGTGGGTGGACGGCTCATCGAAATACTCCATGCCCCACATGTACTGGTATTTGCGCAATTGCTTGGCAGTCAGGCCGTCCTTCGGGCCAAACACCTCCTGCTTGCCCAGCACCTGCGCCAGCCTGGCTGTCACCTCGGCCAGATCGCCTTCCATGCGATAGGCATGGGCCATGTAGGTGGGATTGGTATAGGCCACCTGCAATTCACCGTTGACGTCGGTCACCGACACGCGCTGCGCCGCGCCATAACCACCGAACTCGGATTTGGCTGCCGTCTGCTTCAGCTGTTCATTGGTCACGGCGATGATGGTTGCAGTATCGTAGGGACGGTAGCTGCCCACCACCTCGAAACCGCCGGCGGTCAGCTTCTGCTGCACCTCGGCCGCCACCGCCGCCATGTCGCCCTTGGTCTTGTAGGCCAGAACGAACGGCTTCAGCTTGTCTTCCGCCTGCGCGGACACCGCCAGGGCCAGCAGCCCCAGCACGATTACCATCTGCTTGATGCTCTTCATGACTCCCTCTCCAATATTTTTATAGTGCTACAAAAATACGGGGCAGCAAGTCGCTAAACCTGCTGCCCCGCAACCATCGTCCTAACTATGCAGTCCTCCAACCGGAAAAACAGCTTCCCGGATTAGAAGTTCATGCGCAGGGAAATGGTGTAGCTGGTCTGGGAGTGGGTAACTTTGTGAGTAGTACCATCCACCGGCATACCTGCAGGACCAAAACCACCCATGACAGAGGAAATGGTACCGGTATTTACCGTCTTGGTAATTTCGTCAGCAATCACCACAGCACCTTCCAGCATCATGTTCTTGCCGATGGCATAACCACCACCAAAGGTGATGTGATCTTCCACGATACCGGGGAACAGGTGATTGTTGAACATATTGACGGCTTGATTGCTGTAACCAGTCATGGTCTGCTCGCTCGGCAACACCTTGATCGGGTCTTCGCCATGGTTGTAGCCCACACCTACCCAGTAGCCATTGCCGGTGTATTTGGCACCCAGAGCGTAGACATTCTGGTCATCCCAGTTGAAGTCCTTGTAACCATCGGCAGAGCCCCACTTGATCTGCTTGTAGTCCGCCGTGAACATCCAGGCGTCCATGGCATAGGCCACACCTACCTTAATCTGGGCCGGCTGCTCCAACTTGTCAGAAGTGATGGTCTGCATGCCATTGGGGCCGATACCGAAACCATCTGCCGCCACGGTAAGCTGATCCTTATAGGTCATGCTGATGGCCGACTGGTAGGCCAGGGCCACGGTCAGCTGGCTGTTGACATCGTAGTACACACCGATGTTGTAGCCGGTGCCCAGGTCGGAGGACACGCCGTTGCCGATGGTATCGATATCACCATCACCATCAGCATCTGTCTTGTAGTTGATGTCCAGCGCACCGTACTGCAGCACCGGGGCGAAACCAAAACCGAAATTGTCCTTGTTGTAGGCCAGGGTCGGTGCAAACTTCATCAGTTGCAGGTTGGTGTAACCTTCGATGAGACCACCATTGCCGCGATAGTCCACGCCCATGCCGGCGGTGCCGTACATGCCGATGCCAAAGGTCAGGTTGTCGTTGATCCGGGTGGACATGGACACTTCCGGAATGACGCTCTGATCGGCATCGCTGGTCTTGCTAGCCAGTGCACCGGAGAAATTGGATTCAGCCTTCACATCCGGCATGAACACAGTACCGCCGAAGGCAAACTCGGTGCCCTTGGACTTGCCCAGCAGGGCGGGATTGGTCAGCGCGTTTTCAGAGCCAAAGAAGGCAGCGGTACCGGTACCACCCAGTGCGCGGGACTGGGCGCCCAGACCGATGAGCTCGTCGCCGTTGGTGGCGAAGGCCGCGACAGGAAGGGTGGAGCAGGCTGCGGCGATGGAAGCGGCGAGCAGACGCTTGGAATTCTTCATTCGGGATCTCCTTGGTTTAACTGTGGGAACGATGTTTGTTGTTTATTGTCGCATAAGAAACCTAACACGACAATAAACAACA
>JBFLWM010000020.1:0-105874 GCA_040755915.1 Pseudomonadota bacterium | reverse complement strand
TCAGCGCCCAGGCCTTGTCCCAGCTGAGGTGGTGCACGTCGAGCAGGATGCGCATCAGCTCCGGGATGGCGATGGAGGGGTGGGTGTCGTTGAGCTGGATCGCCACCTTGGAGGCAAGCAGGTCGAAGTTGCCGTGCACCTTGCGGTAGCGGTAGAGGATGTCCTGCAGCGAGGCGCTGACAAAGAAGTATTGCTGCATCAGGCGCAGTTCGCGGCCGACGGTGGTGGTGTCGGCCGGGTACAGCACCTTGGACAGGTTCTCCGAGCGCGTCTTGTCCTCCACCGCCTTGATGTAGTTGCCCTCGTTGAAGTACTTGAGCTCGAAGTCGCGGGTGGCCTTGGCTGACCACAGCCGCAGGTTGTTGACGGTATCGACGCCGTAGCCGGGGATCGGTGTGTCATAGGCCATGGCCATGACTTCGTCGGTATCGATCCAGCGGTGGCGCACCTCGCCGCGTTCGTTGGGGTACTCCACCACGTGGCCGCCGAACTTGATGGGGTAGAGCACCTCCGGGCGGGGAAACTCCCAGGGATTGCCGTAGCGCAGCCAGTTGTCCGGATGTTCCACCTGGCGGCCGTTTTCGATGCTCTGGCGGAACATGCCGTATTCATAGCGGATGCCGTAGCCGTAGCCGGGCAGGCGCAGGGTGGCCATGGAATCGAGGAAACAGGCGGCCAGACGGCCGAGGCCGCCGTTGCCCAGGGCGGCGTCGTACTCCAGTTCCTCCACCTCCTCCAGATCCAGTCCCAGTTCCTGCAGGGCGCGGGCGCATTCCTCGTAGAACCCAAGATTGAGCAGGCTGTTGGTCAGGGTGCGGCCGATGAGGAACTCCATCGACAGGTAGTAGACCCGCTTGGCATCAGCGGTGTAATAGCTGCGCATGGTTTCCATCCAGCGCTCGATGAGGCGGTCGCGCACGGCGTAGGCCAGGGTATGGAACCAGTCGCGGTCGGTGGCGGTGTAGGAGTCCTTGCCGACGGTAAAGATCATGCGGTTGGCCAGGGAGTGCTTGAGGGAGGCCGCGTCCAGTCCCTGGTAGTCGTACTTGAAGCTTTGCGAGGATGGCTTGCTGGGCATGTGTCCTGTCCATTGCCTGGGCGGGAAGGGTATTGGGCCTAAGAATAACCCGGATGGCGCCCTTGATATACCGGACCGGAGGCCGCTTGCTGGCAGCGGGGAATTTACGTATGATCACCGCCTTTTTCGCGTGCGGTGCCCGGCCTTGGCCCGGGTGGCGGCACGCATGGAATCCCACACAGAGGTTGTGACCATGAAGCAGGCTATCCATCCCGAATACAACGAAGTTACCGTGACTTGCAGCTGCGGTAACACCTTCAAGACCCGCTCCACCGTGGGCCGTGACCTGAACCTGGACGTGTGTGCCATGTGCCACCCGTTCTTCACCGGCAAGCAGAAGATTGTCGATACCGCCGGCCGTGTGGATCGCTTCCGCCAGAAGTACGGCATGAAGAAGTAACAGTACCGGTAGCGGCGCTGATGCGAGGGGTGCCCGGTGCACCCCTTGTCATTTGCGCCGGATATTCCCTGGCTGCCACATCCCGCGGAGCGCAAGCCACATGACCACCCCGAATCTTTCTGCGCGCGACCAGGCTGCGCTCGATTATCACGCCAATCCGATGCCGGGCAAGATCGCCACGGCCATTACCAAGCCCTGCGCCACCCAGGCGGAGCTGAGCCTGGCCTATACGCCGGGCGTGGCCGTGCCGGTACTGGCCATCAAGGACGACCCTGCCGCCGCCTACCGCTATACCGGCAAGGGCAACCTGGTGGCGGTGATCAGCGACGGCACGGCGGTACTCGGTCTCGGCAACGTCGGCCCGCTGGCCGGCAAGCCGGTGATGGAAGGCAAGGGCGTGTTGTTCAAGCGCTTTGCCAATGTGGATGTGTTCGATATCGAAGTGCAGGCGGAGTCGCCGCAGGCCTTCATCGATACCGTGGCGCGCATCGCCCCCACCTTCGGCGGCATCAACCTGGAGGACATCGCGGCGCCGCACTGTTTCGAGATCGAGGCGGCCCTGCAGGCGCGGCTGGATATCCCCGTCTTTCATGACGATCAGCATGGCACTGCCATCATCATCGGCGCCGGCCTGCTCAATGCGCTGGAGCTGCAGGGCAAGAAGCTGGCCGAGGCGCGCATCGTCTGTCTCGGTGCCGGTGCCGCCGGTATCGCCTCGATGAACCTGCTGGTGGCCCTGGGCGCCACGCGCGAGAACATCATGCTGGTGGACCGCAAGGGCGTAATTCACGCTGGCCGTGACGATCTCAACGTCTACAAGCAGCAGTTCGCCGTCACCACCGAGCGCCGTACCCTGCTCGATGCCATGACCGGCGCCGACGTGTTTATCGGCGTGTCCGGGCCCGATCTGGTGAGCCGCGAGGCGCTGGCGGCGATGGCGCCGCGTCCGGTGGTATTCGCCCTGTCCAATCCGGTGCCGGAGATCCGGCCGGAAATCGCCCGCGAGGTGCGCGACGACCTGATCATGGCAACCGGCCGCAGCGATTATCCCAACCAGGTCAATAACGTGCTGGGTTTCCCGTTCATCTTCCGCGGCGCCCTCGACGTGCAGGCGAAGAGCATCAACCGTGAGATGCAGATTGCCGCCGTGGAGGCCCTGCGCCTGCTGGCCCATGAGCCGGTACCGGCGGAGGTGCTGCAGGCCTATGGCCTGGAGAACCTGAGCTTTGGTCCCGACTACATCATTCCCAAGCCGTTCGATCCGCGCCTGATCGCCCATGTGCCGCCTGCCGTCGCGCGTGCCGCCGTGGCGACCGGTGTGGCACGGGCATCGTGGCCGGCGCATTATCCTCCGCTCTGATTTTTGTTTCTGGACAATGAAAAAGGCCGCCGGATATTCATCCGGCGGCCTTTTTCATTTGTAACTGAAGTGCCTCGCGGGGGGTTAGGTGGTGCCATCCAGCAATTGCGCAACAGCCGCAGCATCGGCGCGCGGCATGGGGCGGTTGTCCACCGGGCTCAAGGGCCGGCGGCGCAGGCCCTGGGCCGGAAAGACGGTTAACTCCACGGTGACATCGCCGGCGACGAAACGGTAGAGGGGCAGGTTCTCCCACGTCTCCGGCGTATAGCGGATGCGCCGTTCGTCATGTTCGCAGGGGATGTTCCGTTCGAGAAGAAACAGCGCCACGGCCTCTGCGGTGTCGGCAAACAGGTGCAGGTGTACGGGCGAGTGGGGCGCCGCCGTCCCTGCCAGGACCGGACCGACCAGATGGGGTTCGAAGGGGGCGAGCAGGCGCATGGCCTGCAGGGCCGTGTGGCGCAACTGCCGCAGCTGCGTGGTTTGGCTGTCTGCCTGGAACAGGGCTCGGTACTGCAGCATGGCCTGTTCGATGGCGGCATTGTCAGGTGTCTGGCGCAGGGTGATGCCGAGCCGGCTGGCAGCCTTGCGCCTGGCATCGTCGAAACCTGCGGCTTCACCCTGCGCCAGCAGGCGCGCCGCCTCCTGCACCACCTGCTGATAGGCACGGGAGTCACTGCGGGAGCGGGGGGCCGCGCCGCGTTGTCGCTTCATGGCTAGAACAGCTGTTCCGACAGGTTGCCGGTTTCCTCTCCTGCCGGCGTGCCGTTGGCCGTCGCTGGCGCAGGTTCCGTGACAACATCCTCGCTGCGGAAGACTTCGAATATGGCATTCGGGTTGGCACCGCTGGTGAATTCGCCGGTTTCCGCGTCGATGCGTGCCGTGACCAGTCCGGCCGGCTGCTGCAGCGGCAATTGCGGAACGTCGCGCAGGGCCTCCGCCATGAAGTCCACCCACATGGGCAATGCGGCGCGGGCGCCGGTCTCCTGATTGCCGAGCGGGCGGGGTGTGTCGAAGCCCACCCAGGCGGTCACGGCGAGGGCCTGGTTGTAACCGGTGAACCAGGCATCGCGCTGTTCGTTGGTGGTGCCCGTCTTGCCCGCCAGATCCTTGCGGCCCAGTGCCAGCGCCTGACGGCCGGTACCATAGCGAATCACGTCCTGCATCATGCTGGTGCTGATATAGACGGTGCGGGCATCCAGAACCCGCGGCGCCAAGCCGGCCGGGGTATCGGATGGCGCCGGTGGTTCCTGTGTCGGCGTTTCAGCCGGTGTTTCGCCCGGAGCATCGGCGGGAGCAGTCGTTTCACATTCGCTGCATGCCCGCGGCGGTTCCGCCTGGTAGACGATGTTCCCGGCCGCATCTTCCACCCGCTCGATAAAATGGGGTTCGACGAGGAAACCGCCGTTGGCGAACACCGCGTAACCGCGCGTCATCTCCATGGGTGTAAGGCTGCCGCTGCCCAATGACAGGGACAAGTCGCGCGGCAGTTTGCTGCGGTTGAAGCCGAAGTGTTCCAGGTACTCCAGGGTGTAGCTGATGCCGATGGAGCGCAGCACCCGGATGGACACCAGGTTGCGCGAGTTGGTCAGTGCCACGCGCAGGCGCGTGGGGCCGTAAAAGCGGCCGCTGTAGTTTTCCGGACGCCAGGCGCTTTCCAGTTCCGCATCCTCGAATACCACCGGGGCATCGTTTACCACGGTGGCCGGGGTGAAGCCCTTGTCGAGGGCGGCAGCGTAGATGAAGGGTTTGAAGCTGGAACCGGGCTGGCGTTCGGCCTGCAGGGCACGGTTGAACTTGCTGTGGAAAAAGTCGAACCCCCCGCTCAGTGCCTGCAGGGCACCATCCTGCGGACGCAGCGCCACCAGTGCGGCACCGGCATTGGGGACTTGGGACAGATACCAGCTGCAGTCAGCATGCAACTGAATGCGGATGATGTCTCCCACCTTAAGGATGTCTGCAGCGCGCGTTGGCTCGGGGCCGAGGGTGTTTTCATCGACATAGCTTCTCGCCCATGCCAATCCGGGCCAGTCGATGAGCACCATGCCTACGGCGGGATGGTAGGCGATGGCGGCCTGCTCCTCGATAGCGACAACCAGGGCCGGGCGCAGGCTGCCGATGGAGCCGTAGCCACTCAGTGCCTGATCCCAGGCATCGAACGACGCATTTTTCGCCAGATCGATATGGGCCTCGGCACCACGGTAGCCGTGGCGTTGATCGTAGGCGAGCAAGGCATCGCGCAGAGCCTTGTTGGCAGCAGTCTGCAGACGGGTGTCGATGGTGGTGTAGACCTTGTAACCGGCGGTGTATGCGTCGTTGCTATAGCGCTCCACCATCCAGGCGCGTGCCATCTCCGCCACATAAGGGGCCTCGGCATCAGGCGTCATGACGTGCAGGCTGGCGGTGACACCGCTGGCGGCGGCTACATCGTATTGTTCCTGTGAGATGTAGCCCAGGGACAGCATGCGGCCCAGCACGTAGTTGCGGCGGTTCAGTGCGGCGGACGGATTGCTCACCGGATTCATGGTGGACGGTGCCTTGGGCAGGCCGGCAAGCATGGCGTATTGGGCCAGCGTCAGACCGTGAATATCCTTGCCATAATAAGTCTGTGCGGCGACCGCGACACCGTAGGCGCGCTGCCCCAAAAATATCTTGTTGAGGTAGAGTTCAAGGATTTCCTCCTTGCTCAGTTCGCGATCAATTTTCAGGGCCAGGAGGATTTCCGTGAGCTTGCGGGTATAGGTCTTTTCGGGCGTGAGGAAGAAGTTGCGTGCCACCTGCATGGTGATGGTGCTGCCACCTTGGCCTTTTTCCCCGGTGCGCAACAGATGCACCGCGGCACGCAGCAAGCCCTGATAGTCGACGCCGGGGTGTTCGAAAAAGCGATCGTCCTCAGCGGCCAATACCGCCTTGATCATCAGATCAGGTATATCCTTATAGGCGAGGGGGGTACGCTTCATCTCGCCGTATTCACCGATCAGTTCGTTGCCATGAGCGTACACTCGCAACGGTACCTGCATGCGGACGTCTTTCAGGGTATCGGTGGAAGGCAGGGTGGGGGCGATCTGCAGATAGAGTATGACTGTCGCCGTGCCCCCGAGCAGGGTGAGGGTCAGCAGGCCCCACAGCAGGAGGCGCAGGAGTTTCCGTGGACGTTTCATCAGGGATGGGCTTTGCGACGGGTTCAACAAACCTTAATAACAGCTTGGAGTATAAAGGTTTTGCCGTCTCGGAACTATGCGCAGGTTGGCGAAATTATTTGTTGACCCGCAGTTGACACTGGTATTTAATGTAGTAAAACATATATATCTCCTAACATAGGGGTTTATAAAGGAAAAATGTTCTCGATAGCCCAGCTCTTGCAAGGAAGTAAGCCATCGATACTCGGACTCGATATCAGTACGACTGCGGTCAAGCTGCTGGAGCTGAGCAAGAGTGGCGACCGTTACCGGGTGGAAAGCTACGCGGTCGAGCCGCTTCCACCTAACTCAGTGATTGAGAAGAATATTTCCGATGTGGATGCCGTCGGCGAGGCGATCAAGCGGGCGGTGAAGCGGTCCGGCAGCAAGGCCAAGCATGCCGCCGCCGCCGTCGCCGGTTCGGCGGTAATCACCAAGGTCATCTCCATGCCCGCCAACCTCTCGGATGCCGAGATGGAAAGCCAGATCCAGCTGGAGGCGGACCAGTACATTCCCTACCCCCTGGAGGAAGTAAACCTGGATTTCCAGGTTCTCGGCCCCTCGGACAACGATGCGACCCGGGTTGATGTATTGCTGGCAGCCTCCCGCAGTGAAAACGTGGATGTGCGTGTGGCGGCAATCGAACTGGCAGGCCTGACTGCCAAGGTCATCGATGTCGAGGCCTACGCCATGGAAAACGCCTTTACCCTGATCGCGGCACAACTGCCGGAGCGGGGTGTGGACAAGACCATTGCCGTGGTCGATGTCGGCGCGACGATGACCACTCTCAATGTCCTGCACGACCTCAAGACCATTTATACCCGTGAGCAGGTCTTCGGCGGCAAGCAGCTGACCGAGGAGATCCAGCGTCGCTACGGTCTCTCCTACGAGGAGGCGGGTATGGCCAAGCGTCAGGGCGGGTTGCCGGACAACTACGTCCCTGAAGTGCTGGATCCGTTCAAAGAGGCGATGGCTCAGCAGGTTAGCCGTTCGCTCCAGTTCTTCTTCTCGTCAAGCCAGTTCAACAGTGTTGACCAAATCGTCTTGGCCGGCGGTTCCGCCTCCATTACAGGTGTCGATGAGCTGATCGAGGCCAAGCTGGGAGTGCCGACCATGGTGGCAAACCCCTTTACCAACATGAGTATCGCGCCCAGGATCAAGGCTCAGGTGCTGAGTAATGACGCTCCCGCCCTGATGATTGCCTGTGGCCTGGCCCTGCGGAGCTTCGACTAATGGCGCGCATAAATCTTCTTCCCTGGCGTGAGGAACTGCGCAAGGAACAGCGCAGACAGTTTTTCGTCATGTTGGGTGGTTCCGCCTTCCTGATGTTGCTGGTGGTGGGGTATGTACACCTGCACATCAACGGCATGATTCAGGGTCAGGAATCTCGTAATAATTATCTGCAAACACAAATCAAGGAAGTCGAGTCCAAAATAAAAGAGATCGACAACCTCGAGCGGCAACGCCAGCAGTTGCTTGCCCGCATGAAGGTCATTGAGCAGCTGCAGGGCAACCGCTCCGAAATTGTTTACCTGTTCGAGGAGCTGGCCAAGGCTGTGCCGGAAGGCCTTTATTTGGCAACGGTCAAGCAGTCTGGCCGCAACCTGATAATAGAAGGGCGTGCTCAATCCAATGCGCGTGTGTCTTCCTTCATGCGCAGTTTGGATGCATCCCCCTGGTTCGAAAACCCGGTGCTTGAAATTATTCAGACTGACAGTAAGGCAGAGCAGGGAATGCGCTCGTTCACTCTTCGGGTAACTCAGGCTTCGGGGACAAAGGGGTAAGCCATGGCACTGGATTTTTCTCAGTTCAGGAATCTGGACCCCAATAACATCGGTAGTTGGCCTGCAGTCGTCAAGGGCGGGCTGATTGGCTTGGCTTGTGTGGCGGTACTGGGGCTCGGCTATTGGTTTGATACCCAGGAGCAGCTGGCAGGGTTGGAGCGTTCGCGCCAGTCGGAGAGCAAACTCAAGCAGGACTTTGAAGCGAAACAGGCCAAGGCCGTCAACCTGGAAGCATATCGTCAGCAAATGGCTGAGATGGAAGAGTCATTCGGTACCATGCTGCGCCAGTTGCCAAGCAAGACTGAAGTAGCAGATTTGCTGGTCGACATCACGCAGACCGGATTGGCCAGCGGCTTGGAGTTTGAGTTGTTCAAGCCGGGCAATGCCAGTCCCAAGGAGTTTTACGCCGAACTCCCCATCCAGATCGTTGTAAATGGTGCATATCATTCATTTGGTGAGTTTGTGAGCGGTGTGGCGGCTTTGCCCCGTATCGTTACTCTGCACGATATAAACATATCGAAGTCGACGAAAAAGGGTGCAAAGGCTGATGCATTGATTATGCAGGCAAATGCCAAGACCTATCGTTACCTGGATGAAGAAGAAATTGCTGCTGCGCGCAAAAGTCAGGCAGCTGCGCAGAAGAAAGCGCGACGCTAACAACAGTTGATTGCGAAACTAATGTGCACAGCTGGCGACAAGGAAGGATATACGGCAGAGGTAAGGCACTGATGTCGATAGAGGGGAATGTAATGGTGAGGGCTCCACATATTGCACCTGGCTTTATGCCGCGCATGATCGCGATATGCGCATTGTCCATGCTGGGTTTGGCTGCGTGCACCAACGATAACCATGCGGACCTTGCGAATTACGTGGCAGAAGTAAAGGCGCGCAAGGCCGGCCGGATACCTTCTCTGCCTGAAATCAAGGGCTACGAGTCCTATGCATATAAAAAGGACAACCTGCGTGATCCATTCAAGCCGACAGTAGAAGAAGCAATTGCCGAGAGTGTTGCCGATCAAGGTTTGCAGCCTGACATTGAGCGAAACAAGGAGCCGTTGGAGGCATTCCCGCTGGACTCGCTGCAGTTCGTTGGCCATCTTGAGCAGGAGGGCCGCGTTTGGGCTGTAATTACCGCGCCGGACAGCATGGTGTACCGCGTCGAGGAAGGAAATTACGTCGGGCAAAGTTTTGGTCGCATCGTTCGCATTAGTGAGACCCAGATTGACGTGCGGGAAATCGTTCCCAACGGACTGGGTGGATGGACCGAACGTGATGCCACATTGATGTTGGCAGAATAAGTATCATGGAGTGCTCAAGAATGAACGCTGGTGGAAAATTACTGATGGACCACAGGTCGGGAGATATGCAGATGCAACGTGCTATGAATCTAGGTCGCAGGCTGACGGCATTTGTTGCATTGGCCCTGTTGGCTGTGGGTGCCGCTCATGCCGCGTCGCTGACACTTGATGAAATTACCTACGCATCTTTGCCGGGCGATAATGTTCAGGTCAGATTGGAGCTTTCCGGTGAGGCACCGCAGCCGGGGACATTTACTATCGACAACCCGGCGCGTATTGCACTCGACTTGCCGGGCATCACCTTGGGTGATGTGCGCAAAAATCAGACGATTGGTGTTGGTGTTGCACGAGGGATACAGGCTGTTGAGGCCGGTGGGCGTACCCGTGTCGTAATCAATCTGGTACGTCTTGTACCCTACCAGGTGCAGACAGAAGAAAGTGCGATAGTCGTGACCCTGGGGCAGGCTACTACTGCAGAGTCATCCGCTTCTGTAGCGGCAAATGCTGCTGAAACTGCAAAGGAGCCGTCCTCGCGCAGCCAGTTGACCAATATTGATTTCCGCCGTGGTGAAAATGGCGAAGGCCGGATTGTGGTCGATCTGTCAAACTCCGGCATCGTGGCGGACATTACCGAAGAGGCTGGCAAGGTAGTCGTCGAATTCTTGTCTACGATGTTGCCGGAACAACTGGAACGCCGTCTTAACGTTGTTGATTTTGCGACTCCGGTGGCTACCGTTGATACCTTCATGCGCGGCAATAACGTCCGCATGGAAATTGGTGCCAACGGCAAGTATCAGCATCTGGCCTATCAGACGGGGCAGACACTGATCATCGAAGTACAGCCGGTTTCCGAAGTTGACGAGGAGGCCTTGCGCAAGGAAAAGGAGCAATACACCGGCGACAAGCTCTCGCTCAACTTCCAGAATATCGAAGTGCGTGCGGTGTTGCAGCTGCTGGCTGATTTTACCGGCATGAACCTCGTTACCAGTGACAGCGTGCGCGGCAACATCACCCTGCGCTTGAAGAATGTTCCGTGGGATCAGGCTTTGGATATCATCCTCAAGGCGCGTGGCCTCGGTATGCGCCAGATGGGCAATGTGGTAATGATCGCCCCCAATGACGAGCTGGCATCGCGCGAGAAGCTGGAACTGGAAGCCCAGAAGCAGTTGCGTGAATTGGCGCCGCTGTACAGCGACAGCATCCAGGTTAACTATGCCAAGGCCAGTGATTTGGCCGCACTGCTCAAGTCCAAGGATAACTCGCTGTTATCTGACCAGGGCAGTATCACTATTGATGAGCGTACCAATAAGCTTCTTGTGAAGGATACGGCCGAGAATCTGGCAGCGATTCGCAAGTTGGTTGGCGAATTGGATATCCCTGTGCGTCAGGTATTGATCGATTCACGCATCGTGCTGGCCACCGATAATTTCAATAAAGAGCTTGGCGTGCGTTTTGGTGTTACCAGTACCCCGGAGTTCCCGCCTACTTCCAGGGATACCGCGATCACCTCTGGTAGCCTCAACTCTACTACCCAGGTCATTAACGGCGACACGATCACCGCACCGGATCGCTACAACGTCGATTTGCCGGTAAGAAACCTGGCCAGCACGGCTGGCAGCATCGGCATCGCGCTGGCGCGTTTGCCTCTGGGCACTCTGGTGGAGCTGGAGCTTTCCGCTGCCCAGGCAGAAGGCAAGACTGAAGTGGTGTCCAGCCCCCGTGTTATCACGTCCAACCAGCAGGAAGCCACCATCGAACAGGGTGTGGAAATTCCATATCAGCAGGCCACCTCCAGCGGTGCAACCAACGTAAGCTTCAAGAAGGCGGTGCTCAGCCTGAAGGTTACCCCGCAGATCACGCCGGATGATCGCATTATCATGGACCTGGAGGTCAAGAAGGACAGTCCGGATTATGCCCGTTCGGTACTCGGACAGCCGCCCATCAACAAGCAACAGGTTACTACGCAGGTACTGGTGGATAATGGCGAGACGGTTGTTCTTGGTGGTGTGTATGAGCAGACCAAGCAGAATCAGATCAACCGCATCCCGTTCTTTGCTGACCTGCCGTTGATCGGAGCGTTGTTCCGTAGCAGCTACAACAAGGATGAGAAGTCTGAGCTCCTGATCTTTGTTACGCCCAAGATTATGAAAGACATGTCGGCGGGCCGCTGATCTGATTACGGGTGTAATTCTGACCGATGTCGAAAAGTGACAATTTGTTTCTTGTCGGCCCCATGGGGGCCGGCAAGACGACCATCGGACGGCAGCTCGCTAATGTATTGCAGCGGGAATTCAAGGACAGCGATCATGAGATCGTGCGCCGGACCGGTGCAAGTATACCGCTGATATTTGATATCGAAGGGGAGGACGGCTTCCGCAAGCGAGAGCGTGATGTGATAGCTGATCTTACCCAAGAGAATAATCTTGTCCTTGCCACAGGTGGCGGCGCTGTCCTGCATGCAGATAATCGGCAGCACTTGCGTGAGCGCGGTGTGGTCATTTACCTGTTTGCTTCCATTGATCAGTTGCTCAAGCGAACCGCGCGCGATCGCAATCGTCCCTTGTTGCAGACGGCAGACCCGCGCGCCAAGCTGGAGGAGCTGATGAGCGTGCGTGATCCGCTGTATCGTGAGGTCGCGGATATGGTGCTGTACACTGACGATCGTTCGGTACGCAGTGTTATCAAGGAAATACTTATCCGGTTGGATGAGATGAACGGTACCTCGGCTAACGAGACAAGAACTTAATGGGTTCTTGTTACGGCCCCAGCCGCAGCTTCAACCGCACAAATCCCAAGGCCTCGTAATCTCTGATTTGCTCCGGTCCGTGGGCGGCCACGTCCACAAATGCCACAAACTCCTCCGGCGCCTTGCCGGCACGCTCGGCATGGGCACCACAGACATGCACGTCAATCTGTGTTTCGGCGATTAGCTCGCGCATGCTTCCTTGTATGTCTGTGTATTCTGTCGCGGCCGCCAAGAGCGCAAATTGCTCACGACCATGGCTTACAACCGCAATATCGAGTGCCGGAAACCTGCCGCGCAACTGGCCAATCAGTTCGCGCAATTGCTGGATTCCCTCGCGCAAGCTGCCCTCAGGCCCGACAATTTCAATCACTACCCCGGCCGGACGCGGGCGTGCAAGCAAGTCTTCCAGTGTAAGAGCCTGTAGGGGGAAACAAACGATTATGAGGATCAAGGCGGCAAAACGCTGTATTAGAGGCATGGTGCGCTCCCTTGGGGGTGAGCATGATAAAGTTTGCAGCCCGTACCCGAATTGAGCATAGCAGCTGATGTCGTCATTTCGTTCCGGCGCCCATGAGCGCCATCTCCTCCGTCAAAAGAATAATCTGCTATTTCCTGCTGTACAGCGCCAGGTTGACGAAGCCGCCCTGATGTTGGCCCGTGAGCAAGACTTGCGCGAGCGCGAGGCATTCAGTGAGCGTTTTCGAGGTTTGCTGGAGGAGGCTGCCGGGCTCAAAGCATCGGAGGAGAGCGAGACATTGTTGCGACTCAAGGCACGACTGGATGATGCCTACACGCTGGTGGCCTCACTCGGTGGTGACAATGCCGTGTTCAAGCAAGGGCTACGGCGCCTGACAGAAACGCTGATGGTGGCGATCCGGCGAAGTGCCGGCAGTGATCCGACTGCTTTGGCGGAGCTGGAGCAAGAGCGACTGGCGCGGGAGGAGCACTACCGTTTACTGGAATACCCGCTGGCAGCCGATCTGATGCGGCCGGGCTCCCCCATCAGGCCAGATGAGCTGGTTGCCACCCTGTTGTCATCAACCAGGCAAGAACTGGCGGTAGTCGTATGGTTGTTTGGGCCGGGTGAATGGGCAGCAATATGCCGGGAGGCAGAGGCTCTGCTGGCCAGGGAAAGCACAGAGCAGGGGTGGGGAAATCTGCAGTACATGCAGACGCAGTGCATTTTTCCGGAATGAGCAGCCCATTTCTGTTGAACTATGCACCAGATTGGTGCGTGGCTCGGCAGATTAGCGACTGCTAATCCACTGCCTAATTGGCTATAGTGTGCGGATTGCAATTTCGTGAATGTTTGGAGCCCCTGATGTCCCCCTGTCCCGGCGATAAATTCCGCCCCAGCACTGCCATGACCGAGCTGCCGGCACGTACCCTTGATGCGGACGGACTGGCCTCCGATCTGAGGCGCCATTTTTCCCATACCCTTGGCCGCGACAAATATTGTGGTACCCCGCACTATGCCTATCAGGCGCTTGCTCTGGCGGTGCGTGATCGGTTGATGGATCGCTGGAAGAACACCAATTATGCCTATATCGAGCAGGACAGCCGGCGCGCTTGCTATCTGTCTCTCGAATATCTGATGGGCCGTGCGCTGGGCAATGCCATGCTCAATCTCGGCGTTCAGGATGCGGCGACACAAGCACTCGGCGAGCTGGGACTGGTGATGGAGGAGCTGGCCGATTGTGAGCGCGATGCGGGTCTCGGCAATGGCGGCCTCGGCCGTTTGGCCGCCTGTTTTCTGGACTCTTGCGCCACCCTGCAACTGCCGGTGATCGGTTATGGGTTGCGTTACGAATACGGCATGTTCCGCCAGGAGATCGCCGATGGTCATCAGGTCGAGGAGCCGGATCACTGGCTGCGAAACGGCCATGTCTGGGAGCTGGAGCGGCCGGAATATACCCAGCGTGTCCAGTTTGGCGGCCATACGGAAAGCTGGACCGATGAGCAGGGCAAGCTGCATGTGCGCTGGCTCAACACCCATGATGTGCTGGCCGTGCCCTATGACGTTCCCGTTCCCGGTTATCGAAACGGCACGGTAAACACGCTGCGGCTGTGGAAATCGGCAGCCACCGACGAGTTCGACCTCGGTGAATTCAACGCCGGTTCCTATACTGAATCGGTGCGCGCCAAGAATGATGCCGAGCACATCACGATGGTGCTGTATCCCAATGATGCGTCGGAGAGTGGCAAGGAGCTACGTCTCAAACAGCAGTATTTTCTCGCCTCGGCCTCGCTGCAGGATGTGCTGCGCCACTGGGTAAAATTCCATGGCAGCGATTTCGCCCAGTTCGCCGCAAAGAACTGTTTTCAGCTCAATGATACGCACCCTACGATCGCGGTAGCGGAGTTGATGCGTCTGCTGATGGATGTGTATGGCATGGAGTGGGAGGATGCCTGGGCCATCACTTCACGCACCATGGCCTATACCAACCATACACTGCTGCCCGAGGCGCTGGAAAAATGGCCGGTTCGCCTGTTCCGCCGTCTGCTGCCGCGCCTGCTCGACATCATCTTCGAGATCAATGCCCGTTTCCTCAAGCAGGTCGCGCAGCGTTGGCCGGGGGATGCAGAAAGACTGGCGCGCATGTCCATCATCGAGGAAAACCACGAGCAGATGGTGCGCATGGCCTATCTGGCGATCGTCGGCAGCTACTCCGTCAACGGCGTGGCGGCGCTGCATTCGCAATTGCTCACGGAAGGGTTGTTCCGTGATTTTTACGAACTGTGGCCGGATAAATTCAACAACAAAACCAATGGCGTAACCCAGCGTCGCTGGCTGGCAGCCTGCAATCCCGGGCTGAATCGCCTGATCACTGAATCCATCGGGGGGGACTGGGTCTCCGACCTGGCGCAACTACGCCGTCTGCTGCCGCTGGCTGGCGACGCCTCGTTCCGGGAGCGCTGGCGCACGGTGAAGTTCGACAACAAGGTGCGCCTGGCCGCGTTGGTGCAAGACGACTGCGGTGTGAGTTTCGATCCCGAAATGATGTTCGATGTGCAGGTCAAGCGCATTCACGAGTACAAGCGCCAGTTGCTGAATGTACTGCATGTGATACATCTGTATGACCGTATCAAGCGTGGTGACATGGGGGACTGGACGCCGCGTGCCGTGCTTATCGGCGGCAAGGCTGCGCCGGGTTATGCCATGGCCAAGCGCATCATCAAGCTGATCAACAACGTGGCTGACGTCATCAATAGCGACCCGGATACCTTCGGTCTGCTGCGACTGGCCTTTTTGCCCGACTACCGTGTTTCGGCGATGGAGGTGATCTGCCCTGGCACCGACCTGTCGGAACAGATCTCGACGGCCGGTAAAGAGGCATCGGGTACCGGCAATATGAAGTTCATGATGAATGGTGCGGTAACCATCGGCACACTCGATGGCGCCAATATAGAAATTCGCGAAGAGGCAGGGGAGGAGAATTTCTTCCTGTTCGGGCTTACTGCCGCCGAGGTGGAGGCATTGCGCGGCAACTATGACCCCAATGCCATTATTGCAGCCGATGCCGATCTGATGCGCGTGATGGCCCTGATTGAGGCTGGCCAATTCAACCAGCTTGAGCCCGGTATCTTCGACTCTATCGTGCATGCTATCCGTAACCCGCATGATCCCTGGCTGGTTGCTGCCGACTTCCGCAGCTATGTCGATGCCCAGCGTCGAGCCGCTGCTACTTACCGCGATCAGGATAGTTGGGCGCGCATGAGCATCATCAACAGTGCCACCAGTGGAAAATTCTCTACCGATCGCACCATCGGCGAGTACGCCGACGACATCTGGAAGCTGCAGCCGCTCGCAGCCTATGACGTAGAATAATTCTTCCTCATTGCCAACAGCGGGATCGTTCAGAAACTGCTCAGGCTGCCTCCCTACACTGCTGAACCATGCTTACAGCAGATACGGGGAGGCAACGCATGAACAAGAACCTGGTTCTGATTGGGGCCTGCGCCCCCGGCATGTGGTGGCAGGAGAGCTGCGTGCCATTGAAAATGGAAAACAGCATACCCTGCACAACGAGTATCCGCGTTACGGTTGCCGCACATGCCGATGCGCTGCATATTGGCGTGGAGGACGACGGTCCGGGTATTGCCGCGGACAGCGCAGCGCAGGTCCTTGAGCGTGGCGGGCGCCTGGATGAGGCCACCCCGGGCCATGGTATCGGTCTGGTCATGGTGCAGGATATTGTCCATGCCCATGACGGTGAGCTGCATAGCGGATGCTCCGCGCTGGGGGGGCTGCGTTGCAGGTAACTCTGCCGCACATGTCGGTTGTGGATGCATGATGATTAAGCAGTCGGCGAGTTTTCGGATGATGTGCCAAATGTTGCGGCAGTGGCGGTTGCCGCTGACCCTTGGGGTTGTCTGCGTGCTTGTGCAGTGGGCCGGCTGGAGTACCTCCCTGCGTTATGAGCGCGCACTGCTGACCGCAGCCCCCTGGCGGCTGCTTACTGCCCATGTAGCTCATCTTGGCTGGGCGCATCTCGCCTTGAACCTGACAGGCATGTTCCTGATCTGGATATGGTGCGGCAGAGCCATGCGCACGGCGACATGGCTGATCGCCTGGGTATGGTGCGCGTTCGCCATTGGTGCCGGCCTGTATCTGTTTGACGCCGCCCTGGCGTGGTACGTGGGACTTTCCGGTGTGCTGCACGGCATGCTGGTGGCGGGGGCTGTGGCCATGTTGCCGCGAGAACGACACAGGGCATGGCTGGTGCTCGTGGTTGTGGCTGCCAAGCTCGCCTGGGAACAGTTTGGCGGCAGCGAATTGCCGACAGCCCAGTGGGTGGGGGGCGGTGTAATCGTCGACGCCCACCTTTATGGAACGCTCAGCGGATTGCTGTATGCCCTGTCATTGCGGGTCCGCCGTACCGTCAGGCCCAGAACGGATGTTGCTGGTTGAGGAACTCATCCACCGTCAGATAGTGCGAGCCGTCGCAGGAGAAGGTGAGGCCGACGATGCCGTTCATCACATTCAGTGAACCGGAACGCAGATAGATGTTTTCATCCGACTCGCGCAGTGCCTTGAATTTCTCCAGCACCTGACGAATCTTCTCCTCCGGCACCTTGGCATTACGTGGATAGGGGCGCGCCGGATAGGCCAGCCAGATCTCCGGATCGAGCATCTCCTCCACACTGTGGAAGCGGTAGTTGTACGGGTCGTCAAACACCCAGAAGATCGCCCGTGAGCTGGAGAAGTGCAGGATGATGTGATAGATGCCGTGGGCGCGCATCAGGCCGTCGAGGGTGTCGATGGCAATATCGATACGCTGATCGAGCCGGCTCTTGCTGCGGCACTGATCGAACACCGAGGCGCGGATGGCCGGGTCACCCTTGTATTGTGTCCAGGCGGCACCGGTGAAGGCCGTCTGGGGCAGGGGGATGGCGTCCAGCTCGAACTCCACTACCAGAAAGCCCAGCAGCATGTCGTTGCCGATGATGGCCTGGATCGCGGCGATGCTGCGCTTCATGGTTTCCTCGTCGAGAAACACCGAGGTGAGTGCCATGCCGCGGAACGGCAGGTTGCCGGCGTCATAAGGTTGTTCACTGAAGCGGCGGCCGCGGCGATGTTCTTCCAGCTGTGCGGCGGCAATGCCGGCGGTGAGCTGGCGGGTATCGGCATCGCACACATACAGCCGCGTGGCATTGGCTACGCTGGCGAATTCGGCGCGCAGCAGATCATCCAGTGCCGCAGCATCGGGCCACACGCCGGCACAGCGTTCCGCCAGTGTGGCCAGCGGCCCCTCCAGCATTCGCGTCAGCTCCGCCTTTTTGTAAAGAATGGCCTGTTTGAACCACATGTCTGTTGGTTATGAGTTGTAAGCGCAGGGTCTAGGTTAGCAGCTCTGTGTTACAGCTTGCCCGTCTCCTGTCCCATATCATCGTGCAAGCCATGGTGCAAAGGCTAGTACTCCCATCCCAGCCGCGTAAACAGTTGTGTTACCTCCGGCGGCAGCGGCGCGCGGAGGGTGACGGGTTCATTGCTGTAGGGATGGACAAAACTCAATTCCGTCGCCATCAGCAACAGACGCTCCATGGCGAAGTGATCGCGGAACAGGCGGTTGTGACGCCCTTCGCCGTAGGTGGTGTCGCCGACGAGGGGATGGAAGATGTGGGCGAAGTGCTTGCGGATCTGGTGCATGCGTCCGGTCTCGGGCACTGCCTCGATCAATGAATAGCGCGCCTTGGGATAGCGGCCGACGGCGATGTCCAGCTCCACGGTGGCGAGGCGGCGCCAGGCGGTGACGGCATGCTGTGCCTCCTTGTGTTTCTCCTCGCGCAGCGGGTAGTCGATGACGCCTGCCTCCTCGGTCCAGCCGCGCACTACGGCGAGATAGCGCTTCTCCACCTGACGTGATTCGAATACTGCACACATGGCGCGTGCGGCCTCCGAACTCAGTGCGAACAGCAGCACGCCGGAGGTGGGCCGGTCGAGACGATGGATGATGAACACATGCTGGCCGAGCTGATCGCGCAGGCGCTGCATGGCGTACTCGGCCTCCTCGGCGATGCGGGTGCGGTGTACCAGCATGCCGGCGGGCTTGTCGATGGCGACGTAGTGTTCGTCCTGGTAGAGGATGGTGAGCGGCTGCATGGGGGCACTTTACCAGTGCCCCCGGTGACGGCAAGCCTTTATTGCGGTGCGGTCGGCTGCTGCACGGTGGTTATGTCACGTCGTGGTGTCATGCGGGGCAGGCGGGCGACGAGCCGTGCACCGCGGCTGCGCAGCCACTGCAGCCAGACGGGCTGCGGCACGGGCAGCACGGTGCTGAGCGACACCAGGCCGGCGGCGAGATAGGGCAGTGACTGCACTGCGAGTATGGCGAGCCACAGTGCGGCCTCGCCGTTCTCCAGCCCATAGCGGACCATGACGCCGCCGCCGAGCAGCAGCAGGCCGGCGAACACGAACAATTCCTCGCGCGCCTGCAGCAGGGCGCGCACCCAGGCGGTCTTCTCCGCCGCCTTGGGCGTGCGCAGGAACGGCTGGCTGGAGGTGAACACGCCCTGGATGATGGCGCGCGCCACGGTATGGGTCAGGCTCATGCCGGCCAGCGCCGCGCCGAGGGTCTGGCGCCAGGTGCAGGGCACGCGGGCGCGGTACAGCCACAGCGAGTGCAGCAGCTTGAAGCCGAACAGGGCCAGCACCGGCAGCAGGAATTCGGCCAGCGGGAAGGCGAAATACTGCGGCAGCAGAACGAGGCCCAGGCTCCACAGCAGGGCGCTGGCAGTGAAGATCAGGTGCAGCGCATCGGCGAACCAGGGCAGCCAGCCCATGGCGAAATGGTAGCGCTGCGCCGGGGTGAGCGGGTTGTCGTCCCACGGCAGCAGCGCGCGCCAGTGGGCCTTGAGGATCTGCACTGCGCCGTAGGCCCAGCGGAAGCGCTGGCCCTTGTAGCCGGCGAAGGTGTGCGGGGTGAGGCCGCGGCCGAAGGGGTGGTTGACGTATACCGCCTCGTGGCCGGCCTTGAACAGACGCAGGCCGAGTTCGGCATCCTCGCAGATGCACCACTCCGGCCAGCCCTGCTGCTCGACCAGCGCGCTCCTGCGCACCAGGGTCATGGTGCCGTGCTGGATGATGGCGTTGCGCTCGTTGCGGTGCACCATGCCGATGTGGAAGAAGCCGGCGTACTCCCAGTTGATGATCTCCTCGAAGGGCTTGTCGTCCCAGTCGCGGTGGTCCTGCGGCGCCTGGACGATGGCTACGCGTTCCTTGGCGAAGTAGGGCAGCATGGTCTTCAGCCAGTAGGGCTGCACCACGTAGTCGGCGTCGATCACTCCGACCACTGCCGCGCGCGGGTCGGTCTCGCGCAGGGCGAAGTTGAGGGCGCCGGCCTTGAATCCCTGCCATTTGCCCAGCGAGTAGAAGCGGAAGCGCACGCCGAGTTTCGCGCAATGCGCCTGCACCGGCTGCCACAGTGTCGGGTCGGTGGTGTTGTTGTCCACCACGATGACCTCGAAATCCGGATAGTCGAGCTGTGCCAGCGAATCGAGGGTTTCGATCACCAGTGCGGGTGGCTCGTTGCAGATGGCGAGGTGCAGCGACACCATCGGCAACGGCTGCCCTGGCGCCGGCTCCTGTGGGCGGAAGCCGCGGCGCAGCGCGCGCTGCCACAGCAGCTCCACCAGCTCCAGGCTGTTGATCAGCACTACGGCGAGCAGGGCGAGCTGTGCCGGGATCAGCAGGGCCCACAGCAGGGTCTCGGTCCAGTCCAGGCGCTGGGTGTAGGGCAGGGCCAGGGTCCACACCAGCAGGGTGGCGCAGAACTGCAGCACGAAGGCGAAGAACAGGCGGCCGCGGCGGCGCAGCGCCTGCCAGCGCTGCAGGAACCACAGCATCGGCGCCAGCGCCAGCAGCACGGACAGGGCCGCCTGCCAGGGCCAGCCCGGGTTCTGCCACACCGCGCCGGTGAGCGGCAGCTTCAGCTCGCGCTCCACATCCCACAGCCCCCAGTACGGTCCCACGCTGCCTTCCTCGGCGCGCTTCCAGGGCTGGTCGAAGGCCTCCATCACGAAGTAGTCGATGTGGTGTTCGTGCGCCGCATTGAAGAAGCGGCGCAGAAATTGCGCCTCGTTGGCCTTGGACGGCGCTGCCGCCTTGAGCGCATGGCCGGCACTGGGCCAGCCCACCTCGGCGATGAGCACCGGCTTGCCGGGGAAGGCGCGGGTCAGCTGCTGGTAGCGGTGCAGCACGTAATTGACCGCCTCGTCCGCCGGCACCCCTTCCCAGTAGGGCAGGATGTGGGCGGCGATGAAGTCCACCTCGTCGGCCAGTTCCGGGTGGGCCAGCCAGATGTGCCACGGTTCGGCGGTGCTCACCGGCAGGCGCACCTGATGGCGCACCTCGCGCAGGTAGGTCACCAGCTCCACCACCTCCAGGTCGCCGCGCAGCAGGCTTTCGTTGCCGACGATGAGACGGTCGATGTTGCGGTGGTCGCGTGCATTGCGGATCAGGTTGAGCAGTTCCTCGGCATTGCGCTCGCGCCGGGTGTCGAGCCAGGCACCGGCGGTGACGGTGAGGCCGTGCTTGCCCGCCAGCGCCGGGATGCGCTCCATGCCGTTGAGCGAGGAATAGGTGCGTACGCGCTTGACGTGGCCGGCCACCTGTTTCAGATCGGCGTCGATGGCGTAAACGTCGGGATGACGTCCGCGCCGCGGATCATCGTCGGCGCGGTAGGGGTTGAATGAAACACCGTTGATGCGGCCGCTCCAGTCCTGCGGTGTGTCGGGCCGGTTGAGGGCGGCCCATAGGGCCAGATTCACGCTGATCACGGTCAGCGCGATGG
This sequence comes from Pseudomonadota bacterium, assembly GCA_040755915.1. Lineage (GTDB taxonomy): Bacteria > Pseudomonadota > Gammaproteobacteria > Thiohalomonadales > Thiohalomonadaceae > Sulfurivermis. Next base: position 84,739 of record JBFLWM010000020.1, on the reverse strand, counting down.
CGGCGACGGCACGGGGGAACTTCATTGCGGTACGACCTGCATCAACCGGCGGCGGCCGGCAACAGGAAGGGGGAGGACCTCACCGGAGAAAATGCTCCGGGATCGGCGCGAGATTCTAGGCCTGCCGCCGCCGGCTGTCGATGGGGTGGCAACACAATATTTTTCATCCCTGGGTCCGCCGCTTCCTTGCCGATGAAGGGCGTGATGGTACGGCAGACGGGGCGGTCAAAACGGAACGGGGGTCACAGGGAGAGGGAGGCATGCCCGGCCCCCGTAGGAGCGGATCGTGTCCGCGCCCCACGTGGCCTGCCCCGCGCTGTGTCGCGGATACGATCCGCTCCTACGGGGGATGGTGCGTCAATGCAGCTTGAGCTGCGGATTCACCGCCCGGCGCAGGAAGTGGGCCAGGGTGAGCAGGGCGGTGCGGATCCAGCCGTGCAGGGCCACCTGGTGCATCTTGTACAGCGACAGGTACACCATGCGGGCGATGAAGCCGGTGACCATCAGGCTGCCGGTGAGGCCCCCCATCAGGCTACCCACGGTGCTGTACTTGCCCAGTGTCACGAGGGAGCCATAGTCGGTGTAACGATAGGCGGGCAGGGCCTTGCCCCGGAGCCGGCGCAGGATGGATTTCGCCACCAGGGAGGCCATCTGGTGGGCGGCCTGGGCGCGCGGCGGCACCGTGTCTCCGGCGTCGTTCATGGCGCAGGCGGCGCAGTCGCCGATGGCATAGATGTTGTCGTCGCGCGTGGTCTGCAGGGTGGGGCGCACCACCAGCTGGTGGATGCGGTTGGTCTCCAGGCCGGCGATGTCCTGCAGGAAATCCGGCGCCTTGATGCCGGCGGCCCACACCCGGAATGCCGCCGGGATGAAGTGGCCGGTGGCGGTGCGGATGCCCTCATGGGTCACCTCCACCACCCGCTCGTTGGTGTGCACCACCACGCCGAGGCGCGCCAGATCGGCGGTCGCGGCGGCAGAGAGCCTGGGCGGCAGCGCCGGCAGGATGCGCGGCGAGGCCTCGATGACGTGCAGCTTGATGTGACGCTCCGGGTCGATGGTATCGAGGCCGAAGGCGGAGAGCTGGCGCGTGACGTGGTGCAGCTGCGCCGCCAGCTCCACGCCGGTGGCGCCGGCACCGACGATGGCGACGTCGAGCTGGCCGGGCCGCACCGGCGCGCCCTGGGTGTGGGCGCGCAGCATGCAGTCGAGCAGGCGGCGCTGGAAGCGCTCGGCCTGGGCGGTGGTGTCGAGGAACAGGCAGTGTTCCTTTACGCCGGGGATGCCGAAGTCGTTGGACAGCGAGCCAACGGCGATGACCAGGGTGTCATAGCGGAAACGCCGCTCCGGCACGATCTCGTTGCCCTCCTCGTTGCGCGTGGCGGCGAGCAGGACCTCCTGCCGCTCGCGATCCAGCCCCACCATGCGGCCGAGGCGGAAACGGAAGTGATGCCAGCGCGCCTGCGCCAGGTATTCCAGCTCGTCCTCATGGGAGTCGAGGGTGCCGGCCGCCACTTCGTGCAGCAGCGGCTTCCACACATGGGTGCGGCTGGTGTCGATGAGGGTGATGTCGGCCTTCTTGCGCCGGCCCAGTTTGTCGCCCAGCGCCGTCACCAGTTCCAGACCGCCGGCGCCGCCGCCGACCACGATGATTTGATGTCGTTCGCTCATGGTTTGTACCATCGTTGTTATTGGCGCAAGGGTACACCCCGCAACCGGCGGCTGCCTACTGACCGCCGGGGCGGGACACGAGGAGGGTTCATGGGGCGATATGCCGTGGCGTGGCTGGTGATGCTGCTGCTGGCGGTGGCCAATGGCAGCGTGCGCGATTTTACCTATGGCCGCTGGCTGCCCGCATTGCCGGCCCAGCAGGTGTCCACGCTCTGCGCGGCGGTGCTGCTCGGTGCCGTGATCGGCTGGGTGGCGCGGCGTTGGCCGTTCGGTTCCGCGCGGCAGGCCTGGCGGGTCGGCATCGCCTGGATGGCGGCCACGGTGGCCTTCGAGCTCCTGTTCTTCCACTATGGCGCCGGCCATCCCTGGGCGGAGCTGTGGGCCAATTACGATCTGTCGCGCGGGCGGCTGTGGCCCCTGCTGCTGCTGTGGCTTGCCGTCGCGCCGTATCTGTTTTACCGCCTCAACCGGCGGCGCTAGGGCGGGCCAGCGGGTCGCGGCGATAGAACAGGCACAGTTGCTCATACACCGCGGGATAGGCGGCGTGCAGTTGCGCCGGGGTTTCGAAGAAGGCCTCGCTGGCCACGGCGAAAAACTCCTCCGGCGCATCGGCGGCGTAGGGATCCAGCGGCGTATCGAGTCCGGCCTCGTCGCGCCGCACCATGTCCGCGTAGGCGGCGCTGAAGGCGGCATTCCAGTCGGCGTTGCTCATGCCGCGCTGCAGCGGCGGATGGCCGTTGGCGTCGCCGTTCAGCATGTCCAGCTTGTGGGCGATTTCGTGGATGACGAGATTGAAGCCGCTGCCCTGGCCGCTGGCCTCGATCTCCGGCCAGGCCAGCACCACCGGTCCCTGCAGCCAGGACTCGCCGTCCAGGGCGCGCCGCTCGCGGTGCATGACGCCGAACTCGTCCTCCCATTCGTGCTCCTGCACGAAGGTGTCCGGGTAGACGACGATTTCGTGCCAGTTGTCGTACCAGTCGAGGTCGAGCCCGAGCAGGGGCAGTGCGGCGAGGGCGGCGATGTGCACGCGCATGGCGTCATCGGGCTCGCTGCCGCCGGCGCCGCTGATGGTTTTGGCGGCGAGCAGCAGGGTAGCCTGTTCGCGCAGGCGCGCCTGCTCAGCGGGCGTGAGGGCGGCATTGACGGGCAGGCGGCGGGTTGCCGCCTGCCACAGCGCATCGGGGATGGGGTGGCGCGCCAGTGTGCGCCGGCGGCGCCAGTCACGCAGGCTCCACATGGCCGGCAGTATAGCGGGAAGCGCGGGGACAGAATCTCCCGGCCGCTCAGGCCGCCTGGCTCTCCCGCGGCCGGCGCTCGTTGCCCTCGTTGACCTTGAGCTGGCGGCCGTGGAGTTCCTTGCCGTCGAGGGCCTTGATGGCGGCGAGGGCGCCGTTGGCCTCCATCTCCACGAAGCCGAAGCCGCGCGGCCGGCGCGTCATGCGATCGGTCATGATGCGCACGGAACGCACCACGCCATACTGGCCGAACAGCTGTTCCAGCTCGTCCTTGGAGGCGCGGTAGGCCAGGTTGCCGACGAAGATGGAGCGGGTTTCGCCGCTGTCCGCGGCGCGCGCCGGACCGGCCTCCAGGCGCAGGCCCGCGAGCGGGACGGCGAGCACGGCGCCGATGGCGATGCCCAGGGCGAACAGCGCGGCACCGCCGAGTTCCAGTGCCAGGACAGGGAACAGGACATAGCCCGACACGGCAAGTACCGCGGCGAGGATCAGCGCGGCGCCATAGGCGGAAGCAGACGGAAAACGAAGTTTCATGGTGTCGAATATCCTTTTTTGTAGTGGTTATGGCAAAGACCGGCCATGTCCGCAGGGGACGTGACGATGCAGGAAAAAATGCGGCGCGCCGTTATTGTGTTATGTCGTCGGCGTGCGCCTGGGCCGGGAGCTCTGCGGCCGGTGTGGACGGCCGGGACTCGCTGCCATTCTCCAACGATGGCGCGCCAGATTCAATGATTTGCGTTAACGCAATAAGCCTGCGGTTTGTGCGGGAGAAGGGGGTGGTCGTTATACTGACGCCCTGCACAGGACAGGACCATGACTGAAAACAGGCAACTGCTGATGATTGTCGAGCTGGGCGGCTATCCCGACTTCACGCCGCTGTACCGTTCCCTCGGTTATGCAGTGGAGGTGGTGACCTCCGGGCGCAAGGCGATCAGCTATCTGAAGACGCACCGCCCGGCGGCGGTGGTGGCGGAGTTCAATTACATGCCGGACTTCCGCGATCGCACCGGCTGGCTGGAGTCGGTGCTGGCCACGCTGCAGCAGATGCCGGCGACGCGCATGGTGGTGTTCTACCAGCCGGCCGAGCAGGAGCAGTTCAACCGCCTGTGCCAGCGCTTCTCCCACTTCACCGCCCTGCCGCAGCCGGTCGACGCGGCGGCACTGGAGGCGGCGCTGCGCTGAATGAATTGCCGGCTCCCGTTACCCCTTCCTCATCACCGATGACCAACAAGGCGGCCGGCGCGTGGCGGGGGGCCGAATCCATCGCCCTCGCTGGAGAGAAAGACCAGACCCTGGCCCCGATGCCGCTATCTCCTTTTGGGCGGATTCTGTTTCAGGTTGTCGCGGTGAAAGTAGCCGAAATAACAGGTAGCACTTTCGAGCGCCGTGACCCGTACTGCCCTCGAGAAATCTACAGGGTCCATCAGCTTCCTATGCAACCCCTGGCTTCCAAAAGCCAGCGGTGCCAAACGAAATATGGCGGCATAGGGGTCGTTTGGATCGAAACCGAACTTTAACTTGTCGAAATTATCATGGGACTTCTGCGACCAATTTGGGTTTGTCAGCCAGTAGGGGTTTCCCTTGTAGTAGACCAGTTCGCCATATTTGAGCAAGGCGGAGCGCCCCCAATCAATGGCGGTTCCCTCGTCGTTCATCGCATATAGCTTGTTGTAAAAATTACCTCCTCGGAGCGAAACATATCCGGCAAGCGAGCCCTCGACCCGTGCGCATCGGGCCGAATCCCGACAGGCCTTTTCGCTGTGGTCAGCGGAATCACCATAGAGCAGCAGCATTTCATTTTCACCATCGCGGGTGATATCGATGTGCGCGATTCGGACGGTCCTGGGTGTCTGGCTCTTCTGCCCATGCGCTGCCAAATCCCTGAGCAGCTCCGAGCGCAATGGCTCCGGCGGCTCCTTCCAGTCCGGGCGTGTCCAGTTGCCATTGGGCGGCAGGCGCTCATCGGGGCATACCGCAGGCGGCTGGTCTTTCGGCCGCGACCGCAGATAGCCGAGCATTTCCTCGCAGGCCGTCCAGCCGTTGCCGACGATGATGGTCCACTCGTAGTTGCGCCAGTCGATGTTCGGCGCGGGGCAGGCGGCCTGCCAGGGTTCCAGGTGTTCCGATGGCGTTGCCGCCTCTTGCGCAACGGCTTCACCTCCCATCGGCTGCAACTGGGCAAGGCGTGCCGTATAGGCGTTCTTGGTGCAGGCGGTGTCGGCACACCGGTTCCGCTCGGCAAGCCAACGGCGTTGCTCCGCTATCAACGCCTGGGATGAACCGGCGGCTTCCTTCGCCCCGGCATAGGCCTTGCTCAACTGCTCGTCCAGGGCGGAGAGCTCCGGCTCGCTACAAATCAGTTTTTCTACCGTGGTCGTCGCCTTGGCACAGTCAAAACTCGCAGCCCGGACAGGTGCCGCTGCAAACAGTGCTGCCGCGATGATGGTCGTTGAGAATACCGCTTGATATGCAAACCGCTTCGGTCCGGACATCCTTCCATGGCGCATTTGCTTCCTCCTTGTGATTTCCGCCGGTGTGTTCGTACCGGGTTGCCGCTTCGCAGGGGACAGGCCGCAATCGCCCGGCAGGCCAGGCATCCCACGATGCACCCTAGTCGCGCGGCAGCAGGGCGCGGCGCAGTTCGGCGCTGTTCTTGTGGATGCTGTGGCAGCGGCCGCAGGCGTAGGCGCCGAGGGTGCCGAGGGCCTCGTCGGTGCCCTTGCGGTTGTTCTGCTGCAGTTCGCCGTCCAGCTTGACCAGGGCCTGCTGGATGGCCGGGCCGAAGATGCGTTCGCGCGGCGCGTCGTCCTTGTGGCAGGCGCCGCAGCTGGCGGCGAGATCCTTCACGCCGGCGATGAAGGCGCTGCCGGCCTCCTGCGCCACGGCGTGGCGGCCGTCCTCCTGGGCGATCTTCACGCGGTTCATCAGCGTGCCCAGCCGCTCCATGTGCTGCGGATACGCCACCTCTTCCATGGTGTCGCTGTTTTCCACCATCACGTCCTTGTAGTCCGGCATGCGGTAGATGAGGGTGACGATGGCGCGGTTTTCGTTGTGGCAGGAGCGGCAGCTGGTGCCGAGGCGGTTGAGGGCGCTGTTGACACCGCTGGCATCGCCCTGCTTCGCGGCGGCCACCAGCCTGTCGGCCTGCTCATGCTCGATCTCGTCCTTCCACTCCGGCACCATCTCGGCGAGGCGCTTGTAGTCCCTGGCGAATCGCTCGGCCCAGCGCGCGGCGCGCGGGTGGTCGCCGAGGGTGTTGTATTCGCCCACCGCCTGCATGGAGCGGCGCAGGGAGAACATGGTGTGCAGCCACACCTGGCGCTGGTTGGCCGGCGGATACCACTGTGCCAGCGAATCCGGCGGCAGAGGCAGGGTACGGGCCTGTTCCTGCGCCACGGCGGCGCCACTCAGCAGGAATGCCAGCAACGGAATGGTGTACAGGTTACGCATGGTGTCCTCCCTTGCATCCAAATTGCAGGAGCCGAGTCCTCTCGGCGTATGTGTCGGGGGCCATTCGCCCGCGGAGCGGGCTCCTGCATCTGCCTCACCTGGGCAGATACACAATCATCGCCGCGCAGAACAGGGCGACGAGGATGACGAAGATGAGAAAGCGGCGCTGGCGGCGCGGGTTTTCGCCTTGCTGCTGGAAGTGGGAGGGGGCGCCGCAGTGGGGGCAGTCGGCACTCTCGGCGGGCACGTCGCCACCGCAGTAGAGACACTTGACCGGCTGTTGCCCGCTCACTACTCCGCGTCCTCGTGGAAGTGCAGGCCGATGCCCTGATCCTCGATGCGCACCACGCGCGCCTTGACCAGCGGCGCCTCGCCGTCACCCAGCGCCTGCTTCAGGCGCACGCACACCTCACTGCCGATCTGCAGCGGCATGGACTGGTCGGCGCAGAGGTAGAGGCCGGAGTCGCTCAGGTTGCCGCTCTGCAGGGTGAGCGCGCCGATCTCGGGGGCGATCAGCTCCACTTCGATCTGGATGTTGATGCGCGGGTGGCGGCGCTGATCGCGGCTCACTGTTCGCCTCCCGCGGCCAGCAATTGCTGTACCGTTTCCGGCTCCATGTCGAGGCCGGCTTCCCAGCCCGGGTTGAGGGTCAGGCCGAGGCCGCTGCCCATCTTTTCCAGCACCCAGGTGAACTCGGCCAGCAGGCCGCCCTCGTAGCCGGGATAATCCTTGACGAAGTCCTTGGCGCGTTCCGGGCTGGTGAACAGCACGATGACGTCGAAGCCGGCGCCGCTGTCCAGGGTCAGTGGTGTGGCGCTCCTGGAGCTTTGCAGGCCGCCGATGCCGTGCTTGTCGTGGATGGGCATGAACACCTGTGCGCTGAGCAGGGCGTGCATGAATTCCTCTTCGCCGAGCTGGCCCTCCTGGGCGGCGAGCAGCTGGCGTTCGAGATCGTTTTGCGGGCTGAATACCTGTTCCATACCTGTGCCGGTCATTTGCAGGGAATGGCGCAAGGGTGGGCCATCGGCGCGCCGATGGCAAGTCCTGCCGGCGCTCAGCCGGCCTGGGTGAGCAGGCTCTGCTTGGCGCCTTCGTAGGTCGGCAGGTCGATGGCCTGCTGCTCCAGCAGCTTGCGCAGGGAGCGCAGTTCGCCGGCGCGCAGGTCGGCGGGACTGAGTCCCTTGTCGCGCACCAGGCCTTCGATGTCGGCGCAAAGGCCGGTGACGAAGGCCTGATAGCTGTCCGGCTCCGGCTGATTGACGAGCAGCTCGACCAGCGGCACGGCGGCGTAGCGGCTGTCGAAGATCAGCAGCTGGCGCCGGCTGCGCAGGAACTGGTTGACGCAGATGATGGCAGCCGCCAGCAGCAGCCCGGCGAGCGGCAGCAGCAGCAGCGGGCTGGCCTGGCCGAGGTACAGTACCAGGAGGCTGAGCAGCAGGACGCCGGCAGCCGCCGCCGCCAGCCACAGCCAGTGGCGGTCATTGCGCTGGACGGTACGCGCAGTGGGGCCGAGGATGGCGACATCCATGGCATAGTCGCGCAGGGTGTTGGGGCCGACGGTCTGACGCACGCGCAGGAAGCGGTGGTCGAACACCTCGAACAGACGGATGCCATTGGGGCCGTCGGTCTGGTGCAGGCGTGCGGTGAGGGTTCTGGCCATGATTCTCGCGTCCGGGTGAGTCGCCTAGGTTAAGGTCTGACCGGGGGCATTCTGTGCAGGCAATCACAGTTCACGATACAGCAGCGGCACCGTCATTTCACTGCTGCTGATACCGCCATGCACGCCGAGCTGGCGGAACGGCTTTTCGTTGGCCAGGCGATCGCGCAGCACGTGGTTTTCCTTCATCAGCAGCACATGGTCGCCGATGCGCTCGTGCAGGCGCGGGTGCGGAATGCCGTGGCCGAACCAGCCCTCGGCCAGGAGCTCTGCACTGGCCACCGCTTCGCATTGCCGGCCCAGCTCCCCGCGCACATAGCTCAGGAACTCCGCCTCGCGGCCCGGGCGCAGGTAGCAGTATACGGTGCGCGGTTCGCCGCACAACGGTATTGCCAGCGTGTCGGCCAGGCGCGGATGGTCGGCCAGATGCAGCGTGTACTGATCGTCGGTGTCGACGAAGCCATGGTCGGCGCAGCCGAGCAGCAGGGCACCGCTGCCGCGCAACCTGGCACAGGCGGCGGCGAAGGCGCGGTCCAGGGCGAGGAAGTGCTCGCGCACCTGGCGGGAGGCACTGCCGTGTTCATGCGCCAGGCTGTCCAGTTCGGTCCAGTAGGCGTAGACATACTGCGGCCGGCCATCGGCCAGCAGCGTCACCAGTTTGGCGAAGAAGTCTTCCATGCTGCCGTAGCCGAGGCGACGCGCCCGCCCGCCGGTGGCGCGGCTGTAGGCGGAGTCGGCTATCCACGACGGACTCAGCACCGTGGTCGGAACATTGATGCGATCGTACAGCGGCGGCGCACCGATGAACTGCGCCGGGCTCCAGCCGGCGCTGTCGTATGTGGCGCCGCCGTGGCGCGGCACGAAGGGCAGGATGGTGGCGACGCTGCCCAGCTCGCGCAGCCACATGTGCCAGCCGGTGATGGCGTGCTGTTGCGGTGCCACGCCGGTGGCGAAGGTGGTGATGGCGCTGGCGGTGGTGGAGGGCAGCACCGAGCTGAGTGTGCCGATGCGCGCACGGGCGAGATGGCTGTCCGGGAACTGTTGCAGCAGCGTATCACCCAGGCCGTCGATGAGCAGCAACGCTACCGGACGGTCACGCAGCCGGTCCGGCGATAGCCCGGCCAGCGGCGCGTAGCCGGTGTCGCCGCCGCCCCACGCGCCAGCGAGGCTGGCCATGAGATTGACGATGCTGTGATCGTAGTCGGGCTTCATGTCAGAAACTGTAGCGCAGGCGCAGCTCGACCTTGCGGTCATTGGGTTTGGCGCCGAACTCGCTCAGGCGATCGCCGTGCAGGACGGTGGCACGCAGGCGCAGCTCCAGATCGTCGATGCCGGTGTAGAGCAGCTCCGGGGTCAGCGACCAGCTGCCGTCATCGAGGTTGCCGATGGCGGTGAGGGCCGGCGTGAAATAGAGGATGTCGAAGGGGTCCTTCTGCGCGACGCGCAGATAGACGTAGTCCTGCATGGCGGTGGGACGCGTGTAGCCGGTCTGGCCGACAGACCGCAGTGGCGGCAGCAGCGCGTCCGGCGCGGCGTCCACGCGGTTGAGGAAGTCCTGCATCTGCGCCTCGCTGTAGCCGCGATCGTCGTGGTAGTACTCGACGATCCAGGTGGTTTCGCGTTCGCTCAGATAGCGCAGGCCGAGCAGCCAGGTCTGCGCGTCGTAGCTGCGGGTGATCATGGCTCCGGCGTCGAGCACCTTCTGCTCATGGTCATGGATGTAGGCGTACTCGCCGTGGATCTCGAAGTTGGGCGCCAGGTTGGTGGAGAAATCGAGGCCGATGCGTCCCGGCCGGCTGCCGTTGCCGAGCCACAGCAGGTCGATGTCGATGTCGCGGTAGAGCAAGTAGAGTTTGGCCGCGGCATTGAGTCCCGTCTCCTGGCCGAAGTCGTCGTTGACCGCTGCCGTGACCGGCAACAGTACCGGGGTAAAGGCAACGGTGTGCAGATCACCGCCGCGGGTGTGAATGAAGTCGGCAGCGGCGATGACGTAGCCCTCGCGCGACAGCTCCGGATCGTTGGGGTCCTTGGGGCGTTCGATGAAGCCCACCGGATTCCAGGCATAGCCCTTGCCCCACTTCACCGCCCGCTTGCCCAGTTCCACCGTGGTGCCGGCATCGGGCTGATGCGCCAGATACAGCTCATACAGGCGTCCGGCGCCATGATCGGCCAGTTCATCATGCTGCTGCTCGCCGTGCCAGGTGGCGGCAATGCGCGACTCGCCGTTGCGATAGCTGCCGCTCAGCTCCAGCGCAGCGATGCTGCGGTTCAGCGCATCGCGCCCGCTGTCGGCGAAATTGAGGCGATACAGCGGGCTGTCCTCATCCAGGCCCTGGTATTCCTGGCGCAGCTCCGCATAACCGTGCAGTTCGAACGGGCCGGGCGCGGCGTAGGCGGAGAGGTCGAAACTGAAATCGTCGGCGGCGTGGGCGAGGAGGGGAACGCACGGACACAGAACAACACCGACAAGATGCACAAGATGTTTCATGATGTACGCGAGGGGTTGCGTCCCGGGGACCGCAGCTACTTGCCGCGCAGGTCGTCCACGCGCCCCATGTAGTTGAGGCTGAACACCTCGTCGGGCAGGTCGCGGGCCTTGATGCTGGCGTAGATCATGATCGACTTGTAGTCCTTGTACAGCGGGCTGTCGGTTTCCAGCACCGAGGGGCGCAGGCGGCCGTCGCCGAAATCCTTCATCTGGCTGTAGCGCAGGGTCTTGATCAGCATGCCGCTGGCGGCATAGGCCTCGATGGTGAGCGGGAGATGGTGTTTCCTGTCCACCTGCATCACCAGGCGGTCGTAGGCCACCGTCGCAGTCTTCGCCTTCAGTTTCAGCGTGTAGCCGTCGCTGGTCTCTTCCAGGCCCTCGGCATCGTACTCCGCGGCAAAATCGACGCGCAGGATATCGGCGTTGTTGAATACGCCGCCGATCACCGATTGCAGCGAGGTGATGCGCAGCGGTTTGCCGACGTTGGGGATGTACAGCCACATGTTGTCGCCCAGGCGCAGGGTGCTGCGGCCCTTCTCGCTCGGCGGGTCGAGGAACAGGGCCAGCACCTTGTCGCCACCCTTCTTCACGCTGTACAGCACGAACTCCTTGCGGCGGCCGTCGGGTTCAACGTTGATGAGCTTGCGGTACATCTCGTAGCTTTCCGGCTGCAGGTTGCGGTCCACCTCATGCAGCAACGCCGCGGCGTCAACGGCGTGCACCAGCGGTGCGACGGCGAGCAACAACAGGGTGACGGCGAGATGCTTCATGATGTGTCCTTTACACGGAGCGCAAGGCGGTGATCGGGTCCATGCGTGCGGCCTTCCAGGCCGGCTGCAGGCTGGCGAGCACGGCGATGAGGGTGACCAGCACGCCGATGAACAGCACGTCGCCGGCGGCGAGGCTGGGCACCAGCTGCAGGTTGTCCTGGCGACCGAAAGAGAAGTGCACCGGGTAGAGGCGCAGCAGGGCCACGGCGCCCAGGCTGATCACGGTACCGATGAGGGTGCCGGCGACGCCGAGCAGCAGGCCCTCGGCGACGAACAGGCCGAGGATGCGCCGCGGCGGCGTGCCGATGGCGGCCAGGGTGCCGATCTCGCGCATGCGCTCGTACACCGCCATGATCATAACGTTGAGGATGCTGATCAGCACGATGGCCACCAGCATCACCTTGATGAACAGGGTGAGCAGGTCGATCATGTTGGCGATGGCGGTGAACGGCGTCAGCTTTTTCCAGTCATGAATCTCCAGTGCCGGCTGACCCTGCGGGTTCTTCAACTGGCCCAGGGTGTCGTCCAGCGCCTGCATCACCTGGGGCAGTTGCGCCGGGTCTCTCAGTCGCACCGCGATCTCGCTCAGCGAGGCGTCCTCCAGGCGCAGCAGGCTGCGCGCGTCGTCGATATGCAGGTAGGCATCGCGCCCGCCCGGACCGGTAGCGCTTTCCAGTACACCCTGCACCACGAAGCTTTGGCCGTTGACCGAACCGTCCTGGTTGGTGGCGACCAGCACCACGGTGTCGCCCACCTTCACCTTCATGCCCTTGGCGATGATGTCGGGGATGAGCAGCTTGCCCTGTTCTACCAGGCCGTGCGCGGCGCTGCCGTCGATGAAGCGGCCCGGTAGCAGCGGGCAGGTGGCGGCCTCGCGTTGCGGGTCGATGCCGTTGAGGCGGATGCCGGTGGTCTCGGTGAAGTTGCTGAACATGGCGCTGAACTTGATCCGCGGCGACCAGGCGGCGAGCTGCGGCATCTGCTGCAGCTGCGCCTCGACCTTGGCGACGGCACCGGGCTTCATCAGCAGATTGAGCGGCAGATTGTCGATGGAGGCGACGTAGCCCTTGCGGTGGACCTGCAGGTGGCCCAGCATCGCGTCGGTGATCTGGCCGATCATCATCGCCTTGAACGAGCCGGACAGGGCGACGAACATCAGCACCGCGACGATGCCCAGGGTGATCAGGCTGGCGGTGAGGGCGGTGCGGCGGTGATAACGCAGCAGGTTGCGCGCGGCAAGCTTGATGACGTTGGTCATTGCGCTCCTCCCGGCACGATGCGGCCATCTTCCAGTGCGTAGATCACCTCGGCGGCCTCCATGATCTTCGGGTCGTGGGTGGAGAACAGGAAGGTGGTGCCGAACTCGTCGCGCATCTTCTTCATCAGTTCGATGACGCGCCAGGCGGTGGCGTGGTCCAGGTTGGCGGTGGGCTCGTCAGCCAGCACCAGCCTGGCGCGGGTCACCAGGGCGCGCGCCACGGCGACACGCTGCTTCTGGCCGCCGGACAACTGATCCGGCCGCTTGTGTGCCTGATCGCTCATCCCCACTGCCTCCAGCAACTCCATCACGCGGGCATGGCGCTGCGCGGCCGGCCAGTTCTGCACCATCACCAGCGGATATTCGACGTTTTCATATACGGAGAGCACCGGCACCAGGTTGAAGTCCTGGAACACGAAGCCGATGTGCGCGCCGCGAAAGGCGGCGGCCTGCCTGCGGTCCAGCGTGCCGACGTCGGTATCCAGCACCTTGAGCGAGCCGCCCGTGGGGCGGTCGAGGCAGCCGATCATGTTGAGCAGGGTGCTCTTGCCGCTGCCCGACGGACCGACGAAGGAAACAAAGGACGCCGGTTCGATGGTGAAGTCGGCGCCGCGGATGGCGGGCACTGTGACCTCGCCGGTGCGATAACTCTTTTCCAGCTTGTTGGCCTGAACCAGGCTCATGACAGGAGCTCCTGTGCAGTTCGTGAGGAGCCGTCGGCGGCAAGGAATGTCACGCGGTTGCGCCCGGCCTGCTTGGAAAGGTAGAGGGCGCGATCGGCACGATCAATGAGTTGATCGTCGCTATCCCCTGCTGCCAGCATGGCGATGCCGACGCTGGCTGTGATGCGCACGCCGTCGGCGAGAATGGCCTGTTCAACCCGCTGGCGCAGTTTCTCCGCCAGTGTCGCGGCCTCGCGTATGTCTTGCTGGGGGAGTGCCACGATGAATTCCTCGCCACCCCAGCGGCCGAATATGTCTGCGCTGCGAATGCTGGCACCGATGAGCCGGACAAACTCCTGCAGCACTCTGTCGCCGGCCTGATGGCCGTGGCGATCATTGATGTGCTTGAAATGATCAAGATCGATCAGCAGAAGCGACAGCGGCTGGCCGTAGCGCAGCGACTCGTGAATCTGCTGCGTCAGCAGCTTCTGCAGTCCGAGGCGGTTGTGGATCCCGGTGAGGTAGTCGGAGGTGGCTATCTTCTCCAGGGCCTGGTTGTGCGCCAGTATCAGCTGTTGCTGGCCGTCAATGCGGCGGAAGAAGTAGGCGATCAGCAGGAATATGGCGGCAAGTGAGCCGACAGTCGCGATGGACAGCGTTGTATAGATGCGGCGGGCATCGTCGATATGCTGTTGCAGGGGGATGCGTATCGAGATAAGCGCCCGTGTCTGCCCCATTTTTTCGAAGAATCCGGCCTGGTCTCCATAGCGTGCTACCAGTTCGCGTGGCGCATCGCGCGGTTCACCGTGACAGGCCATGCACTCGCGGTTGGACGGCTGGACCGGAATCGCCACGTACAGATGTTTTCCGGCGGCATCCTCCTGCACCTCGCGATACTCATCGATCTCGTCCGCGTTCATCCGGTCCAGCAGCGCAAGCTCCCGTTCATTCGCCTGATTGACGGGATTGCGCGGATTGGCGCTGGCCAGTTTGAAGTACAGCGCCGGCATGCCGCTCTTTTGTCTTTCCAGGTTGAGATAATCCTTGATGCCCCGTGCGATAAAGGTGAACGACATGGTCTGGGGGGCGAAATAGTCCTTGTATAGCAGTCCCTCGTCCTTGAGGCGGTACATCTCGGGGCGCAGTACCTTGTTGATGTAGGCGTGTATGGCCCGGTGGTTGAGCAACAGGTCGCGCACCTGTTTCTCCGCTTCGTGTACTGCATAGGTTTCGGTCTGGCGCTCAAACAGTATGGACAGGCTCAGGCCGGTGGCAAGAAATATGCCGAACAGGAGCAGCAACAGCAGGCGGTTCTTGGTGGTCATGTGCATCGACAGGTAGAGGCATCCGTGCTGTATTGTGGCACACTCGCCCGGGGCGCGGAGAGTGGTGGCACAGAGACCGCATCATGATCAATACGGGCGTTGCGAGAGGCATCTATGACGGCACGCGACAGTTGGCATGAGGAGATGCAATCGGCCTGGTTATATCGCGTGGTCGCCGGGGTCGAGCATGATATGCACAAAAGTGCATTGTTCACCGCGCTGGCGGCGGCGGCGGAAGAGCAGGCACGCATCTGGGAGCGGCAGATGGCGGCGGATGGTGAGGACGTGCCAACGGGCTTCGCGCCGACACGGCGCGCGCGGGTGGTGGCATCTCTCCTGCGCCGTCTCGGGCCGCGCGCCATACGGCCGGTGCTGGCGGCGATGAAGGTGCGCGGCATCTCGGTGTATGGCGCTGCCATGCCCGGTCATCCCATGCCCACCACGGTGGAACAGGTGGGCGGGCGCCACCGCGGCGTGGGCAGCGGCGGCAACCTGCGCGCCGCGGTGTTCGGCGTCAACGACGGCCTGGTATCCAATACCGCCCTGATCATGGGCGTGGCCGGCGCCACCGCCGACATCGCCTTCATCCTGACTTCCGGCGTCGCCGGCCTGCTCGCGGGTGCGCTGTCCATGGCCGCCGGCGAGTACATCTCCATGCGCTCCCAGCGCGAGATGTTCGAATACCAGATCGGTCTGGAGCGGGAGGAGCTGGCGGAGTATCCGGCGGAGGAGACCGAGGAGCTGGCGCTGATCTACCATGCCCGCGGCATGCCTTTGGAGCGGGCGCGGGAGCTGGCGGCGGCGCTGATGCAGAATCCGGAACATGCCCTGGATACCCTGGCGCGGGAGGAGCTGGGCCTCAATCCCGACGACCTCGGCTCCCCCTGGGGCGCCGCCGCCTCGTCCTTTGCCGCCTTCACGGCGGGCGCGGTCCTGCCCCTGCTGCCCTTTCTGCTGCCGCTGGGGATGCCGCCCGTGCCTACCGCCGCCAGCCTGGCCGTGCTGGGACTGTTCGCGGTCGGTGCCACCCTGAGCCTGTTCACCGGACGCGGCGCCCTGCGCTCCGGCCTGCGCATGGTGTTCATCGGTGGCGGCGCCGGCGTGGTGACCTACCTCATTGGCATGCTGCTGGGTGTCAGCCTGGCCTGAGTGCAACCAAAAATTACCCCTGTGGTCTTACGACCGACCCCAAACTGACCCGAGGATGAAACCATGGCCAAGAAACCCGCATCGCAGGCGCTGCTGGGGCGTTCGCGCAACCTGCTGCATGACCACCCGCTGCTGAAAAAGGGCGCCGCCCACGGCAAGAGCCGCAAGGCCGAACGCCGCAGCGACAAGGTGAAGCAGCGGCGTGAGTGGGATTACCCGAGCCTGTCGGCAGCCGCCTGACCGGTTCCGGTAATCCCTCTCCCAACGCTGTTTCCCCTGTTTAACTGGTGAGCAACCCCCATCTGGGGTAGAATGCGCGGCTATTTTCCGCCGTTCCCCCAATACCCCCTATTTCCGGTAACGCCCTCGTGATTGAAAAGCTTCGCAACATCGCCATCATCGCCCACGTCGACCATGGCAAGACCACCCTCGTCGACAAGCTGCTGCAGCAGTCCGGCACCCTGGACGCACGCGCCAATCTGGGCGAACGCGTGATGGATTCCAACGACCTGGAAAAGGAACGCGGCATCACCATCCTGGCGAAGAACACCGCCATCGACTGGAACGGCTACCACATCAACATCGTCGACACCCCGGGCCACGCCGACTTCGGCGGCGAGGTGGAGCGCGTGCTGTCGATGGTCGACTCGGTGCTGCTGCTGGTCGATGCGATGGACGGCCCCATGCCGCAGACCCGCTTCGTCACCCAGAAGGCCTTCGCCCGCGGCCTCAAGCCCATTGTGGTCATCAACAAGGTCGACCGCCCCGGCGCGCGCCCGGACTGGGTGCTGGACCAGACCTTCGACCTGTTCGACCGTCTCGGCGCCACCGACGAGCAGCTGGATTTCCCGGTGGTCTACGCCTCCGGTCTGAACGGCTATGCCGGCCTCGATGCCGAGGTGCGCGGCGGCGACATGACCCCGCTGTTCGAGGCCATCGTCAAGCATGTGTCCCCGCCGCAGGTGGATGTGGACGGCCCGTTCCAGATGCAGGTATCCCAGCTCGACTACAACAGCTATGTCGGCGTCATCGGCATCGGCCGCATCCAGCGCGGCACGGTCAAGCCCAACACCCAGATCACCCTGGTGGATCGCGAGGGCAACAAGCGCAACGGCCGCATGCTGCAGATCCTTGGTTTCCACGGCCTGGAGCGCGTCGAGGTGCCGCAGGCCCAGGCCGGCGACATCATCGCCTTCACCGGCATCGAGGAGCTGAACATCTCCGACACCCTGTGTGATCCCAAGGCGGTGGAAGCGCTGCCGCCGCTGACCGTGGACGAGCCGACGGTGAGCATGACCTTCCAGGTGAACAACTCGCCCTTCGCCGGCAAGGAAGGCAAGTTCGTCACCAGCCGCCAGATCCGCGACCGCCTGCAGCGCGAGCTGGTGCACAACGTGGCGCTGCGCGTGGCCGATACCAACGACCCGGACAAGTTCCGCGTCTCCGGCCGCGGCGAATTGCACCTCGGCATCCTGATCGAAAACATGCGTCGCGAAGGCTACGAGCTGGGCGTGTCGCGCCCCGAAGTCATCGTGCGCGAGGTGGATGGCGAGAAGCAGGAACCGTATGAGCAGCTCACCGTCGACGTGGAAGAGATCCACCAGGGCGCCGTGATGCAGAAGCTGGGCGAGCGCGGCGGCGATCTGAAGAACATGATGCCGGACGGCAAGGGCCGCGTGCGTCTCGACTACACCATCCCTTCGCGCGGTCTGATCGGTTTCCGCACCGAATTCCTCACCGCCACCCAGGGCTCGGGCCTGATCTACAGCGTGTTCGACCACTACGGCCCGGTGAAGAAGGGCGACTACGGCCAGCGCATCAACGGCGTTCTCATCGCCAACGGTGCCGGCAAGGCCCTGGCCTATGCCCTGTTCACCCTGCAGGAGCGTGGCCGTCTGTTCATCGGCCATGGCGAGGAGGTGTACGAGGGCATGATTATCGGTATCCACTCGCGCGACAACGACCTGGTGGTGAATCCGCTCAAGGGCAAGCAGCTCACCAATATCCGTGCCGCCGGTTCCGACGAGAACATCCTGCTCACCACGCCGATCCGCATGTCGCTGGAACAGGCGCTGGAGTTCATCGACGACGACGAGCTGGTGGAGGTGACGCCCAAGTCTATCCGCCTGCGCAAGAAGCTGCTGGGCGAGAATGAGCGCAAGCGCGCCGGCCGCGCCAGCGCCGAGGGCTAGCGGCAACGGTCGCGGTTGCCCGGAGATGCAAGAACGCCGTGGCGTTCGCGCATCTCCGGGGGATTGCGGGGATGCTGTTGTTCAGGCGAAAAAAAACCCCGGCAAGCCGGGGTTTAGTGTCCTTGATTCATCCCTGTCCGGAGGGCGATGTTCGCGACCGTCCTGGTCTCATTCGTTTCCGGAAACCTGACGTCCTGTCAGGCGTTGATAATCCCTATCCAGCATCCTTGCGAAGACCCCGCCTCCCTGCGAAGTCGAGGCTATATTGCCAAAAGTCGTGTGGGATGTAAGTCAGCCCCTCACTACAGTGCTTGTAAGCCGATTCCTACAAATCTGCCCGCGGCACACCCTGCCGGAGCGGTTAGAATGGGGGTCTACCCGACGATTGCGGTGGCCGCCATGCACATCCTCTATCCTGAACTGCAGCCCTATGTCATCCACAGCCTGGCCGTGGAGCCGCCCCATACCCTGTATATCGAGGAGTGCGGCAACCCGGCGGGCCTCCCGGTGTTGTTCGTCCACGGCGGGCCGGGGGCCGGCTGTGAGGACTATCACCGCCGCTTCTTCGACCCGGAGCGCTACCGCATCGTCCTGTTCGATCAGCGCGGCTGCGGCCGTTCCACGCCGCACGCCTCTTTGGAGAACAACACCACACAGGCCCTGGTCGCCGATATGGAGCGCATCCGCGAACACCTCGGCATCGAGCGCTGGGTGCTGTTCGGCGGCTCCTGGGGCTCCACCCTGAGCCTGGTGTACGCCGAAACCCATCCCGAGCGCGTGCTGGGACTGATCCTGCGTGGCATCTTTCTGTGCCGGCCGCATGAGATCCACTGGTTCTACCAGGAGGGAGCCAGCCGCCTGTTCCCCGATCTGTGGGAGTCGTTCCTGGCCCCGATCCCCGAAAGCGAACGCGCTGATCTGCTGGCCGCGTATTACCGCCGCCTCACCAGCGACAACGAGCTGGAGCGCATGGCGGCGGCCAAGGCCTGGTCGCTGTGGGAAGGGCGCACGGCGACCCTGCGCCCGAGTCAGGCGGTGATCGACCATTTCGGCAACCCCTTTACCGCCCTCAGCCTGGCGCGCATCGAGGCCCATTATTTCAGGCACGACAGCTTTCTGCGCCCCAACCAGATCCTGGCCGATGCCCCGCGCCTGCACGGCATTCCCGGCGCCATCGTCCACGGTCGCTACGACGTCATCTGTCCCATCGAAAACGCCTGGGAACTGCACAAGGCCTGGCCCGAGGCCGAGCTCACCATCGTCCCCGATGCCGGCCATTCGGCCAGCGAGCGCGGCACCACTGAAGCCCTGTTGCAGGCCACCGACGCCATGGCGAGGCGCTACGCATGATCGGTCTGTTGCAGCGGGTGAGCGAGGCGCGGGTCAGTGTGGCCGGCGAGGTGGTCGGCACCATCGGCCGCGGCCTGCTGGTGCTGGTGGGGGTCGAGCGGGGCGACGGTGAGGCGCAGGCCGAGCGCCTGCTGGAGCGAATACTCACTTACCGCGTGTTTCCCGACACGGAGGGAAGGATGAATCTGAGCCTGCGCGATCTCGGCGGCGGCCTGCTGCTGGTGCCGCAGTTCACACTGGCGGCGGACACCGGCAAGGGTACCCGGCCCAGTTTCACCCCTGCCGCCGAGCCGCAGCAGGGACTGCACCTGTTCGACTACCTGCTGCAGCGCGCCTGGGAGGCTCATCCCGATGTGCAGAGCGGCCGCTTCGGTGCCGACATGCAGGTCAGCCTGACCAATGACGGGCCGGTGACCTTCTGGCTGCGGGTGAGTCCCCACTGACACCGCAGCGCGTGGCATTCGGCGGTAGAGCATGCTAACGTTGGCGCCCCCTGGAGGACATGACAAAAGGCATTATTCATGAACCGCTACGCCATCTCCGAAGACACCGCCAAGGCGGCCAAGTGGCCCCACGAGATCTTCCTCATCAACCTGATCTTCAATCATATCCTGCTGTTTGTTGCCTTCCTCAGCGCCAGTTCGTTGCAGAAGCTGGCGCTCATCGTCCCGGTCATCTCCTTTGTCATCCTGGCCTATATCCTGTGGCGGGCGCGCAAATCGCTGCAGGTGGACCCCTGGTTCGTGAAATGCCACTGGCAGCTGGCGGCACGGCGCAGCCGGGCCTTCATCATCATGCTCGGCATCATGGTGGTGGTGATGATCGCCATCTACCTGATCTCCGGCGGCAACATGCGGCCGCAGCACTGGGCCTTCTTCGGTGTCGGCATCATGCCGACCCTGGTCACCGTGCTGGCGCTGATCGTGATGGAGTCCGATGCCCTGCACCTGGCCCGCTTCGGCAAGATGCCGGACTGGCTGGTGCAGCGTTATCCCGATGGTGCCCTGGCGCCGGCGGCAGATTGAGTCCGATGCGGGAACGTCATCTCTTCCTCGGCGTATTGGGTTTCGCCCTGCTGGCCATCGCTGTGGCGATGCTGATCCCGGGGCGGCAGGACCATCGTCCCGAACTGCTGCCCTGGGCCATCACCACGCATGAAGACGGCAGCAGCACCGTGTTTGGCCTGCGGCTTGGCCACAGTTCCCTCGGTGAGGCCGAACAGCTGTTCCAGACGGAGCTGGAGCTGATCCTGTTCCAGTCGCCGGAAGGACGGCGGGTGGCGGAAGGTTATTTCGATGGCGTCACCCTGAGCGGGCTGGCGGCCAAGCTGGTGGTGGAGGCGGCGCTGAGCGAGGCGGAGCTGCAGGCCATGTTCGAGCGTGGCGTGCGCATTGCCACCATGGGCAACGGCAGCCGCAAGGTGACGCTGCATCCCGACGATATCGCCCGGCTGCGTGCTACACCCATCGCCAGTCTGACCTATCTGCCGCGGACGCACCTGGACGAACTCCTGGTGGAAAAGCGTTTCGGGACACCGGCGCAGAAGGTGGGCGAGCCGGGGGGGGAAGTGGTGCACTGGCTGTATCCGGAGCGCGGCCTCGATGTGGCCGTCAGTACCAGCGGCAAGGAAGTGCTGCAATACGTGGCGCCGCGGGATTTTCCCCGGCTGGTGGCGCCGCTGCTGGAGCGTCAGGCCACGCCGTAATAGCGGGCGCGCCAATGTGCGCCCGAATATCCTTCAGTCCTCGTCGGCGTCCGGCATCACCTTGTCGCTGCGGGTAGCCTTCTTTTTCCGGCCGCGCATCTCCGCCGGCAGATTGGGGTCGTCGTCGTCGTGCAGGATACGGTGGGCATCGCCCTCCAGATCCTCGTACTGGCCGCGCCGTATCGCCCATACCAGCACCACCACCATGGCGAGGCCGAGGAAGATCATGGCGGGGATCAGGCTGTAGATCACTTCCATCGTGTGTGCCCCTGTCTGTCTGCTGCGCCAGTGTACCCGTTTCAGTCGCCCAGTTCGCGCCGGTGGGCGAACAGGGTACGGATGCGCGCGGCATTGCCGATGACCAGCAGCGAGCTGATCGGCATGGAGATGGCAGCCACCAGCGGCGTCACGAAGGCCGCCATCGCCAGCGGCACCATGATCACGTTGTAGGTCAGCGAGATGCCGATGTTCTGGCGGATGGTGCGCAGGGTGCGGCGCGACAGCCGCGTGGCCAGGTTGACCTTCTCCAGCTCATTGCTGATCAGCACGATATCGGCGCTTTCCGCCGATACCTCGGTGCCGGAGCCGATGGCGATGCCGACATTGGCGCGGATCAGCGCCGGGGCATCGTTGACGCCGTCGCCGATCATCGCCACCTGTGCGCCCTGGCGTTGCAAGTCGGCGATGACGCGATCCTTGTCTTCCGGTAGCACCTCCGCGATCACCTCCATGCCGCCGAGCTGTTCGGCCACGGCCTCGGCCACGCGGCGCCGATCGCCGGAGAGCAGGGTCATGCGGATGCCCTGGCCGCGAAGGCTGTCGACCAGCGCGCGGGCATCGGGGCGCAGGCGATCGGCGATGGCGATGAAGCCGGCGTACTGCCCGTCGAGTGCGGCATGGATGCAGGTAATGCCGCGCTGCTCCAGTGCGCCGATGTCGCTCTGCATGGCGTCCGGCAGGGTAATGTCGTGCTGTGCCAGCCAGGTTTCGTTACCGAGCAGGACCGCGGTGCCGTCCACCCGCCCGACCACGCCGAGGCCGGCGCTGCTGGCGAAGTCGATCATGGCCGGTGCCGCCGGGTTGAGGCCGCGGTGGCGTGCCTCCTCGACGATGGCGCGGGCGATGTGGTGCTCGGAATAGCGCTCCACCGCGGCGGCCTTGAGCAGCAGCGTGTCGGTGTCGACGCCGGGTACCGGGTGCAGTTCCTGCACCGCCATGCGTCCCTCGGTGAGGGAGCCGGTCTTGTCGAACACGAAATGGGTGATGTCGGACAGGGTCTCCAGTACCGCGCCGTTCTTGATCAGGATGCCGTGGCGCGCCGCGAGGCCGGAGGCGACGGCGATGGACATGGGGGTGGCCATGCCGAAGGCGCAGGGGCAGGTGATGATCAGCACCGAGCAGGCGGCGAGCAGGGCCACTTCGACATCGAAGAACGACCAGTAGGCAAAGGTCAGGGTACCGAGCAGCAGGGTGACGGCGACGAACCAGGGCACGATGCGATCGGCGGTGCACTGGATCGGCGCCTTGGAGGCCTGTGCTTCCTCCACCAGGCGGATGATGCGGCCGAGGGCGGTGTTCTTCAGGGTGGCGCTGACCTTGAGGGTGAGGGCGCTGTGGATGTTGATGGTACCGGCGGAAACCTTGTCGCCCGGTCCCTTGTCTACCGGGCGGGACTCGCCCGACAGCATGGCCTCATCCACCGCACTGCGGCCGTCGGTGACGATGCCGTCCACCGGGATGCGATCACCGGCTCTCACCAGCACGATGTCTTCGGGTTTCACGGCGCGGATCGGCAGCAACTGCTCCTCGCCGTCGCGCAGTACGGTGGCGCCACGTGGCTGCAGGTCGAGCAGGCGCTGGGTGGCGGCGATGGCGCGGCGTTTGGACACCGACTCCAGATGGCGGCCGATGAGGATGATGAACATGAAGTTCACCACCGTGTCCCAGTACACCTCGCCGACGGCGGACTGCGTCACCGTGATGTAGAGGGAGTAGAGATAGGTGGTGGTGGCGCCCACGGCGATGGGCAGGTCCATGGTAAGGTGGCGGCGGCGCAGGCCGGTCCAGGCGCCCTTGAAGAACGGCCAGCCGGAATAGAACAGGGTGGGGGTGGCCAGCACGAAACCGAGCCAGTGGAACAGGCTGCGGAATTCCCCTTCATCGGCGCCTGCATACAGCGCGATGGAGATCCACATCAGGTTCATCATCGCGAAGCCGGCGAAGGCCATGCGGAACAGGAAGGCGCGGTTCTGCTTCTTCAACGCCCCCTCGGCCACTTCCGGGTCGAAGGGGACGGCGGCGTAGCCGATGTCGCCCAGCCGGCGGATGATGTCGGACAGCTTGAGGCGGCTGTTGTCCCAACGCACCAAGAGGCGGCGGCCGGCCAGGTTGACCTGGGCCGAGGCGATGCCCGGTACCGCGGCCAGGGTGCGCTCGATAAGCCAGACGCAGGCGGCACAGTGGATGCCCTCCACCAGCAGATTGATTTCGCGCTCCTCGCCGTGCTGGACAATGAATTCTTCCTGCACCTCTTCCAGGTCATACAGCGCGAGATCCTTGGGGAGTTCCGGCGGCGGTGCCAGCAGGGTGCCTTCCGGCGTGCGTTGGTAGAAGCCCTCCAGACCGGCGTCGTAGATGGCACGACACACCTCGCGGCAGCCGATGCAGCAGAATTGGCGCTTCTCTCCGGCGATCTCTGCGGAGAAGTCATCCTTGGGCGGAAGCGGCAGGCCGCAGTGGAAACAGCCGTCGTGGGAGTGTGCACTGGCCATGGGAATCGTTATTTTTTATGACGCCTGCACCCCGTGTGGGGCGGAGTGCAGGCGGGGACGGCCGTTTAACCCTGGACGGAGATGCGGCGCGGCAGTTCGAAGGATTTGCCGTCGCGCTTGACGTCGATGAGCATGTCCCAGATGCCCTTCAGGCGGAACTCGACCGGGGCCTGGTAGATGCCGGCGCCGACCTCTTCCAGCGGCAGGCTGAAGTCGGCCTTGGCATCAGAGGGGCGGAAGGCATTCAACACCACCTGTGCACCGCGCAATGGTTCGCCGACATTGTCTACGATGGCCACGCGATAAGTCTGAGTGGCGCCCAGCTGGATGCTCTCCGGCACCTCCAGGCTGGCGGTCCAGCCCAGGGCGTTGCGTTCGGTCACGCGCTGGATGTAGTGGCGCTCGTTGTAGCGGCCGCGCTCGTAGTAGTCCTTGCTGACCAGTCCCGGATTGGTGACGACGGCCAGGGTGATCATTGCCACGTTTACCGCCAGCACCGTGCCGATGAGGGCCAGTCCGCCCAGCACCCAGGGGTTGCGCATGGCGCGCTTGTTGGACTGCGAAATACGGTTGTCGCTGGTAGCGTCGATGGTTGTCATGTTCCTTACCCGTCGTGGTTGGCGGCCGCGGCTCAGCGGCGCGGTCCGATAAACATGCTGGTGTAGTCGGAAGTCAGTGATTCATCCCCGTCACTCTTGATGTGGAAGGTGATGGGGGTGCTCTCGGCCTTGAGGTTTTCGCGCGGCACGCGCACGAACACCGTATAGCTGGTGATGCGGCCCTTGTTGGCGACCAGGCTGCCTTCGCCGCCACTGACCACCAGTCCCGGCAGGCCGTCGACCACCAGACGCACCTGCTGATCCTGCGGTGTCTTGTTGAGGATCTTAACGCTGTACTTGTTCTGGATCGAGCCATCGCTTTGCATCACAAACAGCGGCTGACGCTCGTGCAAAACCTTTACTTCCAGGCCGGACAGATTGAACAGGCCGTACAGGATACCGGACAAGGCCAGGGTCAGGATGGTCAGGTAGACCAACACGCGCGGGCGCTGGAACAGCTTGAGTGCAGGTTTGCCCTCCAGTTCGTCCATCGAGGCATAGCGGATCAGGCCGTGCGGACGGCCGATTTTTTCCATCACCGAATCACAGGCGTCGAGGCACAGGGCGCAGGTGATGCAGCCTTCCTGCTGGCCATGGCGGATGTCGATACCGGTGGGGCAGACGGCCACGCACTGGCCGCAGTCGATGCAGTCGCCCTTGCCTTCCTCGATTTGCCCCTTCTTCAGCTTGCCGCGCGGTTCGCCGCGGTTGAAGTCGTAGGCCGGCAGGATGGTTTCCTTGTCGTACATCACGCCCTGGATACGGGCGTAGGGGCAAAGCCAGAAGCAGACCTGTTCACGCATGTGGCCGGCGAACAGGTAGGTGAAGAAGGTGAACACGGCCACGGAGGCCCAGGCCATGGGGCCGGCACTGAGGCTGAAGTAGGCCTGCCACATCTCGAAGGCATCACCGAACCAGAGGGTGAAGCTGATGCCGGTCAGCGCGCCGATGAGGATCCAGATGGCATGTTTCAATACCTTGATGCGGATCTTGGTGAAGTCCCACGGCGCCTCATCCAGCTTGCGGCGCTTCTGCGGCGCCCCCTCCAGCTTTTCCTCGATCCAGGTGAACACGTCGGTCCACACGGTCTGGAAACAGAAATAGCCGCAGAAGACGCGGCCGGCAATGGAGGTCACCACGGCGAGCAGGATGGCGAAGAACAGCAGCACCAGAGACAGCATCCACACGTCCTGTGGCAGGATGGTGATGCCGAAGATGTGGAACTGGCGTCCCGGAATGTCGAACAGCACGGCTTGGCGCTCGCCCCAGCGCAGATAGGGACCAATGAAGAATACCAGCCAGACCGCGGCGGCGGCCCATTTCAGGTTGCGGAAACGACCCGGCATGCGCTTGGCATGGATGGTTTCCTTGCCGGTGTTGACATGCCAATGGTGTGATTCGGCGTAGAGCTCGTCGGCGTGCGCCTGCTTGTCGACCTGGTCGTTCACGGATACCTCCTGGGGGGACAGCAAAAAAGGTCGCTGTCACAAAAAAGTGTTAGGGCAAATGCCCTGTTGAAAGCGCGGGCTTTCAGCAGGCCACTGGCAATTGTCGCATCGGGGAATACGCCTGTAATTGAAAAATATCAAGTCGGCGGCACAGTATACAAAAAAAGAGGGGGACCATTCAGTCCCCCTCCTTGATTACTGCATGTGACTTATTTCTTGTCACTGTCCTTGTAAATCAGGTTATAGCCCTTGATGCCAAGGTAGATGACGATGATGGCCGCAACGGCCACGGTCAGATACGACGCAATTGCTACCCAGTCAGTCATTGCAGCACCCCTTTCTGTTTGGGATGACCGCGCCTGGGCGCGGTCACCGGCTTACTTTATTGAAGGTGTGAAGGCGCAACAGCTTAGTTGGCGCCCAGCTTGGCCACGTACACAGCCAGCTTCTTGATGTCGGTCTCGCTCAGCTTGCCACCACCGAACTTCGGCATCACCGCGTTGCGGGTCTGCGGATCGGAGGGGTCGTTGACACCGTGGGTGATGGTGTACTTGATGGCCTCGACGGAACCGTCACCGAAGCGCCAGATGGCATCGGTCAGGTTGGGGGCGCCCAGGGCATGCATGCCCTTGCCGTCCATGCCGTGGCAGGCGAAGCAGGCCTTCTCCATGAACAGCGGGGAGGAGGTGGGTTCGCCCTTGGCAACGGCGGCCGCCAGCTGGTCGATCTCGGCTTCAGTCATCGCCACACCGGCCTTGGCGGGCATCATACCCATGCGGCCGTTGGTGACCGTGGCAACGATGGTGTCGATGTCGCCGCCGTACAGCCAATCGTCGTCCACCAGGTTGGGGTAGCCCGGGTTGCCCTGACCGCCGCCACCGTGACAGGCGGCACAGTTGTCGCCGAACAGCACCTTGGCGGAACGCACCACGTACTCGGACAGCTCGTTGTCAGCCAGGATGGCGGAGGCGCTCATGCCCGGCAGCTTGTCTTCGTACTGGGAACGCACCTGCTGGATGGCAGCCATGTCGGCCTTGTATTCGCCGATGGCAGTCCAGCCCATCAGACCCTGGGTAGCGCCGCCGAACCACGGCCACATCGGGTACACGATGCCGTACAGCAACACCAGGATCCAGCTGGCATGCAGGCCGATCATCCACCACTTGGGCGGCTGGTTGGTCAGCTCGGCCAGATTGTCATCCCACAGATGCCCGGTGGTCGGGGCACCGTACGGGTTGTTTTGCTCGCTCATTTTTTATCCTCCGTATCGAAACGGTCGTCTTCGTCTATCGGAATGTGACGTTTTGATTCCAGTCTGGCTTTGTTCTTCGGGTGGAGCACATACACAAACAGGGCGACAAACAGCAGAAAGATGCCAACCGTCGTAATCAGGCCAACCCAGTCGCTGCCGGTCATGGCCGCCCAGTCTGTGTGGAAGTACTCGCGGAGATTACTCACGGTAATCAACGCCCTCGTCGAACTTCACCATGGTTCCCAGTACCTGCAGGTAGGCAACAACGGCCTGCATCTCGCTCTTGCCGGTGACGGCGGAGGCGGCGGAGATGTCGTCCTCGGTATACGGAACGCCCAGGGCCTTCATTGCGCGCATGCGCTTGGCCATACGGGTGCCGTCAACCTTGTTGTTGTCCAGCCAGGGGTAGTTGGGCATCACAGATTCCGGCACCACGGAGCGCGGCGCACGGAGGTGCTGGACGTGCCATTCGTCGGAGTACTTGCCGCCCACGCGGGCCAGATCCGGACCGGTACGCTTGGAACCCCACTGGAAGGGGTGGTCGTACTGGGACTCGGAAGCCAGCGAGTAGTGGCCATAACGCTCCTTCTCGTCACGGAACGGACGAATCATCTGCGAGTGGCAGGTGTAGCAGCCTTCGCGGATGTAGACGTCACGGCCCGCGAGTTCCAGGGCGGTGTAGGGACGGACGCCTTCGCCGGCCTTCCAGTCCGCCAGGGTCTGGCCCGCCTGGCGCTGCCAGACGATTTCCGGACGCTTGTTGTGCTCCATCGTGTCGTCGAGGAGGAACAGCGGCACGATTTCCACCAGGCCGCCGACAGACAGCAGCACGGCGAGCATCAGGAACATGGTGAAGACGCTGCGCTCTACCTTGTCCTGCAGTTTGGTCGAATGAATTTGATCAGCCATTTTTCTTGAACTCCTCTCGCGCTTAGGCAGTCGCTGCGGCGGCGGAGCTGCTGCGCTGGCCTACGGCCTGACGCACAGTCATCACCACGTTGTAGAGCATCACCACACCACCGGCCCAGAAGATCAGGCCACCGATGGCACGCATTGCATAGTAGGGATGCATGGCGGCAACGGATTCGGCGAAGGTGTAGGTCAGGGTGCCGAACTCGTCGTAGTCACGCCACATCAGGCCCTGCATGATGCCGGATACCCACATGGCGGTGATGTAGATCACGGTGCCGATGGTGGCCATCCAGAAGTGCAGGTTTACCAGCGAGGCGGAGTACATGCGGGTGTTCCACAGCTTCTCGACCATGTGGTACAGCGCACCGGCGCCGACCATGGCAACCCAGCCCAGGGCACCGGAGTGCACGTGGCCGACGGTCCAGTCGGTGTAGTGGGACAGCGCGTTGACGGTCTTCGCGGACATGACCGGACCTTCGAAGGTGGACATGGCGTAGAAGGCCAGGGACATGATCAGGAAGCGCAGGATGTAGTCGGTGCGCAGTTTGTCCCACGCGCCGGACAGGGTCATCATGCCGTTGATGGCACCACCCCAGGACGGGATGATCATGGCCAGGGAAACGGCGGCACCCAGGGAGCCGGTCCAGTCAGGCAGGGCGGTGTACTGCAGGTGGTGCGCACCCAGCCAGACGTAGCCGAACATCAGCGCCCAGAAGTGGATCACGGACAGGCGATAGGAGAACACCGGACGACCCGCCTGCTTCGGCACGAAGTAGTACATGATGCCGAGGAAACCGGCGGTCAGGTAGAAGCCTACCGCGTTGTGACCCCACCACCACTGAATCATGGCGTCCTGCACACCGGAGAACACGGAGTAGGACTTGAACAGCTCGACCGGGATGGCCAGGCTGTTGACCACGTGCAGGTAGGTGATCATCACCATCATGCCGAGGAAGAACCAGTTGGACACATAGATGTGGCTGGTCTTGCGAATGGCGATGGTCATGGCGAAGTTGAACGCGTAGGACAGCCACACCACGGCAATCAGCAGATCGATGGGCCATTCCAGCTCGGCGTACTCCTTGCCCTGGGTAAGGCCCAGCGGCAGGGTTACGACGGCAGACACGATGATGACGTTCCAGCCCCAGAAGGTGAACCACGCCATCTTGTCGCTCCACAGACGCACACCGCAGGTACGCTGCACGGAGTAGAAGGCGGTTGCCATCAGCACACAGCCGCCGAAGGCAAAGATGACTGCGTTGGTATGCAACGGACGCAGTCGGCCAAAGCTGAGTTCAGCCATGTCGAAGTTCAGCACCGGCCAGGCCAGCTGGGAGGCGACGAGCACGCCTACCAGGGTGCCTACCACCAGATAAACAACCGCCATGATGGTGAACCACCTGACGACCTCAAAGTTATATTTCTGTTCCGCTTGTGTCGCTTCCACGAGTTTCTCTCCTCTGTGTGAGCCAATGGTTAAACCAAGACCAACTCTTTACCGCCCAAAAAACCGTTGTTGATTTTTTCTGTGACAACCCCCATGCATGGACAAACCGAAACCTTTCTTATCCGGAGTGTGCAACCGCATGACTCCATGTTGTTGTATCCAGCCAACGCCGCCGGACGCATCTGGCAGTGCCGGAAGTACTTCGTGACTAAGCAGTTCCTAGAAGAGGCGGGGAATGCTGGCGGGAGGCATCGTCAGTGAGGGCAACGCCCTGATAGGCCAATAAAATTCTTTTGTCCTCCCAGACGCGCCGATCGCTGCGTTCCCTGACCCCACTACCGGAACTAGCGACCAAATATAGTCGAAGAGAAGATATCAGAACATTGATTTTTGTCAAACAAACTGGTGATTACGACGCACTGGTTGCGCCATATCCCACAGCACATTTCGTACTGTTTTTATCGAGGTTTTTACTCGCTGTTGCGTACGGCGCAATGGCGCAGTTGGTCAGTCAGAAATGGGGCGCGGCGAATAGCTGCGTGACTGGCAGGCGATAGCGTGCAGGCGGTGCGGTTCGAGGATGCGGATGTGTTTGCGCTGTACCGTCAGCAGGCCCTCGTCCTGAAAGCGGGTGAACAGGCGGCTGACAGTTTCCACCACCAATCCCAAGTAATTTCCTATGTCGTTGCGCGACATACTCAGGTTGAATTCGGTAGCGGAAAAGCCGCGCTGCTGGTAGCGGCCGGAGAGGCTGAGCAGGAGGGAGGCGAGACGCTCCTCGGCATTCTTCTTGCCCAGCAGCATGAGCAGCGACTGCTCATGCAGTATTTCGCGGCTCATGATCTTCAATAGTTGATGGCGCAGGGAGGGAATGCGCTCGGACAACTCTTCCAGGCGTTCGAACGGGATTTCGCACACGCTGGTGGTTTCCAGCGCCTTGGCCGCGCAGGGGTGGATATCGGCATGGATGGCGTCCAGTCCAACCAGTTCGCCCGGCAGATGGAAGCCGGTGACCTGCTCATAACCGTCTTCCGTCGGCACATAGGTCTTGATGGAGCCGGACCGTACGGCATAGATGGCCTGAAACGGATCGCCGACCTGGAACAGGTGTTCGCCACGCTTGATGGGGCGGCGGCGCTTGATGATGCTGTCCAGCAGTTCCAGGTCGGCGCCGTCGATGCCCACCGGCAGGCATAGCTGGAACAGCCCGCAATCTTTGCAGGCAACGCGTATGGACGATAAGTCAATGATATTGCTTGGTTTTGTCTGCGGCATCGCACATATGGGCGGCACTGGGGTGCGCCGCCCAGGGTCGGTTTCATCGCTGTCGAGGCGGTTATCGTCGTATATGTATTGCACGGTTGCAACCAATAGCGCGTGTCCGGCGGTGCTTTTGTTCTATCCGGGCGCGGAAGTCGGTATGCTATGGGCGCAGTCTGGCCGCCCGAGTGGCGTATTTAATTAAGGAGTTGCGATGAGCGAGCGCAGGGCCACGGTCACGCGAGAGACCCTGGAGACCCGAATCGAGGTGAGCGTCGATCTCGATGGCAGCGGCAGCGGCCGTTTCGAGACGGGCGTGCCTTTTCTTGACCACATGCTGGATCAGGTGGCCCGCCACGGCCTGATTGATCTGGTGGTCAAGGCGCAGGGCGACTTGCACATCGATGCGCACCATACGGTGGAGGATATCGGCATCACCCTGGGACAGGCCTTCGCCCGCGCTGTCGGTGACAAGAAGGGAATTCGCCGCTACGGCCATGCCTATGTCCCGCTGGATGAGGCCCTGTCGCGCGTGGTGGTGGACTTCTCCGGCCGACCCGGCCTGGAGTTTCAGGTGGACTTCCCCCGTGCCCGCATCGGCGAGTTCGACGTCGACCTGTTTCTGGAATTCTTCCAGGGCTTCGTCAACCACGCCCAGGTGACGCTGCACATCGACAGTCTGCGCGGCCGCAATGCACACCACATTGCCGAGACGGTATTCAAGGCCTTTGGTCGTGCCCTGCGCATGGCCCTGGAGGCAGACCCGCGCATGCAGGGCATCACACCGTCCACCAAGGGCAGCCTGTAACGCCCAGCATTCATTTTCCTATCGGATTCGAGCCGGATATCTTTCCTATCATGAGTACCGTTGCAGTCATCGACTACGGCATGGGCAATCTGCATTCCGTGGCCAAGGCGCTGGAGCATGTGGCCGATGGCCAGCAGGTGATCGTCACCCATGACCCGGAGCGTATCCGCGCCGCCGACCGCGTGGTACTGCCCGGCGTCGGTGCCATCCGTGACTGCATGGCGGAAATGATGCGCCAGGGTGTGGTCGAGGTGATCCACGAAGTGGTGCGCACCAAGCCGTTTCTCGGTGTGTGCGTCGGCATGCAGGCACTGATGGATTTCAGTGCAGAAAATGGCGGCACGTCATGTCTCGGCATCCTGCCTGGCCGGGTGGAGTATTTCGGCGACAACCTGATGCAGCAGGGTGAGCGGCTCAAGGTGCCGCACATGGGCTGGAACCAGGTGCATCAGGAGCGCGCGCATCCCTTGTGGCGTGGCATCGCCCAGGATGAGCGCTTTTACTTCGTGCACAGCTATTATGTACAGCCGGCCGAGGTGGCCTTGACTGCCGCCAGCGCCGAATACGGCGTCAAGTTCACCGCGGCGGTGACGCGCGACAATGTGTTTGCCGTGCAATTCCATCCGGAAAAAAGCCAGCACGCAGGTCTGGCGCTGTATGCCAATTTCCTGCGCTGGGACGGCCAGGGTGCCTGACAATTCACTACATGTGCAGTAAAGAGGACTGATCGATGTTGCTCATACCCGCCATAGATCTCAAAGACGGCAAGTGTGTACGCCTGCGTCAGGGACGAATGGAGGATTCCACGGTGTTCTCCGATGATCCGGTTGCTATGGCGGCGCGCTGGGTCGAGGCCGGCGCACGGCGCCTGCATCTTGTGGATCTCAATGGCGCCTTCGAGGGGCGGCCGATGAACCGTGATGTGGTGCATGCCATCGCGGCGGCCTTTCCCGAGCTGCCGATCCAGGTCGGTGGCGGCATCCGCGACGAGGATACGGTGCAGGCCTATCTCGATGCCGGCGTGCAGTACGTGATCATCGGCACCAAGGCGGTGAATCATCCCGGCTTCATCGGCGATCTGTGTGCCGAATTTCCCGGCCACGTCATCGTCGGCCTCGATGCCAAAGAAGGCAAGGTGGCAATGGATGGTTGGTCCAAGCTGTCCAAGCACGACGTCATTGATCTGGCACAGCACTTTGAGCAGGACGGCGTCTCCGCCATCATCTATACCGACATTGGCCGTGACGGCATGATGTCCGGCGTCAATGTCGATGCCACGGTGAAGCTGGCGCAGGCGGTGTCGATTCCCATCATCGCCTCCGGTGGTATTACCAACCTGGACGATATCCGTGCTCTGTGCGCGGTGGCCGACGAAGGTATTACCGGTGCGATCACCGGCCGTGCGATTTACGAAGGAACGCTGGATTTTGCCGAGGGCCAGCGCCTGGCCGACGAGCTCTGTCCGCAATGATATGAACGTGTCGGGCAGAAGTCCGACCTACAAGTCCGACATTAAAGTATGGGCCTAGCCAAACGCATCATCCCCTGTCTCGACGTGGACAACGGCCGCGTCGTCAAGGGCGTCAAATTTCTCGATATCCGCGACGCCGGTGACCCGGTGGAAATCGCGCGCCGTTACGATCAGCAGGGCGCCGACGAGATCACCTTCCTCGACATCACGGCTTCGTCGGACAATCGCGAGACCATGGTACACGTGGTGGAGCAGGTGGCCGGCGAGGTGTTCATTCCCCTTACCGTCGGCGGCGGGATCCGCACCAGTGCCGACATTCGCCGCATGCTCAATGCCGGCGCCGACAAGGTGGGCATCAATACAGCGGCGGTATTCAACCCGGAATTCGTCAAGGAGGCTGCCGATCGTTTTGGCTCGCAGTGCATTGTTGTTGCGATCGACGCCAAGTCCGTCAGTGCTGCCGGCGAGGCGCCGCGCTGGGAGATATTTACCCACGGCGGGCGCAAGCCGACCGGCATCGATGCGGTGGAGTGGGCGCGGCGCATGGTGGACTACGGTGCCGGCGAGATTCTCCTCACCAGCATGGATCGTGACGGCACCAAATCCGGTTTTGACCTGGCTTTGGTGCGCGCCGTATCCGATGCGGTGCGTGTGCCGGTGATCGCCTCCGGCGGTGTCGGCAATCTGGATCATCTGGTTGATGGCATCTCTCAAGGGCATGCCGATGCGGTGCTTGCCGCCAGCATTTTTCACTTCTGTGAATACACTATCGCGGAAGCCAAGCAACGCATGGCTGCCGCCGGCATCGAGGTTCGCCTGTGAGCGAGGCCTGGCTGGATGAAATCAAGTGGACGACCGACGGCCTGGTGCCGGTGATCGCCCAGGAGGAAGGCAGCGGTCGGGTATTGATGTTTGCCTGGATGAACCGCGAGTCATTGGCACTCACCGTGCGCGAGGGCCGCGCGGTGTACTGGTCGCGTTCACGTGGCAAGTTGTGGCGCAAGGGCGAAGAGTCCGGTAATGTGCAGCGCGTCAAAGAGATGCGCCTCGACTGCGATAATGACGTCATCCTGCTCACTATCGAACAGCTGGGCGGTGTCGCCTGTCACACCGGCCGTCACAGCTGTTTCTACAAGGTGTTCGATAACGACCAGTGGAAGAGTGTCGATCCTGTCCTGCAGGATCCGCAACAGATATACAGCAAACCCTCATGAGCGATATCCTTAAGCAATTGGCGGAGATTCTGGAGCAGCGCAAGGGCGCCGATCCGGATAGTTCCTACGTGGCCAAGCTGTACGCCAAGGGGCTGGACACTATCCTGAAGAAGGTTGGTGAAGAGGCCACCGAGACGGTCATAGCCGCGAAGAGCGGCGATCCGGCACAGGTGATCTACGAGACGGCCGATTTGTGGTTCCACTGCATGGTGATGCTCAAGCATCTGAATCTGGAGCCACAGGCGGTGCTGAACGAGCTGGAGCGGCGTTTCGGCCTGTCGGGGCTGGAAGAAAAGGCGAACCGGACCAAATAGTTCCGGTCCAATGATGCGCAACACCTAATACCTGAGGCAGTAAAGCGCTGCCGACATTACTACCATCGCGGAGAGTTGAATCATGGCACCGAGTATCTGGCAACTGCTTATCGTACTGGCGATCGTCATCCTTCTGTTCGGCACCAAGAAGCTGCGCAATATCGGCGGTGATCTGGGCGGCGCCATCAAGAACTTTCGCAGCTCGATGAAAGACGGTGAACAACAGGCGGCGGCGAAGGAGGGCGAAAAGCTGGAGGAGAAAAAGGAAGGCAATGTCATCGAGGGTGAGTCCACCCGCGAGAAGGACAAGGCCTGAGTCTCCCGTGCTGTCAGGCGCAGAGCTTACGGCGTAGCCGGAGCGGCGCCTGAACCATCCAACGGAAAACCGGAAACAACATGTTCGACGTCGGCTTCTGGGAGCTGGTGGTTATCGGCATCGTGGCCCTGCTGGTGCTGGGCCCGGAGCGCCTGCCGGTGGTCGCCCGTACTGTCGGCCTGTGGTATGGCAAGGCGCGTTACTTCGTCGGTACGGTGAAGGCCGACATCGATCGTGAGCTCAAGGCCGAGGAACTCAAGCGCATCGTCCAGGAGCAGAGCAAGAGCGAAGGCCTGTTCGACATGGTGGAAGAGGCCAAGGCCTCCCTGCAGGATATCAAGTCCGGTCTGGAGAGCGTCAACCGGCCGGTTGAATTGTCCAGTCTGGATGCTCCTTCCTCCGATAACCCACCCTCCGTCAAGCCGGATAGTGACAAGAGTCCGTCATGAGCGAGCAACAGACCAGCGGCAGCAACGGCCCGGAGCTGGAGCAACCCTTCATTTCCCACCTGATTGAACTGCGTGATCGTATCCTGCGCGCGGTGCTGGTGGTGCTGGCCATCTTTCTGGGCCTGTTTTATTTCGCCAACGATATCTATGCGCTGCTGGCCGAGCCGCTGCTGTCACATCTCCCGGAAGGCGGCTCGATGATCGCCACGGAAGTGGCCTCGCCGTTCCTGACCCCCCTCAAGCTGACCCTGGTGGCATCGATCTTCATCGCCATCCCCTATCTGCTGTACCAGATGTGGGCGTTCATCGCACCGGGGCTGTATGTCCATGAGCGGCGCATGATTGTGCCGCTGCTGCTGTCCAGTACCCTGCTGTTCTACGCCGGCATGGCGTTCGCTTACTTCGTGGTATTCCCACTGGTGTTCGGTTTCTTTACCTCGGCGGCACCCGAAGGCGTGGCGGTGATGACCGATATCAACAAGTATCTGGACTTCGTGCTCACGCTGTTCTTTGCTTTCGGTGTGGCGTTTGAGGTTCCCATTGCCACGATTTTGTTGGTGTGGATGGGCGTGGTAACGCCAGAGGGGCTGGTTGCCAAGCGTCCCTACATCATTGTCGGCGCCTTTGTTGTAGGCATGCTGCTGACGCCGCCCGATGTTTTTTCCCAGACGTTGCTTGCCGTGCCGATGTGGATATTGTTCGAGATCGGTGTGTTCTTCGCGCGTTACTACGTGCGCAAGAGCCCGGAGGAAGACGACGATCTCGACACTGACGAGAAGATGGAGGCCACCCTCGATCGTTATGTCCATGACGAGGAGGCACTGCGTCAGGAGCTGGAGGTCTGGCAGGGCAACAGCAGCGACGAAACCGACAAAGGCGACAAGCCGAAGGAATAAGTTTCCGCCAGCCGCCAGCCGCCAGCCGCCAGCCGCTAGCCGCTAGCCGCTAGCCGCTAGCCGTCGTGCGATGCAGCAGGCGGTACACTACCGGTATCAACAACAGGGTGACCAGCAGCGAGATGCCGAGGCCGAAGATGATCGCCACGGCCAGCGGCTGCAGCATCTCCGATCCTTCGCCCAGCCCCAGTGCCAGCGGCGTCATGCCGGCCACGGTGGTCAGTGTGGTCATCAGGATCGGACGCAGGCGCAGGCGCGCTGCGGTGATGATGGCTTCACGCAGCGGGGTGTCTTCGCGGCGCGCAATCTCCACATACTCCACCAGCACAATGGCATTGTTCACCACGATGCCGGCCAGCATGATCATGCCGAGCCATACCGGCATGGACAGCGTCAATCCGCTTACCAGCAGGCCTAACGCCACCCCTACCGCCGCAAACGGAATGGACAGCAAAATCACCAGCGGATTACGCAGCGACTCGTATTGTACCGCCATCACCACAAATACCAGGAAGATGGCGAGGGACAGCAGCAGCAATCCCAGGTTGCGGCCCTCCGTAAGCGCCTTCAGTTCGCCGCCGTCATACCAGGTGTACCCTTCCGGCAGTGCAATGCCGGCCATTGCCTGATAGATATGATCGTAGGCCTCGCTGAGTGAGGTGCCGGCGGCAAGACTGGCGCTGATCTCGACGATGCGACGCTGGTTGTCGCGCCGTATCTCGGCCGGTGTCGCCACCAGGGCAATGCGGGCAACATCACCGAGGCGCAGCGGCAGGCCGTTACCGCTGTACAGCACAAGTTCTTCCAGGGCGCGCGGGGTGTCCACCTCGCGGCGCGGCAGACGCAGCCGCACTTCGATGCTGCGATCGCGCTCGATGAAGTCGGTGACGATCTCACCCTCCAGGGCGCGCCGTAACGCACGGCCAACCTCTTCGGCGTCGAGGCCCAGTGCCGCGGTGCGCTGCCGGTCAAGGATGATGGCCAGCTCCTGGCGTTGTTCTTCTGCCGAGTGCATGACATTGCTCAATCCCGGGGTGTTCTTCAGGCGGCCGACGACATCGTCGGCAAGCAGCGCCAGGACCGTCAGATCGGTACCCTGAATGCGGATGCTGAGATCATCGTCGCCGCTGCCGATGCGAATACCGCGGATGCCGCGGCTGCGCATGCGCACACGCACCCCGGCCAGTTCCTCCTGCGCTACCGCCTTCTGCATGCGCGCGATCCAGTCATTGCTGCTCAGGGAGCGGCTGCTGCGTGGTACCAGCTGAATCATGATCGAGCCGCTGTTGCTGGATTCGCGCTCGGTACGGCCGAAAATAAAGCCGCCAATGGTGGAGAAGGCGCTGACCACCTCCGGCTGGCGGCGGAACAGTTGTTCCAGGCGATGGGCACTGCGGTCCATTTCCTCGACGGACACACCGGGATCTGCGGTGAGGTAAATTTGGATCTGGCCGTCGTCCATGCTGGGCAGAAATTCCTGCGGACCGCCGAATACTGGCAGAGTGAGCACCAGCGCCGCGAGCAGGGCTGTAACCAGCAGTAGCTGCGCCCACAGTCGATCGAGCAGCCAGGCGACCACGGCTGCATAGCCTTCCTGCAGCTGGCCGATGAAGCCGTCGACGGCCCGACGCAGACGCCCGCTGTCGGCGCTACGCACCTGCACAGCCAGGGCGGGGACCAGCGTCAGCGCCACCACCATGGAGGCGAGGATGGCGGCGGAGATGGTGAAGATGAGTTCGCGGAACAGCAGGCCGACCAGTCCGCTGATGAACAGAAAGGGCAGCACTGCGGCGAGGTTGGTGGAGGTGGATGCCACGATGGCACCGTAGATCTCCCCGGCAGCGTGGGTGCCGGCCTCCACCGGCGCTTCACCATCGCGCTGGTGGCGCTGGATGTTTTCCAGCATCACGATGGTGTTGTCCACCAGCATGCCGACTCCGAGCGCCAGGCCGCCCAGGGTCATCATGTTGAAGGTGAGATTGCCAAGCCCCATCAGCACGAAGGTGACCATGATGGCGAGCGGGATGGCGCTGCCGATGATCAGAGTGCGGCGCAGGTTGCCGAGGAACAGATATACCACGGCCATGGCCAGCAGTGTGCCTGACAGCGCGGCCTGGGTGGCGCTGTTGAGGGCATTGCGCACATAGATGGATTGGTCGTCGACATTGAAGATTTCGGCATCCTGCAACAACAGCTTGTGTTGCTGCAGCCAGGCCATGCGCTCTCTTACGGCATCAACGACAGCGACGGTATTGGCCGTCGGCTGCTTCTGAATGGATATCTTCACTCCGGGCGTGCCATTGAGGCGCACCTTGATGCGCTCGTCGGCATGGGTATCGAGCACCTGCATGACCTCGTCGAGGCGGATGGTGGTTCCATCCTTGAGGCGCAGGGGCAGCGCGGCAATTTCCGCCACATTCTGGAAGCGTGCTGCGGTACGTCCGCCGAGCTCACGCCGCTCCATGGTGAGGCGGCCGGCGGGCAGCTCTACATTGCCGCGTTGCAGCGCAGTGATGACATCGTTCAGGGAAAGGCCGCTGGCGGCGAGACGTTCCTGATCCGGCAGTAGCTGGATTTCCCGCACCAGTCCGCCGCCGACCTCCACCGCTGCCACGCCGGGGAGGTTGAGGAACTGCTTGGCAAAGTCATAGTCTACCCAGTCGCGCAACTTGACTGGATCGAGCGTCGTTGAACTGACGATGAATTCCGCTACCGGTATCTGCGAGGGGTCGCGCTTGAAAATGATGGGCGGGTCGATCGTGGTAGGGAGGAAGCGCTTGGCACGATCCAGTCGTGTGCTGGCGTCGCGCAGTGCGATATCGATGTCCTTGCCATAGTCGAACATCAGCTCCACCGAGCTGCTGCCTTCGTTGGTGCGCGACTGCACGCCGATGGCGTCCTCGGTGATGGCGAGCTGCTCCTCCAGCTGACGGGTGATGCGGTCTTCCATGATATTGGCTGGAACGCCGGGATCGAGAACCCGCACCTGGATCTCCGGATAGATGATCTGCGGCAGAAGGTCGACGGCGAGGCGGCCGAGGGCGAAGAAGCCCAGCACCACTACCGTCAGGGCCAGCATGACAACGCCGATGGGATGATGGATGGACCAGGCGGCGAGGCCGCCATGTGTGGCGGTTTTGCTCATGAGGCGGCTGATGTGTCGCTGACGCTCTTGACCTTGCGGCCCGGCAGCAGGCCGAGGAAGCCCTTGGTGACGACGCGGGCACCGGCATCGGGGCCGGAGAGCAGCTCGATGTCTTCACCCAGTTGCATCCCGCTGATCACGGCATGGCGCTGTACCTTGTCGTCAGCGTCGAGGGTAAAGACAAATTCGCCGCTGTTGTCACGGCGCAGGGCGGAGAAGGGTATGACCCGACGCGCCTGCGGACGCCCGGTAAACAGGATGCGGCACAGCTGCCCCGGCCGCGCCGCAGCCGGTACAGGGGCCAGCGCCACTTCCACCACTCCCTGGCGGGTGGTGGCATCAATGGAGGGATGGATGCGCAGGATGCGTCCCGGATGGGGGACGGCGCCGAGCGCATCGATGTGGATGCTCACCGCATCGCCCACGGCCAGGAACGGCAGCAGTAATTCCGAGACACTGGTGGTGGTTACCAACGAGTCGAGATCGGTGAGGGTCAGCACATGGGTGAATTTGGGCACGATGTCGCCGGGCTCCGCGCGGCGTTCGCTGATGACACCGGCAAAGGGCGCGCTGATCCGCGTGTAGCCGAGGCGGGTGCGCAGCAGTTGCTCTTCGGCGAGGGCGATATCCAGCGCCGTACGGGCACGGGCCAGTTCCTCGTCGCTGATGAGATGATTGCGGATGAGGCGTTCCAGCCGCCCGAGATCCAGCTCCATCTGACGGCGTTGCGCCTCGCTCTTGCGCAGCTCGGCGGTCAGCAAGGTGTCGTCCAGTTGCAGGAGCAAATCACCCTGACGTACGGCATCACCGGCAAAGTAGGGCAGGGCGACGATGCGCCCCTCCTCCTGGGGCAGAATCTGGATCTCGCGCTGGGCGCGCAGCGAGCCGGTGCGAGTGGCGGTGGCGGCAATTTCTTCGCTACGCACCAGCGCTGTTTCCACCATATGTTCCGGAATGTCAATTTTTCTGGCGCTGGCAGGTTTGTCTTCGCCGGAGCATCCCGCGATCAGGGTGACGGCAAGGAGGAACAGGGGGCGCATGAGAGAGAGGGGCCGTGACATTGGGGAAGATTAGCCGAAAAGCCGAGCCGAGAACATATTGCCAAGGCCTGTTGTGGCCGTGCACCATAGGTCGAGACAAGAACAACGCCATAGAGCGGGAGGGGAAGAATGTTCCATCAATGGATGCGCAAGGGGGGGTGGATCGCCCTGGGATGTTGCATGGCCGGTATGGCTCTTGCCAAGGAGGAGATTGTGTTTTCGACGGCACCGACCCAGGCGCCCGAGCAAACCGTCAAGCTCTACACGCCATTAATCAATTATCTGAGTCAGGTTACCGGCAAGCAATTTGTCATCAAACCGGCCAAAAACTACATCGAATACAACAACGGCACCCTGCAGAACGCCTATGACATGGTGTTCGATGGTCCTCACTATACCGCCTGGCGCATGGAGCGGCAGGGCGCCGTACCGGTGGCCCGTCTGCCCGGTGCCATCAGTATCGTGGTGGCGGTGCGTGCTGACGGCAACATTCGCCAGTTGGATGACCTGATTGGCCGCAAAGTGTGCGCCTTCAGCTCACCCAATATGCTGACCATGGATTTTCTCAATTATTTCCGCAATCCGGTGCGGCAGCCGAGTATGTTGCGTGTGGAAGGCTTCAAGCAAATCACAGAATGCCTCATGACTGGCCGTGGCGAAGCTGCCGTGCTGCGCGACCAGGTGTGGGCAAAGCAGGACCAGACCGGTCTGCGGCTGATTGAGCATGATTACCGCAAGCATCCGGAGCGCACCTTCTCGGTCGCTGCCGGAATCGAGCCGGAACTGCGCGAGAAGATTGCTGCGGCACTGATCAGCGAGGAGGGCAACAAGGTGGCGGCACCCCTGCTGGAGGTGTTCAAGAAGGAGAAATTCATACCGGCCAATCCGGCTGACTATGAAGGGCTGGCGGAGTTGCTGGCACCGGTGTGGGGCTTCCAGTAGCGGCTGCCCCGGGCTCCAGATGAGAAACGGGGGGGGTGAATGCCCCCCCGTCTTGTTTGGTGGGCCCACCAGGACTTGAACCTGGAACCAAAGGATTATGAGTCCTCTGCTCTAACCAATTGAGCTATAGGCCCCGGAAAT
Source organism: Pseudomonadota bacterium (assembly GCA_040755915.1). Lineage (GTDB taxonomy): Bacteria > Pseudomonadota > Gammaproteobacteria > Thiohalomonadales > Thiohalomonadaceae > Sulfurivermis. The sequence goes on along the minus strand of JBFLWM010000020.1, from coordinate 43,405 downwards.
GAAGCGCGCCCGAAGGTTACCCTCCGGGCGCGCCTAGTATACCCAGCAGCGGGTCTTTGATCAGCCTTCCGAGTCGAGGAAGCTGCGCAGCTGTTCCGAGCGGCTCGGGTGACGCAGTTTGCGCAGTGCCTTGGCCTCGATCTGGCGGATGCGCTCGCGGGTGACATCGAACTGCTTGCCCACTTCTTCCAGGGTGTGGTCAGTGTTCATGTCGATGCCGAAGCGCATGCGCAGCACCTTGGATTCACGGGCGGTAAGGCCTTCCAGTACCTGCTGGGTGGCCTCACGCAGGCCTTCAACGGTAGCGAACTCCAGCGGCGACATGACATTGCTGTCCTCGATGAAATCGCCCAGATGCGAGTCTTCATCGTCGCCGATGGGGGTCTCCATGGAAATCGGCTCCTTGGCGATCTTGAGTACCTTGCGCACCTTGTCTTCCGGCATCTCCATGCGCTTGGCCAGCTCTTCCGGCGTGGCCTCACGCCCCATCTCCTGCAACATCTGGCGGGAAATACGGTTCAGCTTGTTGATGGTCTCGATCATGTGCACCGGGATACGGATGGTGCGCGCCTGATCTGCAATCGAACGGGTGATCGCCTGACGGATCCACCAGGTGGCGTAAGTGGAGAACTTGTAGCCACGGCGGTATTCGAACTTGTCCACCGCCTTCATCAGGCCGATGTTGCCTTCCTGAATCAGGTCGAGGAACTGCAGGCCGCGGTTGGTGTACTTCTTGGCGATGGAGATCACCAGGCGCAGGTTGGCCTCCACCATTTCCTTCTTGGCGCGACGGGCCTTGGCCTCACCGATGGACATCTTGCGGTTGATGTCCTTGATGTCGGTGATGGACATGCCGCATTCCTGCTCGAGGGCGATGAGCTTTTCCTGGGTCTTGCGCACATCGTCGGCGACGGCCTGCAGGTCCTTGGCAGGGCCCTTGCCGTTCTTGATGTGCTTGTCCAGCCACTTGAGGTTGGTCTCATTGTCCGGGAAGGAAGTGATGAATTCCTTGCGCGGCATGCGGCCCTTGCTGACGCACAGATCCATGATCACGCGTTCGTGGGTCCGGATGTGCTCCACCAGTTCGCGCAGGCTGGCCACCAGACGATCGATCATCTTCGGCGCCAGCTTGAACTCCATGAAGGCGGCGGTCAGCTCTTCGGTCAGCTTTTTGGTGCGGTTGTGATCCTTGCCATGCTTGCCCAGCGCCGCCACCAGCTTGGTGTGCAGATCGCGCAGGGTGTCCATGCGCACACGGACCTCTTCGATGTCGAGGCCGGTATCCGCGGCTTCATCATCACCGCCGCCTTCGCCTTCCTCATCCTCGTCGTCATCACCGGAATCGGCCTCCAGCTCGGCGTCTGCGTCGATATTTTCCGGCAATTGTTCGGCTGGCGTGTCCGCATCCATGAAGCCGGTGACGATGTCGCCCAAACGGGCGCCGCCGCTGGCGATCTGGTCGAATTCGTTGAGCAGCGTGGCGATGGTTTCCGGATGGGAGGCCAGTGCCTCCAGCATCTGGTTCATGCCGTCTTCGATGCGCTTGGCGATCTTGATCTCGCCCTCACGGGTGAGCAGTTCCACCGCGCCCATCTCGCGCATGTACATGCGTACCGGGTCGGTGGTGCGGCCGAATTCGCTGTCCACCGAGGCCAGCGCGGCGGCGGCCTCCTCGGCCACATCCTCGTCGTCGGCGGTGACGGCGTTGTCGGAGATCAGCAAGCTGTCGGCATCCGGCGCATGCTCATGCACCAGGATGCCCATGTCGTTGATCATGCCGATGATGTCTTCGATCTGTTCGGGATCGACGATGCCATCGGGGAGGTGGTCGTTCACCTCGGCATAGGTCAGGAAGCCCTGCTCCTTGCCCTTGGAAATAAGCATTTTCAGCTGGGATTGCTGATCTTGATCCATCATCTCGGTGTTACCTGCAGACTGTGCGCCCCCATCCATGAGGGCAGAACGAAGCGAAAAATCGCAAGATTATATACTATAGCCGGCTATCCCCCAAAGGATTGCGGGAAAGCGCCGGCCACCCCATCAGCCGATATTTCTAACTAGTTGAGCGTATTCGTTTTTCTCTGCCTCGTTGAGTGAGCCGAAGCGCTGTTCCAGCTCCAGGCGGCGCTGCCGGCGCAACTGCTGGAGCAGACGGGCGACGGTGTCGCTGAACTCCTGTTCCAGGTTGTCCTGCTCCGGCGACAGCAGCATGTCGCGCTGGGCGAGGGCAAACAGATGCTTGCCCCGGTCGCCTTCGCGCCAGTGTTCCAGCAAGGCTCCTGTGGTTAAATGCGGGTGCTGTTTGAGCAGTTCAAGCATTTCCACCAGCAGCGGCATGCCCGGCAGCTGCAGGCCGGCCAGCGCCCCGGGTTCCGCTACCAGCTGCGCCAGGGCCGGTCGCTGCAGCAACAGGCGGATGGCGCTGCGCACCAGCGAGGGTTGCTGCCGCGTGGCTGCGGGCGGCCTGACAGGCTTGGCTGCGGCCGGTACCGCTGCAACCACACTTGCCGTTTCACCGCCCAGCATGCGTTCCAGGGCATCCCGCTCCATGTGCGCCAGTTGCGCCAGGCGATCCAGCATCAGGTGGCGGTATATCCCCGGGGGGAGTTTCGACAGATACGGCCGGCAAAGTTCCACCAGCCGCGCCCGCCCGTCCAGCCGGGTGATGTCGGCCTGTTTGCCCATCTGCTCGAAGAAATACTCCGACAGCGGTTGTGCCTGCCCGATCCGCTGTTCAAACCCGTCGCGGCCGATGCTGCGCACCAGGGTGTCCGGGTCTTCCCCCTCCGGAAGGAACATGAAGTGTAGTTGATGTCCTTCGCGCATCAAGGGTAGTGCATTTTCCAGACCGCGCCAGGCGGCATCACGGCCGGCGCGGTCGCCATCGAAGCAGAACACCACTTCCGAGGTGGTGCGGAACAGGCGTTCCAGATGTTCCTTGGTGACGGCGGTGCCGAGGGTGGCGACGGCGTTGCGGATGCCGAACTGGGCCAGGGCCACCACGTCCATGTAGCCCTCCACCACCAGCAGGCGCGGGATCTCGCGCAGGGCCTGCTTCGCCTCGAACAGGCCGTACAGTTCGCGGCCCTTGTGGAAGATGGGGGTTTCCGGCGAGTTGAGGTATTTCGGTTCGCCCTTGTCCAGGATGCGGCCGCCGAAGGCGATGACGCGGCCGCGGTAGTCGCGGATGGGGAACATGATGCGGTCGCGGAAGCGGTCGTAGCGGCTACCGTTGTCCTTTTCGATCAGCATGCCCACGGTGAGCAGGCGGTCCTGCTGTTCCTTGTCCTGGCCCAGGGCCTGGAGCAGGTTGTCCCAGCCGTCGGGGGCATAACCGATGCCGAAGGCAGCGGCGATCTCGCCGGACAGGCCACGCTTTTTGAGGTAGTCGACGGCGCGCTGGCGCTGCTGATGGCGGCGCAGCTGCTGCTGGTAGAACTGGGCACTTTGCTCCATCAGCTCGTACAGCGGCTGCGGCGAGGGGCCGCGCGGTGTGTTGTCGCCGCCTTCGCGCGGCACCGTGAGGCCGATGTCGGCAGCCAGCTTTTCCACCGCCTCGACGAAGTCGAGGTGCTCGTATTCCATAAGGAAGCCGAGGGCGGTGCCGTGGGCGCCGCAACCGAAGCAGTGATAGAACTGCTTGTCCTGGCTGACGGTGAAGGAGGGGGTCTTCTCGTTGTGGAACGGGCAGCAGGCAACGTGCTCGCGGCCCTTTTTCTTCAGCGGCACGCGCGCGTCGATGACGTCGACGATATCGACGCGGCTGATCAGCTCGTCGATGAATTGCTGGGGAATGCGGCCGGCCATGGGCCTTATTCTAGGGGGTTATGGATCGGGCAGCATCTTCCGCCAGGGGAAAATGCGGGAAATCTCAGGCGGAGAGCCGGGCCTTGAGGCGGGCGCTGACGGCGCCCATGTCGGCGCGGCCCTGCAACTGGGCCTTGAGCGGTCCCATCACCTTGCCCATGTCCTTGGCCGAGGTCGCGCCGGCGGCGGCGATGGCCTGCTCGATGATGGCGTCGATCTCGGCCTCGGAGAGCTGGGCCGGCATGTAGGTCTGGATCAGGTCCAGCTCGGCCTTCTCCTTGCCGGCCAGGTCGGTGCGGCCGGCGGCCTCGAACTGGCTGATGGAGTCGCGGCGCTGCTTGACCATCTTTTCCAGCACGGCCAGCACCTGGGTATCGTCCAGAGTGATGCGCTCGTCCACCTCGCGCTGCTTGATGGCGGCGAGGATCAGACGGACGGTGCCGAGGCGCTCCTTGTCCTTGGCGCGCATCGCGTCCTTCATATCGGAGTCGATGCGCTGCTTGAGGGATTCCTGGCTCATGCCGCGAAGGGCCTCAGGCGGAGGGACGGCGGAGTCTTAGTACAGGCGAACCAGACGGGACTGCTGACGCTGCACCTTCTTCTGCTGGCGCTTCACCGCGGCAGCCTTCTGGCGCTTGCGGATGGAGGTCGGCTTCTCGTAGTGCTGGCGCTCGCGCACCTCGGCCAGGACACCGGCCTTCTCACAGCTGCGCTTGAAGCGACGCAGGGCAAAATCGAACGGCTCGTTCTCTTTGACGCGGACAGACGGCATGAAACTTCCTACCTCGAAATAAAGGCCGCGGGGCGGCCGGGATACAGTGAACGCGCAATTCTAATGATCCCCCGGCCAAAATGCAAAGGGGGCCTTGCGGCGAAGGGGCGGGGTCCGGACAATGCGCCCCTATGTCTGCCCCACTGCTCGTCCTCGGCATCGAAACCTCCTGCGATGAAACCGGCGTCGCCCTGTATCACGGCGAACGCGGTCTGCTGGCGCACGTCCTGCACAGCCAGGTGCAATTGCATGCCGAATACGGCGGTGTGGTGCCGGAGCTGGCCTCCCGCGACCATGTGCGCCGGGTGCTGCCCCTGCTGGATCAGTGCCTGAACCAGGCCGGGGTGACGCGGGCCGATATCGACGGCGTGGCCTACACCGCCGGCCCCGGGCTGATCGGCGCCCTGCTGGTCGGCGCCAGCGTCGGCCGCAGCCTGGCCTTCGCCTGGGGGGTGCCTGCCGTCGGCGTACACCATATGGAAGGGCACCTGCTGGCGCCGATGCTGGAGGCGGAGCCGCCCGAATACCCCTTTGCCGCCCTGCTGGTGTCCGGCGGTCACACCCAACTGGTGCGGGTGGACGGCATCGGCCGCTATACCCTGCTGGGCGAATCGCTGGACGATGCCGCCGGCGAGGCCTTCGACAAGACCGCCAAGCTGCTGGGGCTGGGGTATCCCGGCGGGCCGGCCCTGGCGCAACTGGCGCAGCAGGGCGACCCGCAGCGCTTTGCCTTCCCGCGGCCGATGACCGACCGGCCCGGCCTCGACTTCAGCTTCTCCGGCCTCAAGACCTACGCCCTCACCACCCTGCAGCAACACGGCCTGGAAGCGGCGGCCGACATCGCCCGCGCCTTCGAGGATGCCGTGGTGGATACCCTGGCCATCAAGTGCCGACGCGTATTGAAGCAGACCAGGCTGAAGCGGCTGGTGATGGCCGGCGGCGTCAGCGCCAACCGCCGGTTGCGCAGCAAACTGGCGGAGATCGCCGCCGAAGAGGGGGCCAGGGTGTACTACCCGCGGCCGGAATTCTGCACCGACAACGGCGCGATGATCGCCTATGCCGGGTATGTGCGGCTGCACGCCGGCCAGCACGAGCCGCTGGCGATCCGCGCCCAGCCGCGCTGGCCGATGGAAACCCTGCCGGCGCCGCGCTAGCGGGTCATTTCTTGCCGATCTTCTTCTCTTCCCCGGCCAGCAGGCGCTGGATGTTGGCGCGGTGGCGCCAGAGCAGGAACAGGCTCATCACCGCGGTCATGGTGATGAAGGCCGCGCGCCCGTCCAGCCAGAACATATAGGCCGGCGCCAGCACCGAGGCGGTGAGCGCAGAGAGGGAGGAGATGCGAAACAGCGCGGCCATCACCAGCCAGGTGAGGATCGCCGCCAGCGCCACCGGCCAGGCCAGGCCGAACAGCACGCCCACCGCGGTGGCGACGCCCTTGCCGCCCTTGAAGCCGAAGAACAGCGGATACAGATGACCGAGGAAGGCGGCCATCGCCACCGCGGCGAGCACCACCGGATCGGCGGTGAGGCTGCGGGCGATCAGCACCGGGATCAGGCCTTTCACCAAATCGCCCACCAGGGTCAGCGCCGCCAGCTTCTTGCCGCCGAAGCGCAGCACGTTGGTGGCGCCGGGATTGCCCGAGCCCTGGGTACGCGGGTCGGGCAGGCCGAGCAGGCGGCACAGGATGATGGCGGTGGACAGCGAGCCGAGCAGGTAGGCGCCGGCGATCAGTGCGATATCTATCAGTGTCATTCCAGGGGATTCCCGATTCAGGGTTGCAGAATCTACCACAAGTCCGGGCTTGTATCTGTTCCCTGCTACCTTGTACCTTTCGCCTCATGGACATCATCTACCTCAATGACCTCAAGATCGACACCGTCATCGGCATCTACGACTGGGAGCGGCGCATCAGGCAGACCGTGAGCCTGGACCTGGAGATGGCCACCGACATCCGCAAGGCGGCGGCCAGCGACAGCATCGACGACACCCTCAACTACAAGGCGGTGGCCAAGCGCCTGATCCAGTTCGTCGGTGACAGCCAGTTCCAGCTGGTGGAAACACTCACCGAGCGTGTCGCCGAGATCATCCTCAGCGAATTCAATGTCTCCTGGGTGCGCGTGCGCCTCAACAAGAAGGGGGCGGTGCGCTACGCCGGCGACGTCGGCATCATCATTGAGCGCGGCAGCAAACCCTGAATGGCGCGCGTCTACGTCAGCATCGGCAGCAACATCGAGCGCGAGCAGAACATCCGCGCCGGTGTCGCCGACCTCAAGGCCCGTTTCGGCACGCTGCTCCTCTCCTCGGTGTATGAAAGCGAGGCGGTGGGTTTTGCCGGGGACAGTTTCTACAACCTGGTGGCCGGATTCGACACCAAGCTGACGCCGCAGCAGGTGGCGGCGGAGCTGCGCGCCATCGAGGAGGCGCACGGCCGCGAGCGCAATGGCCCGCGCTTTTCCTCGCGCACCCTCGACATCGACCTGCTGCTCTACGACGATCTGGTGCTGCACGAGGGCAAGCTGGAGATCCCGCGCGACGAGATCACCAAAAACGCCTTCGTACTGTGGCCGCTGGCGGAGATCGCACCGCAGCTTGAGCACCCGCAGGCGGGCGTCAGTTATAGTGCCTTGTGGGAGGCCTTCGACAGGCAGAGCCAGCCGTTGTGGCCGGTGGAATTCCAACTCTGACGTAGGAGCCGAGTCCTCTCGGCGAATGGTGCCTGCGGCAGGCGCCACTTCGCCCACGGAGTGGGCTCCTACGAATTGAGCGAGCGGCCGCCGTCCACCGTCAGCACCTGTCCGCTCATGTAGCCGGCATCGCGGATCAGGAACAGCACCGCCCTGGCGATATCGCTGGGGTCGCCCTGCCGCTTGAGGAAGGTGCGCGAGACGATGCGCTGTTTGGTCACCTCGTCCATGTCGTGTTCCGGCCACAGGATCGCCCCCGGCGCCACGGCATTGACGCGCACATGCGGTCCCAGTTCGCCGGCCAGGGCGCGGGTGAGCATCACCAGTCCGGCCTTGGCGATGGAGTACACCGGATAGCCCTTGAGCGGGCGGTCGGCGTGGATGTCGACGATGTTGACGATGCAGCCGCGCGCCTTGACGAGATGCGGTGCTGCCGCCTGGGCGAGGAAGAACGGCGCCTTGAGGTTGGAGCCGATGAGATCGTGCCACTCCTTTTCCGCCACCTTGCCGACTTCGGTGGGATAGAAGGTGGAGGCATTGTTGATCAGCACGTCGAGACGGCCCCATGCCGTATGTGCCTCGCGCACCAGGGCCGTGAGCTTGTCGGTGTCGAGCAGGTCCGCCTGCACCAGCACCACCGAATTGTCGCGCAGCGCGTTCAGCTCCTTTTGCAGCGCCTGGGCCGCCTTGCGCGAGCTGCGGTAGTGCAGCACGATGTTGGCGCCGGCGGCGTGCAGCAGGCGCGCAGTGGTGGCGCCGATGCGATGGGCGGCGCCGGTGATCAACACCACCTTGCCGTCGAGGGTGTCGGAATCGTGCGTGCTTTTGTTGCGCTGGCTCATCTGGCACACTCTACCGAAACTCATTCCAGCCGGAAACTCCACGTTGTCTGATTCCCCTGACCTCCGCAAGGTTGCCCACAGCCTGCGTGAACTGCCGCCGCCGTCGGCCGACGAGGCGGCGCACAGTGCCGCCCTGATCCAGCATATCGGCAAGGAAATCTCCGCCGCCGGCGGCGCCATCAGCTTTGCCCGCTACATGGAGCTGGCGCTGTATGCGCCGGGCCTCGGCTATTACAGCGCCGGCGCGCGCAAGTTCGGTGCCGACGGTGATTTCGTCACCGCCCCCGAACTGTCGCCGTTGTTTTCCCGTTGCGTGGCGCGGCATTGTGCCGGTCTGTTGTCCGCGCTGGATGGCGGTGAAGTGATGGAGTTCGGTGCCGGCAGTGGTGTCATGGCGGCGGACATCCTGCTGGAACTGGAGCGGATGCAGGCGCTGCCGCCGCGCTACGCCATCCTCGAAGTGAGTGCCGACCTGCGCGAACGGCAGCGCCAAACACTGGCGGTGCGGGCACCGCATCTGCTGGAACGGGTGCAGTGGCTGGATGCCCTGCCGGAGAATTTTATCGGCGTGGTGCTGGGCAACGAGGTGCTCGATGCCATGCCGGTGCATCGTTTCCGCTGGCGCGATGGCCAGGGGCATGAACTGGGCGTGCGCTGGAGCGGCGAGGCATTCGCCTGGTGCGAACTGCCGGTGTGCACACCGCGCCTTGCCGCGCGGGTATCGGAACTGGCCGCTGCCTATTCCTGGCCGGAAGGTTATGAATCGGAGGTGAATCTCGCCGCCGAGGACTGGCTGCACAGCCTGGCCGGTGCATTGCGGCGCGGCGTCGCACTGTTGTTCGACTACGGTTTTCCACGCCACGAGTATTACCATCCACAGCGCAGCGGCGGCACACTGATGTGCCATTATCGTCACCGCAGTCACCCCGAACCCCTGATCCTGCCCGGCCTGCAGGACATTACCGCTCACGTCGATTTCACTGCCATGGCCGCGGCGGCAACCGACGCCGGCCTCGACGTGCTGGGTTTTGCCAACCAGGCCAACTACCTCATCGGCAGCGGCCTGCTGGAGCTGGCACAGGAGGCGGGCGATGTGCGCGGGCAGCTGGAGGTGGCCGCGCAGTTGAAGCGGCTGATGCTGCCCGGCGAGATGGGCGAGCTGTTCAAGGTGCTGGCCGTGGGATGCGGTGTGGCCGATGGCGGGGCGGGATTTGCCGTGCGTGATGAGCGTGGCCGGCTGTAGGGGCGGCTCCCTGTAGGAGCGGGCGGTGTCCGCGATAAGCGCCGGGGTGTGGCACAGGGGTCGCGAATACGATTCGCTCCTGCATCAACTGTTGAGTGTGGCCAGCTCCTTGCGGCGCAGGCCGAGCAGGGCCTGGTAGGTGCGGCCGAGGGCGCGCTCGTAGGCATTGTCGCCGTCGCCGGTGGCGCTCAGGTCGTGCAGGCGGCCCTCCAGAAAGGCGATCTCCTGGGCAAGGCGGCTGCGGTGCTCCTGGCCGTGCGGCAGGGGCTGGGTGTAAAAGGCCACGATTTCATGGTTCATGGTTTCGTCTCTCTTCGTCTTTGGGTACGGCGCCACCGTAACAGCCCTGTATGACGCTTTATTGACAGTCCACGCAGTTCCTCACGGCCCAAACCGGGGTATCATGGCCGCCGCCTTTTCGCCGTATTGACCTTGCCCGGAGTAAGCCATGTCCGATCGTCGTCGCCAGACCGAGGAAATGCTCGCCAAGCACCACCGCGATGGTGCGCGTTTCGTGCAGCTGATGAAGGAATCCTTCGACAGCCGCTTCGACGATATCTTCTGGAATGCCTGGCGGCAGTGGGTGGAGCCGGCCTATTCGGAACGCCCGGTGGTCATCGATCTGGGCGCCGGCCCCGGCCTGTTCGTCCAGGCGCTGGCCCGGCGCTATCCCGGCATCCGCGCCATCGGCGTGGAGGTGGCGCCCTACATGCTGGAGGCGGTGGGAGAGCTGCCGGCCGGTTGCGAGATCATTGCCGAAGACCTGCACGATCCGAAATTGCCGCTGGAGGATGGTTCCGTGGATGCCGTGATGTGCTCGGTGGTGCTGCATGAAATGGATCAGCCGTTGCGCACCCTGCAGGAGATCAGCCGCGTGATGCGCCGCGGCGGGCGCTTCTACATCGCTGACTGGGTGCGCGCGCCGCTGGAGGTGTATGTGCGCAACCAGACCGACGAGGCGAAGCTGTTCGGTGCCGATATCACCACTGCCGAGCTGGAAGATTTTTTCATCCACTTCGTCGAGCACAACCGCTTCTCGCGCGAGGATTTGATCTATTTGTTGAACCATACCGGCTTCGCGGTAATCCACAGCGAGATTGCCAAGGAAGGGCGCTACGCGCGCATCGTGGCGGAAAAACGCTGAAACAGGCACACGGAAGCAAGCCATGGAACTGATCCAGATCATCGCCCTCGCCATCCTGCAGGGACTCACCGAATTCCTGCCCATCTCCAGTTCGGCACACCTGATCCTGCTGCCGCAGATGGAGGGCTGGAGCGATCAGGGACTGGCCTTTGACGTGGCAGTGCACGTCGGCACGCTGGCGGCGGTGGTTTGGTATTTCCGCCGTGACCTGCTGCTGATGACGCGCGACTGGGGACGCTCGGTGGCGACGCGGCAAATGGTGGGCGAGAGCCGGCTGGCCTGGGCGGTGCTGTTCGGCACCATCCCAGTGGGCCTGGCCGGTCTGTTGTTCAAGGGGCTGATCGAAACCGAGCTGCGTTCGCCGCTGGTGATCGCCTGGGCCACGGTGGTGTTTGCGCCGCTGCTGTGGTGGGCCGATGTTCGCGGCCGTGGTGCGCGCAGCGAGCATGCCATCGGCTGGAAGGATGTGCTGGTGATTGGCGTGGCGCAGGCGCTGGCACTGATTCCCGGCACCTCGCGCTCCGGCATCACCATGACCGCCGGCCTGATGCTGGGGCTGTCGCGTTCGGCGGCGGCGCGCTTTTCCTTTCTGTTGTCGATCCCGGTGATCGTGCTGGCCGGTGGTTTGAACACCATCGACCTGGTGCGCGGGGATGCGCTGGTCGACTGGACCAGTCTATTGCTCGGCAGCGTGCTGTCCGGTCTCGCCGCCTATCTGTGCATCCACGTCTTTCTCCGGTTGCTGGAGCGCATCGGCATGCTGCCCTTCGTGATCTACCGCCTGCTGCTGGGGGCCGGGTTGCTGTACCTCTACAGCTGACAGCGTGGTCCGCGGCACAAGGTGACGCATGATCTTCGCCTTGCGCTGCTGGAAGGCGCGGCTGCGGGTTGCCGGGTTGTTCTGTGCGGGACTCGGCAGGGTGGCCGCCAGTTCCACCGCCTGCTCCAGCGACAAGCCGGCCGCACTGATGCCCCAGTAGCGCCGTGCCGCCGCCTCCACACCGTAGATCCCCGGGCCAAACTCGGCCACGTTCAGATACAGCTCCAGGATACGACGCTTCTTCAGATTTCTTTCCATCGCCCAGGTGAGCACCAGCTCGTGCCATTTGCGCAGCGGATCGCGTGACGGACTGAGAAACAGATTCTTCACCGTCTGCTGGCTGATGGTGCTGGCGCCGTGGGTAATGCGGCCCTGTTCCCAGTTGTGTTCCATCGCCTCCATCAGCGCCTCGAAATCCACGCCCTCATGGAGGTAGAAACGGCTGTCCTCGGCGACGATGACGGCGCGACGCATGGTCGGCGCGATGCGCGTGAACGGCACCGGCTGCCAGCGCAGCGGCGGCAGGCGCCGATCGGCCTGGCGGCGCTGCTCATAGGCGGTGATGAAGGCGGACTTGGGGATGGGCCCGCTGGCCAGACGGTCCCAGTCCGGCCACAGCCAGGCCAGCCAGGCGGCATCGATGACGATGGGCAGCAGCAGCGCCAGGGTCAGCCAGCGCCACAGGCGGCGTGACGGGCGGGTGGGTGCGGCGCGGCGGCGGCGCGAAAGAAAACGCATGATGGGGCGGAACCGGCAGGACTGCAGATGGGGCGCGCATGATACGCCATGGCGCCCCGCAACGGAATGTCTTCAGTCCTCGGCCTCGTCGCGACGCCAACCCTTGAGGGCGGCGAGGCGGCGGCGGCGCAGCTCCTCGCCCACCGCCTTGCCGCTGTAGCCGGCGGCGACCACTGCTTTGACATCCACCGCCTGCGCGATGCGCAGTGCCTCGCGGATCAGTCCGGGCTGGGCGAAGTCCTGGTTTTCAAATCCCGGACGGCCGCGCGAGTCGGCCTCGCAGGCGAGCAGGAACTGTTCCACCCGCTGCGGGCGGCGGAAGGCGTCGAGGTGTTCCAGCAGCTCCAGCAGGGTGGTGGCGCGCAGCTCTTCGGCACGGTGGTACACGCCATGGTAGCGTGTCACCAGCAGCGCCAGGTCGCGGTAGTCGGCGGGGACGCGCAGGCGCTCGCACAGCTGTTCCACCAGGGCCACGCCGCGGTGCTCGTGGGCGATGTGGCGCGGCCATTCCTCGCGTGGCGTGGTGCCCTTGCCGAGGTCGTGCACCAGGGCGGCGAAACGCACCTGCGGTTCCGGCGACAGGCGTGCGGCCTGTTCCAGCACCAGCAGGGTATGCACGCCGGTGTCCTCTTCGGGATGATGCTGTTTGGGTTGCGGCACGCCGAACAGCTGCTCCAGCTCGGGAAAGATGCGCGCCAGGGCGCCGCAGCCGCGCAGCACCTCGAAGAAGCGTGCCGGGGTCGCCTCGGTCAGCGCGCGCGCCAGTTCCTGCCATACCCGTTCCGGCACCAGCGCATCCACCTCGCCGCAGGCCACCATCTCCTGCATCAGCCGGTTGGTGCCGTGCGCGACGCGAAAACCCCAGCGGGCATAGCGCGCGGCATAGCGTGCCAGGCGCAGGATGCGCACCGGGTCTTCGGCAAAGGCGGGTGAGACGTGGCGCAGGCGGCCGTCGGCGAGATCCTCGCGGCCGCCGAAGGGGTCGATGATGGTGCCGTCCGCCGCCTCGGCCATGGCATTGATGGTGAGGTCGCGGCGCTGGAGATCTTCCTCCAGGGTCACCGCCGGGTCGGCGTGGAACTCGAAGCCGTGATAGCCCGGTGCGGTCTTGCGCTCGGTCCGCGCCAGGGCGTATTCCTCGCCGGTTTCGGGATGCAGAAAGACCGGGAAGTCCTTGCCCACCGGCCGGAAGCCCTGCGCCAGCATCTCTTCCGGGGTCGCTCCCACCACCACCCAGTCGCGGTCCTGTGGCTTCAGCCCCAGCAGCTTGTCGCGGACGGCGCCGCCGACCAGATAGATTTGCATGGTTCAGTGTTCCGATGATTTGCGTGGCGTCATCTTAACCGAGCAATGCGGCCTTGGGGGCGTGCCAGGCGCGCGGGACTGCACCGGCCGCGCGGCGGCAGGCGGGAAACGCCTTGCGGACGTGGTCAGTCGCGGCTGCGCAGCCTTTCGTAACGGCGTCGCTCGCCGGCCTGGCCCAGGTAGTAGGGGGCGACGGTTTCCAGCGGCGTCGGCGTGATGCCGAAGATTGCCGGAAAGGGCTCGTTGCAGACGTTGTCGTGCCGGGTGGACAGATAGTTGTCGCGCGAGAACGGCTTGCCGGGCAGCCATTCGAAGATTTCCGCCTGCAGCCGTGACAGCATGTCGGGCAGCGGGATGACCAGCCGGCGCATGCCGGATACCCGGGCGGTATAGCGCACCAGTTCGAGCAGGGTGTAGTCGCGCGGGCCGCACAGGTTGTAGCGCTGGCCGATGGTCTGCGGGTTGCCGATGGCGCGGGCAAAACATTCGGCCACGTCGCCGACGAACACCGGCTGGAAACGGGCGCCGGCACAGGCGAGGGGAAATGCCGGTGCCAGACGCAGCAGGCCGGCGAAACGGCGCAGGAAGCTGTCGCCGGGACCGAAGATCACCGAGGGGCGGAATACCGTGACGTCCAGGTCGGTGGCGGCGAGTACCAGGTCTTCGCCGCGTCCTTTGCTGCGCTGGTAGTGGCTGGCGCCGTGCTCCGCATCGGCGCCGAGGGCGCTCATGTGCAACAGGCGCCGGATGCTCCGGCGGCGGCAGGCAGCGATGAGCGTGCGCGACAGTTCGACGTGGGCATGGGCAAAGCCGCTGCCATCGTGTTGTTTCTCATTGAGGATGCCGATCAGATTGATGACGACATCGCAACCTTCCAGCAGGGTATCGAGCACGGCGGCGTCATGGGGATTGCCTTCCCATACCTCCACCGTGGGCAGTACCAGCAGATCACGGTGCCGTTCGCGGCGGCGGGTTAGGACACGCACCGTGTGGCCATCGCGGGCCAGGCGGGCGCACAGGCGGCTGCCGACAAAACCGGAACCGCCGATGATGGCGATGGTGTAGCTGTTCATGAGGTCCTCCCTGAGCTGTTGAAGGTGAGTGTAGCAGCGGCACGAGTCGCATTGCCGCCTGTGCGATAATCAGACATCCGTAGCGCGGCAGCGAGGTGACACGCATGGCCTTCCAATCGATCAATCCGGCAAACGGCGAATGGCTGGCGGAGTATCCGGCCTGGGACAGCGCCGCCATCGAGCAGGCGCTGGCCGAGGCGGCGCGCGCGGCGCCGGCCTGGGCGGCGACCCCGCTGGCCGAGCGCTGCGAGCTGATGCGGCGCGCGGCGGCGCTGCTGCGCGAACGGCGCGAGGCGCTGGCGCGCACCATCACCCTGGAGATGGGCAAGTTGCGGCGCGAGGCGCTGGCCGAGGTGGACAAGAGCGCGCTGGGTTGCGAGTACTATGCCGAGCATGGCCCGGCCTTTCTCGCCGACGAGGAGATCGCTTCCGACGCCGGCCGCAGCTTCGTCGCCTGGCAGCCGCTCGGCACGGTGCTGGCAGTGATGCCGTGGAACTTCCCCTTGTGGCAGGTCTTCCGCTTCGCCGCGCCGGCGCTGGTGGCCGGCAATAGCGGACTGCTCAAGCACGCCTCCAACGTGCCGCAGTGCGCGCTGGCCATCGAGGCGATCTTTCGCGACGCCGGTTTCCCCGCCGGCGTGTTTCGCACCCTGATGATTTCCTCCACCCAGGTCGAGGGCGTGATCCGCGATGCACGGGTGCATGCGGTGACGCTCACCGGCTCGGAGCCGGCCGGACGCCAGGTGGCGGCCACCGCCGGCGCCTGCCTGAAGAAGAGTGTGCTGGAGCTGGGCGGCTCCGATGCCTTCATCGTGCTGGAGGATGCCGAGCTGGAGTGGACCGTGCAGCAGGCGGTGGCCTCGCGCTTCCTCAACGGCGGGCAGAGTTGCATCGCCGCCAAGCGCTTCATTGTCGTCGAGGCCGTTGCCGATGCATTCCTGCCGCGCTTCCAGGCAGCGGTGGAGGCGCTTCGGGCCGGTGACCCGATGGATGAGGCCACGACACTGGCGCCGCTGGCGCGTCCCGATCTGCGCGATGAACTGCATCGCCAGGTGAACGACAGTCTCGCCGCCGGCGCGGTGGCGCTCACCGGCTGCCGTCCGCTGGAGGGTTCCGCCACGTATTACGCACCGTCGATCCTCGATCAGGTGCGGCCGGGCATGCGCGCCTACGAAGAGGAGCTGTTCGGTCCGGTGGCCATCGTGATCCGTGCCCGTGACGAGGCGGATGCCGTGCGCATCGCCAACGATTCGCGCTTTGGTCTCGGCGGCAGCGTGTGGACCGCGGACAGCGCACGCGGCGAGCGCGTCGCGCGGCAACTGGAGTGCGGTTGCGCCTTCGTCAACGGCCTGGTGAAGAGCGATCCGCGCCTGCCCTTCGGTGGCATCAAGGCCTCCGGCTATGGCCGTGAACTGTCGCTGCTCGGCATGCGCGAATTCGTCAACGCCAAGACCGTGTGGGTACGCTGAAACATGCGCCGTGCCGCAGGGCAGTGATGCCGCTGCATTCTTCCTGAGGACATACCGTGGCCGAGTGGTTGATCTATCTGACGCTGGGCGCCTTTGCCGGCACCCTGGCGGGGATGCTGGGTGTGGGTGGTGGGCTCGTCATCGTGCCGGTGCTGGTCTGGGTGTTCGCCGGCCTGGCGTTTGACCACGGTGTGATCATGCATCTGGCGGTGGGGACCTCGCTTGCCACCATTGTGTTCACCTCTCTCTCCTCGGTACGCGCACACCACCGGCGTGGTGCAGTGCAATGGCCGGCCGTGTGGCAGCTGCTGCCCGGCATCGTGCTCGGTGTGTTTCTCGGGGCGCTGCTCGCCGAGGGCCTGCCGACGGCGGCGTTGCGCAACGTGTTCGGCGTGTTCGAGCTGTTGGTGGCGGCACAGATGGGTTTCTCGCTGCTGCCGGAGGCCCACCGTGCACTGCCCGGTCGCATCGGCATGAGTGCGGCCGGTACGGTGATAGGGGGCGTGTCCGCCATCGTCGGCATTGGCGGCGGCACGCTGACGGTTCCCTTCCTGCTGTGGTGCGGCGTGGCGATGCGCCAGGCGGTGGCGACATCCGCTGCCTGCGGTCTGCCCATCGCCGTCGCCGGTGCCGTGGCCTTTGCCTGGACCGGCAGCGGCAATGCCGGCCTGCCGGCGCAGGCGGTGGGTTATCTGTATCTGCCCGCGCTGTTCGGCATCGCCGTCAGCAGTATCCTGTTCGCGCCTCTCGGCGCCTGGCTGGCGCACAGTCTGCCCACTACGGCGTTGAAGCGTTTCTTCGCCCTGTTCCTGGCGCTGCTGGGAGTCAGGATGTTGATGGGATGAACGCTTGCGCCTCCTGACCATTTTCATGTTCTGCCTGTTGTCGCTGGGTGAGGCCCATGGCGCGGCATTGGCCGCCATCCGCTTTGCCGGCAATGCAACCACCCGTCCCGAGGTGATGCTGCAGGAAATGACTGTCGCACCGGGTGATGCCGTGGATGCGGAACGCATCGAGGAATCACGCCAGGCGGTCATGAACCTGGGGCTGTTCAAGTCGGTGCAGGCCGAGTTGCTGGAGGAAGAGGCCGGTACGGTACTGCTCATCACGGTGGTGGAGAAGTGGTACATCCTGCCGATACCGCGCATCGGCGTGCGCGGCGATGGCGAGACCGAATACGGCATGGAGCTGCGTTTCGACAACCTGTTCGGTCTGAACCAGCATTTCGAGGTGGAGTCGCTCACCAAGGAGTCGCTGGACTCCGGGACGCCGGAGCGGCGCGAGCTGTCTGTCGGCTACAGCTATCCGCGCATCATCGGCACGCCGTATCGCCTCGACGTGGGTGGCGGCGAGGTGCAGCGCGTGGAACGACAGCTGGATGCTGCCGGCACGGAAACAGGGCGTTACGAACAGACGACGCATAACCTGCGTTTCGGCCTGTACCGCTGGCAGTCGGTGACCGGCCCGTCACGCGGCCTGCGCTACGGCGGCGGCATGGCGGCGCAGTGGGAAGATTACCGCTACCTTGAAGGTGACGCCGTGCCCTACCAGGATGCGCGCGACGTGCAGCTGAATGGTCTGGTGGAATTGAACGAGGTGGACGAGGAACGCTACCGGCGGCGTGGCCGAGTGTACGGTTACAGTGCCGAGCTGGCGGTGCCGCAGTGGGGTGACTTCAGCTATCACCGCCATCTGTTCTATTACCGCCGCCACCTGCCGCTGGATCAGAAACGCTCCAATCTGGACTATCGTTTCCAGCTCGGCATGACCAAGGGCACGGCCTTCAACCGCTACGGCTGGTATCTCGGCGGCAGCACCACGCTGCGCGGCTATGACAAGGACTATGTTGCCGGCAATGCCATGCTGCTGAACAACATCGAGTATCTGTTTCCCGTTTCCGGCTATCCGCAGATGCGCGGCGTGCTGTTCAGCGATGTGGGCAATGCCTGGCGCGAGGTATCCGACATGGACCTGACCGACCTGAAGGTTTCGCTTGGCCTGGGGCTGCGCTGGCGCGTGCAGACCTTCGTCAACGTCACCATCCGCCTCGACTATGCCCGGGGCCTGGATGCCGATACCCAGGGTACCTATCTGTCCACCCACACCATGTTCTGATCATGACGGCATCCTGGCAGCATTTTTCCCACGAGGCAGATATCGGTATCGCCGGCATTGCGCCGGATCTGGCCGGTGCCTTTGCCCAGGCCGCAGTTGCACTCACGGCCGTGATCTGTGATCCGCAACGGGTGCGCGCCGAGTGCCTGGTGGAAATTGCCTGCACGGCGCCGGATATGGAATTGCTGCTGGTGGACTGGCTCAATGCCTTGATCTACGAGATGGCCGTCCGCCACATGCTGTTCTCCCGCTTCGAGGTGCAGCTGGACGGCACGCAGCTGCGCGCCAGCGCCTGGGGCGAGCCGGTGGATGTGGCGCGCCACCGCCCGGCGGTGGAGGTGAAGGGGGCAACCTATACTGAGCTGGGTGTGTTTCAGGATGTGCAGGGGTTGTGGCATGCGCAGTGTGTGGTGGATGTTTGAATGAAGTTTCAAGTGACAAGTTGAAAGTTGCAAGAAATGGCGAACACTCTTCCTTGTCACTTGTCACTTGTCACTTGTCACTTGTCACTTGTCACTTGTCACTTGTCACTTGTCACTTGTCACTGGGATTAGAACATGGCTCCTCCCGAGATGAAGCAATTATCGGAATTTTCCTGGGAGATTGCTCCCCATGGCGCAATGCGCGTACCGGCGGTGCTCTTCGCCAGTCGGGCGCTGATCGATGCCATGGACGCCAAGGTATTCGAGCAGGCCTGCAATGTGGCGACACTGCCGGGCATCGTGCAGGCCTCCTATGCCATGCCCGACGCACACTGGGGTTACGGCTTCCCCATCGGCGGTGTCGCGGCGTTCGATGCCGACGCCGGCGGTGTGGTGTCGGCGGGCGGGGTCGGCTTCGACATCTCCTGCGGTGTGCGCACCCTGCACACCGGTCTGACGGTGGCGCAGCTGGAGCACAGCAAGACAGCGCTGGCCGATGCGCTGTTCGAGCATATCCCCGCCGGTGTCGGCAGCACCGGGGCGCTGCGTCTCAACGACAAGGCCATGGACGCCATGCTGGCCGGCGGTGCGCAGTGGGCGGTGGCGCAGGGCTACGGTGACGAGGCGGACCTGGCGCGCATCGAGGAACACGGCTGCATGCGTGGCGCCGTGCCGTCCGCGGTGTCGGCGCAGGCGAAGAGGCGCCAGCGTGATGAGATGGGGACGCTCGGTTCCGGCAATCATTACCTGGAGGTGCAGCGCGTGGCCGAGATATTCGACGCGCCGGCGGCCGCTGCCTTCGGTCTCAAGGTCGATGATGTGGTGGTGAGCATCCATTGCGGCTCGCGTGGACTGGGCCACCAGATCGGCACCGAATACCTCAAGGACATGGCCATCGCCGCCGGCGAGTACGGCATCCGGCTGCCCGATCGCGAGCTGGCCTGTGCGCCCATCGACTCACCGCTGGGGCAGCGCTACCTCGGCGCCATGCGCGCGGCGATCAATTGCGCCCTGGCCAATCGCCAGATCATCACCCATCTGACGCGCGAGGTGTTCGCGCGTATCGTCCCGCAGGCCCATCTCGATCTGCTGTACGACGTGTCGCACAACACCTGCAAGGTGGAAGAGCATGTCATCGACGGCAAGGCGCGCCGCCTGTTCGTGCATCGCAAGGGCGCCACGCGCGCCTTCGGTCCGGGGCATCGCGAACTGCCGCCGGATCTGCGCCCCGTCGGCCAGCCGGTGCTCATCGGCGGTTCCATGGGTACCAGTTCCTACATCCTGGTCGGCACCAGGGAAAGCGAGACACGCGCCTTCAGTTCCGCCTGTCATGGCGCCGGCCGCGCGATGAGCCGCCACGCAGCGACACGGCAGTGGCATGGCCGCAACGTGTTGGACGACCTCGCCGCACGCGGCATCGTGATCCGCAGTCCGTCACTGCGTGGCGTGGCGGAGGAGGCGCCGGGCGCCTACAAGGATGTCTCTGCAGTGGTCGACGCGGCGGATGCCGCGGGCCTGGCGCGCAAGGTGGCGCGGCTGCTGCCCATGGCGTGCGTCAAAGGCTGATCCAAACGCAGATACAAAGGGATGAACTCGCTGCGCTGGTGTTGCTCCTGAATTAAACTCAAGCAACTGTGCGCGTAGCACACACCTGCTCTTGTATCTGCTTTCAGATCAGCGCGTGACGACGTTGCACAGCGCGTCGCTGTCAAAGCTGCGCGCCTGGGCAAAGCCGCCGACGAAGCGGGCGCTGTCGACGTCGAGGCGGAACAGCAGAAAATCCGGGAAATCGAACAGCTGTGCGGAGGCCGGCAGGCGCTCCAGGTAGCGCTCGCGCGCATGGCGGTATTCCTCGCTGTCGCGCGCGACGACGACAGCCTGTCCCTGCAGGGTGACGCGCGCCAGCTCCTGCGGGTCGCCGCTGCCGTTGTCCTCTTCACCGATCACCAGTGCCGCCTTGCCATTGGCGAGCAGATTGCCGGTGTGGGCGGCGAGCTGCGACAGGTGCAGGTAGAGGCAGCCGGCGTTATCGCCGGGTACATAGGCGACCATCGAGGCCATCGGTGAGCCGTCGGCCGCACTGGTGGCCAGGGCGGCCCAGCGCCGCTGCCGCAACAGGCGCAGCAGGCGGTTCAGCATCGAGTTGTCGTCCGTGCGCGGCGTTCCGTTCATCGCGTGTGTACCTCAGGCCGTTGATTGGCGCCGTTGCAGCAGCGGCAGCACCACGGCCGTTCCTGCAGCCAGCATGCATACAATGATGGCACCGGAGGGCAGATCAAACCACAGTGACAGCAGCAGGCCGCTGCCGTAGCCGAGGGCGCCGATGGCGTAGCCCAGTGCCAGGCCGCGACGCGTGCCGCAGTGCCGCACCGCCAGCGCCGGCAGGATCAGGCTGGCGAACACCAGGTACACGCCGACGATCTGCACCGACATGGTCACCGCCAGGGCAAACAGCAGATAGAAGCCGGCACGCGAGCGTTGCAGATCGAGGCCGAACCAGGCGCCCAGCACCAGCAGCGTGATGCCGGCCAGCGGCAGCAGGTCCTGCCAGCGGCTCCACAGGATCTGGCCCACCAGCAGTTCATGCAGCTGTTCGCCGCCATGCGGGTCGTTGGCCAGCAGCAGGATCGCCAGCGAGGCCGTCACCACGAAGCTGCTGCCGATGATCGCCTCCTGCACCTCGGGCCACAGCCGTTCGCTCAGGTTGAGCAGGGCGGCGCCGATGAGGGCGGCGGCGAAGGCGCCGGCCTGGGTGATCCAGGCCGACTCCAGGTGCAGGATGTGGGCCAGCACCATGCCGAGGGAGGCGAACTGGGCGAGGGCGATGTCGATGAAGATGATGCCGCGCTCCAGTACGCGCCGACCGAGCGGCACATGGCTGGCCAGTACCAGCAGTCCCGCCGCGAAGGCGGGTGCGATGATGGCGAGGTCGTCGATCACGGCGATGCCCCCAGCAGGCGTTCGATGATGTCGTCATACAGGCCGAACAGATCGCCGGCACCCTCGCTGGCGCCGACGGTGAACGGCAACTCTACCGCCGCGATGCCGCTGTGCTGCGCCACCCACTGCGCCGGGCGCGGCGAATGGTAACTGGCGCGCAGCACCATGCGTACCGGCGTCTGCCGCAGGCGCTGCACCACTTCGGCCAGATAGGCCGCCGATGGCTCGACGCCGGACTTCGGTTCCAGGTCGATGACGGCTTTCATGCCGAGCCAGTGCAGCAGATAACTCCAGTTCCTGTGCTGCACCGCCACCGGCATGCCCCGGAGCGGTGCGGCGCGCTGCTCCCAGCGCGCGATGGCCGCCTGCCAGCGTTGACGGAAATCCGTCAGCCGGTGCTGGTAATGGGCCGCGTTGGCGGCATCGATCTCGGCCAGCCGTGCCGCCAGTGCCGTGGCCACCGGCAGAATGTTGCGCGGGTCGACGTGAAAGTGCGGATTGCCGGCGGCATGGACGTCACCCGCACGGCGATCCAGCGTCTCCGGTTTTTCGATCAGCACCACATACTGCGCTGCCTCGAACCAGCCCGGTTGCCCGGGTTGAACGCGTGTATTGCCGGACTCGCGTTGCAGCAGCGGCAGCCAGCCGATCTCCAGTTCGGCGCCGTTGCAGACCAGCAGGTCGGCGTTGCGGGCGCGGGCGATGAGCGAGGGGCGTGCCTCGATGTGGTGCGGGTCCTGGCGCGGCGTGGTGGCAACGTGGATGGCGGCCTTGTCAGCGGCCAGTTCCGCCACCAGGGCGCCCCATTCCGGCTCGCAGGCGAGCACGTTCAATGCGGCGTGCGCGGCACTGTGCCACCACAGCCCGATGGGCAGCAGAAAACAGATCAGATAGCGCTTCATGTCGACCTCCCTCAGAAGCGGTGCGCGCCATGCGCGCCGAGGCTCATTGCATACTGCAGGGTGACCTGATTGTCGGTCACGCCGCGCATGGACTCGTCACGGGTCAGTTGCAGGCGCAGGCGCGAGAACTCCGACGGCGAGTAGTCCAGCATCAGGCCATGGCGTGTCGGCTGGTAATCGGTGTGCTCCAGCAGGCCGGCATTGGCGCCGAAATCCACCGTGCCGGAGTCGAGCCGGTCGTAGCGGTAGCCGACGCGCCAGCGCGGCATGAACTGGTATACCGCCTGGGCATAGAAACCGGACTGGTCGGCGTTGTAGCGGCCGGTGGTGTCATTGCATACGCCGCCGTCGGCACTGTTGTCCTCGCAGGTGAGTTCGCCCTTTTCCTCGCGCTGGAAGTATTCGGCCTGCAACTTGAAATTGCGCTCGCGCCTGTTGCCATCCGGCGCCCACTTCCACACGAAGTCCACCAGCCAGGTGTTGGAGTCGCCGCTGAACACGGTGAGCGCCTCGGTTTCGCCGGCATCCTCCAGGTGCGACTCGCGTGCCTTGGGGGCGGCATGCAGGTACGACACGCCGGTGCGCCAGCTGTGCGACTCGTTCCAGTCGTCGCCGATGTGCACGAAGGCGGCGGCGCTGCCGGCGCCGTTCTTGTCGCCGCCTGCTTCGGCGCCGGGGAAGTACTGGCCGCGCGCGGCCTCGACGCCGAATTCGACGAAGGTGGCGGTGGGCGCCAGCCAGCGCAGCTGCACGCCGTCATGGATCAGGTGTGCGCCGAACAGCGCCTGGTAGACCAGGCTCTGATCGGCGAAGTCCCAGGCGTGGGGGTGCTGCTCGTTGCTGTAGCCGATGCCGGACAGGAAGCGTCCGCCCTTGACGGTGAAACCCTGGCCCAGGCCGAGGGTCTGGAACCAGGCCTCCTCGACCTCCACCTCGCCATCGGCAACGGCGAAATTGGCCTGACCGCGGAAGGCCTGATCGATGTTGGCCGACAGCATCAGTTCGCTGTGATCGAGGGAGAAGCCGCGCTCGCTGCCGTGGTCGTGGCCGGCGGGCAGGAAGCCGGTGATGTGGCGCTCCGCGATGTCCTCGGCGTTGAGGTAACGGCCCTGCAGGATGAGGGAGATGTCCGGGTTGAAGCTGTGGTTCTCGGCGGCGCCGACGGGCGCCGCGCAGCAGGCCGCGATGGCCAGTGCAATGCGTTTCATGATTTGGCTCCTGAAATTGCAAATCAACAGGCCCGCCACGTGCATCGGGCGGGTCCGTCAGGGATTGCTGGTGGATCAGGAGTGCGGCGGCGGGCCGCGCTGGCCCAGGGTGTGACGGTACGGCTGCGGCAGGATAGCCGCCGCCATCGTCTGCTGCGGGATGAACGTGACCTGCGGTGACGGCAGGAACAGCGTGGCAGCGGGTGTGATGCCGTTGCCCAGCGGACTGGCGAACACGCACACGGCACAGCTCCCGCCGCCATGGTGGGCGTCGAGGTCGGTGCTGTGTTCCAGCTCGACCCAGGAGAACAGCAGCAGGGCCAGGGCCAGAACGATGTGCAATGCACGCTGCGGCATCGGGGCGGGATATGGGTGAAAACGGAGCAGCATTCTTCAGCAACCGTGCCGGGATGTCAAAGCGCGCGCGTCATGTGCTCAGGCGCTCTAGGGCGGCGCGGGTGTGTTGCGCCAGCATGTCGTCGTCGAGCATCTGCTGCGGACTGCGGCGCAGCTTGCGGAACACGGGCAGCTGTTCGGCCCATGGCTGCTGCCGGTTCTGGCGCAGGTGCAGCAGCAGATGGGACAGCAGCACCACGTCGGTATAGTCGGGCGCGCCATAGGGATTGCGCTGCACGTCTTCATGGCCGGCCGCCACCGCCACCATCTCCGGCGTGAAGTGCCAGGCCTCCAGCACCATGGCGCCGACACGGCCGTGCAGGCGGCGCGCCAGCTGGTCGGCCATTTCGCCAGTACCGCCCAGGCTGCGCAGGCGCAGCAGCAGCGGCAGTTTGCCGATGTCGTGCACCAGGCCCGCCAGCAGGGCCTCTTCCGGGTCGAGTTTGGTGTAGCACTGGGCGAGGGCGTGGCAGTGTGCGCCGATCTCCAGGCTGTGACGCGACAGGACGGCGAGCTGACGGCCGATGTCGGCGTTGCTGCCGTGCAGCGACTGCAACAGGGCCAGTTGCGTCACCAGCGAGCGCACCAGCTGCATGCCGAGGCGCGTGATGGCGGTCTGGATGTTGTCGATGGTCTTGTGGCCGCGGTAGCTGCTGCTGTTGGCCACCTTGAGCAGGCGTGCCGCCAGGGCGGCGTCGCTGCTGATGAGTCGTGCCAGCTGGGTGGCCGAGCAATCCGGCTGCGCCATCAGCTCACGCACGCGCAGGGCGATCTCCGGCAGGGTGGGCAGCACCAGGCGGTTGCTGGCGATCTCGGCCTCCAGCGTCCGCAGCAGGTCCTGCTCCAGGGCGATCTGCTCCCCCTCGTCCCGACTGGACGGCGTGTTTTCCGTCGGCACAAAACACTCCCTGTATGTGTTGTTATGTGGTGTAAATCAGCGCGTTACATCATAGCCCCGGGACCGGGGCAAGGAAAGCAGCGGTGCAGCGGGGGGATCAGCCGCCGGTTTGCGACATGAAGCGCACGACCTGGGTGGGCTTTTCGCGGAACTCGTGCTTGTGGGGTTTGCGGGCGATGGCCTCGGTGAGGAGATTGACCAGGCCGTCGTGGGAGATGCCCTGGCGCAGGTGCGGGCGCAGTTCGACGCTGTGGTCCTGGCCGAGGCAGAGGTAGAGGGTGCCGTCGACACCGAGCCGCACGCGGTTGCAGGTGTCGCAGAAGTGCTGCGAGATCGGGGTGATGAAGCCGAGCTTGAGGTCGGTGCCGGCCACCTGCACGTACTTGGCCGGGCCGCCGCCGGGCATTACGGCATCAACGAGTTCGAAGCGCTGTTCCAGCCGCGCGCGCACCTCGCGCAGATCGAGGTAGTGATCGGCGGCATCGCGGCCGGTGTCGCCCATGGGCATCGTCTCGATGAAGCGCAGGGTGTAGCCGTGCTCGATGCAGAACTGCACCATCGCCTCGACCTCGTCGTCGTTGACCCCCTTCATCACCACCATGTTGAGCTTGATGGGATGGAAGCCCGCCTGCTGCGCCGTCGCCAGGCCGCGCAGCACCTTGTCCAGCGGGCCGCCGGTGATCTGTTTGAATCTGTCGGCCTGGATCGAATCGAGACTGACATTGAGGCGTGACACGCCGGCCTGTTTCAGCGCCTGCGCATGTTTGGCCAGTTGCACGGCGTTGGTGGACAGGGACAGATCGTCGATGCCGGGGATGGCGGCAAGCTGTGCCGCGAGATCGGGCAGGCCCCTGCGCACCAGCGGTTCGCCGCCGGTGAGACGCAGGCGCTGCACGCCCATCTCGGCGAAGGCGGCAACCACGCGCCCGATTTCGTCGAAGTCGAGCCAGTGTTCCGGTACTTCAAAACCGGTGAAGCCCTGCGGCAGGCAGTAAAAGCAGCGCAGGTCACAGCGGTCGGTGACCGAAAGGCGCAGATAGGTGATGCGTCTGCCGTAGGTGTCGGTAAGCGTGTGGGACATGGGGTGAGTTTCTAGTCCTTCCGCCGTCATGATGCAAGTGTTTGGCGCATTTTCGCTGCCATCCGCACTACCTCTGAAGGAGTACCCCCACAGAGGGCAGGGAGATGCGTCGCGTCCTGTATCTGCCCGAAATAACGATGGTTTTCCCTGTGAGCGGGGCATGGTGACGGCTGAGGGCGCGGTGGCGCTTGATTTACATCAAGTCCCCACTGTGCCCAAATCCATAGCGTTTATACGCATATAACGACAACGCCAGTCAGCTCAGGGGTGCAGCACGATGGATATGGCGATTAGCAGAACGCAGTTCCTGCGCGGCGATTTTCGCGGCGAGCGGCGTGCCGTGCGTCCGCCCTGGGCGCTGGAGGAATGGCTGTTCATCGAGCGCTGCGATCGCTGCAGCCAGTGCATCAGCGCCTGTCCGCAAGGCCTGCTCAGTGCCGGGCGCGGCGGTTTCCCCAAGGTCGATTTCCAGCGCGGCGAGTGCACCTTCTGCCGCGCCTGTCTCGACAGCTGCACCCGCGGCGCGCTGCGTGCCAATGAGGGCGAGGCGCCCTGGCAGTTGCGCGCCGGCATCGGCAACGACTGTCTTACCCACCATGGCGTGATCTGCCGCAGCTGCGGCGAGCAATGCGATGCGCGCGCCATCCGCTTCCGTCCCACCGCCGGCCGTGTCGCGCCGCCGGAGATCAACACCGCGCTGTGCAACGGCTGTGGTGCCTGTGTTGCCCCGTGTCCCGCCGCTGCCATCGGCATGAGCTACGGCCCCCATCCCGTCGAGGTATCCGCATGAATGAAGCATTGAACCAGGATGCAACCTCCATTTCCGTTGCCGGCGTGCTGGTGCATGCCGCGCCCGCGCATATCGAGCGGGTGCGGGCACAGCTGACGCAACTGCCCGGCGTCGAAGTTCACGCCGTTACCCCGGAAGGCAAGATGGTGGTGACGGTGGAAGAGAGTGCAGAGCGCATGACAGGCGAAACAGTAATGCGTCTATACGACGTCGAAGGCGTGCTGTCTGCCGCGATGATCTATCACCAATTCGAGAATGACGTTACCGAACAGGAGGCCTCGCAATGAAACTGACCAGGCGTGATTTCATCAAGACCAATGCCATCGCCGCCACGGCTGCCGCTGCCGGAATCACCGTGCCCGGCATCAACACCGCGCTGGCTTCCACAAGCAGCAAGATCCGCTGGGACAAGGCCGCCTGTCGTTTCTGCGGCACCGGCTGCAGCGTGCTCATCGGCACCCAGGACGGCCGCGTCGTCGCCACCCAGGGCGACCCGGACGCGCCGGTCAACCGCGGCCTCAACTGCATCAAGGGTTATTTCCTTTCCAAGATCATGTACGGCAAGGATCGCCTGACCAAGCCGCTGCTGCGCATGAAGAACGGCAAGTACGACAAGGAAGGCGAGTTCACCGAGATCAGCTGGGACCAGGCCTACGACATCATGGCCCAGAAGTGGAAGGAGTCGCTGAAGAAGGACATGGCGGCCAATGCCGGCAAGCCGGTGGATCAGATGACCTCCAGCATCTCCATGTTCGGCTCGGGGCAGTGGACGGTGTGGGAAGGCTATGCCGCCGCCAAACTGTTCAAGGCCGGCTTCCGTTCCAACAACATCGATCCCAATGCGCGGCACTGCATGGCCTCGGCGGTGGCGGGTTTCATCCGCACCTTCGGCGCCGACGAGCCGATGGGCTGTTATGACGACCTGGAGCATGCCGATGCCTTCGTGCTGTGGGGCTCCAACATGGCGGAGATGCACCCGATCCTGTGGTCGCGTCTGACCGATCGTCGCCTCACCGCCAACCATGTCAAGGTGGCGGTGCTGTCCACCTTCGAACATCGCAGCTTCGAGCTGGCCGACCTGCCCATCGTGTTCGAGCCGCAGACCGACCTGGCGATCCTCAACTTCATCGCCAATTACATCATCCAGAACGGCAAGGTGAACAAGGATTTCATCGCCAAGCACGTCAACTTCAAGAAGGGTGCCACGGACATCGGTTACGGTCTGCGCCCGAACGATCCGCGCGAGCAGAAGGCGGCGAATGTCGCCACGGCCGGCAAGATGGACCCCATCGACTTCGAGGAGTACAAGAAATTCGTCGCCGAGTACACCGTGGAGAAGGTCGCGAAATTGTCCAAGGTGCCGAAGGAGCAGCTCATCGAGCTGGCCGAGCTGTATGCCGATCCGAAGCGCAAGGTGGTGTCCTACTGGACCATGGGCTTCAACCAGCACACCCGCGGCACCTGGGTGAACAACCTCGTCTATAACATCCATCTGCTCACCGGCAAGATCTCCGAGCCGGGCAACGGTCCGTTCTCGCTCACCGGCCAGCCCTCCGCCTGCGGCACCGCGCGCGAGGTGGGCACCTTCGCCCATCGCCTGCCCGCCGACCTGGTGGTGGCCAACGCCGATCACCGCGCCTTCTCCGAGAAGGTGTGGAAGCTGCCGGACGGAACCCTCAACGGCAAGGTCGGTGCCCATGCGGTGTTGATGGCGCGTCTGCTGAAGGACGGCAAGATCAACTGCTACTGGCAGATGTGCAACAACAACATGCAGGCCGGTCCCAACATCAACGACGAGCTGTATCCGGGCTGGCGCAATCCGGCCAACTTCATCGTGGTGTCCGATCCCTATCCCACCGTCTCCGCCATGGCCGCCGATCTGATCCTGCCGACGGCGATGTGGGTGGAGAAGGAAGGCGCCTACGGCAACGCCGAACGGCGCACCCAGTTCTGGCGCCAGCAGGTGAAGGCGCCGGGCGAGGCGCAGTCCGACCTGATGCAGCTGATGGAGTTCTCCAAGCGCTTCAAGGTGGAGGAGGTGTGGCCGGCGGAACTGCTCGCCAAGAAGCCGGAGTACAAGGGCAAGACCCTGTTCGACATCCTGTTCGCCAACGGTGCGGTGAACAAGTTCCCGAAGCAGAAGGTCACCGATGCCCAGGGCAACGTCTACGGCAACGACGAATCGGAGCGCTACGGTTTCTACGTGCAGAAGGGCCTGTACGAGGAGTACCGCATCTTCTCCCTGGAAGGTCCGAAGAAGGGCCACGAGCTGGCCGAGTTCGATCACTACCATCAGGTGCGCGGCCTGCGCTGGCCGGTGATCAACGGCAAGGAGACGCTGTGGCGCTACAAGGAAGGTTATGACGCGCATGTGCCGGCGGGCGCCGGCTGGCAGTTCTACGGCAACAAGGACGGCAAGGCCAACATCATCGCCCTGCCCTACGAGCCGGCGGCCGAGGCACCGGACCAGGAATACGACCTGTGGATGTCCACCGGCCGCGTGCTGGAGCACTGGCACTCCGGCTCCATGACGCGCCGCGTGCCGGAACTGTATCGCGCCTTCCCGGACGCGATCCTGTTCATGCACCCGAAGGATGCCGAGAAGCGCGGCCTCAAGCGCGGCATGATGGCCAAGGTGGCGAGCCGCCGCGGCGAGATCACGCTGATGGTGGAGACGCGCGGCCGCAACCGTCCGCCCGAGGGACTGATCTACATCCCCTGGTTCGACGCCGGCCGTCTGGTCAACAAGCTGACCCTCGACGCGACCTGTCCGATTTCCAAGGAAACGGACTTCAAGAAGTGCGCGGTCAAGGTGATGCGGGCGTAACGCGGGCAGGTAGACGGCAATGGCGGGCAGCGAAGTCAAGGCAGTGTCACGGCGGCGGTTCCTGGGTGAAGTCACCCGGACCGCCTGCGGTGTCGCCTTGCTCGGGCTGGGCGTGGGACTGTACGCGCGCTCCGCCGCTTCGCTGCCGGCCGAGGCCATCCGTCCGCCCGGTGCGCTGGAAGAGGAGAAGTTTCTCGGCTCCTGCATTCGCTGCGGCCTGTGTGTGCGCGACTGCCCTTTCGACACGCTGCGGCTGGCCGAACTGGGCGAGCAGGTGGCCAACGGTTCGCCGTATTTCATTGCGCGGGAGATCCCCTGCGAGATGTGTCCGGACATCCCCTGTGTGAAGGCGTGT
This sequence comes from Pseudomonadota bacterium, assembly GCA_040755915.1. GTDB lineage: Bacteria > Pseudomonadota > Gammaproteobacteria > Thiohalomonadales > Thiohalomonadaceae > Sulfurivermis. The sequence goes on along the minus strand of JBFLWM010000020.1, from coordinate 13,574 downwards.
CCGACGGGGGCGCTGGATCACGAGCTGACCAACATCGATGACGCCCGCATGGGACTCGCGGTGGTGGTGGATCAGGAGAACTGCATCGCGTTTCAGGGCCTGCGCTGCGAGGTGTGTTTCAACATCTGCCCGGTGCGCGGCAAGGCGATCACGCTGGAGCTGCGTCACAACGTCCGCTCCGGCAAGCATGCGCTGTTCATCCCGGAGGTGCATTCGGATGCCTGCACCGGCTGCGGCAAATGCGAGAAGGCCTGCATCCTGGAGGAGGCGGCAATCAAGGTGCTGCCGCTGCATCTGGCGCGCGGCATGCTCGGCAAGCATTACCGCCTCGGCTGGGAGGAAAAGCAGCAGGCCGGCGGCAGTCTGGTGGCGCCGGATCGGGAGCATCAGTACAACCTGCCGGAAGGCATGCGCTACGACTACGAAGGGCGTGGACTCATCATCGACGAGGCGGCGCCGGCCAGCCCCTATGCCGACAATCCGCTTGAGACGCTCAAGCGCGGGCAGGGAGGTCTGTGATGCGCGCAGGCCAGTATCCGGGACAGGACGCCGTCGCCAGCAAGGGCTGGTGGGCAGCACACAAATGGTTGTTGCTGCGGCGTGTCAGCCAGCTGGGCATTCTGGGGCTGTTTCTGCTCGGGCCGTGGTTTGGAATATGGATCGTCGAGGGCTCGCTGGCATCGAGCCTGACGCTGGAGGTGCTGCCGCTCACCGATCCCTATCTGCTGCTGCAGATGCTGCTGAGCGGGGGGTGGCCGATGCAGGCCGCCTGGATCGGCGCGGCGATCGTGGTGGTGTTCTATCTGCTGGTCGGCGGGCGCTCGTACTGCGCCTGGGTGTGTCCGGTGAACATCATCACCGATGTGGCGGCCTGGCTGAATCGCCGCCTGGGTTTCAAGAGCACGGCAAATTTCTCGCGCAGCACGCGCTACTGGATTCTGGCGCTGACGCTGCTGCTGGCGCTGCTCACGGGCAGCCTTGCCTGGGAGCTGGTGAACCCGGTCTCCAGCGTGTATCGCGGCCTGGTGTTCGGCACCGGTTTTGCGTGGTTGCTGCTGGTGGCGCTGTTCCTGTTCGACGCCTTCGTCAGTCGGCGCGGCTGGTGCAGCCATCTGTGTCCGGTGGGGGCGTTTTACAGCCTGCTCGGCAAGGTGAGTGTCGTGCGGGTCAGCGCGGTGGCACGTGCCCGCTGTAATGACTGCATGGATTGCTTCGAGGTCTGTCCGGAACCGCAGGTGATCCGGCCGGCACTCAAGGGCGAGGCGAACGGGGCAGGGCCGGTGATCCTGTCGCCCAACTGCACCAATTGCGGTCGGTGCATCGATGTGTGCAGCAAGGACGTATTCAGGATCGACACACGCTTCAACAATTCGACAAACAACCAGTTTCTACATAAGACGGAGGTGGCGCCATGAAAAGGTCTATGGTGTTGGGTGGAGTGATGCTGCTGGCGATGCTGGCCAACGCTCCGCTGTGGGCGGCGGGCGTGGTTTCGCTGCGCGGTGACCAGGAGATATCCCATGATTCGCAGGCAGTGGAGATCAAGCACTGGCAGGATCGTGATCCGATCCCGCGCGACTATGTGCAGCAGCCGCCGCTGATTCCGCATACGGTCGAAGGCTATGTCATCAACCAGAAGGTCAACAAGTGCCTGACCTGCCATAGCTGGGCCAACTACAAGCAGAACAAGGCCACCAAGATCAGCCAGACTCACTTCGCCGATCGCGAAGGCAACGACCTGGCCAATGTGTCGGCCCGGCGCTACTTCTGCACCCAGTGCCATGTGCCGCAGGCCGATGCCGCGCCGCTGGTGGAAAACACCTTCCAGCCGTTGCCGGCGATCAGCAACCGCTGATTGCGCGCCGGCGAGCAGACGCAGCACGTCGCGCCCAGGCGCGGCGACAGTGACAACGAATGAAGAAGCGAGAGGCAGCCATGTCCAGTGCAAACGCAGACAAAAATATCCTGGCGCGCTGGTGGGGAGCGCTGAAGCGCCCCAGCACCCGCTACGCCGCGGGCTCCTTGCTGGGAATTGGTATCGTCGCCGGTATCGTGCTCTGGGGCGGCTTCAATACAGCGATGGAGGCGACCAACACCGAGCAGTTCTGCATCTCCTGCCATGAGATGGAGGAGAATGTGTATCGCGAATACCAGAACACCATCCACTACAACAACCGTTCCGGCGTGCGCGCCACCTGCCCGGACTGCCACGTGCCGAAGGAATGGACGCACAAGATTGTGCGCAAGATCCAGGCCAGCAACGAAGTGTGGCACAAGCTGCTCGGCAGCATCGACACCCCGGAGAAGTTCGAGGCCAAGCGCCTGCAGCTGGCGCAGAACGTGTGGCATGCGATGAAGAAGACCGATTCGCGCGAGTGCCGCAACTGCCACGACTTCAAGTCCATGGACTACACGAAGCAGGGGCGCCGTGGCCGCATGCAGCACATCGAGGGCTTCGACGAGGGCAAGACCTGCATCGATTGCCACAAGGGCATCGCCCACTCGCTGCCGGCGATGGTCGAGGTGGATCCCTCCGCCGCCATGGGTGACGGCAAGCGGCATTGATGCAGTGGCGTACCGGCCCACCGGGCCGGTTGTGGGCAAGACAAAAGGGGGCGCCATCGGCGCCCCCTTTTGCTTTGCAGTACCCGCGTAATGTGCTCGGTCTTGAGTGGTCAACCGGCGCATTTCGGAGCATAGTTATTCATGTCCGACCTTGCCGGAGTTCACATTCCGGCGCGGACACCGCGGCAGGGAATGCAGCACAACTATAAGGGCGGCAGGCAGGAGGAGCGCCCACTCACCTCTACCACGGGAGAAGAAAAATGAGCATGCAGTGGACGGAAGAGCTCGATACGGGCATTGCCGAGATCGACGTGCAGAACCGCCGCCTCGGCGATTTCATCAACACCCTCAGTGTGGCGCGGCAGAGCGGGGACCGCGAGCAGACCGGCGGCGTCCTGGAGCAGTTGCTGGATTTCGCGGTGAACAATTTCCTGTTCGAGGAAAAGCTCATGGAGGAGGCCAACTACGAGTTTCGCAGCGCCCACGAACGGGTGCACGAGATCTTCGTGAAGAAGCTGGCGGATTTTCGCGGCCGCTATGCCAAGGGCGATGATGTCACGGAAGAATTGCTGGCCATGCTGACCGGCTGGGTGGCCAACCACATCAAGCAGGAAGACAAACGTTACGCCGCGACGGTGCAACAGGTGATCGCGCAGGAAGGCGGCGAGACCTGGGTGAAGGGGATCATGAAAAAGCTGTTCGGCTGACGACTGTACCGATGTCAATAACGAAGGGGCGCCATGGCGCCCCTTCCTCGTTCTGCCGAGGGTCAGATTTCGATGTAAAACCCCTTCTCGCGGAACAGTCGGAGTGCCGCGTCGACGATGACGGGATCGAACTGTATGCCGCGTTTCGTCTCCACCTCGGCCAGGGCGGCGTCGATGCCGAGCCCAGGCCGATAGGGACGGTGCGAGGCCATGGCCTCGATGACATCCGCCACCGCCAGGATGCGTGCCTCCAACAGGATGTCATCGCCGCGCAGCCCGAGCGGGTAGCCGGATCCATCAATACGCTCGTGATGCTGGTGCACGGCCTCGGCAACCGGCCAGGGGAAGTCGATCCCCTTGAGGATGTCATTGCCCGCGGCAGGATGGTTCATGATGAGCCGGTATTCCGGGCCGGTGAGATGGCCGGGCTTGCTGAGGATTTCCGAGGGGATGTAGATTTTGCCGAGGTCATGCACCACCGCCGCAACACGGAGCCCTTCGATCAGGTGATCGGGCAACTCCAGTTCATGGGCGATGGCACTGGCGATATGTTCGACCCGGCGTTGGTGGCCGGCGGTATAGGGGTCGCGCAATTCGACGATGGCGGCGATGGCCGCCACGGTCTCCAGCAGATTGTTTTTCAGCCGGGTTTCGCTCTCCCGCAGCGAACGCGTGCGTTCATCGACCATGTCTTCCAGGTGGTTGCGTAGCTGATACAGCTCTATATGGGTACGAACGCGGGCGAGCAGCTCTTCGCGCTGAAAGGGTTTGGTGACGTAGTCTACGGCACCGGCGCCGAACCCCTTCAGTATCTCCTGGGTTTCCGACAAGGCGCTGACGAAGATCACCGGCACGTTGCGCAGTGTCGGTTCCTCCTTCATGAGTCGACAGACCTCGAATCCGTCCATATCCGGCATGTTGATATCGAGCAGGACGAGTTGCGGGGGTTCGAGCTTGGCGGCATAAAGGGCCAGCGGGCCGCTGATGGCGGAACGCACCGTGTAGCCGGCGCCGTTCAGAAGATCGGTGAGCAGGCGCAAGGACGCCGGGGTGTCATCGACGGCCAGGATGTAGTCGGTCGCAGCACTCATAAACGCTCTCCGCCGTAGATCACGGCGCGTCAGCGGGGCGCGACGTCCCTGCCGCAGTCTGAATCACATCCAGAATGTGAGGATAATTGAATTCGTCCACCAGGTGCCAGAGGATATCGGCCAGTTCGGCATCGATATCACGGATTCGGGAAATCGCGGCATCGATGCGTGCCCGGTCCAGCGATTCGACCGCGCCGCGCAGATCCTCGCGCAGTGCCGGCGCCAGCCTCGACAGTTCCTCGGCAGAAAGAACCCTGGCCGGCTGTTGTTCGGCCGGCTCGGTCGTATCCTCCTGATAGGCAAACTTCAGCCCCAACTGGCGGCCGAGGCTGTCGTAGATTTCGTGAAAGCGGTAAGGTTTGCGCACATATTCGTCGATACCGGCGGCACGAAGTTCCGGCTCCTGCTCCTTGAATACCGAGGCCGTAACCGCAACGATTTTTACCTTGTCGCCGCCGGGCAGTTCACGTATCCGGCGGGTGGCTTCCAGGCCATCCATCAGAGGCATGCGCCGGTCCATCCAGATCAGATCCGGCTGCCAGGCCTCGAACTGCGAGACGCACTCCAGGCCGTTGTTGGCAATCCTTGTTTCCAGCCCGAGGCCGCTCATCAGCCGGGCGAGGAGCAACTGGTTGTCGCGCTGGTCTTCGGCGATGAGGATGCGATAGGCGGGTTGTCCCGGAGCGAGGGCAACCACGTTGCTGCGCACCTCGTCGTGCAAGCGTTTGATGTCGGCTTCGAGCCCGACCTCCAGCGGCAAATCGATGAGAAATAGCGAGCCCTTGCCGGGCGTGCTGTCCACCGTGACGTTGCCGCCCATCAGCTGGACATACTGGCGCACGATGGACAGGCCCAGGCCGGTGCCGCCGTGAGTCATGCCCTCGGTGAGTTGGACGAATGGCTTGAACAGGTGCTTCTGGTCCGCTGCGCTGATCCCGGGGCCGGTATCCTCGACCTCGATCAGCAGGTGTTGCCGTGTATTCTGCCGAACGCCGAGTCGGATGGTGACGCCTCCTTCATCGGTGAACTTGACTGCATTGCCGACCAGGTTGATCAGTATTTGGCGCAGGCGCGCCTCATCGCCCTTGATGTAGCGCGGAAATTCCGATGACTGATCGACCAGGAGTCGCAGTCCCTTTTGCTTTGCCCGCGGGAGCATCATGTCGGTCACGTCCCGCACCAAACCATGCAGGTCAAAAGTGGACGTTTCCAACTGCAGCTTGCCGGCCTCGATCTTGGCGATCTCCAGCACGTCGTTGATCAGCTTGAGCAGATGTTCGCCGCTGTGGTTGATGATTTCCAGGTTGTCCCGTTGCGAGGCCGTCAAGCCCGGCTCATGGTGCAACATCTGGGAGAAACCCAGGATGGCGTTGAGCGGCGTGCGCAGTTCGTGACTCATGTTGGCAAGAAACACGCTCTTGGCCTTGTTGGCAGTTTCAGCAGCATCGCGGGCCAGACGCAGTTCCTCGGTGCGTTGCGTGACCTCTTCTTCCAGATGTTCCTTGTGGTTGCGCAGCGCTTCTTCCGCCCGGGTGCGCTCCGCCAGCAGGACCATGCGGTCGAGGGTGACGGCCATGTGGCTGGCGATTGCCGTCAGATACTCGCGCTCGACCGGAGTGGGGTTACGTACCCCCTGATCACCGGAGGTACCGGTGGCGATAGTTCCCAGATGCCGACCGGAGAGGAAGACCGGTACGTTGATTATGGTCAGCAATTTCATCTGCTCGACGATGGCTCTGGCTTTGTTGGTGCGCGGGTCGGTGCGGGCATCCTCGACCACCACAATGTCCTGTGCGGCCGCGATCTCCTCCAGCATCGGGTCGCCGGGGATGGGCAGGGTGGCGGAGAATTTGTCGATCAGGTCGTTCAGCGAACCTTCCTTGACCAGCACCTTGAAGCAGCTGCGATCTTCGCTCAGCAGGTATACCACCAAAAATTGATAGCCGAGCATGGTTTCGACTTCTTCCTGTGCCGCAACGATCGCGTCGCCCGGTGATTGCGCCTGTTCCAGGCGGCGGGAAAGGCGCAACAAGGACTGGGAGTACTTTTCGCGCAGACGCAACTGCAGTTCCGCCTCCTTGAGCGCCGTGATATCGGTGACCATGGCGAGCGCTCCCCGATAGTGCCCTTCCTCGAAAATGGGTGTGGCGGAAACCAATGCCCACATGAGCGCCTGGTCGTGCTTGCGCAGGCGGCGCTCGTAGGTCTCGGCGCGGTTCTGCTCGCGATTGGCCAGCTTGAGCTGGTGATCGTTCAGGTCCTCTTCGAACATGAAGTCGGTCACCAGGCGATCCTGCAGCTGCTCGGGCGCATAGCCGAGCATTTCGGCGAGGTGAGAGTTGGCGAAGGACACGCGGCCATGCTCGTTCACGACCAGCACGCCCTCGCGGGCAGTATCGACGATGCGGCGATATCGCGATTCGCTGTCGCGCAGGTCACGCATTATCAGCAGGCTGGTCAGCCCGTCGGTAAGACGTCGGCCAATCTCTTCGAGTAGATGGGCTTCGTCCGCCGTCCAGTGACGCTCGTCTGAACATTGCTGAATGCCGAATTCCCAGGGCTTGTCGACTATGGGCGTGATGGCCATGGCCATCATTGATTTGACGTTGAAGCGCTCGGTGAGCTCCGCCGGCACAGCGTGATCCATTTCCGCGCCGAAGTTGACGGCCACCCCGGACGCGTTAAGGAGTTGCCGCAGCTTCAGGGCCATCCCTGGGGTCATGGGAATCTCGGTTTCCATGGCCAGAGCCCCGGGGTATTCAGGCCGGGTCTGCTCCATCGGGACCCTCCACACCGGCGAATCAGGGTCGCAGGGATAGAGCAGGAAGGCGCGATCGCAGTCGAATATATCCAGCACTTCGTCGAGCACGTTGGCCATCATGGTGTCCAGATCACCGGTGCCCTGGATGGCGCGGTTGATCCGATCCATGTCGGCGAGGAACCGGGCGTGGCGCTGGCGATCCCGTTCGGCCTGCTTGAGCTCGGTGATGTCGCGCCCGATGGCAAGTACCCCGACTATCTCGCCCTGGTCGTCGTACTCGGCTGAGAAACGGACGAGATGATTGCGCATGGTGCCGTCGGGATGTGGAACCGTCAGCTCCATATCATCGGCATTACCGCTTTCCAGCACTCGGCGGATGTGTGCTTCGTACTCGGCGCTGACCTCGCTGCCGCCATAGCCAAGTTCGGTGGGCGTCCGGCCGAGTGTCCTTGCGTGATCGATGGCCAGCGTCTGCGTGACCCTTGGGTTGTAATAGATGGTGCGGCACTGTCGATCGTAGCGGACGATATTGTCGGGGGAGTTCTCCGACAGGCTGCGGAATTGCCGTTCACTGGCCGCCAGCGCAGTCGCTGCGCGCTTGCGTTCGGTGACGTCGTGTCCTTCGGGAATGAGTTGAATGACCCGGCCGTCGGCATCGGTAACCGGCTTGAGCGAGAAATCGACATAGCGAATATCGCCGTCGCTGTCGGGGTGTGCGGCCTCGAAGTTGACGATGTGCCCGGCCGCCGCCTCATGGATGGCTTCGCGCACCCGCTGCTGCAATTCGGCGGAATGACTCCACCAGGGCGTTTCCCAAAACGGCTTGCCCAGAACGGCGGCCGCGTCGACCCCGGCCATTTTGAGCGCGGCGGGGTTGGCCTCCAGCAGGGTGCCGTCAGCCGACAACAGGCCGATGAGTTCGACGCTCTGGTTGAATATCGCGTGGAAACGCTGCTCGCTGGAACGCAGTGCGTCCTCCATCTGTTTGCGCTCGGTGACATCACGGCTGATGGCCAGCACACCGATGACAGTCCCATGTTCGTCACGCTCGGCGACGATGCGCAAGGCGTGGGTGCGCGGGCTATCGAGTTTGAGCGGCGGGATGAACTCGAATTCCAGGTCTTCGCCGGTTGCCAGGACCGTGTCTATGGCCTGGGCATAGGCCTCGTAACTGCCGTCGGTGTGGAATTCGCGTATGCGTTTGCCGATTCGATCTCGGGCGTTTATGCCCAGCTGTTGCGCGAGCGCCGGATTCAGATAGGTGGCTCGCCCGTCCCGGTCGTAGCGGATGATGTTGTCCGGCATGCTGTCCGCCAGACGGCGAAATGGCTGGTCGCTTTGCTCCTGTTGCCGTTCGGAGTCGGCGCGTAGTGCGGCGATGATGCCAACCACCAACAGGACGGATATGGCCAGGGCGATCAGTTCGACCAAAATGTCGGGTGGTGTGACCGGGCCGGTACCGAACAGCGACATCAGGCTGACGCCATGATGCAACGCCATCAAGGCGAGGGCCGCGGCGATGAAAATCCAGGTCGGCTTCCTGCCGGTGACCTTGATCAGGCGCAGGGCGAAGTAAACGGCCAGCAGCTGCAACAGGAGCGAGGTGATCAGTACTGAAATACTCAACATTTTCCACGTTCCCCATGCAGTGCCACGTTACTCCGGTACGGACTGTTGCTGCCATGATAGATGAGTCATGCCTGGGATTGGGAAACGAAATCGCTGTTCGAGGCGGTTGGCGGGATAAAGCGGACTGATCCGGCCGGGTTCGCGGCCACAAAAAAGAAGGGGCGCCGAGGCGCCCCTTCTTCATTCCAGCGACAGCAACGCTTACGCGTCAAGGCTCTGGTAGTACTCCATCAGGATCTTCGCCACTTCCGGACGGGAGAACTCCGGCGGCGGCGCCTCGCCGCGGCCGAGCATCTCGCGCACCTTGGTGCCGGACAGGGTGATGAAGTCCTCCTTGGTGTGGCCCGGGGCCTCGCGCATCATCACCACCTTGTTCAGCTTCTTCGACCAGGCGGTGTTGTCGGCCATGAACATCTCGATGGCCAGGGCGCCCTTCGGCACCTCTTCCTCGAAGATGGTCTGGGCGTCGAACGGGCCGTAGTAGTCGCCCACGCCGGCATGGTCACGGCCGATGATGAAGTGGGTGGCGCCCATGTTCTGGCGGAAGTAGGCGTGCAGCACGGCCTCGCGCGGGCCGGCGTAGAGCATGTCGAAGCCGTAGCCGGTGACCATGGCGGAGTTGGGCTTGAAGTACAACTCCACCATCTTGCGGATGCAGCCGTCGCGCACCGGGGCCGGGATGTCGCCCTTCTTCAGCTTGCCGAGCAGCATGTGGATGACCAGGCCGTCGGCGCCGAGGCGATCCATGGCCATGTGGCACAGCTCTTCGTGGGCACGGTGCATCGGGTTGCGGGTCTGGAAGGCAACGACCTTCTTCCAGCCGCGCTCCTTGATCTCGTTGCGGATTTCCACGGCGGTGCGGAAGGTGTCGGGGAAGTCCTCGGAGAAGTAGGAGAAGTTCAGCACCTGGATCGGGCCGGAGATGGCAAAACGGCCCTGGCCGTTGAAGGCGGCGACGCCCGGATGCTCCGGGTCGGCGGTGCGGTAGACCTTCTGGGTCATCGCGGCCATCTGGGCGTCGGAGACCTCTTCGATCTTCTCCACGTCCATCACGGCCAGCACCGGGTTGCCCTCGACGTTGGGGTCGCGCAGGGCGATGCGCTTGGCGCCCTTGAGGCCGTCGACCTGATCCTTGGTGGTCAGGTTCATCACCGGCACCGGGAAGAACTTGCCGTTGGTCAGGGTCAGCTTCTCGGCGGCGCCCATGGCGTCGGCCACGTTCATGTAGCCGGGCAGCGGGCTGAAGTAGCCGGAACCCATCATCACCGCGTTGGCCGCGGCCTGCGAGGTCAGCAGCATGGAGGGCAGGCCCTCGGCCTCGTGCTTCAGGGCGTCGTGCTTGGCAGAATCGTAGACAAACAACGGCTTCAGTTCGTCGGAACCAACAGGCTTGATCATCGGTGTCACCTCTTGTTTGAGTTTTGCTCCCGCCTGGGCGGTTAAGTGTTGTAAACCGGCGCCACCGCTGTAATTTTTGCGTTATATCAAGGCGCGCGGCGGTCGTCCGCCCGGCGCGCCGGTGGCAAGGCGAACACCATACACCAGCGCCGGAAAGGGGAAAAATAGGTTGCAGTAATGGGGGTATTAATAGGTGAAACGGCCGTCTGCGGCGCCCCGATCCTTGATATAGGACAAGGACCAGAGTGCCGCGCTCGGATTTAATCCGAAAGTGGTAGCCGTCTTCGCCGGAGGGAGTAGTCCTGCCGGCGGGCGGGTGGACATAACAAACAGAAACAAGGACTGATCATGAAACAGACCAAATGGGCAGGGGTGCTCTTCGCTGTATTGTTTTCCTCGCTGGCCACTGCCGCCTGGCAGGGGCGCATGACCGAGAACGACGCCATCGACAAGGCCGGCATGCAACGCATGCTGTCGCAGCGCATCCTCAAGAGCTATTGCGAACTCGGCCTGGGGGAGGACACCGGCACCTCCCACGAGCAGTTGCAGCAGGCGGTCAATCTGTTCGAGGCCAATCTGCTGCAACTGGAAACCCTGCCGGTGGGCGAGGCGGTGAAGGCCGGACTGGCGCGGGTGCGCACGGCCTGGGCGCCCTACCGTGAACTGGCCCTCACGGCCCCCTCGAAAGACAATGCACAAAAGATGCTGGCGATCGCGCACCAGCTGCTGCCGTTGACCCATGAGGTCGTGGTGCAGATGGAACAGGACGCCTCCTCGGCCACCGGCCGACTGGTCAACGTCGCCGGCCGCCAGCGCATGCTGTCGCAGCGTATGGCCATGTTCTATCTGCTCAGACTGTGGGGCGTTGGTGGTCCCGACGAAGAGGCCATGGCCGACACCGCGGCCAAGGAATACGCGGCGGGCCTGAAAGAGCTGCGCGCCTTCGGCGGCAACAACAAGGAGATGGTCGCCCTGCTCAACAACCTGGACCGCGCCTACCAGCTGCTGCTCAAGGCCCGTTCTGACAAGGCCGGCAACCTGTCCTTCCTCATCTCCACCACCTCCGAGCGCATGCTCGACGACGCCGACCAGCTCACCGCGCTGTATGGGGCGCTGGACAAGAAATAGCTCCCCTGCGCCGGCCATGGCGGCAGCTGTCCGCCGTCATGGCGCGGCACTGCGGGCCCAATGTACGGATGTCGCCTGCTTCGACCGGCGTGTCGCGATGGCTGCATGGCGCTGCCGGCGGTGCGGCATCGGCATCGCCGGCTTGAGCGCCGGCGGGCAATGGGCGTATAAACCGTAATACAGGCACGGACCGCTCCCCCCAGACGCCGCCCGCCGGCGCAGCCGACAAGGAGGTCAGGATGCAGATCAAGGCGACCCTCAGGCCGGGACAGAACGGCACTAGGAGCTATGTTGCTGGAAACCGTGGTCTGTCCCCGATTTACGACGGCCATGGCGGCGGCACTGTCCGCCGTCATGGCCCGTGCAACGCCCGGATATTGCCCGCTCATATCTGCGTAGCGCGTCAGCGGCATGCTGACGCCGGCGGCGCGAATCGGCATTGCCCGCTTGAGCGCCGGGCCCCGAAGGGCGTATAAAACAGACGACAGGCACGGACCGCTCCCCCCAGACGCCGCCCGCCGGCGCAACCAACAAGGAGGTCAGGATGCAGATCAAGGCGACCCTCAGGCCGGGACAGAACGGCACCAAGCGCTATGCCGCGCAGTACGGCGACCAGCTCATCTGCGTGCGCTACCGCTACGACCACCAGCGCCGCAAGCGCGTCACCACCGTCGAGCTGGCCGTGGATGAACAGGACTGGCTGCCGGGTACCTTCATTCCCAAAGATGAACTGGTCCTGGTTCGCGTCGGCTACGGCGAATCCGAACTGCGCGAGCGCATCAAGGAGGCGGGTGGCTTCTGGGACAGGGACAAGAAACTCTGGCGCATCGCCTTCAGCAAGGCCGCGCAGCTCGGCCTGGAAAAGCGGGTCGTCGATGGCGAGTTTGATTTCTAGGTTTATAGATGTAGATATCTAATTGGCATATATAGAAACCAGATATCCAGATGTGCATATTATTTCTATATATAGAAATGCAACCTAATTGTAGTTGCACAAATAGAAGGAAACGGAACGTACAGGGATGCTGCTAAACGTAGCGGCGATTTGAGCATGGAGCAAGGAAGCGCATCATGAGAAACACACTGCAGGATGTATTCAGAAATGGCTTCGACCACTACAAGAAAGCGCATGGTCTAAGCCTCGAGCAAAATGAAGCGGCACAGGCGATCATGCGCTGTCAAACAGATGAACTTGGCAGCGAAGAGTGGATATGCCATGACGATGGCTACACCGAAACGATCCCACACTCCTGCCGCCACCGCAGCTGCCCGCGCTGCAACGGCGGCCTGACCCACGACTGGCTGGCGAAGAGCCGGGCGCGGCTGCTGGCGTGTGATCACTACCATGTGGTGTTCACACTGCCGCATGAGCTGAATGCACTGTGGCAATACAATCGCGCCTGGTGCACCGACCGTCTTTTCAAGGCCGCCGTTGAGACCCTCAAGCAACTGTTGTCGGACGAGCGTTATCTGGGTGCAGAGGTCGGCATTCTGGCGGCGCTGCACACCTGGGGTAGGACCTTGAGTTTTCATCCGCACGTCCATCTTCTGGTGACAGGGGGCGGCGTGGCGCGGGATGGCCACTGGCAGGCATGCCAACGCGACTTTCTGTTGCCGGTGGGCGTCATCAAGGCGAAATTCCGTGGCAAATGGCTGCACTGGCTCAATGCGGCCTATGCTGCCGGCGAGATTCGGCTGCCGGAGTACTGGCGTGAAGCGGATTTGAAAAAGGCCCTGAGCACCGTCGCGAAAAAGAACTGGAACGTGCGCATCCAGGGCGCGTATCGTCACGGGCAGGGTGTGGCCAGCTATCTTGCCCGCTACGTGCGCGGCGGCCCCATCAAGGACAGCCGGTTGCTTGAGGCCGGTGACGCCGCCATTCGCTTCCGCTACCGTGACCATCACGACGGCAAGGACAAGGTGATGGTGCTAAAGACAGAGCATTTCATCGGTCGCGTACTGTCGCACGTTCCGGTCAAAGGGCACCATGTGGTACGTTACTATGGAATTTATGTGCCGGGCGCCCACAAGGCCCGGGCGGTTGCCCGCAGGGAGCTGGGAATGGAAGCAGAAAAGCGATACGAGCCCACATCAAAGCCGCGCCACTGTCCCAACTGTGGCAACGTTCTCTTTCATCACCTCAGCCGGCGTTGCAAAAATTCCTATATAAGGTGTGCCCCTGTGCAACTAGGCATTAAAGCGGACCACGATGGGGCGCGGTTGCCTTGGGATGTTCAAATCATGCGACCGCCGGCGGTTTTTTTTGGCCGTTCGGTGGCCGCTTAACTCATCGTT
>JBFLWM010000002.1:0-6584 GCA_040755915.1 Pseudomonadota bacterium | reverse complement strand
GGCTCGGCGTCATCTGGCTGCTGCCCCTGTTGCTGGTGCGGCCGGCGGGACCCGCCGTCGGCGAGGCCGCGGTGACGGTGCTGGATGTGGGGCAGGGGCTGGCGGTGCTGGTGCGCACCGCGGACCACGCGCTGCTGTATGACACCGGCCCGGCCTACGGCCCGGAGAGCGATGCCGGCGAGATGGTCCTGCTGCCGGTATTGCAGCATTTCGGCATCACGCGGCTCGATGCCCTGATCCTCAGCCACGGCGACAGCGATCACGCCGGCGGCGCCGCGGCGGTGTTCCAGGCGCTGGCGGTGGGGCGCTTTCTGAGCGGCGCGGAGGCGGCGCTGCCCTGGCGCGGGCACGAGCCCTGCGCGCGCGGCCAGCAGTGGGAGTGGGACGGCGTCCGTTTCGAGATCCTGTTTCCCGCCACGGCCGGGGGCCACAGCGGCCGCGGCAACGACAGTTCCTGCGTGCTGCGCATCGTCACACCCCACGGCGCGGTGCTGCTCGCCGGCGACATCGAGGCCGCTGCGGAGCAGGCATTGCTGGCCGCCGTGCCTGAGCAGCTGGCGGCGGATGTGCTGGTGGCGCCGCACCACGGCAGCAAGACCTCGTCCACGGCGCCGTTCGTGACCGCCGTGGCAGCGCGTCATGTGCTCTTTTCGGTAGGCTACGGCAACCGCTGGGGCTTCCCGCATCCGGCGGTGGTGGCACGCTACCGTGCGGCGGATGCCGACGTGCATGACACGGCGCAGCAGGGCGCCCTTGCCGTGCGGCTGGTGGCCGACGGCGTGCAGGTGGAGTCCTGGCGGCAGCGGGCGCGGCGCTACTGGTTCAGTCAGTGATGGTGTGGGGCGGGGCACATTTGGTACAGTGTCGCCACTTTTTTCCGGTTGTAATTCAAGGGGTATGACGGGTGTTTGAGATTATTGTCGCCGGCGGCTGGCTGATGGTGCCGATTATCCTGTGTTCCATCGCCGCCCTTGCCATCATCGGGGAGCGTTTCTGGAGCCTGCGTCAGGACAAGGTGACGCCGAAGAATCTGGTGGCCCAGGTATGGCACTGGCGCAAGAACAGCCAGCTTACCCCGGAACGGGTACTGGCGCTGCGCAACAGCTCGCCCCTCGGCCGTGTGCTGGCCGCCGGCCTGCTCAACATGGCGCACAGCCGCGAGGTCATGAAGGAAAGCCTGGAGGAGACCGGCCGCCAGGTGGTGCTGGAGCTGGAGCGTTATCTCAACACCCTGGGCACCATCGCCTCCATCTCGCCGCTGCTCGGCCTGCTCGGCACGGTGCTCGGCATGATCAAGGTGTTCACCGCCATCACCACCCAGGGCGTCGGCAATCCCGGCGTGCTGGCCGGCGGCATCTCCGAGGCGCTGATCACCACCGCCGCCGGCCTCACCGTCGCCATCCCCAGCCTGATGTTCTACCGCTACTTCCGCGGCAAGGTCGATGCCCTGGTGCTGAAGATGGAAGAGGAGGCGCTCAAGCTGGTGGAGGTGATCCACGGCGAGCGCGAGGCAGGGGATTCCGCGGGATGAAGTTCCAGCCCAACAAGCGCGAGGAGCCGGACGTCAATCTGACGCCGCTCATCGACGTCGTTTTTCTGCTGCTGATCTTCTTCATGGTCTCGACCACCTTCAACCGCGAGACCGAGATCGCCATCGAGCTGCCCGAGGCCAGCGGCGAGATCATGGAGAGCGAGCGCAAGGTGGTGGAGATCAGCATCGACGGCGAGGGCCGTTTCTTCGTCAATCGCGAGGAAGTCATCAACACCAAACTGGACACCCTCAAGCAGGCCATCGCCAGGGCCGCCGGCGACGAGGCCAAGCCGCAGGTGATCCTGAGCGCCGACAAGCGCACCCCGCATCAGGCGGTGATCACCGCCATGGATGCGGCGCGCCAGCTGGGCTTCGTGCATCTGACCTTTGCCACCAGCCAGCCCGCCGAGGGGCAGTAAGCGGATGTCCGACCAGGCCCCGGTGCGTTCGTGGCATCTCTATCGCCGCCTGCTGCGTTATGTGCTGCCGCACTGGCGGATATTCCTGCTCACCATCCTGGCGCTGGTGGTGGTGGCCGCCACCGAGGCGGCCTTCGCCGCCCTGATCAAGCCGATGATGGACGGCACCTTCGTCGAGCGCGACAGCGCCGTGATCAAGTGGGCGCCGCCGGTGATGGTGCTGCTCTTTCTGTTCAGCGGTCTCGCCAGCTATGGTTCCTCCATGGGCATGCAGTGGGTGGCGCGCCGCGTCATCCAGACCCTGCGCGGCGAGATGTTCCGCCATCTGCTGCGCCTGCCGGTGGCCTATTTCGACAGCGTTGCCTCGGGCACTCTCATCTCCAAGCTGATCTACGACGTCGAGCAGGTATCCTCGGCCAGCACCGACGCCATCAGCACCCTGGTGCGCGATACGCTGACGGTGATCGCGCTGCTGGGCTGGATGCTCTATCTCAACTGGCAGCTGGCGCTGATCCTGTTCCTCGGCGCGCCGGTGATCGCCAAGGTCATCAACGTCATCAGCGGCTATGCCCGCCGCTACAGTTCGCGCATCCAGCACTCGGTGGGCGATGTCGCCCATGTCACCGAAGAGGCGGTCGAGGCGCAGCGCGTGGTGAAGACCTTCGGTGGCCAGGATTACGAAACCATGCGTTTCGACGAGGCCAACGAGCGTAATCGCCGTCTCACCCTGCGCCTGGAGTCCCATGTCGCCGCCAGCTCGCCGCTGGTGCAGTTCATCTCCGCGCTGGGCTCCGCCGGCATCATCTACGTCGCCACCACGGACTCGATGCTGGAACAGATCACCCCCGGCACCTTTGTTTCGTTTCTCGCCGCCATGATGATGATGTATGCACCGACCAAGCGCCTGACGCGCGTGACCGTCGTGCTGCAGCGCGGCCTCGCGGCGGCGGAGAGCATCTTCGGCTTCCTCGACACGCCGCTGGAAGTGGACGAGGGCAGGCAGCGCATCGGGCGCGCCCGCGGTGCCGTGGAGTATCGTGACGTCACCTTCCACTACAACACCGATCAGACGCCGGTGCTGCACGATGTGCGCCTGAAGATCGAACCGGGCCAGACCGTGGCCCTGGTGGGCCGTTCCGGCAGCGGCAAGTCCAGCATGGTCAGCCTGCTGCCGCGCTTCTACGACGTGCAGCATGGCCGGATATTGATCGACGGCATGGACATCCGCGAGCTGGAGCTGGAGAACCTGCGTGATCAGATTGCCCTGGTGAGCCAGCACATCGTGCTGTTCAACGACACCATCGAGCGCAACATCGCCTACGGCCGCATGAGCGGCGCTTCGCGTGACGAGGTGGAGCGTGCCGCCGAGGCGGCCCACGCGCTGGAGTTCATCCGCGACCTGCCGCTCGGGCTGGATACCCTGGTGGGCGAGAACGGTGTGCTGTTGTCCGGCGGCCAGCGCCAGCGCATCGCCATTGCCCGCGCCCTGCTCAAGAATGCGCCGATCCTGATCCTCGACGAGGCCACCTCGGCGCTGGATACCCATTCCGAGCGCCACATCCAGCAGGCGCTGGAGGCGGTGATGAAGAATCGCACCACGCTGGTCATCGCCCACCGCCTGTCCACCATCGAAAACGCCGATCTCATCGTGGTCATGGACAAGGGGCGTATCGTCGAGACGGGCAAACATCGCGAGCTGCTGGAGCGAAACGGCCACTATGCGGCGCTGCACCGCTTGCAGTTCCGCGACGAGCCGGCGGCACTGCACGGCGAAGGCTGAAAGGCTGCGCCGAAAAGCTGACCAGCCCGTAGGAAGGGCAAAGCGCAGCGTGCCCATCACCGGCATGCACCAACAGCCCGTAGGAAGGGCAAAGCGCAGCGTGCCCATCACCGGCATGCACCAACAGCCTGCAGGATGGGCAAAGCGCAGCGTGCCCATCACCGGCATGCACCAACAGCCCGTAGGATGGGCAAAGCGCAGCGTGCCCATCACCGGCATGCACCAACAGCCTGCAGGATGGGCAAGACGCAGCGGCCCATCACCGGCATGCCATTGCCGGTGATGGGACGCGCGTTGTGACCCAGCAGGCCGAGGGTTTATTTGTTTCCACTCAATTGTCCTCTGCGGCATGCGGGTCTATGGTACAGGTCGGATGAAGCGACTCGATCACTACTGGTACAGCATCAATCCGATCGCGCTGCTGTTGCTGCCGCTGGCCGGACTGTTCTGCGCACTGGCGCTGTTGCGCCGTGCCGCCTACCGGTCCGGCTGGCTGCGCAGCGCACGGCTGCCGGTGCCGGTGGTGGTGGTGGGCAACATCACCGTCGGCGGCAGCGGCAAGACGCCGCTGGTGATCTGGCTGGCCCACTTCCTGCGCGCGCAGGGCTATCGTCCCGGCATCATCAGCCGCGGCTACGGCGGCCTCGCCGCGCAGTGGCCGCAGCCGGTCGGCGCCGATGCCGATCCGCGGCTGGTGGGGGACGAGCCGGTGCTGATCGCGCAGCGCAGCGGCTGTCCCATGGCGGTCGGGCCGGATCGCGTGGCGGCCGGCCGCCTGCTGCTGCAACAGCACGACTGCAACATCATCCTCTCCGATGACGGCCTGCAGCATTACCGCCTGGCGCGTGATGTGGAGATCGCCGTACTGGATGGCACGCGGCGTCTGGGCAACGGCTTCTGCCTGCCCGCCGGGCCGCTGCGTGAACCGGCGGGGCGTCTTGCCGGTATCGATCTGCGCGTGGGCAACGGCGTGGCGGCGGCGGGGGAGCAGCTGATGACGCTGCTGCCGCAGGCCGTGCTGCATCTGCGCGACGGCACGGCACAGCCGCTGGAGTCCTTTCGCGGCCGCAGCGTGCATGCCGTTGCCGGCATCGGCAATCCGGCGCGTTTTTTTCAGATGCTGCGTGATCACGGCATCACGGTTATCGAACATGCCTTTCCCGATCACTACCGCTACAGTGTCGCCGACGTGCAGTTTGGCGACGGCCTGCCGGTGCTGATGACGGAAAAGGATGGCGTAAAATGTCGTGCCTATGGTGATGAACACCTGTGGGCGGTGGCGGTAAGCGCGCAACTGCCCGACGACTTCGGCAGGCAACTGCTCTCCCTGTTGGCGAGGTAATGAAACATGGACAAGAAACTGCTCGACATTCTGGTGTGCCCGCTGTGCAAGGGGCCGCTGGTATACAAGAAGGATCGGCAGGAGCTGATCTGCAAGGCGGATCGCCTGGCCTATCCGGTGCGCGATGATATTCCCGTGATGCTGGAGGACGAGGCGCGCCGTCTCGGCGCCGACGAGGAAGTCTGATGTCCTTTCGCGTCCTCATCCCGGCGCGCTACGCCTCCACGCGCCTGCCCGGCAAGCCGCTGCTCGATATCGGCGGCAAGCCGATGCTGCAGCGCGTGTACGAACAGGCGCTGGCGAGCGGCGCCGCCAGTGTGGTGATCGCCACCGACGATGCGCGCATCGAGGCCGCCGCGCGCGGCTTCGGTGCCGCGGTCTGCATGACCGCGCCGGAACACAGTTCCGGCAGCGAGCGCCTGGCCGAGGCGGTGACAACGCTCGGTTACGGCGACGATGAAATCGTGGTGAACCTGCAGGGCGACGAACCGCTGATGCCGCCGCAGCTGCTCAGGCAGGTGGCCGACAACCTCGCCGCCCATGCCCATGCCGAGATGGCGACCCTGTGCACGCGCATCCACACCGCGGCGGAGCTGTTCGACCCGCATGCGGTGAAGGTGGTGATGGACAGGGAGGGGATGGCGCTGTACTTCAGCCGCGCCGTCATCCCCTGGGATCGCGACGCCTTCGCCATCACGACAGCGGAACTGCCGGCCCAGGCGCTGCACTACCGCCACCTTGGGCTGTACGCCTACCGCGTCGGCTTCCTCAAGCGCTACGTCACGCTGGAGCCCTGCGCCCTGGAGCGCATGGAATCGCTGGAGCAGCTGCGTGTGCTGTGGCACGGCGCCGGCATCCACGTCGCCGAGGCCGCCGTACCGCCGGCGCCCGGTGTCGATACACCCGAGGATCTGGAACGGGTGCGCCAGGTGATCGCTGCGCAGTAATCACTGCGAATTGCGGAGCAGGTGTGCGTCAATCGCAGGCCAGCAGGCCGAGGCGCAGAAACTCGGGGTGAACGTCCTCGCCGTCGAGCAACGGCACCACATAGATGCTCGGCACCCGCCGGTTCGGCTCGCCGAACTGGTTGTCCTGGATGTCGGTGTTGTCCCCCGCATCCTGCAACACCAGCGCCGGTCCCTCGGCCAGAACCTCGATGACATGGCATGCCGCACCGCGAT
Source organism: Pseudomonadota bacterium (assembly GCA_040755915.1). Lineage (GTDB taxonomy): Bacteria > Pseudomonadota > Gammaproteobacteria > Thiohalomonadales > Thiohalomonadaceae > Sulfurivermis. The sequence goes on along the minus strand of JBFLWM010000002.1, from coordinate 331 downwards.
GGGACACCGGCTGGCCGATCAGGCTGCGCAGCTGGCTCAGGGTCAAGTCGATACAATTCATGCAGGAAAGTCCAAGTAAAAAACTCTGCCATTGAGTGTAGCAGCACTTCGGCCCCGGGGGAGGGCATGCAACCAGTCCTGCCGTTATACGCCACATCCGTAAATGCAGCCTCGTCAGGCTCGTGGTGGCTGATGGCGATGTACCTATCTGTAATACAAATACTTACATCGACGCTCTTGGATGTCACGCGCCGGCGTTTTTCTGCTGTTTTGTTGATCTGAGTCAACTGATTGCAGGAGTTTCCTGACTCTCAATCGCAGATTGCCGAGG
>JBFLWM010000019.1:0-73308 GCA_040755915.1 Pseudomonadota bacterium | reverse complement strand
GCGCCGCGCTCGCGGCTTCACCCGCTTCACCACTATCAGAACCGTCATCTTCCTGATCGCCGGCAAGCTCGACTTCGCAGTGATCAACCCTCATGCCCGGCAACCCACTTGAAATTCAACAGAGCCCTAATGGAACAGCCGTTACCTGTACGCTGCAGATAGATGAGGGTTCTACTTCACCGGCGTACACGGCAACTTTTAGTGCAATTGGTGCTGCCAACTAACATCATAAAGCTCAGCATAAGCTGATATCGTGATAAACAGACAAAGGGCGGGAAAACTCGTTTTTCCCGCCCTTTCTGTATTGTGAAACTGATATCGTAATGCGTCTAACTGTCCGTATATCGACGCTAGTGTTAAGACGACTATATTCAACGCAAAAGGCGTTCACTCTCACTGAGCTGGTGGTGGTAATCGTCATTCTCGGTGTGCTGTCGGTGACGGCACTGCCGATGTGGTTCAATCGCACGGATTTCGAACAGCGCGGCTGGTTCGACGAGTTGTTGCAGGCCACGCGCTATGCGCAAAAGCTGGCCGTCGCCTCCAACTGCGATGTGCGCATCACCATCAACGCCAACAGCTTCTCCCTGCAACAACCCACTACCTACTGCAACACGGCCAACTGGCAGACCATCTCACTGCCGGGCAAGCAGCCCCCCTACAACGCGCCGAGCGACGTCAGCGTCACGGCGGGAACCGGTACCCTGACCTTCCTCGCCTCCGGCCTTGCCTCTGCCGACAGGACCGTGACCGTGACCGGCACCAGCCCGCTGAGCTTCCGGGTTTATGCCGCCACCGGCTACGTGGAGAGGCAATGATGATGCGGCAGCGCGGCCTCACCCTCATCGAACTGGTGATCAGCATGGTGATCATCGGCATCGCCGTGGTGGGCATCCTCAAGGTGATGGAAATCACCACGCGGCACAGCGCCGACCCGATGATCCAGCACCAGGCGGTCGCCATCGCCGAGGCCTATCTGGAAGAGATCCTGACCAAGAGTTATGCCGCCGGGCCGGGTACCGGCTCGCGCGACCAGTTCGATGACGTCGATGACTACACGGGACTGCCGGATACGGTGGTGCGTGACCAGTTTGGCAATGCCATCGCCGGTCTGGGTGACTATGCCGTGACCGTAGCCATTGCCGATACGGCGCTGGATGGTGTCAATGTCAAGCGGGTGGACGTGACGGTGACCCACAGCACCCTCGTGAACATGACCATAACCGGCTACCGCGCCAATTATTGATGACCATGCAGATGAACTCACGCCTGCACCGTGGTTTCACCCTGATCGAACTGATCATGGTCATCGTGATCACCGGGATCATCGCGGCCATAGTCGGCGTGTTCATCCGCCAGCCGGTGGAAGGCTATATGGATCTGTCGCGCCGTGCCGAGCTGGTGGATGCGGCCGAGTCGGCCCTGCGTCTGATGGCGCGCGATATCAGGCGCGCCCTGCCCAACAGCATCGTGGTGACCGGCGGGACGCGCATCGACATGATCAATACCGTGCAGGGTGCGCGTTATCGCACCTCGCCGCCCGGTGCGCCGGCCAAGGTGCTGAGTTTCAGTGCGCCCGACAACAGTTTCAATGTGTTCGGCCAGCACCTGCCGGTGGGCACGCTCTCCGGCCATCATCTGGTTGTCTACAACCTCGGCATTGCCGGGGCCGACGCCTACAGCTGGGATGCCGTCATCACTTCGGCCAGTGACATCACCATTGCCAACGACGATGCCGCGCCTACGGCGGGTGAGCAGACCATTACCCTCGATGGCATCAGCCACCAGTTCGCCTACGAATCGCCGCGTCAGCGCATATTTCTGGTGGATGGCGTCATCAGTTATCGCTGTGAAGGCACAGCACTGAATCGCTATGGCGTGCATGCCATAGGCGGTGCCGCCGGGACCGGCGCGCCGGTGGCCAGCCGTCTGGGGGGCTGCACCTTTACCTACAGTGCCGGCACGCCGACCCGCGCCGGTCTGGTAACCCTGGCGATGACGCTGACCGACAGCGGCGAATCCATCCGTCTGTTGCATCAGGTCCACGTGGATAACCTGCCATGAGCATGATGCGGCACAAAAAGCAGCAGGCCGGTTTCTCCCTGGTGAGCGCGCTGTTCCTGCTCGTCGTGCTGGGCGCCCTGGGGGCCTATATGGTCAGCATCAGCGGTACCCAGCAGTTCACCACGGTGCAGGCACTGCAGGGTGCACGGGCCTATCACGCGGCGCGCAGCGGCGTGGACTGGGGCATTGCCGCCGCTACGGCGGCAGGTGCGTGCCCCGCGGCCACGACGCTGAATGGCGGCGACCTGCACGGCTTTCTGGTGGCGGTCAGCTGCACCTCGAGCAGCCACCAGGAAGGTGCCGTGACCTATCGTGTCTATGAGATCACCGCTTCGGCCCAGTCCATCAGTCCCGCCTTCGGTCAGCCCGGCTATGCGGCCCGCAGCTTCACCGCCACGGTAACCGATGCGCCGTAGTGATGGGCGACGCGGCCGAGCTGATCCGGAGGTATTGCACACAGGCTGATCAAAAGGCCTTTCGCGCTTTCTACATCCGGGAGGCACCAAGGTTGTGGCGGTTTTTTGTGGCTCGCGGCTGTGATGCCGATACCGCCCATGACCTGCTGAGCGAATCCTTTCTCCGCTTCATCCAGGTGGTCTGCAAGAATCCGGCGGCACCTTTGCCCCTGCTCTACCGCATCGCCCTCAACCTGCGCATCGACCTGCACCGCCGTGCACAGCACCGGCCGGTCAACCTCGACCCCGAGGTTTTGACGATGGTGCCGGATTCCACCTCTGACCCTGCCGGAGAGCGTGACGTGCTCAAGGCCATGCAGACCCTGCATGGCGATGAACAAAATCTGCTGCTCATGCGTTATTGGATAGGACTGACCCATGCCGAGATAGCCGCAGCGCTCGGGTTGCCGGAGGGGACGGTCCGCAGACAGGCCGCAGCGGCCTTGCACAAGCTGCGGGCACAACTGGAGCCATAAGGGCGCACGATGGACACCGGGCAACTGGAAAAGGCGATAACACAGGCAGTCGCAGGGCTGGCCGGGCCGGACGAGGCGCGGCTGGCGGCGCTCCTGGCGCGCCTGGAACTGGTGCCCGCGCCGCGGCCGGCACCACGCCGATCCTTCTGGCCGTGGCTGCTGCTGGCGGCGGCCGGTGCGGCGGCGGCGGGCGCGGGCTACTGGTATGCGCAGCATGGCGGTAGTTCCGTGCCGGCAGATGTACGCGAGGCTGTCGTGCCGCAGCCGGGGCCGCAGGTGCCGGCTGCAAGTGAACCTGCCGGGGTTGCCGCACCGGTTACGCCGGAGGATGACGCTGCGCCGGCGCAGAACACGACGATAATTTACCGGCAATGATCCGTCCGGTCAGGAACGCAATGCCACTGCGGTGGCCTAGGGAGCAATGATGCAATACATGCCCGCTCACTTTTCGCTGACGCTGCGCAGTTTGGCACTGGCGGCTTTGCTGGTGTTGACTGTGTTGGCTGCACAGACGGCAGAGGCCGGATGCTCGCCCTATATGGGCCGGGCGGTCATCAACGAAATATTCCGCCAGAGCCAGGGCGGCAATACGGATGCATTTACCGAGATCAAACGTCTCGACAGCTCCATTACCTCTGCCGAATACAATTCCTGGAACGTGCGGGTGTGTCGCAATGGCGGCTCCTGCATGACTGCCTCGATCAGCCAGGCCAGCAAGAACCTGCCCTGGATGTTGCTGGATGAAAACGACATTCCGTACACCTATTACGATATCGCCGGAGGCATGGATGCCCTGTTGACCGATGCCAGCGGCGACATCATCGACTATGTATCGGTCGCCAACTGGAGCAGCGACAGCAGCTACCTGACGGCGTGCAGTTATTTCTACGACACCACGGCCAACGAGGCCATGGACAATACCTTCGATGTGGCGCGCGAGCCGGACGGCATCGGCGACTGGACCCATGCTGCTGGCGCCTCGGGCGGCACCTCGGACAACACCACCAATGACGGCAATACCAGCGGTCCGGCGATATCGGTGCCGGCGGCGATATCCGTCGATCAGGGCGACACGGCCTCGATTACCGTGACGCTGAGCAGTGCGGCACCCAGCGGTGGTGTGACCGTGACCTTCCAGTTGCGTGACGGTACCGCCTATGCCGGCACGGACTACACTACCCCGGCGACGTTGTCGGTCTATTTCCCGCGCTGGTCCACCACACGCACCATCGACATTTCGACGCTGCTGACGGAAAACAGCAGCGACACAGTGTTCTATCTCCTGCTGACCGGCTCGGACAGGGGTTACATCACCAACCAGATGACCACGGTAACCATTCGCTCGCCGCTGCTGGCGCGTTATTACATGGAAGAGCTGGCGTGGAACGGCAGTGCCGGCGAGGTGGAGGACAGCGCGGCCTACGGTTATGACGGCACTGCGTTCAATGGGTTGACCACGGCGGTGACGACACCGGCCATCGCCGGCGATCCGGGTACCTGCCGTTACGGCAATTTCGACGGCAATAACGATTACATCGCCCTGTCAGGATTTCCCAACCTGACCGGCGATTTCACGATCATGGCGTGGATCCGTCCCAACAGCCACCCCGGCGGTCAGCAGGACTGGCGCATTTTTGCCGATGACCAGAACAACAGCGGCGGCTATGCCCTGTCGTTGCATGACGGCGGGGTGGGACGGCTGCGCTTCTTCTCGCGAGGTGTCAGCCCTGTCTCACTGGATTCGGCGGCGGTGGTGAGCGCGAATACCTGGAGCCACGTGGCGATAGTCCACGATGCTGCGACCGATCGACGCTACATCTACCACAACGGCGTGCAGGTGGCAGTGGATGGCGGCTGGGGCGGCTATTCGGGCAGCTGGGGAACGGATTCCGGTGTGGCCACCATCGGCGGTGAAGCCGATGGAACCGCCGAGGCGTCCGCGCGCTGGCGTTTCGACGGCCTGATCGACGAGGTACGCGCCTATTCGAAGTCGTTGACCGCCGCACAGATCGCCCAGTTGATGAACACCACGCATCCCTGTACGGCCGTCGCCACGCCGCTGCATCACATCCGCGTACAGCATGCCTCGGGCTCGGGGGTGACCTGCAATGCCACCGAGCTGACGGTGATTGCCTGTGCCGACGACACCTGCGCCACGCCATACACCGATGGTGTCAGCGGCAATCTCACCGCTACGGGAACGCCCGCCGTGAACTGGCCTGCGGGCAGCACCTTTGCCATTCCCCTCGGCAGCAGTTCGGTGACGGTACCGGTGCAGGTCACGCAGGCCGGTACAGTGGTGTTCGGCACCAACAACGTAACGCCCGTTCCGACCGATACGGCCGCCGTGTGCAATTTCGGCACGCCGGATTGTACCTTTACTGCGGCGGATGCCGGGCTGCTGTTCACGGTGCCTGACCATGCGGCAGAAACCACGCAGACCTTTACCGTCAGTGCGGTGAAGAAGGATGACAATTCACTGGCCTGCGTACCGGCCTTCGCCTCGCGCACCGATGTGCCGGTGACCTTCGCCTGTGCCTACAGCAATCCGGTCAGCGGCTATGTGCCGGTGCGCATGGGTCAGGGTGGTACCGGCACGCCGCTGGCGGCGGATGCAAATTCGGTGTGCAGTGCCGGCGGGCAGACGCTGGCGCTGGACTTCGATGCCAGCGGCGTGGCGCAGGACGTGCGTCTGATCTATGCCGATGTCGGCGCACTGAATCTGACAGCCACATTCAGCGGCGCAGCCGGCAGCAGCGAGGAAAATCTGGTGATGACCGGCAGTGACAGCTTCGTGGTGCGGCCCTACGACTTTGCCCTGAGCAGCATCAGCTGCGCCGATGGCACTGCCAACCCCGCGGCGGCCGACGCTGGCGGTGCGGCCTTCTGCCGTGCCGGACAGAGCTTCAATGCCACGGTGACGGCGCGCAACGCGCTGGGCACGACGACACGCAATTATGGTCAGGAGTCGACGGCGGAGGGCGTCAAGCTGACCGCCAATCTGGTGGCCGGCCTGGGGTTGGCCAGCAATCCGGGCCTCGGCAACGCCACGGCCTTCGGTGCCTTCAGCAACGGCGTGGCGAGCGGCACCACATTCAACTGGCCCGAGGTCGGCATCATCACCCTGACACCGAGCGTCGGCGACGGCGATTATCTCGGTGCCGGTGATACCGCAGGCACCGTGACCGGCAATGTCGGCCGCTTCTATCCGGCCAGCTTCGCAGTCTCGCACAATCCGGTGGTGGCCTGCGGCGGCGCCTTCACCTATGCCGGCCTCAGCGGCAGCAAGGTGGGCCAGCCGTTCAGTGTCACCGGGACGATCACCGCGCGCAATGTTGCCGGTGCCACGACGGCGAACTATGCCGGCGCGTTTGCGAAGCTCGGCACCGGCGATGTGACGGCCGTGCCGATGCAGGGCGCTGCCGCTGCGGCCGGCGTACTGACCTGGAATGTGGACAGCCTGACCTTTGCCGCCGGTGTGGGCGCCATGACGGCCACGGCGCGGTATGCCTTTAGCGCCGAGGGCGGGCCGCAGGCCATGCATCTGCGCGTGATGGCCGATGACGGCGAAGCCAGCGGTGAGGAGAACGACAGCGGCAAGGCGGTGGAATACCGCCTCGGCCGCCTGCGCCTGCAGAATGCCTATGGCGCGGAGCTGGCCAATATTGCCGTGCCGATGCAGGCCGAGTACTACGATGCGGCTGGCTACTATCGCCTGAATGATGCCGACAACTGCACTGCGCTGACGCTGGCGGGCCATCTGGAGTTGCGCAACCCGCAGACCGACAGCGGCAACTGGCAGAGCGGTGACACGACGATGACGGTGGGCGGCGGCAGCACGGCGGCACTGCCCATCAACTCGCCGCTGGTCAGCGGCGATGCCGGGCTGGTGTTCACCGCGCCCGGCGCCGGCAATACCGGCTATGTCGATATCCGTACCTCATTGGCAACGGCTCATCCCTGGCTGGGGCATGCATGGAACTGCGATGCCACGGCGCCGAGCGAGGCCTGCGGCCGCGTGAGCTTCGGCCTCTATCAGGGCAGCCCGCGCCAGATCTTCCTGCGCGAGCGGTATTGACGATATTTCAGACAGTGCAGGCGTGAGTCCTCGCGGCGAATCTTGGCGGTGCATTCGCCGCGAGGACTCGGCGCCTACGGGAGGGAGACTGTGCAACTGTTCCGCGCCATTGACCGGAACAGCATTGCAGTCGGTAGGCTGAAACAGATATTCAGGCGGGGAACACAGCTCTGGCGTCGAACACCGGGCCGTCGACACAGACACGCTTCATGGCCGGGCCCTTGTCGGTCTGGACCTCGATGGTGCAACCGGCGCAGCCGCCGATGCCGCAGGCCATGAATTCTTCCATCGACACCTGGCAGGGCAGATGGTATTCCCGCGCCAGCTTCGCCACCGCCTCGAGCATCGGATGCGGGCCGCAGGCGAACACCTCCACCTCCTTGCGCTGCTCCGGCGTCAGGGCCTCCAGATAGTTGCGCGCCACGTCGGTGACGAAACCATCGTGGCAGCCGGCATAGCCCTGGCGGCTGGCGAGGCGCGAGGGGATGCCCCAGTCCTCCAGCAGCGGCATGGCGGCGATCACCTCCGCACTCATGCCGGGCACCATGATCTTCGACGGCTGCGCCTTGAACGGAAACGGCACCTCCGAACCCATGATGACGAACGGCTGATAGGCGCCCTTCACCGCCAGCGTCTCCGCGGCGACGAACACCATCGGCGGGATGCCGACGCCGCCGCCGATGAGCAGCGGGCGCGGCCGCTCCATGTGCAGGGTGAACGGCGTGCCGATGGGGCCGAGGATGCTCAGCTTCTCGCCCACGGCGCGCTTGGACAGCAGCGTGGTGCCCTCGCCGAACACCTTGTAGAGGAAGTCCACCTCGCCGCTGTGCCTGTTCACGCGCATGATGGAGATGGGACGGCGCAGCGGGCGCTGCGGGTCCACTGTGATGTGGGCGAAGCTGCCGGCGCGGGCGTGGCTGGCTATCTGCGGCGCCTTGACGCGCAGCATGTGCTGTTCGCCGGCCAGATGCTCGTGGCTCAGGATCTCGGCGTCTTCGACAAAAACGGTGTTGCGGTGCGGTTTGTTGGTCATGATGGGCCGTAAAAGTAGGATGGGCAAAGCGTAGCGTGCCCATCAATTCAACGCATGTCTAAAGATGGGCACGCTTCGCTTTGCCCATCCTACGGTTAGTGGTTGTCGTATACCAGTTTGCCGTCGAGCAGGGTGTGGGTGACCTTGCCCTTCAGTTCCCAGCCGAGGAACGGGGTGTTCTTGCCGCGGCTCAACAGCGTCTTTGCGCTTACCGTCCAGTAACACTCCGGATCGACGATGCACAGGTCGGCGCGGGCGCCCAGGCTGAGCGTGCCCGCGCTCTGGCCAAGGATGCTGGCCGGCTGCCAGGTGATGCGGCCGATGGCGTCGTGCAGTGACAGTACGCCCTCGTCCACCAGGCGCAGGGTGAGCGGCAGCAGGGTCTCCAGCGCCGAGATGCCCGGCTCGGTGGCCGGGAACGGCGCCAGCTTGGCATCGGTGTCGTGCGGTTGATGGTCGGAGCAGATGGCGCCGATCACGCCGTCGGCGAGGGCGGCACGCAGGCCGTCGCGATCGCGCTGGCTGCGCAACGGCGGGCGTACATGGCACAGGCTGTTGAACTGGCCGACATCCATTTCGGTGAGATAGAGCTGGTGGGCGCTGACGTCGGCGCTGACCGGTACGCCGCGTTTCTGCGCCGCCGCCACCAGTTCCACGGCGCGGGCGGAGGAGAGCTGGCAGAAGTGGGCGCGCACGCCGGTCTGCTCCACCAGCATCAGGTCGCGCCCGACGGCGATCACCTCGGCACAGGCCGGGATGCCGGGCAGGCCGAGGCGGGTGGATACCACGCCCTCATGGATGCAGCCGCTGGCGCCGAGCCAGGGGTCTTCGGAATACAGCAGCACCGGGATATCGAGGCCGGCAGCGTATTCCAGCGCCCGGCGCAACACCAGGGTGTTGGCCATCGGGTTCTTGCCGTTGCTCACCGCCACGCAGCCGGCCTGTTGCAGCCCATACATCTCGCTGATCTGCTCGCCGGCGAGGCCCTGGGTGAGGGCCGCCAGCGGCAGCACGTGGGCCATGCCGGCATCGCTGGCCTTGCGGCGGATCAGTTCCACCACCGCCGCCGAGTCGATCACCGGACTGGTGTCCGGTGCGCAGCACAGGGTGGTGATGCCGGCGGCGGCGGCGGCACGGGTCTCGCTGGCGATGCCGCCCTTGTGCTTCTGGCCCGGCTCGCGCAGATGGGCGCGCAGATCGACCAGGCCGGGCAGCACCCACTTGCCGCGCGCGTCGATCTCCTTCTGTACGGAGAAGCTGGCCGGGGCGGCGCCGATGGCGGCGATGCGCCCGGCGGCGATGTAGATATCGGCGGTTTCGTCGCGGCGGTTGGCCGGGTCGATGATGCGGCCGTTGCGGATTACCGTATGCATGTTTATGCCCCCTCTCCTGCCGCGCGGCCCACGCACATGGACATCACCGCCATGCGCACGGCGATGCCGTTGCTCACCTGCTCCAGGATCACCGACTGTTCACCGTCGGCCACCGCCGAGTCGATCTCGATGCCGCGGTTGATGGGGCCGGGGTGCATGACGATGGCATCGGGTTTGGCCAGCGCCAGGGTCTCGGCATTGAGGCCGTAGAGCTGGAAGAATTCACCGCCGCTCGGGATCAGCGCACCCTGCATGCGTTCGCGCTGCAGGCGCAGCATGATCACCACGTCCACGTCCTTCAGGCCGCGCGCCATGTCGTGATACACGTGCACGCCGAGTGCACTGGCTTCGGGCGGCACCAGGGTCTTGGGGGCAATGACGCGCAGCTCGCCGACACCGAGGGTGTTGAGGGCGTGGATCTGCGAGCGGGCGACGCGCGAGTGCATGATGTCGCCGACGATGGCCACGCGCAGCGCGCCGAAGTCCGGCCCCTTGTGGCGGCGGATGGTGAACATGTCCAGCATGCCCTGGGTCGGGTGGGCGTGGCGGCCGTCGCCGGCGTTGACCACCGACACGTGCGGCGCGACGTGGCGGGCGATGAAGTGGGCAGCACCGGAATCGGCATGGCGCACCACGAACATGTCGCAGTGCATCGCCTCCAGGTTGTGCAGCATGTCGAGCAGGCTCTCGCCCTTGGAGGTGGCCGAGGTCTGGATGTTGATGTTGAGCACGTCGGCGGACAGCCTTTTGGCCGCCAGTTCGAAGGTGGTACGCGTACGCGTGCTCGATTCGAAGAACAGGTTGGCGATGGTCTTGCCGCGCAGCAGCGGCACCTTCTTCACGCTCTGCGCGTCCACCGTGATGAACGACTCGGCGAGATCGAGGATCTCGGTGAGCACGCTGCGACTCAGTCCCTCGACGGTGAGGAAGTGGCGCAGGTTGCCGTTGGCGTCCTGCTGCAATTTATCGATCGGCATGGCTTTGCACCGTCAGGGCGAGGTGGTCCGGACCGCTCAGCTTGACCTGCTGATCGGCTTCCAACTCCATTTGCAGCCCGGCCACGTCGGCCTGGATCGGCAGCTCACGGCCGCTGCGTTCCACCAGCGCCACCAGCAGCACCGAGGCGGGGCGGCCGTAATCGAACAGTTCGTTGAGGGCGGCGCGGATGGTGCGGCCGGTGTAGAGCACGTCATCCACCAGGATGATGTGACGTCCCTCGATGTCGAAGGGCAGGTTGGAGGGCTTTACCTGCGGATGCACGCCGATGCGCGAGAAGTCGTCGCGGTAGAAGCTGATGTCCAGTGCACCAAGCGGTTCGCGCAGCTCGAGCAGTTCGTGCAGGCGCCGCGCCACCCAGACGCCGCCGGTGTGGATGCCGACCATGCAGGGATCGCCGATGCCGCGGGCGGCGAGCAAGGCGCGCAGGCGATCGGCCATGGCGCGCAGGGTGGGTTCGATAGCGGGTTGCGTAGTCATGGGTGACTCTCTTCGGCCTGGGTGTCCAGCCAGCTTTGCAGGATCAGTTGCGCGGCGACGGCATCCAGCGCCTCACCCCCCTTGCCCTGTGCGCGCAGCTCCAGTTCCGCCTCGTAGGAGGTGAGACGTTCGTCGACGCGATGGACCGGCAGATTGTACCTGCCCGCCAGCTGATTCCCAAAGCGCTGCGCACGGGCGGTGCGCTCATGTTCCGTGCCGTCCATGTGCACCGGCACTCCGACCACCAGGGCTACCGGCCGCCACTCGGCAATGAGTCGGGTGATCGCCTCCCAGTCGGGCTTGCCGTCGCGGGCCTTGACGATGGTGAGGGGGCGGGCGCTGCCGGTGAGGGTTTGGCCGACGGCAATGCCGATGCGCTTGGTGCCGTAGTCGAAGCCGAGCAGGACGCCACTCATGTCAGGCGTGGCCGGCCTCGCTGGACAGCAGGGTCAGGTCGACGCCGATGAGGGCGGCGGCGGCGCCCCAGCGCTCTTCCACAGGCAGATCGAACAGGATCGCCGGGTCGGCCGGGCCGGATAGCCACGCGTTTTGCGTGATTTCCTGCTCCAGTTGGCCGGCGCCCCAGCCGGCGTAGCCCAGGGCCAGCAGGAACTGCTGCGGCCCCTCGCCATGGCCGATGGCATTCATGATGTCGCGTGAGGTGGTCAGCGCGATGTCGGCGGTGACCGGCAGGGTGGAGGTCCAGGCCCCCACCGGGCGGTGCAGCACGAAGCCGCGCTCGGTTTGCACCGGGCCGCCGCTGAAGACCGGTGCGGCGGTGTCTACCCGTTCGCCGGGCTCGATCTGCATGTGCTGCAGTACCTCGCCCAGGGTGAGATCCAGCGGGCGGTTGATGACGATGCCCAGGGCCCCTTCCGCGTTGTGTTCGCAGATGTAGGTCACCGTGTGGCTGAAATTGGGGTCAGCCAGCTGCGGCATGGCGATGAGGAAATGATTGCGCAGGGAAGCGGTTTCGGTCATGGCGCTAGTATCGGGAAGGTGTGTGCGGCCCGCAAGGGTGGCGACGTTGCAGGAGCGAATCGTATTCGCGACCGGGCCCCTTTTTGCTGCCGCATCGCGAATGCGATTCGCTCCTACCGCATCTCCAGCTGGTTGCCGTTCTCGAACAGCCAGGTGCGGATGATGTGCAGGACGTCGGTATCCTTGCGCAGTGCCTGCGGCAGCGGGGCATAGGGCGCGGCCATCTTCACGATGCGGATGGCGCCCTCGTCCAGCACGCGGTGGCCGGAGGAGCGCACCACCTGCACGTCCTTCAGGCTGCCGTCGGCGTTGATGGCCACGTCCAGCATCAGGGCGCCGGAGAGGTTGGCGCGGCGCGCCTCATCGGGGTAGTTGAGGTTGCCGATGCGCTCCACCTTCATGCGCCAGGCGTTTTCATAACTGGCGGCGATGTATTCCCGGGTGCTGGCGGTGATGTATTTCTCGCGTGGCTTGGCCGCATAGGTCTGCATGCGCTGGGTGATCTCCGCCGCCAGGGCGGCCATCTCCTGGCTGGTGGGCATCAGCTCGGCGGCGGTGAGGGCCTCCGGGATATCGGGGCGCCGTTCGCCCGGCGTGACCTGGGTGCGCAGGCGCGACTGCTCCACCGTCATGACGTTCCGCGGCTCCGGCGTCGGTTGCGGCCTGGGCACGGTCAGCGGGCGCGTTTGGGCGGCATTGCCCTGCTCGCTGCGCGAGGCGCTGTTGGCGAAGGGGCTGCCGGGGCGGACCTTTTCCTCGACGTCGCCGCCGCCCCGCTGGGTGACCTGTGCCAGGTAATCGGCCTTGTCCGGCTTCTCGTCGCTCTTGCTGTGCACCAGGATCACCTCCAGGGTGCGCGGCGTGTCGGCGGCATTCCTGTCGTTGGGCACGAAGCTGATGCCGAGGATCACGATGGCGTGGAAGGCGACGGCGAGAAACAGCGTCAGGCCGAGGCGATCGGCGGAACCGATGCGCGGGACGGGTGGTGTCGGGGCGAGGGTGCTCATGTGCGGCGGATTATAGCGGATCGACCACGGCTTGCAGCGTGCCGTCGGCCATCACAAGGCGCGGCGCCAGCGGGGATGTGATGCGCACCCCGTCTTCCGCATCCACCAGCAGGGCGTGACGGATACCGAGGGCACGGGCGGTTTCGGTCCAGCGTGCCGGGCCGGCCACGAACAGGGCATGGGCCGCCGCGGCAGCCTCGGCCAGGCGGGTGTGGAACACGGTGATGGCGAAGGCGCTGCGCGCCGGTTCGCCCGTGGCGGGGTCGAGCAGCGGGTGGAACAGGCGGTCGTCGTGCAGATAGGCGCCGCGCAGCGGGGTCACGGTGTAGGCCACCTCGTCCGGCTGCAGGGCGATGCGCGCCAGCGGGGTGCGGCCGTCGCGGCCGGTCAGAACCAGTACCAGCTCGTCACCCTGGCCCAGGCGTGCCGCCGCTCCCGGTGTGGTCAGCTGGCCGGTGGTGACGCCAGCCTCGCGCAGCCGGGCCAGCGCGGTATCCAGCGCGTAGCCGCGGCCGAAGTCGCCCAGGTCGAGGCGCACGGCCGCGTTGTTGCTGCGCATGGTGATGCCGTCGATGACGATGTCGCTCATCGATGGTTGCTGTGCCACCAGTGCGGCAATGGCTTCCGGCGTCGGCGGTGGTCCCTTGGGCTCGCTGTAGAAACCCCACAGCTCCAGCAGGCCGCCCAGGGCCGGATTGAACAGCCCGCCGCTGCGCACCGACAGCACCTGCGCCTGCTGGATCTGCGGCAGTAGCGAGGGCACGGCGGAGAAGCCGGCCGTCGTCGCCAGCAGCTGGTTGGTGCGTGCCATCGGCCCCGGCCGTGCCGGGTCGTTGCCCTCTTCGATGTACAGCAGATCCGTTGCCGCCTCTTCCAGCGCGTGCTGCGCCGGCTCCGTTGCCAGGCCCTGCACGGCGATGGTCACCGGGCTGCCGTAGGCGATGAAGGTCTTGCGCTGGACGGGCGGTTCGCCCTGGCAGGCGGCGAGGATGAGGGCGAGGGGCAGCAGGCAAGCGAACTTATGCATGAATATCGATCACATCAAATACCGGGGTAGGGCGGACCCTGCGGGGTTGGGCTTAATGCCGCGCCGCCAGTTTGACCGCAATGGCGTCCATGAGTTGCCCGGCGATGTCCAGGCCGAACTGCGCATCCAGTTCGCGGATGCAGGTGGGGCTGGTGACATTGATCTCGGTGAGGTAGTCGCCGATGACATCAAGGCCGACGAACAGCAGGCCCTTCTCGCGCAGCCGTGGCGCCACCTGGGCACAGATCCAGCGGTCGCGCTCCGACAGCGGCACGCCCACGCCGCTGCCGCCGGCGGCGAGGTTGCCGCGCAGTTCGCCCTCGGCCGGGATGCGTGCCAGCGCATAGGGTACCGGTTCGCCATCGATGAGCAGGATGCGCTTGTCGCCTGCGCTTATCTCCGGCAGATAGCGCTGCGCCATGGTGTAGCGCTGGCCATGGTCGGTGAGGGTCTCGATGATCACCGAGGCATTGGGGTCGCCCTGGCGCGTGACGAAGATCGAGGCGCCGCCCATGCCGCCCAGTGGTTTCAGCACCGCCTCGCCCTGCTCCGCGACGAAGGCGCGCAGACGCTGCATGTCGCGCGTCACCAGCGTCGGCGGCGTGCACTGCGGAAACCAGGCGGCGAACAGCTTCTCGTTGGCGTCGCGCAGGCTCTGCGCCCGGTTCACCACCAGCGCGCCCGCCGTCTCGGCCAGTTCCAGCAGATAGGTGGCGTAGATGTACTCCATGTCGAAGGGCGGGTCCTTGCGCATCAGGATCACGTCCAGCTCGCCCAGCGGCATGTCCTCCGCATCGCCCAGTTCGAACCAGCCCTGCGGGTCGGCGTACACCCGCAGCGGCCGGCTGTGTCCCCGGGCCTCGCCGTCACGCAGGTAGAGATCGGCCAGCTCGAAATAGCGCAACTGCCAGCCACGCGCCTGCGCCGCCAGCAGCATCGCCAGGGTGGAGTCCTTCTTGTAATTGATGGCCCCTATGGGGTCCATCACCACGCCGAGTGTGGTCATGGGCGGAGGTTTTCCGTGTGGAGTCGGGATGATTATACGTAAATCGGCGGCGGCAGGTTTCGCGCTGCTGCGGCGCGACTACCATGCGAAGTGATGGCGCAGGCCGAGGCCGATGAAATTGGAGCCGTCGACATCGTCCGCCACCAGGCCGAAGGCACCGGAGCGGTGATGGATGCGCAGGAACAGGTTCCAGTCCGGCGTGTGTGGTGTGGCCGCCGTCACTTCGAACAGCATGTACACCAACGTGCGCTCGGTATTGCCATAGGTTTTCTCCAGGATCGGTTCGGCGGCGGCATAGGAGACGCCGAGACCGAAGGCAACGCTGTTGCGCAGCGTGGTGTCCCAGGCAAAGCGATGTATCCGCACGATGCCGAGCGCGTTGAATTCGGTGTGATGTTGCAGACCGGAATGCTGGGCTGCCTGCAGCTCCCATTCCAATTGCAGATGTGGTGCCGGGTCCGCAAACCGGTGCCCCACGCCCGCTGCCTTGAGCCAGCTGTCATCCATGTCCGCCTGCAGGCGCAGGGTGTCGAGAAACGGTTTGTGCGTGAAGCGGGCGGCATAGGCGTGGGCGAACCAGTCCTGTTGCTGTGCCGCCTCCGCGCGGCCGGTCGGTGCCGTGACGGCACCGCAGCTCACTGCCGCCACGAGGAGCGTTGCCGTAATCCGTGCACCAAAGTATCCCGGGGAGGAATCCATGGCGGGAATTAGGTCGTCTCTTGAGGCGGTTCGTCAACCTCGCGGCGGTTAGGGGGCGGCCACCTGGTCGTCGGGGCACAGAGGGGCGGTTAGATGGAATTGCCGCTGGTATCGTAGGTTTTCCAGCTGCAGCCGGTGAGTATGGCGTTCAGTTTGCCGCCGGCGGAGTGGGCCTTGGTGAAGTCCACGTTACCCACGGCCCCCTCGGCATAGACGCCGTAGGCCTTCGCGAATTCCTGAGCGAATTTTGCGGAATTGCAGCCATAGAAACGAGAGGAGCGGTTGGCATCGTACTTGCTGCCACCGGCCTGCATGTGGGTCTTGATGGCGGTCTGTGATGCAATGTCGGTACACCGGATGATGGCGCTGGAGGCCGGTGCCACAGCGGTGCAGCCGTTATGATTCAGCGACAGCCACAGATCATCGCGGGCATGACCGAAATACCATACGCGGCTGACGGGATCGCGGAAGGTCTTCAGTTTTGACCAGAAATCGTCGCCCTTCGTCAGCCACCGCAGTTTCCAGCTGTACTTCTTTGCGCGTTTCTCCAGATGGTTTTTGTAGGATGTCGATCCCTTGGCCTTGATATCCTTGGTGGACTGGCGGCCATTGGAAATGTCGTCGCTCCACCGCGCATCGTAGGCCGGTTCGTAAACCAGCCACCAGACCTCTTCATCATTTTGCTTGGGGAAGTTGCTGTTGGCGGCCAACAGCAGGATGTTGTCCACGTAATTTGACCAGCTTTTATCGTGGTCAGGATCGCAGGCGACGTAGAGCCCGGGGCCGCCGGATACGATGACGAAATTGCGAGCCATGATGTGCGACGTCCCTTTTCGCGTGGTAGTGGAGTGATCAGGCGCGGCGCAGACCCCATTGGGGGCGGTTGGTCGAGCCTGTCTTGGTCAGTATTTCTTCCTTGTCCAGGTTGTTCAGGATGCGCCGGATGGTCGTGGATGCAACGCCAAGGGCAGTGCCAATCTGCGTGGTGGAGAGCGGGCGGCGCGCCGCGGCCAGGTGGCTTACGACGCGGCCCTCGATGGACTCCTCCGGGTAGCGTGGCGGTGGCGGTACCAACTCCAGTAGTGCGCCGATTTGCTCCATGGCCTGCACGTAGGGCTGGAGCTGGCGGTGCACCTCGATGGCAAGCATGGCGATTTCGCGAAAGCGTTCGTCGAAGGAGTTGACGCCCTGATCTCTGGCCCACAGCTGCTGGCCGACAACGATCGCCGCCATCTGCCGGTAACTGTCGGCACCGGCGGCGAAGCCCGAACGAGAGAGAGAGGCAGTGAAGTGATGCAGTGCATCTCTTACTGCCAGCAGGGTTTGTGCGATGTTGTCGGCACTCATTGCAGAACCTATCCGTTGACGGGTTTCTCGGCGATACCAAGCTCCGCCAGGTCGAACAGGCGAGCAATGCCGGCCGGCACTTCCTGCTGTTCAATCACGATGTCGATGTCGATGGAAGTGGACTGGCTTGCCGTGGCGGCAGCCTGATTCTTCTTGCGCACGAAGCCGAGCATTTTCGCGCCCTGTTTGGCACTTGCTTCGCCGGGCTCCGTGGTCAGCACATCGTAGGCGAGGGCAAAAGAGGCATTTTTCACTGCAAGCGACGGGATATTGACCATCGCCAGCAGTGGCATTTCCACGGCAAAGGTTGCAGGCTGGTTATTTTCGTCGAGCTTTTCGTAGAGAACCGAGACGGTGCGAAGCTTGTCGCCTGCGGCAGATTTCTCGAAACCGACATCCTCGATAAACGCGACAGTGGCGCGCGCCGATTGTGCCTGTGCCCCGATGACAGAAGACATGAGGGAGCCGAGTATGTCGCCCAGCCCCAATGGCTCGATGCGCCGCAACGTCATTTCATTTCTCCTCGCTGGAGGCAAGTACCATATCGATATCCTCGCCGCGTACCGTCAGTGTCATTTCGTGGATGTGCTGCGGCTCACTCGGCAGGTCAGCGGTGCGGATGCCGACATCGATCTTTGAGGCCAGGGCGCTGCGCAGGTCAGTGAGCCTGGCCTGGTCAGCGAGGAAGCTAGCCAGTTCGGCTTCGGCCGTGGCCAGCAGTTCGCGGCGGAACTCCTGCTTGTTCCCCAGCGCCTGACGCAGCTCACCCGGCAGCGCGGCCCATCCCTCCAGCAGCTCTTCGGCCGAAAGTTGCGCAGCGCGGCGGCCAGGTGCAGCGATCGCGGCAGTGAGGTCATCCGACACGGCCGGCCGGCTCCTTAGGCCGTTGACAGCCTTGCCGGCGAGTTCCGCAGGGATGCCGAGACGCGCCACGGTTTTTTTGACCAGAACACCGTTTGCCAGCCGTTGCCAGTCGGCCGCCAGGCGGGCGTAGTCAGGGGCCGCCGGCGATTCCTCTTCCAGATCATTGATGGTGAAGCGCAGAGTCAGATTAACCTCACCAAGAGTGACCCGCGGTACGCTGAATGCCGACAGCACAGGATCGCGCTCGTACTCGCCCACCAGCTCGCGGCTGTGGCGATCCGCGATGGCGCGTGCCTGGGCCAGCTCTTTCAGTACGCCGCCGACGACCGAACCTAGGCGCGCCATGGTTATGCCGTCGCCTTGGTGTCCTGAATGGCGTCTTCCAGAATGTCGAGCACTTTGGAAAGGCCGGCGGGCATCTCGTCCTGTACCGCGCGCACGTGGATGTCCATGCGGTATTCACGCTTTTGCGAAGACGCAGTGGCTGATTTGGTGTTGTAGGTGGCGGATACGCGGAACTCCATTTTCACCGGTGACCAGAAAGCAGAGTATTTGCCGGAAACGGAGGAGTTGAGGTTGAAGCTGCTTTCCGTGGTGCGCTGTATCGAGTCAGTGAGCTTGGCCGAGAAATCGATCGTCATCTCATCGATGCGCAGGTAGGGAATGGGTGTGATCGCCAGCAGCGGAACCTTCAGCTCGAATTCCGCTGTGCCATTGGTTTCATCCTTTTTTTCGTAGCGGAATGTCACGTTGCGCAATTCGCCGGCATCGGCGTCGTTGGCGGTGTCGTTGAACAGCATGTCGGTCGGCTCATAGCCGCCGCCCTGTGTCTTGAAACCCACCTTCTGGATGAACTCGATGGTGGATTGCGCCGCAAGCGCCTGGGCCTCGATGGCTGCCTTCATGGGCGCGCCGATCAGGTGCTGGAAGGGAATTTGACGAAGCTCTGCTACTGCTCTGCTCATGATCTGCTCCTTGTGTGCAGCCCGTAATGGGGAGTCCTGTTCCTTGGGGGCCCGTGCGTGAGGCCTGCCATTTGCGACTGATTCAGTGTGTCGTCATGGGTTGGCTGTAACTGGTCAAGAGAAAACCTAGCAGGGCATTACCGAAAAGATATGCCGCAAGTCTGGCAGTCTGTGTAGGACCAGTCGGAAAAGGGTTGTAGGAAAAATCCTAGATATACGCGAATCTGCCAGCCAAACCCGGCGACGGGAAAAGGTCAGGATTTTCCGTATGTGCAGGCAGAGAGATTCGGTTGTACATCGTGCGACATTTGAGCTTGCCGCTGGACAGCAGGATGCCCGGTGCAGTGTTTTCAATGCAGCAGTTCGCGCTCCAGTGCTTCAAGGGCTACGTCGGTGGTGGTGTTTGTTTTTTCGGTATTGGCACACAACTGGTGTGCCTCTTCGGCGCTCTTGTCGAAGGCCTGCTGCCAGGTGAGGACGCAGACCTGTTGTGGACGGTCACGCCAGCTGTCGCGGCAGGTGTCGCGGGTGAGGGCGGCATCGGCGTCGGGATTGTTGCCCATGGCGGCCTGCCAGCAGGCGGCGACGAGATCCTGATACATCACCTGTTCGGCCGCGTCGAATCCCTGTTCCTTGACGTACCAGATGAAGCTGGGGTGGTTGGCGGCGATGACCGCCGCCTGGTCGTCACCGAGATCGAGCTGTGCCGTATCGAGCACCTTGAGGGTGGCGCCGTATTGCTGCTGCAGCCACTGCCGCACCGGATAGCCGTAGGCCACCACCGGGCGGGCGGCGCCGTTGTCGCGCTGCAGCAGGAATTCCAGCAGGCGCTGGGCGTAGGGGGCGTAGTAGGGATAGGTTGCCTCCAGCGTGCTGCCGGCGCTGGCCGGTGCGGCGATGGGGGCGATGTCGACGATGGCCTCGTACAGGGTTACCTCCTGCGCGCTGACGCCGTTTTCCTGCAGCAGCGCCTCCCAGCGCTGGCTGGTCTTCGAACCGAGGTAGTCCTGTGCCGGCAGGGAATAATCGGGCGGGAAGTGCAGCAGTTGCACCGAGCGCTGCTCGGTGAGGGCCAGTCCCAGCGGCAGAAAGAAGCGCCATTCCCTGTCGTTCCACAGGCCTGCGGTCTTCAGTCGTGTCGTGGCGTCCACGCCGAGCCGGCCGATGGCGAGAAAGCGCGGCAGGCGCCGGCCATAGTCGAGCACGCGCCAGTCGGAACTGCGAATGGTGGCGGTGTAGTTGCCGAGGTCATTCCATACGGTGACGGTGAGTTCTGGCAGGCCGTCGCGTGTGCCGCTCTGCCAGGTGTAGTGGTGGATGGTGTCGGTGAGTGACTGCGGGCTTTCCGCGCTGTTGGGCCAGGAATAGAGCTGCCGCAGCGTTTGTTCATTGCCCAGTACCGCGCTGGCCTCGTACAGACTGGTGGTGGGTGCGGGAGTGGCGGCGCAGCCGCTCAGTACCAGGGCGGCGAGCAGCCACCGGCTCCAGCGGTACAGCATATTCATCAGGCAGTATCCTCCGGTCAGGTTCAATTTCGCACGGCGGGCAGGGTGAAGTGTACTTCAGTGCCGGTATGCGGCCAGCTTTCCACCCATAGGTGGCCGCCCTGCCGCTCCACCAGCTCTTTGCACAGCAGCAGGCCCAGGCCGCTGCCCGGTTCGCCGCTGGTGCCGGGGCGGCTGGAGAGTCGGGCGATGTCGAACAGCTGCGACAGCTTTTCGGCTTCGATACCGATGCCGGTATCGCGCACGGTGACGTGGACCTCATTGTGTTCGCGCGCTGCCGCGACGGTGATATAGCCGTTGCGCGACGTGAACTTGATGGCATTGGACAGCAGGTTGTGCAGGATGGTCTGCAGCATGTGCGGGTCGGCCAACACCTGCGTGTCCGGAGTCACGCGCCGCTCCACGGTGATCTCCTTGAGCGAGGCATGCAGGGCACTGGGGCCGGCGGCGCTGTCCACGGCGCGGGCGAGATCCACCACCTGGGGCTGGCATTGTTCCTGATCCAGTTGCAGCCGCGACCATTGCAGCAGGTTTTCCAGGAAGCGCGTCAGCTGCTGCATCGCCTCGCGCAGGTTGGCGAAACGCTCGATCAGTTCGCGCTGGCCTTGCTCGCGGACCTGGCTGTCGAGGATGTTCAGCAGCGAACCGATGGCGCCCACCGGACCGCGCAGGTCGTGGGCGACGATGGAGAACAGGCGATCCTTGCTGGCATTGGCGGTGGCGAGGCGATCGGCGGCCTGCCGCAGCTCCTGCTCGGCCTCTTCGCGCTGGTCCATTTCGCGGCGCAGACGCACATTGGTGCTGGAGAGTTCGCGCGCCGATTGCTGCAACGAGCGGGTCCAGTGCACGAAAAGCTGGGCGCCGAAAAAGGCGATGAACAGGATCAGGATGGCCACGGCCCAGTACAGCATGATGGTGGATTCGGCGCTCGCCAGTGCAGCCTCGCGCCAGGCGGCGGTATCGTTGCTGGCCAGCGCCGTTTCCAGGCGGTGATGGCTGAGGGAAATGGTGAAATGCAGGTAGAGGAGCACGCCGGCGATGATGGTGCCACCAGCCAGCAGGGTGCCCTGCGCCTGCCTGCCGCGTACCGTGACGACGCCCATCAGGTGGCGTTCGCGCCAGCGGCTGACCACGGGGCTGAACAGGTACAGCAGGGGCGCCACCAGCAACAGGTTCTGCAACAGGCCGCCGAGCCACCAGCCCTGCCAGATGGGCAACAGGTCGTGCACGCCGAGAGCATTGGTGTGGGTAGAGAGCCAGCACCAGGGTGGCGAGATAGGCCGGCACGAAGCCCCACCAGAAGCCGAACCACAATACCCACAGAGTGCAGAAGATGAGCGGCGGATAAATGGTGACGTAGATGTCGACTCCGCCGAAGTGCAGGGGCAGGCCGGACCAGTTGTAGGCGATGGAGGCCAGACCAAGGCCGATGCCAAGGGCCAGCGTGGCGATCCAGGCAACCAACAGTGCCGCGCCGTCGAACTGCTGGCCAAGCGGTTGCAGTGCGCGCAGGCTGACAGGGCGGTAATAGGTGTTGGCCGGCGTCGGCTGCTGCAAAGTAGGGTCCTGTTCCATGGGCACTATCCCTGTTTATCGTGCGGGCTTTCGTGGCGCAGACGGTCGTTGGTGCGCCAGTGTAGCCTGTCCGCCGTGCTGCGTTAAACCATTGCTTATCCATCGGGCGCCGGCATTGAAAAGCCTGATGTTCATGTGCTGGCACGCTGCCGGGTATTGGCTAGACTGGAAACAACTGTACTTTCCGGGCGCCATGCCGCTGCATACCTTCAGGAGGTGATGACCATGCGACGCCCCTATCTGGAACACTACGTCTCCCCGGTCTCCATGCCGGAGATTCGCCGTGTCGACATGAACCGGCCGTGGTTCTGGCTGGCCGCAGGCTGGCGTGATTTTATCGCCGCGCCGGGTCTGAGTCTGGGCTATGGCCTGCTGGCGACACTGGCTTTTGCCCTGGTGACGCTGCTGCTCGGTTCGGCCGGTTCCTGGCACTGGGGCATCGCGCTGATGCCGGGTTTTCTGTTCCTCGGGCCGGTGCTGGCCGTGGGATTGTATGAGGTGGCGCGGCGCGGTGAGGGCGAGCTGGCCAGTACGCTGCAGGACTCCATGCATGGCTGGCGCCGCAACCGGCTGACCACCTACAGCCTCGGCATCATCATGGTGCTGTTGATGCTGGCCTGGTTCGTCACCTCGATGCAGCTGACGGCACTGTTGGTTGCCAACGCCGGCGTGATGGCACAGGTGTTCGGCAGTGCGCCGGATCTCGCCACCTTTCTCACCTCGCTCACCTGGCCGATGCTGGCCGCCGTGTGCCTCAGCGGTGTGGCGGCGCTGGCCATCGTCTTCGTGCTGACGGCGGTATCGGTGCCGCTGGCCGTGGATCACGAGGATATCGATGTGATCACCGCGATGATGGTGAGCGTGCAGGCAGTGACGCGTAACTGGCAGGTGATGTTGCTGTGGGCCGGGCTGATCGTGATCTTCGCCGGCATCGGCATCCTTCCGCTGTATCTCGGCCTGATTGTCACCTTCCCGTTGCTGGGCTATGCCACCTGGCACGCGTATCGAGACATTGTCGGCCAGTAGGCCGACGATGTCGCGAGGTACGAGGTACGAGGTACGAGGTACGAGGGACGAGGAAGGTGCGCACTACGCACGCAGTTGATCCTCGTCCCTCGTAACTGGGGCGTCAGCCCCCGAGCATGTCCTTGAGATTCGCCAGCTGCGCCTTGCCGCGCTCCTGGCGTACCTCCGGTGCGACCTCTACGCCGTTGCCCTCCCACTCCAGATCATCCCGCGGCAGTTCCTCGAGAAAACGACTGGGTTCGCAGCGCACCAGTTCGCCGCCACGGCGGCGGCGGGTGGCGACGGTCATGGTGAGGGTCTTCTGCGCGCGCGTGATGCCGACATAGGCGAGGCGGCGTTCTTCTTCGATGGTGTCCAGCTCGATGCTGTTGCGGTGCGGCAGCAGTTCCTCTTCCATGCCGACCAGGAAGACGTGGGGAAACTCCAGGCCCTTGGCGGCATGCAGCGTCATCAGACGCACGTTGTCGCCGGCACTCTCCTCGTCGTTGCGATCGAGCATGTCGAGCAGGCAGATCTTGTTCACCAGCAGGGTGATGTCCGGCTCGCTCCCCTCCTCCTGCTCGGCCAGACGCTTGATCCAGTCGAGCAGTTCGTAGACGTTGCCCATGCGCCGCTCGGCGGCCTTGATGTCGTTGGAGGTGTCTTTCAGATAAGTGTCGTAATCGATCTCGCGCACCAGGTCGCGGATGGCCTCGATGGGGTCGCCGCGCCGCGCGCGATCGCCGATGTCCACCAGCCAGTGGGCGAACTGCTCCACGCGTTCGTAGGCGCGTTCGGAAAGCTGCTGCTTCAGTCCCAGTTCGAAGCAGGCGGTGAACAGGGAAACGCCGCGGCTGCCGGCATAGGCGCCGAGTTTTTCCAGCGTGGACGGTCCGATCTCGCGCCGCGGCGTGTTCACTGCGCGCAGGAAGGCGGTGTCGTCATCGGGGTTCACCAGCAGCTTGAGGTAGGCCAGCACGTCCTTCACCTCGGTGTAGGCGAAGAACGAGGTGCCGCCGGACAGGGTGTAGGGAATGCGCTGTTCACGCAGTGCCTTTTCGAACAGGCGCGATTGATGGTTGCCACGGTAAAGGATGGCGTAGTCGCGGTGCTCGGTGCGGTGCTTGAACTTGTGGGCGATGATCAGCCCAACTACCTTGGCGGCCTCGTCCTCCTCGTCGGCGCAGGAGACGACGCGGATCGGATCGCCATAGCCAAGCTCGCTCCACAGCTTCTTGTCGAACACATGCGGGTTGTTGGCGATGAGCTGGTTGGCGGCCTTGAGGATACGGCCGGTGGAGCGGTAGTTCTGCTCCAGCTTGATCACCTTCAGGCGCGGGAAGTCCTGGTTGAGCAGGGCCAGGTTTTCCGGCTGGGCGCCGCGCCAGGCGTAGATGGACTGGTCGTCGTCACCCACCACGGTGAGCGCGGCGCGCGCCCCCACCAGCAGTTTCACCAGCTGGTACTGGGTGGCATTGGTGTCCTGGTATTCGTCCACCAGCAGATAGCGGATGCGGTTCTGCCAATGCTCCAGCACCTCCGGCTGCTGCATGAACAGCAGCACCGGCAGCATGATCAGGTCGTCGAAGTCGAGGGCGTTGTAGGCCTTGAGGTGGCGGTTGTACTCGCCGTAGATGCGCGCGGCGCGCATCTCGCCGTCGCTGCTCGCCAGGGTGACCGCCTGCTCCGGTGTGGTGAAGGCATTCTTCCAGCGCGAGATCTGCTGCTGCAGTTCCTTGAGCAGGTCCTCGTTGACGTTCTCCTTGCGCAGCAGTTCCTTGATCAGGTTGCCGCTGTCGGTGGCGTCGAAGATGGAAAAGGACGGCTTGTAGCCCAGATGCTTGCCCTCGCGACGGATGATGTCGAGGCCGAGGGTGTGGAAGGTGGAGACGCGCAGGCCGCGGCTTTCCTTGCCCTGCAACAGCTTGCCGGCACGTTCCTTCATCTCCCGTGCCGCCTTGTTGGTAAAGGTGACGGCGGCGATGTGTTGTGGGGAAATGCCACAGGATTGGATCAGCCAGGCGATCTTCTGCGTGATGACGCGTGTCTTGCCGCTACCGGCCCCGGCCAGGACCAGGAGGGGGCCGTCGATGTAGCGCACGGCTTCATGCTGGCGCGGATTGAGATTGGACACAGGCGGTTTCGGCAGCGGCGGTTGGCAAGCGGGCGCGTATTGTAGCAGCGCAAGCCTTTACCTGAACGCCGACCTGGTTCATTCTGATGGCCCTCATGCAAACAGGGGTATCGGCCGATGCTGGACGATCTCGACAAGGCGGAGCGCCAGTGGCGCGAGCGCAGCCTGTTCCGGCGCCGCCGGGGCGGCGGGCGCTGGTGGCGCTGGCTGCTGCTCATCGCCGTGGCAAGCGCGCTGCTGGTGTGGCAGGAGGAAACCCTGGCCTGGCTGGCGGACCTGCTGGCCTAGGCGCCGTTCCCGGCACAGTCCGGGCAGTAGGTGGTGCCGAGGCGCAGGTGGTAGCGTACCGGGGTGCCGGCGTCGATCTCTCCGCCGCAGCTGTCGCACAGGGTGCCCACCTCCATCACCGATTCACCAAACCCCTCCACGGGCAGCTCCATGCCGCCCATTATGCGTTTCCATGGCGCATCCTTGACCAAATCACTGCGAAAACCCTCCTCCATCGCCAGCCAGCGCGTGATCAGGTATTCCGGCAGGCCGTGGGAGCGCAGGCAGGTCTCCATCAGATGTTCGCGGTAATCGAACAGTTCGTCAGAGATCACCATCCAGTGGTGGGCATTGCGCGGACGATCGCCGAAATAGACCTTTTCGCCGGTAAACAGCTGGCGCAGGAACAGGAACTGTTTTTCGATGGCCCGCTGTTTGGTGACGCCGTGAAAAAAGGATGCGAGGCGTGTATCGGCATAGACCCGCGTGTAGAAGTCTTCCAGCACCGTGCTGAGCAGGGCGCCCTGCTGCAGAGCCTGCCACATCTCGGGGTCGGGCAGCGGGACTGCGGGAGCCGATTTACCTTGCCGGACAGCGGTGACAGGCAGGGGCTCCTTGCCGCTACGTAATTCCATGTCGCTCCGTGGGTAAAGGCGGCAGGCCAGGGCATAACCTTGTGCCCGGCGTTCCGGGTCCAGGCCATGTTGAGCCTCCTCGGGGATGTCCCCGGAGGCCATCCGGCACAAGCAGCCGTGACAGATGCCCTTGCGGCAGGAAAACGGAAACTCCACGCCGAGGCGCAGAAAGGTGTCGAGCACACTCTCACCCGGGCGGCTTTCGTAACTGTTTCCTGCATAGCGAATCCACGCCATCGTGTTCTCCCTCAAGTTGCCAGTGTGGTGCGGATCTTTTGCGCCGCCTTGCGTGCCTCGATGAAGATCATGCCGAGGTTCACCGTGGGACGTGCCGCCACGGCCAGCACGGCGTCATCGCCTGCATGCACCAGCAGCATCAGCCCGGTTTCCCCTTCAATCAGCACTTGCTTCAGACGGCCACGGGCGATCTCCTGAGCGGCACGATCGGCCAGGGCCAGCAGGGAGGCGCACATGGCGGCAAAACGATCGGCATCGACGCCATTGCCAAGCACGGCGCCAATGATGAAACCGTCAGTGGTGATGGCGGCGGAAGCCTCCACATCTTTGGAAGAGGTGTTGAGTTCACGCAGCAGTGAACGTACGGCGCTGGCACGTGGATGCGAGTCTTGGGTTGTTGGAATCATGTCATTGTCTCTCGCGGTCACGCGGACGCTGACCATCCGTGGTCAGCAGCGTGGCTGTCCTATAAGGCTGCTTCGATAACCGGCATGGAGCCGCGCGCCTTGGTCAGCGCCATACCAAGATTGGCGGACTTGCGGCACACAAAGCAGGCGACGTGCTCCTGATTGCTCTTGGAGCGGATGAAGATGTGGATCAGGTTGTCGCTGTTGACGATGATTTCCTGGAAGTAGTGATGGGTGTCGTTGACCAGGCCGCGGGCCTTCTTGAACATGCCTTCGATGATGGTCACGTTGGAACCCTGGAACAGATCCGCCGTGGCGGCGGCCAGCAGCTCCATCACTTCCTGTGGATGGGAGTCGACGGTACGGATGCCGAGCAGCATGCCGGAGGAGAGATCGACGTAGCCGGCGGCGACGCATTCCGGGATGGAGGCGACGGACTGCTGCAGGGTGTCTTCGAAATTGGCCATGGTGTTTCCTCGTTCAGTTTTATTAGTGGTGTGGAGCGCCACGCTGTTTACGGCGCGTGGCGGGCCGATCCGTTCGCAAGAGCGAAGGCGAATTCTTCGAGAAAGCGCAGCTGGGTCTCTGATTGCACCCAGCGTGGTTCGATGCGACGTACCGTCTCCAGTGCATCCAGCGCCGACTGTCCTTCCCAGATGAGGTAGGCGGCGAGCAGGGTGCCGGTGCGTCCCAGGCCGGCGCGGCAGTGGACAGCTATCACGGCGTCCTGTGCCAGCAGCTGTTCCATTTGCCGACAGATCTCCTGGGCCTGTGCCAGCGGCGGCGCGCCCATATCGGGAATCGGAAACCAGAGATTGACGATGCCGGAAGCCCTATAGGATTCGCTGTCCGGTGGTGTGCAGGTCAGCGAGATCAGCGTAGTGACACCGACGCGGCCCAGCGCCTTGAGGTCATAGTCGAGGTCATGCACGATGCCCGGCCGCGGCGTGCCGGCCAGACGGCCCTTCTTGAGCCAGAGAAAACCACGTGGTCCGAAGGCGTCGCTTACGTAGCTGTGAGCCTCCGGTGGAATCGCGGCGGGCGGCGGCGCCTGTGGGTCCAGGGTGGCAGGATCGGCACCAGGCGAGGGCACGGCACAGGAACCGGTGTGGACAAAGGCCTGGCCGGCGCTGCTGTTGGGGGCGGAAAAGAAATTCTCCAGCGGAGCGATTTCCTGAATGACGCCTCCGGCGAGCAGGGCCACGGTGCCGCCGAGCAGGCGTGCATGCATCTGGTTGTGCAGTACGACCAGCATGGCATGACGCTGGCTTTCGGCGCGGATATGCGCCAGCAGACGCTGCGCCTCCTTGTCGTTCAGGCCGGTCGTGGGTTCGTCGAGGCAGATGAGGCGCGGACCGGCAGCAGCGAGGCGCAGCAGTGCCAGGTGACGTTGCATGGCCAGCGGCAAGTCTGCGGCGGGCGCATCGAACTGTTCGATCAGCTCATCCAGACCGGCGCGCTGTACCAGACGCATCGCCAGCTCCCGTTGCTGCAGCGGAGTCAGGCTGGCGCGTTCCGGCAGGTCCTGCACGATGTTGGCAAGGACACTGGACAGCAGGAGGCGAGCGCTCTGCGCTACCAGGACCGGACGCTCACCCTGTTGGAGTTCGCTGCTGAGATAGATTGCCTGGCCCCAGGTGCGCAGTGCGGGGCTGGCATCGTTGAAGCCGGCCAGCGTGCGCAGCAGCGTGGATTTGCCGCTGCCTGACGGTCCGAGCAATATCAGCATGTGCCGCTCGGTGATGTCGAGATCCACCGCGCTGAGTACCACGCGTTCACCAAAGGCGACACCGAAGCCGCGCAAGCTCAGCACGGCCTCATTCGTGGCGGCGGCTGCCTGTCGTGCATGCATCAGCGGCGTACTCCGGGATCGAGTACCGCCAGCAGAGCGAGCAGCAGTTGCCGGACATCGTCGCGCGAGCGCGCATCCACCTCGAATACCGGTGCCCGTACCTGCAGCTCCGCCAGTTTGGTGTGGAAGCTGTACAGACCGGGACGCGGCTTGCTGTCCATGCGCGTGATTCCGATGACCACGGCATTTTTTTCGATGAACCGCGCAAAGGCCTTGAGGTAAAACTCCAGATCGGCGAGCGGGTCATCACGGCCGTTGTCGATAAGCAGCACCAGGCCGATGCCGCCCACGGTGAGGATGTCCCACATGAAGCTGAAGCGCTCCTGGCCGGGAGTGCCGTACAGATGCACTTTGGCGCCGCCGTCCAGATGCAGCACGCCATAGTCCATGGCGACCGTGGTGTTGGCCTTGCGCAGTGCGGTGTCGTCGGTGGCGGCGGCCTCGGTGCTCACTACCGGGATGTCGCTGATCGTGCCGATGGCCGTAGTTTTTCCGGCGCCCACCGGACCGGTGAAGATGATCTTGTGTTCCATGGCGGGTCCTCAGATACCGGCGATCTTGTTGAGCAGCGCGGACAGCAGCGTCTGATGGCGGTGCGGCGCGAGTTTGGGTTCTTCGGGTTTGCGGTTGACGGCGCGCGCCAGGCCGGCACACCGCGCTGCGCTGTAGAACTGGTACAGCTCTTCGCGTTCGATCTTGAGCAGGCGGGCAGCGAGGGTGACGGACGTGGGATGCTGCACCAGCAGTGCGGCGATGCGCAGCGAGTTGGGGGTGTGCGGTATGCGCGTGAAGTTGGGCCAGTGGCGCAGTTCCACCACGTCATCGCGGTAACAGCCCAGCATCAGCCGACTGTCCGAGGCATGGAATGCCGCCGTCCACATGAGCTCATCGATGTTGCGGCCGGTGGTGGTCGGCACGGCACCCCGATGATCCACGCTGATGCGCAGGCGGGCGATCGGCAAGCGGCACAGGGCCGCCATGTCGTTGACGCTGGTGAAGTACTCCCCGCGGCTGCTGGCGATCAGTAATTCGCCGAGGCCATCGGCACTGACGTGCAGGTCCTGGCCGTTGGCAGTGGCGCGGCGGATGGCATTGATGAGGTAGTCGTCGGGATCGAAATACGGGACGCCTGCGGTGCGGGCATCCTGTTCCAGCGTGGACAAGGCGGTCATGGTATTTCCCCCAACGTTTGATGTAATGCCGTAACAGGCACATCGATCACCGGGGGAATGCAGGGGAACGCGAAAACAGGGCGCGCGACGTCTATGGACTTTGCGGCGCAGGGCCGCGTCCTTGGTGTGCAGAAGCGTGCGCGCGAAGCGCAGACAAAGCTGCGCCGGTGCTTGTTTTGGCGATCCCGCTGTCATAGGGCCGAAGCCCCTTAGACCGGTGATTTTGCGAGCCAGGCCTTTCGGCCTGGTGTGCCTTTTTCAAAACTGGCGACCAGTTTTGTCAAAATCCGTCACAAAAACAAGTAAAACACTTGGTCATTGGTGTGATGGTGATCACATTTACGCAGGGGCTAGTGGGTGCGGTCGAGTCGTCGGTAGGCCAGCGCCTCGGTGAGGTGTGGTAGTTCCACCGTTTTGCTCCCGGCGAGGTCGGCCACCGTGCGCGCCACGCGAATGATGCGGAAATAGGCGCGTGCCGACAGGCCCAGCCGATCCACGGCACGATCCAGCAGGTCCAGTTCCCGATCACCGAGCTTGCACAGCTTGCCGCATTCGCGGTTGCTCAGCTCGCTGTTGCTCTTGCCCTGACGTTCCAGCTGGCGCTCACGTGCCGCCGTCACCCGGCTGCGCACCGTGGCGCTGTCTTCGGCGCTGTTTTCACTGTTGCGCAGCGCCTCCTGCGGCAGGCTGGGCACCTCGATCTGCAGATCGATGCGATCCAGCAGCGGACCGGAGATGCGAGCCCGATAGCGCTGGATCTGTTCGCGCGTGCAGTGGCAGCGGCCGCTGGGATGGCCGAGGTAGCCGCAGGGGCACGGATTCATCGCCGCCACCAGCTGGAAGCGGGCGGGAAACTCCGCCTGGCGCGCGGCGCGCGAGATGGTGATGCGGCCCGATTCCAGCGGCTCGCGCAGCACTTCCAGTACCTTGCGATCGAACTCCGGCAGCTCGTCGAGAAACAGCACACCGTGGTGGGCGAGGGAGATCTCGCCCGGCCGCGGGTGGCTGCCGCCACCCACCAGTGCCACACCGGAGGCGGTGTGGTGCGGGGCGCGAAACGTGCGCCGCCCCCAGTGGGCGGCGTTGAAGCCGTGGTCGCTGATGGAGGCGATGGCGGCGGCCTCCAGCGCCTCCTCTTCGCTCAGCGGCGGCAGGATGCCGGGCAGACGGCTGGCCAGCATGGTCTTGCCGGTGCCGGGCGGGCCGAGCATGAGCAGGCTGTGCCCCCCGGCGGCGGCCACTTCGAGGGCGCGGCGCGCCTGGTGCTGGCCGCGCACGTCGGCCATATCCGGAAGTTCGCTATTCGCCGGCGGCGGCAGCTGCATTTTATGCGGGTTGAGCAACGCGGTTCCGCTCAGATGGGCGCAGACCTCCAGCAGATGACTCGCCGGCAGTACCGTCACGTCACCCACCAGTGCCGCCTCGTCGGCGTTGGCGGCAGGCACGATCAGGATGCGGCCAAGATTGCGCGCCTTGAGTGCGGCCGGCAACACACCCCGTACCGGCCGCAGTTCGCCGGACAAGGCCAGTTCGCCGAGAAATTCATAACGCTGTAATGCATCCTGCGGCAACTGGCCGGAGGCGGCGAGCAGGCCCACCGCGATGGGCAGGTCGAAGCGGCCGCCTTCCTTGGGCAGATCGGCGGGAGCCAGATTGATGGTGATGCGGCGGGCCGGAAATTCAAAACGGGAGGTGAGCAGGGCGCCGCGCACACGGTCCTTGCTTTCCTTCACCGCCGCTTCGGGCAGCCCGACGATGGACAGGGCGGGCAGCCCGTTGGCGAGATGGATTTCCACCGCAACCGGCGGGGCGTCGATGCCCACGGCGGCGCGGCTGTGCACGATGGCTAGTGACATGGCTTCCGTTCCGTTGTTGCGCGCGGGCGTCATTGCCCGCGGATGACTGATTTCAAGGCCGGCCCGTTCGTGCCGGCCGGCGCCTAAGACAGGCGCTGCTCCAGCTCGGCAATCTTTCTTTCCAGCTCTTCCAGTTTGGCGCGGCTGCGGGCCAGCACGCGTGTCTGCGCATCGAATTCGTCGCGCGTCACCAGGTCGAGCTTTTCCAGCCGCGCGCGCAGCACGGCATTGAAATTGTGTTCCAGATCCTGCCGCAGCGTGTGCAGTCCCGGCGGCAGCGCGGCCGCGAGACGTTGCGCCAGATCGTCGATGAAATGGGTATCCATGAGGGCCTCCGTTGTGTCGCAAGTGTACGCGATCACGCCGTCGTTGCGTGCGCCAAAACGGTGCGCGGCGCAAACGGCAGCGGTCCATCCTGGTGCGGCCGCTTTTTACAGCTGCCGGCAGCCCTGCGCAACGCCATGAAATAAAAAGAAATTCCGAGTTGGCACAGGCGATGCAATTGTTCTCTTGCGCAGGCATTGACCCGCAATCCATCCAACCTGAGGAGAGAAACAATGAGCAGCATGTTCCGCAAGTCCGTACTCGGTTCCGCCATCGCCCTGGGTCTGCTGGCCAGCGGCCAGGCCGCCGCCGAGCTGAGCGCCAACGTCGGCTTCTCGTCCGAATACATCTTCCGTGGCATCTACCAGGCCGAGTCCAGCGCCTCCGCCGGCGTCGACTATGGTCATGAGAGCGGCATCTACGTAGGCACCTGGGCCGCCGACGTGAACAACGGCATCGAATACGACATCTACGGCGGCTACAACGGCGCCTTCGGTGACCTGAGCTACGGTGTCGGCTTCACCGGCTACTACTACAGCGATGACTTCGACGGCAGCTACGAGGAGCTCAACCTGAGCGCCGGCTACGGTCCCTTCACGGTCACCCACAACATCGGCACCTACAACGGCAGCGACATCGGCGGCACCGACGCCGACTACACCTTCACCACCGTGAAGGCCGAGTACAACGGCCTGTATGCCCTGTACGGCACCTACGGTGACGAGGCCGACGGCAGCTACGTGCAGGTGGGCTATGACACCGACGTGTCCGGTTTCACCGTCGGCGGTTATCTGCTGAAGAACGATGAAGACCTCGACAACATCAGCGCCGACGGCGATGGCGAAACCCGCCTGGTGTTCACCGTCAACAAGGCCTTCGATCTCTGATCCATGACAGGTCATGCCGGGCCGCAGCCGCGGCCCGGCCCCTAAAGGAGGACAACGATGAAACTGGTAACTGCAATCATCAAGCCGTTCAAGCTCGATGACGTGCGCGAGGCCCTGTCGGAGATCGGCGTGCAGGGCATCACCGTCACCGAGGTGAAGGGTTTCGGGCGGCAGAAGGGCCACACCGAGCTGTATCGCGGCGCGGAGTACGTGGTC
Source organism: Pseudomonadota bacterium (assembly GCA_040755915.1). GTDB lineage: Bacteria > Pseudomonadota > Gammaproteobacteria > Thiohalomonadales > Thiohalomonadaceae > Sulfurivermis. The sequence continues at coordinate 40,385 of JBFLWM010000019.1, read as the reverse complement.
GATTTTCTGCCCAAGGTGAAGGTTGAAGCCGCGGTGAAGGCCGACATGGTGGATCAGGTGATCGAGGCGGTACGCAAGGCCGCCAACACCGGCAAGATCGGCGACGGCAAGATCTTCGTATTCGATCTGGAACAGACGGTGCGTATCCGCACCGGCGAAACCGGCCCGGACGCCCTGTAACGGAGGATGCGACGATGGAAGCTGTGACAGAAATGAAATATGCGCTGGATACCTTCTACTTCCTGGTATCCGGTGCATTGGTAATGTGGATGGCGGCTGGCTTTGCCATGCTCGAGGCGGGCCTGGTGCGCGCCAAGAACACCGCTGAAATTCTGACCAAGAACATCGTGCTGTATGCGGTGGCCTGCATCATGTACATGATCGTCGGCTACAACATCATGTACGGTGACGGCGTCAACTCGGTGATTCCCAGCCTGAGCTTCCTGCTCGGCGGCGACAACACCGTGGAAGAAGTGCTGGCCGGTGGTGAGGATGCTCCGTACTACTCCAACATGTCGGACTTCTTCTTCCAGGTGGTGTTCGTGGCCACCGCCATGTCCATCGTGTCCGGTGCCGTGGCCGAGCGCATGAAGCTGTGGGCCTTCCTGGCCTTCTCCGTGGTGATGACCGGCTTCATCTATCCGGTGCAGGGTTTCTGGAAGTGGGGCGGCGGTTTCCTCGACGGCCTGGGCTTCCTGGACTTCGCCGGTTCCGGCGTGGTGCATCTGACCGGTGCCGCCGCGGCGCTGGCCGGCGTGCTGCTGCTCGGTGCGCGCAAGGGCAAGTACGGCCCCAACGGTGAGGTGAACGCCATCCCCGGCTCCAACCTGCCGCTGGCCACCCTGGGTACCTTCATCCTGTGGCTGGGCTGGTTCGGCTTCAACGGCGGTTCCGAGCTGAAGGTGTCCGATGTGGGCGAGGCCAATGCCGTGGCGCTGGTGTTCGTCAACACCAACATGGCCGCCGCCGGCGGTGTGGTGGCGGCGCTGATCACCGCGCGTCTGCTGTTCGGCAAGGCCGACCTCACCATGGCCCTGAACGGCGCCCTGGCCGGTCTGGTGGCGATCACCGCCGAGCCGCTGGCTCCGACCCCGCTGCTCGCCACCCTGGTGGGTGCGGTCGGTGGTGTCCTGGTGGTGTTCTCCATCATCACCCTGGACAAGCTGAAGATCGACGACCCGGTCGGTGCCATCTCCGTGCACGGTGTGGTCGGCATCTGGGGTCTGCTGGCGGTTACCCTGAGAAACGCGGATTCTTCGCTGCTGTCCCAGCTCATCGGTATCGGCGTGATCTTCGCCTGGGTGTTCGGCACTGCCTTCGTCACCTGGCTGATCATCAAGGCCGTCATGGGCCTGCGTGTCAGCGAGGAAGAGGAATACAACGGCGTCGACCTCACCGAGTGTGGCCTGGAGGCCTACCCGGAATTCACTTCCAGCAAGTAAGCGCTCTCCTCCTAGGCGCATTGGCGGGCATCTCACGATGCCCGCCATTTTTTTGCGCGCAAACCTACAGCGTTTTGTGCGTGCCGTCGCAGTGCGGCGCCTTGCCGCTGCGGCGGCAGCCGCACAGCCATACCTTGCCTTTTTCGTTCAGGGTGAACTTCTGCGGGCTGAGCCCGCTGCCCTGGTGGGAGCCGTCGCAGAAGGGCTGGTTCTTCGAGCGGCCGCAGGCGCACCACCAGTAATCGCCAGCCTCCAGTTCCAGTACATAGGGTTTCTTCTGGGTGATCTCGGGTTCGCTCATGCTGGCCTCGTTCTGTTTTGTGTGGTTGATCCCGTAGAATGAAACCACGCCCGCAACGCGTGGCGTCTTCCCCAAGTATGGGGGAGGAATGACCAATTCCAAGCGGGAGACGATCCTGAGCCTGTTACGACTTGAAGGCGTGGCCAGCCACGCCATGAGCATCCCGGCGCTGGAGGTGGCGGCGGGCGAATGCGTCTGTGTGTCGGGTCCGTCCGGGGCCGGCAAGAGCCTGTTGCTGCGCGCCATCGCCGACCTCGATCCCCACGATGGTCAGGTATGGCTGGAGGGACGCGAGGCACGCGAGTACACGCCGTGGCAATGGCGCCGCCTGGTCGGGCTGCTGCCGGCGGAGAGCCAGTGGTGGCGCGAGCGGGTGGGCGAGCACTTTGCCGAGGTGGACGAGGCGCAGTGGCAGGCCCTGGGTTTCGGCCGCGAAACCCTGGACTGGCAGGTGGCGCGCTGCTCCACCGGCGAGCGCCAGCGTCTGGCTTTGCTGCGCCTGCTGGCCAACAAGCCGCGCGTGCTGCTGCTGGACGAGCCGACGGCGGCCCTCGATCCGACCTCGGTGCAACGGGTCGAGGCGCTGGTGGCGGCCTACCGCGAGCAGCAGCAGGCGGCAGTGTTGTGGGTCAGCCATGACCCGGCGCAGATGCTGCGCGTGGCCAGCCGGCAGATTCGTATCGTCGCCGGCAGGGTGGAGGATGCGGCATGAGTGTCATCGCCCTGTCGCCCTTCGACCTCGGCCTGGCGGCGCTGCTGGTGCTGCTGCTGGCCTGGCTGTCCTGGCGTTTGCAGCTCGGCATGGAGCGCAAGCTGCTGGTCGCCGCCCTGCGCACCACCATCCAGCTCTTGCTCATCGGCCTGGTCCTCAAGGTGCTGTTCGACAACGCGCAGTGGTGGTGGGTGAGCCTGATGGCGTTGATCATGCTGGCGGTGGCCGGACGCGAAGTGATGGCGCGCCAGCAGCGCCGCTTCAGCGGCTGGCGCGGTTATGGCGTCGGCACCAGTGCGATGTTCATGTCGTCGTTTACCGTGACGCTGCTGGCGCTGACGGTGGTCATCGGCAATGACCCCTGGTACACGCCACAGTACGCCATCCCCCTGCTCGGCATGGTGCTGGGCAACACCATGAACGGCATCGCCCTCGGCATGGATCGCCTCACCAATGGTGCCTGGCAGCAGCGCGCTCTGATTGAAGGTCGGCTGATGCTGGGCCAGGGCGCCATGGAGGCGGTGAGCGATCTGCGCCGTGAGGCGATGCGCGTCGGCATGATCCCGATGATCAACTCCATGGCGGCCGCCGGTATAGTCAGCCTGCCCGGCATGATGACCGGCCAGATCCTCGCCGGCTCGCCGCCGCTGGAGGCAGTGAAGTACCAGATCCTGGTGATGTTCCTGATCACCGCCGGCACCGGCTTCGGCACCATGGTGGCGGTGTGGCGCGGCGCGCGCGGCCTGTTCGACGAGCGTGACCGTCTGCGTCTGGAGCGGCTGACGGGCCCATAACTCGCGCCGTGATGCCGTTGAATGCCAAGGAGACCTGCATGCACTTTCGTTTGCTGCTGTTGCTGGTTTTGATGCCATGCGCGTTGTCGCCGGTCCTTGCCGCCGGTGTCTACAAATGGGTCGATGAGCAGGGCCAGGTGCACTTCGGTGAACGGCCACCCGCTCGAACGCAGGCGCAGGAACTGCAGCTGAAGGTGCAGCCAGCGGCGCCTGCCGCGGCCCCGACCGAGGCGGAGCGGCGCGACAACGAACAGCGCCTGCTGCGGGCCTTCGAGGAGGAGCGCGAGCAGAAGAAGGCGCAGGAGCAGAAGAGCCGCGAGGACCAGGCGCAGCGTGAACGCAACTGTGCCCAGGCGCGCGACCGCCTGCGCCGCTACCGCAGCGCCGGCAGCCTGTACAACCTGGATCAGCAGGGCAATCGCGTCACCCTCGCCGAGGGTGAGCGCGCGGCGGCGGAGCAGCGTGCCGAGCAGGATGTGGCGCGCTGGTGTGACTGAGCGTTGATTGGCGGGCTGAAGCCCGCCCTGCGATCAGCCGGCGATTTTTGCGAACGCCTCTTTCATGAACGGCGGCAGGGCCAGGGCGCCCTGGTGCACCTCGGCGCTGTAGTAGCGGGTGGCGAAGGGCTTGGCGACGCTGTCAACGACGCGGAACCCCTTGAATGCGTGCTTGGCGGCCATGGTGCAGGTCCACCAGCCGGAGGGATACACCGGCTGCGGGAAGTGCAGGGTCTGCACATCGGCATAGCCGGCGCCGCGCATGGCCTTGTGCATGTCGGTGAGGATCTGCATGTTGAGCAGCGGTGATTCGCTCTGTTGCACGATGATGCCGTCCTCGCCCAGCGCGCGGTAGCAATCGCGGAAGAATGGCTCGGAGAACAGGCCGATGGCCGGGCCCACCGGGTCGGTGCTGTCGACGATGATCACGTCATAGCTGCCGGGCGCCGCCTCCTGCACCCACTTGATGCCGTCGGCGAAGTGCAGCTCAGCACGCGGGTCGTTGTTGGATTCGCATAGTTCCGGGAAAAATTTTTCCGAAGCGCGGGTGACGCCGGCGTCGATATCCACCTGCTGCACCTTTGCCACGCCGGGGTGGCGCAGTACCTCGCGCAGGGTGCCGCAGTCGCCGCCGCCGATGATCAGCACGCGCTTCGGATTCGGATGGGTGAACAGCACCGGGTGGGCCAGCATCTCGTGGTAGAGATAGTTGTCGCGCGCGGTGAGCATGATGTAGCCGTCGATCACCATCAGGTTGCCGAAACCTTCGGTACCGTAGACCTCGATCTTCTGGAACGGCGTCTGTTCCTCGTGCAGCTTGCCGGTGACCTTGAGGGAAAAGGTGGAACCGTCGGCGGTGGGGTTTTCGGTGAACCAGAGAGTATCGTCGAGGGCCATGGCTGCTCCGCGCTATTCAGTATGTGAGTATTCGCCTATATTGTCTCCCGGTAGTCATTCATCTTCAACTTCGGCGGCGACATGGGCGACTGGGATCAGGACAAGGCGCGCGAAACCTACGGCATACCGCACTGGAGCGGCGGCTATTTCGACGTCAATGCCGCCGGCCATCTCGTCGCACGACCGGACCGCAATCAGGCCGCTGCCGGCATCGACTGCTTCGCCCTGGTCGATGACCTGCGCCGGGCCGGACTCACGCTGCCGGTGCTGGTGCGTTTTACCGATATCCTGCGTGATCGCGTCGATGTGCTGTGCCAGTCATTCCAGCGCGCCATGGTGGAGGACGACTACCGCGGCGGCTACACCGCCGTGTATCCCATCAAGGTCAACCAGCAGCGCAGCGTGGTGGAGGAGATCCTGCGTCACGGCGGCCGCCGTGTCGGTCTGGAGGCCGGTTCCAAGCCGGAGCTGATGGCGGTGCTCGCGTTGTCCGATGTCGAGGGCGGCACCGTGGTGTGCAACGGCTACAAGGACCGTGAATACATCCGCCTCGCCCTCATCGGTCTGCGGCTGGGGCTGCGCGTATTCGTCGTGGTGGAAAAGCTGTCCGAGCTGGAGCTGGTGATCGAGGAATCGCAGGCCCTCGGTATCGCGCCCCTGCTCGGCGTACGGGTGCGCCTCGCCTCCATCGGCGCCGGCAAGTGGCAGAACACCGGTGGCGAAAAGGCCAAGTTCGGCCTGTCGGCAGCGCAGATCCTGCGTGTGGTGCAGCGCCTGCAGGAGGTGGACATGCTCGGCGCCTTGCAGATGATCCACTTTCACATGGGCTCGCAGGTGGCCAACATCCGCGATATCCAGCGCAGCATGCGCGAGTGTGCGCGCCACTATGCCGAACTGCGTGCCATGGACGTGGATATCCGCTATGTGGATGTGGGCGGCGGCCTGGGCATCGATTACGAGGGCAGCCGTTCGCGCAGCGACTGTTCGATGAACTACGGCGTGCAGGAGTACGCCAACGATGTGGTGCATGCCCTGTGGGAGATATGCGAGGAACAGGGCCTGCCGCACCCGCACATCATCACCGAGTCCGGCCGCGCCATGACCGCGCACCATGCCGCCCTGTTTACCCAGGTGATCGATCAGGAGCAGGCGCCGGCGCCGCGCGAGGTGCCGCCGGCGGCGGAAGGCGAACCGCAGATCATTCACAACCTGTGGCAGGGACTGTGCGGCATACGCGACGGCGGCAGTGCCCGCTCCCTGGTCGAGGCCTGGCATGATGCGGTGTACTGGCTGGCCGAGGCGCACGGCATGTATCAGCATGGCGTCATTACCCTGGAACAGCGCGCGCGCATCGAGGAGCTGTATTTCGCCATCTGCCAGCAGGTGCGTGCCCGGTTGCAGCCGGGTGTGCGCGCGCACCGCGAGGTGCTTGATGATTTGAATGAAAAGCTGGCCGACAAGTATTTCTGCAATTTCTCCCTGTTCCAGTCCCTGCCCGACGCCTGGGGCATCGATCAGGTGTTTCCGGTGCTGCCGCTGCATCGCCTCAATGAGCAGCCCACGCGCCGAGCCGTGCTGCAGGACATCACCTGCGATTCCGACGGCCGCGTCGATCACTACATCGATCACGACAGCCTGGAGACCACCCTGCCGGTGCATCCGCTGCGGCCGGGCGAGCCCTATGTCCTGGGTCTGTTTCTGCTCGGTGCCTACCAGGAGATCCTCGGTGACCTGCACAATCTGTTCGGCGATACCGACTCGGTCAACGTCGAGCTGTCGCCGGACGGCAGCTACCGCCTGTCGGCGCATCAGCAGGGCGATACGGTGGAGCGGGTGTTGCGCTATGTGAATTTCGATACGGCGCTGCTGCGTGAGGCCTATCAACGCAAGCTGGCGGCGGCGGTGCTGAACGAGGATGAGCGGGCGCGTTATGCCGATGCCCTGGAGGCCGGACTCGCCGGCTACACCTACCTGGAAGAGTGACGATGGCGGAGAACGTGCGCAAATTCATGGCGGCCGATGCCATGGCCTATGTCGATACCTACCGGCGCCTGATCATGAATACGCCGGGCGACATCACAGCCGCCAGGGAACGGCTGGAGGCGCGCATGCTCGAGATGAATCTGGTGCCATCCCGCCTGTATGCCGAACTGCGGGCCCATGAACATGCCTTCAATTTCGTCCTGAAGAAGCAGGAGCCTGGCATGGTCACCCTGGGCGAGGCGCGGGACGACAGCGAAAGTGCCGAGGGGCTGGCGGCGCGCGACGAGGAACGGCGCCAGCTGGAAGAAGAGCTGGTGGAACTGCGGCGCAACCTGAAGCGCGCCGCGGCACAGCAGCATGAACTGGAGGCTGAGCTGGTGGTGCAGGCGCAGGAGGTGGTGCGCCTGAAGCGCAAGCTGGCTCAGACCTATAATTCGGTAGCCGTCGGTGGCATCGCCACGATCGTGGTATTTCTCGTGCTGTTCGGCATCATCATTTCCAGCCGTTTCTAGTGTCCAAAACGCACAGGGCGCAGGATTCGTACCGAACCCTGCGCCCTGTATGCCTGCGAAGGCTGTTGCGATTTACACCTGGAACACCGCCACCATACCGTTCAGTTCCTCCGCCAGCCGTGCCAGTTCGGTGCTGGACGATGCCGTCTGGGTGGAGGCGGCCGCATTCTGATCCGACACCTGGGCGATCTGCGTCACGTTGCGGTTGATCTCTTCCGCCACGGTGGATTGCTCCTCGGCAGCGCTGGCAATCTGTGCGCTCATGTCGGCGATGGTGGCCACCGAGCGGGTGATGGAGTCCAGCGCCTCGCCGGCACGGGCGGCCATCGCCACACCTTCCTCGGTCTTGCTTTCGCTGGACTCCATGGCCTGCACCGCCTGGCGCGCACCCGATTGCAGGCGTTCGATCATCGCCTGAATCTCCTGGGTCGACTGTTGGGTACGCCCCGCCAGGGTGCGTACCTCATCGGCCACCACGGCAAAGCCGCGGCCCTGTTCGCCGGCGCGTGCCGCCTCGATGGCGGCGTTGAGGGCGAGCAGGTTGGTCTGTTCGGCGATGGTGCGGATCACGTCCAGTACCTTGCCGATCTCCTGACTGTCGTCGCCGAGCTTGCGCACGGCGCCGGCGGCGCTGCGGATCTCCTCGGCCAGCGAGTTGATGGTATTTACCGTGTCGCGCACCACGCCATGACCGGTGTGTGATTCTTCCTGCGCATTGCGTGTGGCTTCCGAGGTCGACGCCGCGCTGCGCGCCACTTCCTGCACCGTAGCGCTCATCTGGTTGACCGCCGTGGCGACCTGGTCGGTCTGCGCCAGTTGTTCGTTGATGCCCACGTTGGTCTGCTCGCTCACCGCCGACAGCTCTTCCGCTGCCGTGGCCACGTGATGGGTGGAGCGCAGCACGTTGCCGACCAGTTCGCGGAAGCGGTTGCCCATGACATTGACCTGATCGGCGATGTGGCTGATTTCATCACGTGTCTGCAGCGACAGCTGCACGGTAAGATCGCCGTCGGCCATGCGCTGGATCGCCTCCTTGAGCTCGGCGATGGAGCGCAGCACGGCCATGTAGAAGGCCGAGAAGACGTACGCCATGGCCAGCAGCACGCCCAGCATCACGGCCAGGGTCAGGGTCTTGATGCTGCCGTACTCGGCGATGCGTCGTTGCAGCAGTTCATCCAGCGTCGGGACGATGATGTCGAACAGGCCGAACACGTCGTTGATGGCGGCGGTGCTCTGTTCGAAGATCTCCGCCGCCGTGACGGTAACCTGATCCTTTTCCAGCATGCCGTTGATGAGGCGGGCGTAGTTGGCCACGGTCTTGGTGGCGGCTGCGCCGGGCGCCTGCAGTTTGCTGCTCAGCGCCGGATTCTCCCGCAGCGCGGTGTCGAGATTGTAGGCCATGGCCTTTTCCGCCTCGCGGATGCGATCGACACGAATCGCCAGCTGTGCCCAGGATTGCGGCGTGAATTCGTGCCGGGCGGCGACGCCGGAGCCGATGGCGCGCGACTGGCCCATGCCCTCGGTGAGCGCGGGCAGCCGTGCCACCATCAGGTCCATCAGGTAGTAGCTGTCCAGTTCCGGGTCGAGGATCAGGTTGGAGGTGTCGGCGAGGTAGGTGATGTATTCGCGCAGGCCCTCGATGAGGGCGGTATGGCGCTCGAAGCTCTGTGGCGGGGTGTAGGTTGTGACCTCGCCTTTCAGCGTATTCCATTGCCGCTCCAGCGTGGCGAGCTTGTCGCCGCTCTTGAGGGCGCTGCCCAGGCGGCCGTCGACGCTGCGCAGGGTGGCGAAATGGGCGTCGATGGCGGCCTGGCGCTGTGCCATGCGCTCACGGAAGCTGGTATCGCCGTTGAGGAAGGCCGCGCTCATGCCGCGGTGCTGCTGGATGTCCGCGATGGGCTTGCGCAGCTGGGCGATGTATTCGATGCCGAGCCGTTCCTGCTCCATGAAGCGGATGCGCTGGTTGACCTCGTCGATGAGGAAATAGCCCATCACCACCAGCGGCGCGAGAAAGATGATGCCGATGAGCAGAAACTTGTGCGGATAGCGCAAACGGTTGAGCAGCCCGATGCCGGGCTTGAAGACCATGTCCATATTTCCCCCTTCCCATTGGATGGCGCCAACGGCGCCAGGTCGTGTTACCCGAGTGTGGTACGTCTTCTGTTGGACGGCCGGGTAAGCGAATTCTTTATAACGCTAATGGGGTATAGGGGCAAGGGGACAAAATTGATAAATGTCAATAAATCATGGGGTTAGGGAAATTTGTGACGAGGTTCGCACCAACGGGGTGCAGGGAGGCGGCTCCGGCCGCCGGTCCCATGCACCTCATTTGGGCGGGGTGTGTCAGCTCTTTTCCCGCAGCAGCATGAAGGGGATATCGTTCTGCCGCAGGGTGTTGCGCACCTGATCCAGGCGGGCGAGATCCTTGATCGGGCCGATGCGTACCCGGTGCAGGGTGTTGCTGTCGATGGTGATCACCTGGATGGAGGAGACCAGGCCGAGCAGGGCCAGTTCCGCCTTGCGCGCGTCGGCATCCTTGAGGGTGCGGAAGGCGCCCGCCTGTACCACATAGGTCCCCGGCGCCACCGGCGTCGGCGGCAGACCGCGCGCCGTCGGCTCATTGTCGGGCACCGGGACCTCCATTTCAGGCAGCAGGGTGTAGAAGTCGTAGGCGAGCTTGCGCTCTTCCTTCACCTGGCTGTCCGGGGCCTTGGGCGGTGTTTCCTTCTTCACGCTGCGCGTGTCCTTCGGTTCGGTCCGGGCCGGTTTTTCCACCGCCGTCCGGGCCGGTGCCGGCTTCGGCAGCGGCAGCTTGTCCAGCCAGATCAGGAAGGCCACCAGCAGGCCGACGGCCAGGCCGGCCAGCAGCCAGAGCCAGCCCGGCAAGGCGCCCTTCTTCGCCGGGGCCCGCTTCGCCTGGGGACGTTTTTTGTAGTCGCGGCTGGCCATGCGTTACATGCTTTCCGGCGCAGAGACGCCGAGCAGCGACAGGCCGTTGTGCAGCACCTGGCGCACGGCACTGATCAGCGCCAGGCGCGCATCGCGCAGGCCGCTGTCGTCGACCAGGAACTGGTGGGCGTTGTAGTAGGTGTGGAAGCCGTTGGCCAGTTCGCGCAGGTAATGGGCCAGCTGGTGCGGCTCGTGGGCCAGGGCGGCGGACTCCAGCACCTCGGGATAACGGGTCAGCGCCTGGATCAGTTCCTGCTCGTGGGATTCGGTGAGCAGGTGCAGGTGCTTGAGTCCCGCCGCCTGATCGTAGGACAGGCCCTTCTCGCCCAGCTGGCGCATCACGGAGCAGACGCGGGCGTGGGCGTACTGGATGTAGTACACCGGATTGTCGGCACTCTGCGACTTGGCGAGATCCAGATCGAAATCCATGTGCTGTTCGCACTTGCGCAGCACGTAGAAGAAGCGCGCTGCGTCGTTGCCCACCTCGTCGCGCAGTTCGCGCAGGGTGACGAAGGAGCCGGAACGGGTGGACATCTGCACGCGCTCGCCGCCGCGGTAGAGGATGGCGAACTGCACCAGCAGCACGTCCAGCTTCGACGGGTCGTCGCCCATGGCGGTGAGGGCGGCCTTCACCCGCGGCACGTAGCCGTGGTGGTCCGCGCCCCACACGTCGATGACGCGCTCGAAGCCGCGCTCCAGCTTCTCCATGTGATAGGCGATGTCGGAGGCGAAGTAGGTCTTCACGCCGTTGTCGCGCACCACCACGCGGTCCTTCTCGTCGCCGAAGGCGGTGGAGCGGAACCACAGCGCGCCTTCCTGTTCGTAGACGTGGCCGGCGGCCTGCAGGCGCTTGATCGCCTCGTCCACCTTGCCGCTTTCCACCAACGTGCGTTCGGAGTACCACTCCTCGTAGGCGACACCGAACTCCTCCAGATCCTGTTTGATGTCGGCGAGGATCACGTTGAGGCCGAGGTCGAACACCTTGCGGTAGTTCTCTGCACCGAGCAGTTCCTTGGCACGGGCGATGAGCTCGTCGATGTGGATCTCCTTGTCGCCGCCGGCGGGCTCGTCGGGGGAGATGTCCTTGAACACCGCACCGGCGGGCCGGCGGAAGGCATCGCCGTTGTCGCGGTGCAGGGTGGCGGCGATGTCCCACACGTAGTCGCCCTTGTAGCCGTTGACCGGGAACGGAATCTCCTCGCCGCACAGGTCGAGATAGCGCAGCCACACCGAGGTGCCGAGGATGTCCATCTGGCGCCCGGCATCGTTGACGTAGTACTCGCGGTGCACGTTGAAGCCGACGGCGGCGAGCAGGTCGGCGACGGTGGCGCCGTAGGCGGCGCCGCGGCCGTGGCCCACGTGCAGCGGACCGGTGGGATTGGCGGAGACGAATTCCACCTGCACGCGCTTGCCGTTGCCCAGGGTGGAGCGGCCGAAGGCCTCGCCGCGCTCCAGCACCTCGCCCACCACGGCGGTGAAGGCGTCGCTGCTCATGAAGAAGTTGATGAAGCCGGGACCGGCGATTTCCACCTTGCTCACCTTCGTGGAGGCCGGCAGCGCGCCAGTGATCAGCTCCGCCAGCTCGCGCGGCTTGCGGCGCGCAGCCTTCGCCAGCGGCATCGCCACGTTGCAGGCGAAGTCGCCGTGGCTCTTGTCGCGGGTGTGCTCGATGACGATGGAGTCGGGCAGGGCGCAGTCCAGCACGCCGCTGGTGCGCAGGGTGTCGAGGGCGGCGGTGATGAGCTGTTGCAGGTGGTGTTTCATGGAATCAGATACAGGAGTAAAGGGGCAAGGAGAAAAGGGAACACTGGGAATGGCGGGGAAGTATACAGGTTCGTTGCTTTGATTTCCCGTGCTGGAGCAGGACTTCAGCGGCCGGCGGCGGCCTTGTACACGGCATTGCGTTCGCGTTTGCCTACCGCCACCACCACGACCAGCAGCCGGGTGTCGATGACCTCGTAGACCAGGCGGTAACCCACGGTGCGCAGCTTGATCTTGTAGCGGCTTTTGCGTCCGCTCAGGCTGGCCGAGGAGACATGGGGGTGTTGCAGTCGTTCAGCCAGCTTTTTCTTGAATTGGGTGCGTACGGAGTTGTCGAGTGCGCGCCATTCGGCGAGGGCGTCCGGGTGGAAGGCCAGCTCATAGCTCATCCAGCGTCACCTTCACCGGCTCCTTGCCGTCCTTCAGGCGCGCATCGGCCAGGGCATTGAGTTCCAGGTCTTCCAGCCGGTCCATGAGTGCCTCGTAGGCTTCCGCCGGTACGCAGTAGAAGGCAGGTTCATTGCGGTTGAGGATCGCCACCGGAAAGCCCTCGCCGGCAGCTACCGTGCCCATGGGGTTTTTCTTCAGCTCGGAAATGCTTGCCGTGGTTTCGGCCAGGATTGCATGTGCCATGGGCGTTCTCCAGTCATCTAATGGCACCAATAATAGCCCCCTGAACAGGTCTTCTCAATGATGGTGTTCGTCAGGGTGCGCAGTGCGCACCGCATGAGAGCCCTCAGAACATCTCCCCCGGGTCGACGTCCAGCGACCAGCGCACCTTGCGTCCTTCCTTCGAGTCCTCCAGCAGCGGCAGCCACGCATCCAGCAGGCGGTGCAGGGTGGCGCGGCTGGCGGCCTGCAGCAGCAGTTGGGCGCGGTAGCGGCCGGCGCGCCGCTCCATGGGAGCCGGCACCGGCCCCAGCACCATCACCCCGGCGTGACCGACGTCTTCCGCCAGCCGGCGCGCCTGCTCCAGAAAGGCCAGCGGTACAGCGGCACCCGGTGCCTCGGCGCGCAGCAGGGCGAGAAAGGAGAACGGCGGCAGTTCGGCCTGGCGGCGTTCCTCCAGGGCGGCGGCGGCGAAGGCGCCGTAGCCCTGTTCGATGAGCAGGCGCAGCAGCGGGTGATCGGGGTGGTGGGTCTGGATCAGCACCTCGCCGGGGCGTTCGGCGCGGCCGGCCCGTCCCGCCACCTGCAATATGAGCTGGGCCATGCGTTCGCCGGCGCGGAAGTCGGCGGAAAACAGGCCCTGGTCGGCGTCGAGGATGCCCACCAGGGTGACGTCGGGAAAGTGGTGACCCTTGGCCAGCATCTGGGTGCCGATGAGGATGCGCGCCTCCCCGCTGTGCACCCGCTCCAGCTTGGCCTCCAGGCTACCCTTGCGGCGGGTGGCGTCACGATCGATGCGCTCGATGCCGGTGTCCGGGAAGCGCGCGCGCAGCGCCTCCTCCACCCGCTCGGTGCCGTGGCCGATGGGGCGCAGGTCGTGGCTGCCGCAGCTGCCGCATTGCTGCGGTACCGGCCGTTCGGTGCCGCAGTGGTGGCAGCGGATGCGCTTCTGGCCGGCGTGGTAGGTGAGGTGGGCGTCGCAGCGGCGGCAGCTCGCCACCCAGCCGCAGTCGTGGCACAGCAGCACCGGGGCATAGCCGCGCCGGTTGAGGAACAGGAGCACCTGGCCGCCGCGCTCCAGGTGGCGGCCCATGACGCCGTACAGCGGCTCGCTGATGCCGCCGTCGAGGCGCTGGTGGCGGATGTCGAGCAGGTGCAGCTGCGGGTGGATGGCGCTGCCGGCCCGCTCCGGCAGTTCCAGCCGGATGTAGCGGCCGGCAGTGGCGTTGGCCAGGCTCTCCAGTGCCGGGGTGGCGGAGCCGAGCACGATGGGCACCCCGGCCTTCTGCGCCCGCACCACCGCCACGTCGCGGGCCGAATAGCGGAAGCCGTCCTGCTGCTTGAATGAGGGGTCGTGCTCCTCGTCCACCACGATCAGGCCCAGCTGCGGCAGCGGGGTGAACACCGCCGAGCGGGTGCCGATGACGATGGGGGCGAGGCCGGCGCGGGCGGCGAGCCAGGCGTTGAGGCGTTCGCCGTCGGCGAGGCCCGAGTGCAGTACCGCGATGGGCACCGGAAAGCGGCGGCGGAAGCGCTCCAGCAGCTGCGGGGTGAGGCCGATCTCCGGCACCAGCACCAGGGTCTGGCGACCGGCGGCGAGATTCTGTGCGATGAGGCGCAGGTACACCTCGGTCTTGCCGCTGCCGGTGACGCCGTCGAGCAGGAAGCCGCCGAAACGGCCGAAGGCGGCGCTGACGGTATCCACCGCCGCCTGCTGTGCCGCCGCCAGCGGCGGTGGGGTGTCGGAAGCCGTTCCGGCCGCGGGCAGGGCCGGAGTCTCCTCCACCTCCACCCAGCCTTTTTCCACCAGCCGTGCCATGGCCCCCTGCCAGCCCTCGACCTCGTCCAGCTCAGCGGCCCCGGCCGGTGCATCCAGCCGTTGCAGATGGGCCAACAGAGCGGCCTGGCGCGGCGCGCGTTTCAGTTCATCCGGCCGCACGGCACGGCCGGCGGCGGTGAGGGCATGGCGGCGCAGGGTGCGCGGCTGCGCCGGCTCGCCCTGGCGCAGGGCTACCGGCAGGGCGGCGGCGCAGACCTCGCCGATGGGGTGGTGATAGTAAGCGCCCGCCCAGGTGAGCAGTTCCAGGACATCCGGCGGCAGCAGCGGCCCGGCGTCGAGCACCGCCTCCACCGGCCGCAGCCTGTCCGGCGGCACCTCGCTGTGGGCCGAGCTGCCCAGGACCACGCCCACCAGCGGCCGGCGACCGAAGCCGACGCGCACCCGGCTGCCCGGCGCGACGGCCTCTGTCGGCGCCAGGTAGTCGAAACGGCGCCGCAGCGGCGAGGGGATGGCGATGTGGAGCACGGGTCGGGACATGGGCGGAGTGTACCGGAGGAGCCTGATATTGGCTGCACGGGGCGGGGCGTGGCGGCGGTGCCCGCGGCCGGCGGCGTGATGAAGTTAGCTGCGCTGCTTGAGAGGAAATCTGCGAAAAATCGGCTAACTCATTGTGGCGCCTGCGGAACCTGGATTATCCACAAAACCTGTGGATAACTTTGTGGATGAATTGGGGTAAAACGGCCCGAGGCCGCGTCATTGCTACATTCCTGTTAAACTGGCGAGAAATTGACCTACGAATAAATTCTTTTGAATTCAGTATGTTAAAAGATATTAGCAAGTGCTTATGGGCTTGTTTCAGCAAACATGGGGAAAACGGGGGCGTCGGGATGTTGACTGTGTATAAGAATTCTGCATCGGGCGGAAAAGGCCTTGCCGGACGGTTCGAACCTGTGTTATCGGCGCCGTTGTGACAGGTGGCCGAGGCCGAGGCCCGCCTGCTGCACGAAGTGCTTGAAGCTCTCGAAACTCTCTTCGTCCAGGGGACGTTCGCTGAGGGCGCGGTCGCAGAAAAACAGGCCGATGGCCTTGCCGTTGACCAGGATGGGGGCTGCAAAGAAGGGCGCCCGACCCACCGCCTCGGCCAGCTGGGCGGTCTGCCAGCGGCGTTGTTCCGGGCGTTTCGCCGGTTCGAACCACAGGGGGGCCGGGTCGTCCAGCAGGTGGAAGAAGGCGTTTTCCTCCTGGGGGTGGCGGGTGAAGTGGAACGCGCCGATGAGGGCGTCGCGCTCGCCGCCGAGGGCGAACTTGGCGCGCAGGCCGCGCCGATCCGGGGTGAGCAGGGCGAACAGGGTGCGGTCCATGCCGGCGCCGCGGTAGATGCCTTCCAGCACCAGTTCCAGCACCAGATTGAAGTCCGACTTGGGGTCGTCCAGCAGCAGCGCCAGCTCGCGCAGGATGCGCAGCTGCAGCATGCCGTCCGGCTCCGGGTATTCCTGCACCTTGAGTTCGTCCTCCCCCACCACCGTTTCGCCGCGCGGCAGGGGGATCACTGCAGCGGCCGCCGCCGCACCGTAGTAGCCGGCGATGCGCGCCGCATCACGGGCATTCTGGTGCAGGCTGCTGCTGACCGCCTTGTCGCTCTGGCCGGTCATCCTGGCCAGTTCCTGGGTGAGCTGCTGTACCCTGGGGCTCTCCCAGCCCTTTTCCGCCGCCCGTGCCAGCTGGTGGCACAGGGTGATGTTGCGGCTGCGCACGTCCGGGCTGTCGGGATGGCGCAGGGTGGTGCTGAGCAGGTCGTTGATGCGCCACTCCTTCACCAGGCTGGCGGAGAGTTGCCGCAGGGGGAAGCCCAGCACCTCCATCTCGGCCTGTTCCGGGGTGATGCCGGGCTGGCGCAGCAGGGTGTCGAGCCGGTCGCCGGCTTCGCCGCTGAAGCACCAGAAGGCCAGGTCGCCCAGGTGGTAGAGCAGGGCGGCGATGAACACCTCTTCCGGTGAAGCGTCGCCCCGTTCCAGGGCCACGGTACGGGCCTGCACCGCGGCATGGATGGCGCGGGCCAGTTCCCGTGTCAGGCGGTCGCGCGGGGCGCCCTGGACGAAGGAATCCACCAGGGCGATGGACAGGCACATGCTGCGCACGGTGGTGAAGCCGAGTACCACCACGGCGCGGCTGATGGTGCTGATCTGCTGTTCACGCGGGTTGTAATAGACGCTGTTGGCCAGCTTGAGCACGCGCGCCGTCATGGAGGCGTCCTGCAGGATGACGCGGGCCAGGGCGGCGGTGGGGGCGTTCTCGTCCTCGGCCACGCTCACCACCTGCTGCACGGTGTGGCCGAAAATGGGCATCTCCTCTTCGCTGATGCGGCGGACCCATTCGTCCAGGGAGCTGTGTGCGGCGGTGGTCAAGACAGTATCCGGGCTTGTTGATAATTGTCGTGCAGTATACACAGGGGCGGCCGCTGCACGGCCGGGCATCAGTCGATGCCCGGTGCCGGCAGACCGTCGATGCTGACCGCATTCTTCTGCCGCCGGTATGCGGCCATGCCCTCCTCCCCCTTGTTGCGCGCCCAGGCCAGCAACTCCTCGCGCTGGCCGCGGTAGTCCAGCAGCGGCACGCCGGCGCCACAGGAGGTCTGCACCCGCTCCACGTCCATGCGCACGATCTGGCGTACGCCGGGAAACTCGGGAAAGCGCGGCCGCAGCGCCGCCCAGGCGGCATCGCCCGGCAGCACCACCGTCCCGCGGCCGTACAGGCGCAGGATGCGCGGCGGGCCGCTGAAGGCGCAGAACATCACCGTCAGGCGGCTGTTTTCCACCAGGTGCGGCGCGCTCTCGTTGCCGCTGCCGGTGAGGTCGAGCCAGGCCACCTCGTGCGGGCCGAGCACGCGGAAGGTATCCAGGCCGCGCGGCGACAGGTTGATGTGGCCGTCGGCGGCCAGCGGTGCGGTGGCATTGAAGAACAGCGGCTGGGCCGCCATCCAGGCGGCCAGTTCGGCGTCGATCCCGGGCAGTACCTTGGCCATGGTTTTACGCGATATTCATCTAGCCGTTCGTGGATGTCTTTGGTGCACATTGCAGCGCAAAAGATTACATCGGTTCTTTCTTGATGATATCGACCTTTTCTTGTTCCCTGGTCCACTTTCCCTGTGGCTTATCTACATACTGGAAATATTCGTTGGTAAAGGACCCTTGATTACAGGTATATCGATAATAGGCGGTATTGACAGTATTGATGTCCAATACTTCGTTGAATACACCAGGACCTGTTAAATCATAAACATTCGTGAGGCGACACTCTCGAATGTTTCTTAGTATCAGATCGATCATCTGATCAAGATGGGGGTTATCTGGTTTGCTGGCGATGAAGTAGTTGCTGATCTCTCCACGCTTCGTCTTAATATAGAGCTCATCCAATTCCGGTCGCACAATAAATCCTAGTGGCCAGACGACATGAGCATCTATGTCGAGATAGACGCCTCCGTGTTTCTGCAGCACAAGTAATCGCCAGAAGTCCGCCTGCGCGGCGCCGATCTGGATTCTAGAGTAGCTGGCAAAGATTTCATCAGAATAATTGGCCTTAATAAACTCCGCACGTGCTTCCGTAACCATAAACCGATACGCAAAACTAGGAGCCATTAGGCGATTGAATAAATAATTCAGATAAACGGGTAATGTAACCCGATTGGTGTAATTCGTTTGCCAGATGATACGAGGGATGGTAGATGGCTTCTTATTGGAAATAAGAGGCGCAGCTTCAGGTGGCAAGATAAATCGTTTTTTTGGAAACAAAAAATGAAAGCCGTAACTGAGCAGTTTAGCTATGTTCGCAATAAGCCGGATAACTCGGCTGGACAATAGTATGAAGAACGGCTTCACGGTAGATTCACCTAATGTGGAATACGCGCGCTGGCAGAAGGCTAGGGACCAAGGCTGGGTGTCAACTGAGTGTGCTGTAGTTGCACAGTAAAATGGGGAAAGGATACATCATTCGGGTTTATGAGCGCACATTCTAATAGGCCTGACTGTAGTAAAATGTAAGAGTATGTATAGTGCTCTTCCTTTATTACCGGTCTACCTAGATAGTTAATTCCTGCATCATGGGGTCATTGGTCTGGAACAGCCTCGCTGAGGCAATTACCCGCGCCAGCGGCACACCCTTTGTGCTGCATGGCCGGCACGGCGTGGGCGGCGGCTGCATCAATTCCACCCATGTGCTGGAGGACGGCGCGCGGCGTTGGTTCGTCAAGCTCAATGCGGCCGAGCGGCTCGACATGTTCGCGGCGGAGGCCGCCGGCCTGAACGAGCTGGCCGCATCGCGCACGGTGCGCGTGCCGCATCCGCTGTGCCACGGCGTGGCGGCAGGACAGGCCTTTCTGGTGCTGGAGTGGCTGGACCTGTCCGGTTCCGGCGCGCAGGAACTGCTCGGCCGGCAGCTGGCGGCGATGCATGGCGTGATGCGCGAGGAGTACGGCTGGTGGCGCGACAACACCATCGGCTCCACGCCGCAGCCCAACGAGCAGAGCATGGACTGGATGGAGTTCATGTGCGAGCGCCGTCTCGGTCATCAGCTCGATCTGGCGGTGCAGGCCGGCAACCGCCGCTTGCACCGGCGCGGCGAGGAGCTGCTCGATCGCATGCCCGATCTGTTCACCGGCTACACGCCGGCCGCCTCGCTGCTGCACGGCGATCTGTGGTCGGGCAATTACGCCGTGACGGCGGCGGGCGAGCCGGTGCTCTTCGATCCGGCGGTGTACTATGGCGACCGCGAGGCCGACCTCGCCATGACCGAACTGTTCGGCGGTTTCGGGCCACGCTTCTATGCCGCCTACAACGAGGCCTGGCCGCTGGACCCCGGTTACAAGGTGCGCAAGACGCTGTACAACCTGTACCACATCCTCAATCACCACCACATGTTCGGCGGCGGCTACGGCCAGCAGGCGGAGCGCATGATCGATCAACTGCTCAGTGAGTTACGCTGAATGACCCCAGACGGAAACCGCCCCTACCCACCCGACTTCCCGCGCCGTTTCCTGGCGCCGCGCTACTGGGGGATCTGGCTGGGCCTCGGCCTGCATGCGCTGTTCGGTCTGCTGCCGACCGTATTGCGGCGCGGCCTCGGCACCTGGCTGGGCATGCAGGCCTACCGCCGCAATGCCAAGCGCAGCGGTATTGCACGACTCAATCTGGCCTGGTGCTTCAACCACTGGGATGAGGCCCGGCGCGAGGCCGTGCTGCGTGACAGCTTCCGTTCCCAGGGCGCCGCACTGGCGGATTTCGGCCTGTTCTGGTGGGCCAGCCGGCAGCGCTTCTTCTCGCGCATCGTCATCGAGGGCGAGCAGCATCTCGCCGGCGTGCTCAATAACGGCGGGCGCGCGATCCTGGTGACGGTGCACTCCCACGGCATGGACTTCGGCGGCATCGCC
The DNA here is from genome assembly GCA_040755915.1 of Pseudomonadota bacterium. Taxonomy (GTDB): domain Bacteria; phylum Pseudomonadota; class Gammaproteobacteria; order Thiohalomonadales; family Thiohalomonadaceae; genus Sulfurivermis. The sequence continues at coordinate 20,726 of JBFLWM010000019.1, read as the reverse complement.
CTGTCCGGGCGCTGGCCGCTGGTCACCTACGCCAACCGCATGCGCAACCCCCTCATCGAGTGGCTGATGTCCCATCGCCGCACGCGTTTCGGCTGCCTGCTGTATACCCGTGAGGAGGGCATGCGTCCGGTGATCCGCGAGGTGAAGGCGGGGCGGGTGTTCTTCTATCCGGTGGATGAGGACGGTCACGGCGGTGAGGCGGTGTTTGCCCCCTTCTTCGGCGTGCCCAAGTCCACGCTCACGGCGCCGTTCCGGCTGGCGCGCCTGTGCCAGGCGCGGCTGATTCCCTGTACCACCTGGTATCGCGCCAGCGACAAACGCTATGTGGTGCAGATCCTGCCGCCGCTGGAGAATGTGCCGAGCGGCGACCCTGCCGCCGATGCCGAGCGGCTCAACGCCGCCTTCGAGGAGCTGGTGATGCTGGCGCCGGAGCAGTACATGTGGGGCCAGCGCATCTTCCAGACGCGGCCCGACGGCAAGCGACCCTATTAGCCGGCGCTACATGCCGTCGCTGTCGCCGTCGTCGATGTCGTCGCGGCCGTCGACGCGCTCGCCCATCAGCGGGCGCATGGTGTGCAGCAGATTGCGGAACAGGTGCTTGAAGCGCGCCTCTTCGTCGAGCAGCAATTGCTTCATGTGCTCCCGTTCGGTGGGCATGTCAAAACAGGCCGGGCAATTCTCCGGGATGATGGGCAGTTCCGCCGCCTCGGCGAAGGCGGCGGTCTGCCGTTCGCGCACGTAGACCAGCGGACGGATCACGCGCAGGTCGCCGGCATCGATGGTGTAGTGGGCCTTCATGGTGCGCAGCTGGCCGCGGTGCATGGCCGACATCAGGAAGCTCTGCGCCAGGTCATCGAGATGCTGGCCCAGGGCGATGACGTTGTAGCCCTCGCGCCGCGCCGTGCTGTAGATGATGCCGCGCTTCATGCGCGCGCAGAAGGCGCAGAAGGAGAAGCCGGGCTCCGTCGCGTGTTTGGTCGCGTCGTCCATGATCGGCTGTTCCTGAAAAAAATAGGGCACGCCGAGGCTGGCGAGATAGGCCTTGAGCGGTGACGGATCGAAGGCCGGGATCTGCGGGTCGACGGTGATGGCGCCGACCTCGAAGTGCACCGGGGCGGCGCGCTGCAGGTGGCGCAGCACATGCAGCAGCGACAGCGAGTCCTTGCCGCCGGACAGGCCGAGCAGGACGCGGTCGCCCTCCTTGATCATGCCGTAGTGGGCGATGGCCTGGCCGACCAGGCGCAGCAGGGATTTCGGCGGGCGGACGATGTTGCTCATGGCGGCGGATAAAAATCTCAGCGCTGGTATTGGGCCTGGAAGGCGGCGATGAAGGTGTCGAGTTCGGCTGCCGGCAGGTGGTTGATGCCCGCCGCCGACTTGCGGCCGCCGCCGCCGGGAAAGCGGAGGCACAGCTCATCGGCGCCGCTCTTCACGGTGAGCGGCGCGCGCACGCTGACGCGGTAGCCGCCGTCGGGCAGCAGGGTCAGCAGGGCATGGGCGCGCGCCGGATGCTGCTCGGCCAGGGCATTGCCGTAGACGCCGCTGACGCGCCGGCTCCAGTCGGTGTCCGGGAAGACATACAGCGCGGTATGTTCGTTTGCTGCGCTGGGTGCAATGGCTGCGGCCTGCGCCATGTCGTGGCGGTAACCCTCGGACAGCTGGCGGAACAGCGGCTCCTCGGCGGCGAAGGCAAACGGGTCGGCGTGGGGGTGCAGTGTGCGGAACAGCGCATCGGGGGCGATGAACAGATCGGCCAGCGCGTTGCCGTAGCCGTTGTAGTTGATGCAGGTGCCGATGTCGCGCAGCACCTCGATCTGCGGTGCGGACAGGCCGAGGGCAGTCGCCATGCGCTGCGCCGTGTCGAGGATGTTGTCGCCGAAGGCGGCGGCGATGGCCCAGGTACGGTAGCGGCCCTTCAGGTAGCCGTCGACCAGGATGCTGGTGCAGACGTCGGCGGAGGTGTTGATGGTGGTGTGCAGGTTGGCGTGCTCAGGGATGTCGCCGGGGAAATGGTGATCGAAGTAGCGCACGCTGGCGCCGGCGGCGAGCAGGCGCCTGAGATCATCGACATTCTTCTCCAGCGCGATGTCCAGCACGGTGACGTGGTCGCCGGCCCCGGCCTGGACGCGCTTCAGCAGCGCGATGTCACGCTTGACGCCGGTCACCAGGGTGGACTCGCGCGGTTCGGCCAGGCGCAGCTGGTGCAGTGCCAGGATGCCGTCGGCATCGCCGTTGAATACGTCGAAAAAGGCCATGTGCTGTGCTCGCTGTCGGGGGCGGATATGGTAGCAGAAGCGGCCCGCTATTCCTCCCGTCGCCACGGTGCTACGCTAGCCCGGCCCATCCGCTACGACAACATAAGGAGTTCCCATGGAAGGTTTCGCCACATTCGTGCTGTTCCTCCTCGCGCTGGCCGTGGTGCTGGTGTTCCTCGGCGTCAAGTCGGTGCCGCAGGGCATGGAATACACGGTGGAGCGCTTCGGCCGCTACACCCGCACCCTGGAGCCGGGCCTGCACTTCATCGTGCCGGTGGTCGATCGCCTCGGCGCGAAGATGAACATGATGGAGACGGTGCTCGACGTGCCGTCGCAGGAGGTCATCACCAAGGACAACGCCATGGTACGTGTCGATGGCGTGGTGTTCTTCCAGGTGCTGGACGCCGCCAAGGCTGCCTACGAGGTGAACCAGTTGCAGCTCGCCATCCTCAACCTCACCATGACCAACATCCGCACCGTGATGGGCTCCATGGACCTGGACGAGCTGCTGTCGCAACGCGACAAGATCAATGCCCAGCTGCTCACCGTGGTGGATGACGCCACCACGCCCTGGGGCGTGAAGGTGACGCGCATCGAGATCAAGGACATTTCGCCGCCGCGCGACCTGGTGGACGCCATGGCGCGGCAGATGAAGGCGGAGCGCGAGAAGCGCGCCTCGATCCTGGAGGCCGAGGGCGAACGCGCCGCCTCGATCCTGCGCGCCGAGGGCGAGAAACAGGCGGCAATCCTGGAGGCGGAGGGCAAGCGCGAGGCGGCCTGGCGCGAGGCGGAGGCGCGCGAGCGCCTGGCCGAGGCCGAGGCCAAGGCGACGCACATGGTGTCGCAGGCCATCGCCCAGGGCGACATCAATGCCATCAATTACTTCGTCGCCACCAAGTACGTGGATGCATTGCAGAAGATTGCCAGCGCCAACAACCAGAAGGTGGTGTTCATGCCGCTGGAGGCCTCCGGGGTGATCGGCGCCATCGGCGGCATCGCCGAGCTGGCGAAGAATTCGCTGGCGCAGCAGACCAAACAGGGCTGAGGCCATGGCGGACCTGATCGGGCAGTGGAATCACTGGCACTGGTGGATCCTCGCCGTGCTGTTCGTGGTGCTGGAGGTGTTCACCCCCGGCACCTTCTTCCTGTTCATGGGCATCTCCGCCGCGGTGATCGGCGGTGTGGTGCTCATCGTGCCGGGCATGGGCTGGGAGTATCAGGTGCTCGGCTTTGCCGTGCTGGCGGTGGTGGCCACGGTGCTGGGGCGCAGCTATCTGAAGAGGCGCCCCATCCACACCGATCGTCCCACCCTCAACCGCCGCGGTGCGCAGTACGTCGGCCGCACCTTCAGCCTCGATGAGCCCATCGTCAACGGCCTGGGCAAGATCCGCGTCGATGACTCCACCTGGAAGATCAGCGGCAGCGACTGCGCCGCCGGCAGCCGGGTCAAGGTTACCGGGGTGGACGGCACCGTCCTGCAGGTGGAAGTGATTCAGTGAACGGCTGGCACTACCTGCTGCTGGCAGGGATCTTCGAACTGGGTTTCACCACCAGCCTGAAGCTGTCGGAGCAGTTCAGCCGCGTCGGCCCGACGCTGCTGACCCTGCTCTTCGGCGGCATCAGCTTCTGGCTGCTGTCGAAGGCGATGCAGACGGTGTCGCTGGGTACCGCCTATGCGGTGTGGACCGGCATCGGCGCCTTCGGTACCGCCATCATCGGCATCCTGTTCTTCAAGGACCCGCTCACCTTCTGGCGGGCCTTCTTTCTCTGCACCCTCATCGGTTCCATCGCCGGGCTGAAGTTCATCGCCCGCGAGTGAGCCGTCTCATCGGGGCGCGTGGTCGCTGCCGCGTTCCAGGCGATAGCCCCTGGCCTGGAACAGGCGCAGGCAGGCGTCGACCAGTTGGGCGTCGAATTTCACGCCGCGATGCCGCACCAGTTCCTCCAGCGCCGCCGCCACACCGAGGGCGGGCCGGTAGGGACGATGCGCGGACATGGCCTCGATCATGCCGGCGATGCCGATGACCTGCGCCTCCGGCAGGATGGCGCCGTCCTTGAGTCCTGAGGGGTAGCCGGAGCCGTCGAGCATCTCGTGGTGCTGCAATACCATCTCGGCGATGGGCCAGGGGAAGTCGATGGTGCTGAGGATCTTGTAGCCGATGTGCGGGTGGTTCTTCACCAGTTCGAATTCCACGGCGGACAGGCGGCCCGGCTTGCTCAGGATCTCCGCCGGCACGTAGATGTTGCCGACATCGTGCACCAGTGCGGCGATGCCGAGGGCCTCGATACGCTCTTCCTCCCAGCCCATCTCGCGTGCCAGCTCCATGGCGAGATCACGCACCTTCTGCTGGTGGCCGGCGGTATAGGGATCGCGCGCCTCCACCGCGGCGGCCAGTGCGAGGACCGTGTTGCCGAGCAGGCTCTTCAGCTGTTCCAGTGTGGCGATGTGTTGCTGCTCGATGCGCCGGTGCGCCTCGCGGCCGCGCAGCGCATTGATGCCATAGGCGAGATCACCGGCGAGCTCATGCAGCACGTCGAGTTCCTGTGTGGTAAAGGCATGGGGCGTCGCGGCGGCGATGAACAATACGCCGAGTATTTCGTTGCCGGTGCGCAGGGGAAAGGCGGCGGCGGAGGCATAGTCGTGTTCCCGCGCCAGCCGTGCGCTGTGCGGATAGCGTTCGTCATGCTGCAGGTCCTGCGCCACCTGCACGTTGCCGCTGCAGACAGCATGGGCGCTGAGCAGTCGTCCGGCGGCCTGTTCGCTCCACTGCTGCGGCCACTGCGCCAGCGTTTCGATGCTGACGCCGGCCGCACCGACCGGACGCAGGGTGTGTGCCGCGTCGTCTTCCTTGTAGGCGGCCCAGGCCAGGCGGTAGCCGCCCTCCTCCACGGCGATGCGGCAAACCTCCTGCAGCAGTCCCTCTTCACTGGCGGCATGGATCAGGGCCTGGTTGCTGGCACTGATGGTGCGCCGCGCGCGCATTTCGTGCTGCAGTGCGCTGGTGATGTGTTCCAGTTCGGTCACATCCTGCAGGACGTGGATGGAGAAGCGGAAGCCGCCATCGTGGTCGCGGATGGGGAAGGAGCGCGAGATGTACACACGGCCATCGGCCAGATGCACTTCTTCCTCGTTGCGATCACTGCCGTGGTGCATCGCCTGCTCACAGCCGGGCAACGGACCGCCATTGCGTGGAAACACCTCCCAGTAGGGCCGGCCCAGCAGATCGTGAAAACTCATGCCGGCACGTTCGGCATAGGTGCGGTTGGCGCGGATGACGCGGTAGCGTTCGTCGTGCAGGAAGATGGGCTGTTCGATGGCATCGAAGGATTCCACCCACTCGTTGTGGGCTGCCTCCAGCTGGTCCAGCGTCTGCTGCAATTCACGCTCCGATTCGCTCAGCACACGCTCGGCCTGGCAGGTGACACGGTGCAGGAATGCCAGCAGCAGGACGAGGATGGCAAAGGTGACCAGGGCGATGGCGGCGGCACTCAGCAGCAGGGTGGCGCGCACATCGCTGACGTCGCGCAGCGTCACCAGCCAGCCGAGCGCATTGCCCGTGCCGTCGAGCAGCGGGATGGCGCCGGCGAAATACCATTTCTCGGCCCGCTCCAGCGCCACCCCCTGCTCCACTTCCTGGATGCGGTCGCGCTGCAGCAGGCGCATCAGCACGCCGGGCGGATCCGCCAGCGAGGCCGGGAGCAGGGTGAGCGCCGTGGCCTCCGGCCGTGGCGGCGGCAGGGCGAGGAGGTGATGCATGGTGAACAGATGATCGAGCTCCCCGGCGAGCTCATCCAGGGAAAAACCCAGCAGCAGATAGCCCAGGCGCCGGCCGTCCTGCTGCCACGGCACGGCGCCGAGCAGGCGCAGCGTGTTCCATCGATCGAGCTCCAGACCGGTCTGTGGGGTGCCGCTGGCCATGGCGCGCTCAAGCACGTCGGAACGCAGCCGCTCGCCATCGATGCCGGGGTGATGCAGGCCGAGCACTGCCCTGCCGTCGGGCGCAACCAGCGTCAGGCTGGTGAGGCCGTAGTCCTGTTGCAGGCGGGTGAACAGCGGTGTGGCGGCGGCGGTGAGGCGGGTGTTGTCGGCGGCACGCCATGCCGCACCCAGGGCCGGGTCGGCAGCGATCACCTCGCCCAGGCTGCGCAGCCGGGAGGCGTGATGCTCCAGCTGCATCTTCCAATGGGCGCGTACCACCGTGAAGTCGCGGCCGAACTCCTCCTTGGCGCTCTGCGACAGCAGGGCCAGCAGCAGCACCAGCAGGGCGATGCTGGAAACCACCATCGCCGCTGCTACCGGCAGCAACACCCCTTTCTTCAGCCAGTGTGCCCGCAATTGCATGCCGAGACCCCTTCCCCTGCGATATATCCCTGTTTTCTTGGGGTTTTTACCCCATACGTTACTTCCTTATAGCAAGTGTGGCTTTGGCTGGGAAGGATATCTACCAAGCAGGCTGGTTATGTATTGGTGCAAGGCGGGACAAGCCGCATACGGCAAATTGCAGTGGCGGGAGCGCCAGCCCGTTATCCACTGGCAGCGTCGGCCATCTGCGCCGGGTCCATCCAGAACACCTCCCAGATATGCGCGTCCGGGTCCTCGAAGGCACGACCGTACATGAAGCCGTAGTCCTCTGCCGCGCGCGGTTCCCTGCCGCCGGCATGCAGCGCCCTGGCGAGCAGCGCGTCCACGGCCGCGCGGCTTTCGACCTGCAGGGCGAGCAGCACCTCGGTACTGCGGCGGGCGTCGGCGATTTCCTTGTGGGTGAAGCGGCGAAAGCTCGCTTCCGTGTGCAGCATGGCGTGGATGGTGTCGGAGATGCGCAGGGCGGCGGCCTGCGCATCGGTGAACTGCGGGTCGAAGCCAAAGCCGATGGCCGTGAAGAAAGCCATGGCGCGGGGCAGATCGGCCACCGGGAGGTTGACGTAAATGGCCTTGGGCATGCTGTCCCCCTCGTCGGCGGCGCGCCGTCCTTTGCTGCGTGCAGGTGTGACGTGGGGCCCCTGCAGCCGGATCAGGCTGCAGGGGCAGGGGCTTACAGGTCGATGAGCTGGGCGTGCAGTCCGCGTTCGCCGACGATGGCCACCAGGTCATGGGGGCACATCTCTTCCGGGTTGTAGGCGACGAACAGCAGGTGCTCCTTGTCCGATTGCATGCGCGGCTGGATGCCTTCCGCGCGGTTGCCGAGCCAGGCGAGCAGATCGCTGCGCTGGGCGGGGTTCAGGGACTCATCGATGTGCAGCAGGGTCTCGCTGATCATGGTCGTGCCCTCCGCGAGTGGTTACACGGTTAAATCTAATGCAAACGGCGGCGACCGCAAGGAGGGGGTGTCGGAAGGGAAAAAAATGCCGCCCCGGAGGGCGGCCAAGCAGGGAATCAAAGGGTGGCAGTCGCGGCGGCGGCAGCGTGGCGCGGCTGGCAGTTCAGCAGGGCGTCCGCCTGCCGGGCGAGCAGGCGGAAGTAGAGTTCGCTGCCGCTGCGCAGGTGCTGCCCGAGCACGTCGCTGCCGCTGATCATGCAGCCGTGTGCCGCCCCCGCCAGATCGGCCTGCTGCAGCGCGGGCACCGCCTCCAGGCCGAAGCGGTGATAGAAATACGGTGCCGCGTCGGCAGCGAGGTGTACCGGTGTGCCGGCCAGGGCGGCGAGGCGGCCGCGCAGCTCCTCCTCGGTCTGGCGCAGCCGGGCGAGCAGGCGGATTTCATTGTCCAGATAGCGTTCGGTGTTGTCGGGGTCGAGGCGCACCAGATGCGGGGTGAGGTGGTGCACGGCGATGGCGGCCAGGCGCGGGTCGAGCCAGAAGCGGGGGTCGCGGGCGATGCCGTCGGCGTGATGGTGTGCGCCGTGCGCGGCCAGCGGGCTGCCCGGCAGGGTGGCGAGCAGCGGCAGGTGGTGGGCCATCATCATCGCCTGCCGGGCGGCGACCGGGGTCTGTTCCAGGGCGGCCGCCAGGGCCGTTTCGTATTCCGGACCGCTCCACAGCAGCAGATCGGCCTGCAGCACCAGGCGCATCTGCGCGTGCGTCAGCTGGCCGGCGTGCGCCTCGCTTTCGTCATGCAACAGCAGCTCCGGGGCGCCGACCCCGTCCATCAGGGCGGTGACCAGGGAGTGCAGCGGCGGCACGCTGACCACCACGCGCGGGGCGGCCTGCCCGGGCAGGGCGGCGAGCAGCAGCAGGACAAACAGCAGGCGCTTGGGCATGGGTATTTCCTCGGCAGACGTGGACAGTGACCCATGATCAGGAGCAGATGTTGTGCCAGAAATTGATCTTTGTCGGATCAGGTACTTGGCAGAAGGGCTGTCGCAAGTGCTGCGGGAGAAGCCGCAGTGGCTGCGGCAGGGGACACACGGGGCCGGGCGGACGCCCGGCCCGCGGTCAGGCAGTCGGTGCCTTGAGGTCGAAGGCCTTTTCCACCTGCAGGGCGATGGTGCAGAGGCGGCCGACCACCAGGCGCTGCAGCAGTGCCAGGTTCTGGAAGGCGTCGATGCCGCGGTCGAGGGCGGCCGTGGCGCCGCCCTCGGGCAGGGCGTTGCGCAGGACCCAGTGCATCACGTTGCGGTACTTGTGCGGCGTGGGGAAGGGGAAGGGCACGCTGCGCAGGATTACCTCGATGTTTTGCAGGGTACGGTCGACGTCGTCGGTCTTCTCGACGATGAGGTCGCGCAGCTTGCCCTTGGCGCGCGGCGAATCGTGGCTGAGCAGCGACTCCAGCAACAGGGTGTGCAGGCGCAGTTCGCGCAGGTGCGGATAGACATGCTCGATGCGCGCGCCCGCCTTGATCACCAGTGGCTCCGCCTCGGCGTGCAGTTGCGCGCCGTTGTCGATGCGCGCCTGTCCTTCGGGAATGGTGAGCAGGGCCAGGGTGGCGGCGAGGCGGCCGATGTACGGCGTCACGGCCTTGCTGGCGTCTTCCAGCGCGGCTTCGTATTTCGCCTCGTACTCGCGGCAGGTTTCGAAGATCTCCTCCTGCTGTTTCTTCAGCAGCGGCAGTTCCCCCAGGTAGCTGCCGTAGCCGGCGCGGTGCATCACCTCGCGGTTGCTGACGGTGACGAGATCGTCGTCGCACTGGTGCAACGCGGTCATCACCGCCCGCGCCTTGCTGCGCTCCTTTTCCATCAGTGCCATGGACAGCGTCCAGTGCTGGATGGCGGCGTCGGTATCGAGGGGCATCTGGCTGAAGCGGGTTTCGAAACCGAGCGGCGTGAAATCGGCATAGAGGGCGCCGAAGTAGCAGTCGATGATGTGGTTGGCCTCGTATTCCTGGCTGCCCTTGGGCGGGGTGCGAATCAGGTCCTTGGTGGTGACCGGCAGGCGCAGGTGGCGGTGGTAATAGCGCATGGTGATGTTGTGCATCAGCTTGCCGAAGCGGCGGAACAGCAGTGCACTGTCGCTGGTGCAGCGGTAGCGCCCTTCCTCCTGCTGAACGTCGAGCCAGGCCAGGCGCTGGCCGTCGCCGGCCTGCAGGGCGCGGGTCTGGGCGATGTGCTGGGCCTGGCGCCGGCGCAGGTGTTCGTGCACGTCGGCGGGCAGGTAGGAGGCCTGTGCCACCACGGCCATGGCGATGTTGTCCGGCAGTTCGCCACGGTCGTGCCACATGCGTGTCAGGGTGGGGATGGTCTTTTGCGCGGCATAGGCCAGCGCGCGGCTCTGTTCCAGCATGTGGCGGAAGTCGGCGTTGCCGGCCAGATGGCGTGCCGCCGCATCGGCGCGGGTGATGCGGCGCTGGAACAGGCGGCGGGCCAGCAGGTGAGTGAGCCACAGGTCCAGGCGCAGGGGCAGGCGTGACCAGGTGATGAGGCGTTGCAGGCTGTCATACAACGGTGCCGCATGCCTGGCCTTGGCGCGCAGGCGTTCCAGGCGGCGGTCGATGGGGTCGGGCTGGTGCAGGGCGCGGTGCATCCAGTCGGTGAGGCGCTCGATGAGGCGCACGGTGCGCGGCGCCTCACGCGGCGCCCAGCCGTGCATGGCCTGGGCGATGGCGGCGGCCAGCTGGCGCACATTGAGGCTGACGAGCAAGGGCATGCCCAGCGTCAGCACGGTCTGTCCCTTGAGCAGCCCGTCGCCCAGATCTTCCCGGAAACGCACCTCCAGCGCGGCGTCATGGCTGAGCTGGATCTCGGCCGGCGGCGGCACCCGGATCTGGTCGCAGATGTCCTCCACGAAGGCGAACAGGTCCGGTTCCTGTTCCGCGGTGAGCGTGACGCGGGGGTGGCGGCGCACGTGCAGCACCAGCAGCGGCTTGAGCAGCAGCGCGGTGAGCAGCAGGCCGAAGCAGAGCAGGAAGGCGTAGGCGGCCGCCGCCACCGGGGCATAGGGGATGAGGGAAAACATCCAGCCGACCAGCAGGCCCGGATGGAGCAGCGCCACCAGCAGGGTGCCGGTGACGGCCAGCCAGGTCAGTACCATGCCCAGTTCGGTGGCGGCGACGAACCACAGGGCCGGCCGGTAGAGCCAGGCGATCCTCCAGGGCTTGAGCGGCGGCAGGCTGGGCGCCGCGGCCCCGGTCTCGGTCTTCTGCACCGTCCCGGCGCTGGCCTTGCGCCGGGCCTTGTCCTCCGGCCGTTCCACCAGCGTGACCAGGCCGGCGCGGGCGAACATCTGCACGTAGCGCGTGGCGTGCGCCAGCGAGTCGGCGCGCTTGAGCACCTGTTTTTCGCCGGAGAAGAAGGCCTCGATCTTTTCCGGGCTGAGGCCGAGCTGGCTGGCCAGGCCGCGTTTGACCTCGGCCGGATCGAAGCCGTCGAGCAGGCGGCCGGAAAAAACGACGCGATAGGTGTGGCTGTTATCCATGTGCGGTACCGATTCCTTCCGTCAGCAGGGGCACAAATACTAGCGACAGGGAGGCCAGCATACTGCCGACACGGTCAAACTTGCACCCCGTGCCGCCGCCACCCCGTGATAGAATCGCGCATCCTTTCAGTAAGATATAGCGCGAATTCCCCATGTCCCATACCTATTCCGGCGTACGCAGCGCCCAGCTGGTCCAATCCCTCAGGGAACGCATCCTGATCCTGGATGGCGCCACCGGCACCATGATCCAGACCTACAAGCTGGGCGAGGCCGACTATCGCGGCGAGCGTTTCAAGGACTGGCCCTCCGATCTCAAGGGCAACAACGACCTGCTGGTGCTGACCCGGCCGGACATCGTGCAGGCCATCCACCGCCAGTATTTCGAGGCCGGCGCCGACATCATCGAGACCAACACCTTCAACGCCAATGCCGTGTCCATGGAGGACTACGGCATGCAGGCCCTGGTGCACGAGCTGAATTTCGAGGGTGCGCGCCTGGCGCGCGAGATCGCCGATGAATTCGAGCGCCGCGACGGCACGCCGCGTTATGTGGCCGGCGTGCTCGGCCCCACCGGCAAGACCGCCTCCATCTCCCCCGACGTCAACAACCCCGGCTACCGCGCCATCGGTTTCGACGACCTGGCGGCGGCCTATCTGGAGGCCACCCATGGCCTGGTGGAGGGCGGCGCCGACATCATCCTCATCGAGACCATCTTCGACACGCTGAACGCCAAGGCGGCGGTGTTCGCCGTGGAGACCTATTTCGAGCAGCACAACATCCGCCTGCCGGTGATGATCTCCGGCACCATCACCGACGCCTCCGGCCGCACCCTCACCGGCCAGCTCACCGAGGCCTTCTACAACTCCCTGCGCCACGCCAAGCCGATCACCATCGGCCTCAATTGCGCGCTGGGCGCCAGGGAGCTGCGCCAGTATGTGGAGGAGCTGTCGCGCATCGCCGAATGCGGCGTCAGCGCCCATCCCAACGCCGGTCTGCCCAATCCGCTCTCGCCCACCGGCTATGACGAAACGCCCGAGCAGATCGCTTCCGAGATCAGCGAGTGGGGCCGCTCCGGCTTCCTCAACATCATCGGCGGCTGCTGCGGCACCACGCCGCCGCACATCCAGGCCATCGCCGCGGCGATGCAGGGCATGCAGCCGCGTGCCTTGCCGGCCATCGAACCGGCCTGCCGCCTGTCCGGGCTGGAGCCCTGCAACATCGGCAGCGGCTCGCTGTTCGTCAATGTCGGCGAGCGCGCCAACGTTGCCGGCAGCGCCAAGTTCAAGAAGCTGGTGCTGGACGGCAAGTACAGCGAGGCGCTGGATATCTGCCGCGAGCAGGTGGAGAACGGCGCGCAGGTGATCGACATCAACATGGACGACGCCATGCTGGACGGCAGGAACGCGATGGTCACCTTCCTCAACCTCATCGCCTCCGAGCCGGACATCGCCAAGGTGCCGGTGATGATCGACTCCTCCAAGTGGGAGATCATCGAGGCCGGCCTCAAGTGCGTGCAGGGCAAGGGCATCGTCAACTCCATCTCCATCAAGGAGGGCGAGGCCGCCTTCATCGAACACGCGCAAAAGCTGCGCAAGTACGGCGCCGCGGTGGTGGTGATGGCCTTCGACGAAAAGGGCCAGGCCGACACCTATCAGCGCAAGATCGAGATCTGCCAGCGTTCCTACGACATCCTGGTGACCCGCGTCGGCTTCCCGGCGGAAGACATCATCTTCGACCCCAACATCTTTGCCGTCGCCACCGGCATCGAGGAGCACAACAACTACGCGGTGGACTTCATCGAGGCCACGCGCTGGATCAAGCAGCACCTGCCGCACGCCCTGATCTCCGGCGGCGTGTCCAACGTGTCGTTCTCCTTCCGCGGCAACAACCCGGTGCGCGAGGCGATCCACTCGGTATTCCTCTATCACGCCATCCACGCCGGCATGACCATGGGCATCGTCAACGCCGGCATGCTGGCGGTGTACCAGGACCTGCCGGAGGAGCTGCGCCAGGCGGTGGAGGACGTGGTGCTGAACCGTGACCCCGGCGCCACCGATCGCCTGCTGGAGATCGCGCCCAGGTACAACGTCGGCACCGTCGCGGTGGAGAAGCAGACCGAAGAGTGGCGCAGCTGGCCGGTGGCCAAGCGCCTGGAGCACGCGCTGGTGAAGGGTATCGATGCCTATGTCGAGGCCGACACCGAAGAGGCGCGTCGGCAGTTCGCCCGCCCCATCGAGGTCATCGAAGGCCCGCTGATGGACGGCATGAACGTGGTCGGCGATCTGTTCGGCGACGGCAAGATGTTCCTGCCGCAGGTGGTGAAGTCCGCGCGCGTGATGAAGAAGGCGGTGGCCTATCTGCTGCCCTACATCGAGGCGGAGAAGACGGCCGACAGCCGTGCCGCCGGCCGTATCCTGATGGCGACGGTGAAGGGTGACGTGCACGACATCGGCAAGAACATCGTCGGCGTGGTGCTGCAGTGCAACAACTTCGAGGTCATCGACCTGGGCGTGATGGTGCCGACGGCGACCATTCTGGAAGAGGCGCAGAAGCACAACGCCGACATCATCGGTCTGTCGGGGCTCATCACCCCGTCGCTGGAGGAGATGGCGCACGTCGCCAAGGAGATGCAGCGCCTCGGCATGCAGCAGCCGCTGCTCATCGGCGGTGCGACGACATCGAAGGCGCACACCGCGGTGAAGATCGCGCCCAACTACGACGGCGCCGTGGTGTGGGTGAAGGATGCCAGCCGCGCCGTCGGCGTGGCACAGAACCTCATCTCCGAGAGCGGCGGCCGCGATGCCTACGTGGCGCAGCTGCGCGCCGAGTACGCCCAGGTGCGCGAGGACTATCTCGGCCGGCAGAAGGAGGCGAAGTATCTGACCCTGGCCGAGGCGCGCGCCAACAAACTGCAACTGGACTGGGAACACTACACGCCGCCCAAACCGAACGACCTGCTGGTGCAGGTGTTCGACGACATGCCGCTGGAGTTCCTCGTCCCCTACATCGACTGGACGCCGTTCTTCCACGCCTGGGAGATGAAGGGCAGCTACCCGAAGATCCTCGACGACGCCGACAAGGGCGAGGAGGCGCGCAAGCTGTTCCATGATGCGCAGGCCATGCTGCAGCAGATCATCGCCGAGAAGTGGCTGCAGGCCCGCGCCGTGGTCGGCCTGTTCCCGGCCAACAGCGTCAACGACGACGACATCGAGGTCTACACCGACAACAGCCGCAAGAAGGTGCGCACCACCCTGCACCACCTGCGCCAGCAGACGGTGAAGCCGGCGGGCAAGGCCAATCTGTGTCTGGCCGACTTCGTCGCGCCCAAGGCCTCCGGCAAGAAGGATTACATTGGCGCCTTCGTGGTCACCGCCGGCATCGGCATCGACGAACACGTGCGGCGCTTTGAAAAGGCCCACGACGACTACCACGCCATCATGCTCAAGGCCCTGGCCGATCGCCTGGCCGAGGCCTTTGCCGAGCACATGCACGATCGCGTGCGCCATCTGAACTGGGGCTACGAAATCAGCGGCCAGATGACCACTGCGCGCAGCCGCACCAGGGGCGGCGAGGCCAAGGGCCGCTGGACGCCGCGCAACGGTCTCGACAACAAGCACTTCGACAACGACGTGCTGGTGAATGAAACCTATCAGGGCATCCGCCCGGCACCGGGTTACCCCGCCTGCCCCGAGCACACCGAAAAGGACCTGCTGTGGCAGCTGCTCGACGCCGAGAAAAATACCGGCGTCTGCCTCACCGAGGCCAAGGCCATGTTCCCCACCGCTTCCGTCAGCGGCTGGTACTTCAGCCATCCCGACAGCAGCTACTTCACCGTCGGCAGGATCCGGAAGGATCAGGTGGAGGACTATGCGCAACGCAAGGGCATGAGCATCGAGGAGGCCGAATACTGGCTGGCGCCGATCCTCGGCTACGAACGCTGACGCCTGCCCTCCGCCGCCGCCCGGCGGGGGGAGGCCGATGTCAGGAAAGCCACGGCAGCGCCGGTGCCAGGGCTATACCCGATACCTGGTTAGGTTTATAAATAGGCCATGGACCGTCTGATCGAACAGCATCGCCAGGAAATTCTCAGCCTCGCCGCCCGGCGTGGCGCGAAGCTGGTGCGCGTATTCGGTTCCATGGCGAAGGATCGTGCCCGCCCCGATAGCGATGTCGATCTGCTGGTCGAGATGGAACCGGGCAAGAGCGCCTTTGCCCTGGGCGCCTTGCTGCTCGACCTGGAAGGCCTGCTCGGGCGCAAGGTCGATCTGGTCACCCCGGCGGCATTGCATCCGAAGATTCGTGATCAGGTGCTCAGGGAAGCCATTGAGCTATGACGCCTGATGACAAGGACCGTCTTTACGCAGAGCACATGCTGGAGTGTATTGCGCGCGTTCGTGCCTATACACAGGATGGCAAGGCCGTCTTTCTTGCTTCTACCCTGATTCAGGATGCCGTGCTGCGCAATCTGCAGATCATGGCCGAATCCAGCCAGCGCCTGTCAGACAGTCGCAAAACAGCTTTTCCGCACATCAACTGGCGCGGCATGTCCGGCTTTCGCAACGTGGTAGTGCATGACTACCTGGGTGTTGATGCCGAGCTGATTTGGGCGGTTGTAGAACAGGAATTGCCGGCGCTGGAGAACGCCTTGCAGGCCATGTTGGGCCAATAGCGCCGCAGTACAGACCGCTCCTTGAAGTGCGCACACCAATAACAACAAGGCCACCAACGGCCCGCAACCACCGGGGAAGACATGCCGCTGTCATGGAATGAAATCAAATCCCGCGCCCTGGCGTTTTCCAAGCACTGGGCCGACGCCGGCAACGAGGACGCCGAGGCCAAGCCCTTCCTCATCGCCTTCTTCGAGATCTTCGGCATCACCAACAAGCGCGTCGCCAGTTTCGAGCATGCGGTGAAGAAGCACGGCGGCGGCAGCGGCTACGTCGACCTGTTCTGGCCCGGCATCCTGCTGGTGGAGATGAAATCGCGCGGCAGGAACCTCGATCGCGCCTACACCCAGGCGATGGACTACTTCCCCGGCATCGCCGAGCGCGACCTGCCGCGCTACGTGCTGGTATGCGACTTCGCCCGCTTCCGCCTGCACGACCTGAGCGACGGCAGCGTGCACGAGTTCCCCCTCGCCGAGCTGTACAAGAACGTGCGCCTGTTCGGTTTCATCGCCGGCTACCAGACCCAGGTGATCAAGCCGCAGGACCCGATCAACATCAAGGCCGCCGAGCGCATGGGCCGGCTGCACGACCAGCTCAAGGCCATCGGCTACGACGGCCGCCCGCTGGAGCTGTACCTGGTGCGCCTGCTGTTCTGCCTGTTCGCCGAAGACACCAGCCTGTTCGAGAAGCGCCAGTTCCAGGACTACGTCGAGCAGCGCACCAGCGCCGACGGCAGCGACCTCGCCCACCACCTCACCACCCTGTTCCACGTCCTCAACACGCCCTACGAAAAACGGCTGAAGAATCTGGACGAGGAACTGGCCGACTTCCCCTACATCAACGGCCGGCTGTTCGAGGAGATGCTGCCGCCCGCCAGCTTCGACGCGGCGATGCGCGAAAGCCTGCTCGACCTGTGCGGCCTGGACTGGAGCCGCATCTCGCCCGCCATCTTCGGCAGCCTGTTCCAGTCCATCATGGACGACACGGCGCGGCGCAATCTGGGCGCCCACTACACCAGCGAGGAAAACATCCTCAAGCTGATCAAGCCGCTGTTCCTCGACGCCCTGTGGGCCGAGTTCGAGAAGATCAGGCACAACAAGAACAAACTGTTCGAATTCCACAAGCGCCTGCGCACGCTGACCTTCTTCGACCCCGCCTGCGGCTGCGGCAACTTCCTGGTCATCACCTACCGCGAACTGCGCCTGCTGGAGCTGGAGGTGCTGCGCGCCGCCCACACCTCGGGCCAGCAGATGCTCGACATCCACCAATTGATCAGCGTCGACGTCGATCAGTTCTACGGCATCGAGATCGAGGAATTCCCGGCGCAGATTGCCCAGGTCGCCCTCTGGCTCACCGATCACCAGATGAACCTCAAGGTCAGCGAGGAATTCGGCGCCTACTTCGCCCGCATCCCGCTCACCCACAGCGCCACCATCGTCCACGACAACGCCCTGCGCATAGCCTGGGCCGACGTGCTGGCGCCGGAGCGCTGCAGCTACATCCTGGGCAATCCGCCGTTTGTCGGCGCCAAGTACATGAACGATGCGCAGCGCGAGGACACGCGCCAGGTGTTCGGCGACATCGAGAACGCCGGCCTGCTCGACCTCGTCGCCGCCTGGTACGTGAAGGCCGCGCGCTACATGCACTCGCTCCCCTCGCCCTCCGGGAGAGGGGCCGGGGGTGAGGGGAGTTCCATCAGAGCCGCCTTCGTCTCCACCAACAGCATCACCCAGGGCGAGCAGGTCGGCGCGCTGTGGGGCTGGCTGCTGGCGCAGGGCATCAAGATCCACTTCGCCCACCGCACCTTCGCCTGGAGCAACGAGGCGCGCGGCAAGGCGGCGGTGCATTGCGTCATCGTCGGCTTCGGCCTGGAGGATGTGGCCGACAAGACCATCTTCGAATACGAGGACATCAGAGGCGAGGCCCATGCGGTGAAGGCGGCCAATATCAATCCGTATCTGGTGGATGCGCCGGATATTATTTTGCCTCGTCGTACAAGACCCATCTCCC
The DNA here is from genome assembly GCA_040755915.1 of Pseudomonadota bacterium. GTDB lineage: Bacteria > Pseudomonadota > Gammaproteobacteria > Thiohalomonadales > Thiohalomonadaceae > Sulfurivermis. The sequence goes on along the minus strand of JBFLWM010000019.1, from coordinate 3,008 downwards.
AAATACAAGAGATTGGCATTGGTAGTCAGCCTATAGATGATGGGAACTTCCTATTTACTACAGAAGAGAAAGATGAATTTTTAAGAATTGAGCCAGCCGCAGAAAAATATTTTCATCGTTGGCTTGGCTCGGTGGAGTTCATTAATGGTTATGAGCGTTGGGCATTATGGTTAGGAGACTGTCCTCCGCAGGAACTGCGACAGTTACCTGAATCGATGAAGCGTGTCGACGCGGTAAGGAAATTTCGCTTGGCGAGTAAGCGAAAGCAGACTGTAGCAGCAGCATCAAGTCCAACTCATTTTGGTACAGAGTTGATACCAACTCAGCCGTACTTACTAATACCAAAGGTCTCATCGGAAAAAAGACGTTTCATTCCTATCGGTTTTATTGAACCGACCACTTTTTGTAGTGACCTTGTGTTTATGATGCCTAATGCCTCGTTATTCGATTTTGGCATCCTCACCGCCACTATGCACAACGCGTGGGTCCGTTCAGTCTGCGGCCGATTGAAGAGCGACTATCGCTATTCCGCCAGCATCGTCTACAACAATTTCCCCTGGCCGTTCTCCCTCACCCCAACCCTCTCCCTGGGGGAGAGGGAGCAGAAGCAGCGCGCCGTCATCGAGGCCGCGGCACAGGGCGTGCTCGACGCCCGCTCCGCCCATGCCGGCGCCTCGCTGGCCGACCTCTACGACCCGCTCACCATGCCGCCGGACCTGCTGAAGGCGCACCAGAAACTGGATGCGGCGGTGGACGCCGCCTACGGCTTCAAGGGCGGCAACGACGCCGCCCGCGTCGCCTTCCTGTTCGGCCTGTACCAGCAGCTCGTCGCCGCCCTGCCGGCGGAAAAGCCGAAGGCGCGGCGCAAAAAGACCGCGCAGGAAGAATAGGCCGCGCCACACACACGCCACGGGAACGGACGCCATGATCGAACTCTCCCCCAGCCGCAGCGCCAACATCCTCGCCGTCGCCGCCATCCTCGGCATCCTGGGCACCTTTGCGCTGGTGTGGCAGGCGGGCGAGGGTGTCGGCGCGACGGCGGGGCCGAACGTGCTGGCGACGGCGGAGGACGCGGTGTATTTCATTGCCGGCGGCACGCTGTATCACGCCGACGGCAATGGCGCGCTGCAGGATGCGGCGACGCTGGCGTCGCTCGGGCTGCCGGCGGCGGTGTCGCATCTGGCGGTGATGCCCGACGCGCTGCTGGTGGCGGAGGGACGGCGCGGCACGGTGCAGCGCTGCGATCTGCCGCAGCGCACCTGCGTCGAGCTGGCGCGCATCCCGCTGCCACCCAAGGGCGCGACGCTGGCGCTGGCCCATGCGCCGCAGGAGGCGCGCTTCTACGTGGCGGACAGCGCGCGCCATGAACTGCATGCCTGGGGTCTGGACGGCAAACACCAGTACCGCCTGACCATCGCGGGCGGCCTGAAATATCCCAACGACCTCGCCTGGCTCGGCGCGGGCCAACTGCTGGTCACCGACACCAATCATCACCGCGTCCTCGTCATCGAGGACCAGGGCCGGGGACGCAGCCGCGTGGTGCAGCAGGTGGAGGCGGACAACCCGCTCGGTTCCTTCGGCAATACCTGGCCGACGGCGGCGGCGCGCGATGGCGCAGGCCGCGTCTGGGCGGTCAACAGCAACGGCCTGCTGCAGAACGGCGAGATCATCGTGTTCGATGCCGCCGGCACGGCACGGCAGCGCATCGCGCTGGCCGGCGCCGCCGATCCCATCGCGCTGGCGCCGCTGCCGCAGGCCATGCTGGTGCTCGACCATGATCATTACCGCCTGCAGGCCGTCAGTCTGGAGGATTTTTCCGTGCGCGACTTTGGCGATGACGCCGTGCAGGGTGCCCTGCGCGCCCTGCAGGCGCGCCGCGGCCACTGGCAGCAGATACGCTATTTCAGCATCGGCATGATGGTGCTGTTCGGCGTGCTCGGCGCGCTGGCCGGCTATCTCGACTGGCAGGCGCGCAGGCGCCTGGTGCCGGGCGAGCGCCGTCCCGGCGTGGTGCAGCATCCGGCGGATGTCGCGCGCCAGGTGCAGACCGCGGCCGCGTCGCTGCGCCTGCGTTCCGACGCACAGGGTGTCACCTGGCTGGCGGTGAATCCGAAATTCCTGCGCCTGATGCGCCTGCTGCTGCTGGCGATCGGCGTGCTGTTCGGGCTGATTGTGATGCTGTTCTATTCCACCTGTAACACGCTGTCGTGGGATCTCATCTCGCTGCTCGGCGCGGTGTCGGCGGCGGTGATGGCCGCCGCCTTCTGGGCGCAGTACCGCATGCAGCGCATGCGCATCGGCACCGACGGCACGGTGATCCACGTGGTGGACATCCTCGGGCGCCAGGGCCAGGGCACGCCGGAGGAGTTCGTGCAGACCGGCCGGCGCCTGCTGCTCGGCCGCGTGGCGGTGCCATTGCCCAATCCGGCGGCGGCGGTGTTCGACAAGGACGCCTTCGCCGCGCTGTTCGGTCCGTTGCTGGAGCGCGTGCCGCGCAGCAACGAGTTCGCCATCCTGTGGCGCGACCTGCGCCGCGGCGATCCGCTGACCTGGGGCAGTCTCGTGGCCGTGATCGTGTTCATCGCGCTGCGTGTGTGGTTCGAGTGATGGCGGCGAGGGTCGCGGATACCATCCGCTCCTACAGAATCCGTGTCGTAGGAGCGAATCGCATTCGCGATATGGCCCTGCACGGTGCGTACCCTGTGCATATGTCTGCGGACAAGCGGTCGCGGATGCCATCCGCTCCTGCAGAATCCGAGCCGTAGGAGCGAATCGCATTCGCGATATGGCCCTGCGCGGTGCATACGTCTGCGGACAAGCGGTCGCGGATACCATCCGCTCCTGCAGAGTCCGTGCCGTAGGAGCGAATCGCATTCGCGATATGGCCCTGCGCGGTGCATACGTCTGCGGACAAGCGGTCGCGGATACCATCCGCTCCTACAGAATCCGTGCCGTAGGAGCGAATCGTATTCGCGATATGGCCCTGCGCGGTGCATACGTCTGCGGAC
>JBFLWM010000018.1:0-39593 GCA_040755915.1 Pseudomonadota bacterium | reverse complement strand
GGCGCTTAGTCGCCTTGGTGTATTTCTCGAACCCCGTGGTCATGCTCAGTTGTTTCATTATTCCCGTCCTCGGCTCCGATCATGCGGTTGCAGGATCAGATCGGGGACTTTTGCAGAAGTTCCTTAACTTTCCTTGCCTGCCGTGCGGCGGGCAATACCAGTCACCATGTCACGTTACCGACCCCCGCTGCCGCGCAGCTCCCTCTACATCACCGCCGCCGGTTATCAGCACCTGCAAAGCGAACTGCAGGGCCTGTGGCAACGGCGCCATGAAGTGGTGAAGGCCCTGGCGGCGGCCGCCGCCGAGGGCGATCGCTCGGAGAACGCCGAGTACATCTACCGCAAGAAGGAACTGCGCGAGATCGACCGGCGCATCCGCTACCTGCAAAAACGCCTGCCGGAACTGACTGTGGTGAGCGCCGCGCCGAGCGATCCATCGCGGATCTATTTCGGTGCCTGGGTCAGCGTCGAGGATGAAGACGGCAATGAACACACCTGGCGCATCGTCGGCCCGGATGAATTCGACCCCGAACAGGGCTGGATCAGCATGGATGCGCCGCTGGCCCGCGCACTGATGAAAAAACAGGTGGACGACGAGGTGGAGATCGAACTGCCCAAAGGGAAGACGCGCTACTGGATCACCGACATACACTACACGCCATGACCGACACCAACCGTCTTCATCGCATCGCCGATCTGCTGCGCGCCATCGAACAGGAGATGCGCCGCATCGGGCTGTGGGAAGCAACAGCACCCTCCCCGGCCAGCCTCGCCAGTACCCTGCCCTTCTGCCATGACACCCTGGAGTTTACGCAATGGCTGCAATGGATATTCCTGGCGCGCATGCGTGCTCTGCTGGAAAGCGGTGCCGCCCTGCCCACCGCCTGCGACATCCATCCCCTGGCTGAGCACAGCTTTCTGGAACTGCCACAGGACACGGCACGGCTGCTGGAACTGATCGGCGAAATCGATCGGGCAATCAGCGCGAGAACGGAAGGTTGCTAGATCGGGAGATCGTTGTGGTGTCGCTACGCGACTGCTGCATTTTCGATCGCCCGATCTCGCGCCATCACATCTTCACGCCTCAGCGGATATCCTCAATGGCGTGATGCCGTTCCGGCACCTGCGGCGTGATCAGCGCATAGCCCTGCATCTGCCAGTGCACCAGTTCGGTGAAGGCCGACGGCACCAGCTCGATGAAGTCATGGAAATCCTGCGGCACATAGTGATAATCCTCCGCCGCCAGGGCACACACCTTGAACTCCACGCCCAGGCTGGCGTAGTAGCGCATGCGTTCCACCTCAGCACGGTATTTCTCGTAGTTCTTCTGCGCCACGGTGACGATCTCGGTACCGTGCAGCACCACCTTGATGGACATCATCTCCGGCGCAAAGCCATAAGGCTCACCGGACAACGGATTGACCAGCGAGCGTATCCAGTACAGGGCAGCACCCATCTTGGCGGGGTGATCGAGATAGAAGTCATACACCACCTGCGGCGACTCATAGGACGGCGTCGTGACGCGCGCCTCGGCACCAGCGTGGAATGACAACAACAACAGCAGGGGAATGAGAGCAGTACGCATGATGGCCTCCTGTGGGGTGGGCCTGGTACTGCAACTATAGTCGAGGAAAAGGCGTGCGATCGGGTGTCGCCCGATCGCACGCCGTGCATGCTACAGGCTAAACACCCGCCCGCGCGTTGAGGAAGGCGCGCTCCGACACGTCGTGCCAGGCCACTACCTGATCGCGGAAGCGGGTGAACGATTCGTACACCTTCTTCGACAGCGGGTCCTTGGCCGCGATCTCCGCCACCACCGCATCCGAAGTGGTCTTCAGCTGGCGCAGCACGTCGTCGGGGAACTTCTTCAACTGCACCTTGTGTTTGGTTACCAGGGTGTGCAGTGCCTCATTGTTGCGCGCGGTGAAATCGGACAGCCCGTCCATGTTCGCCGCCTTGCAGGCGGTAAGTACGATAGTCTGCAGATCCTTGGGCAGTGCCTTGAAAGCCTTCTCGTTGATGAAGCATTCCAGCACCGTGCCCGGCTCGTGCCAGCCGGGGTAGTAGTAGAACTTGGCCGCCTTGTGCAGGCCGAAGGCCAGGTCATTGTACGGACCGACCCACTCCACCGCATCGATGTTGCCCGATTGCAGCGCCTGATAGATCTCACCGCCGGGCAGATTCACCGGCGTACCGCCCAGGCGCTGCAGCACTTCGCCGCCAAGGCCGGGGATGCGCATCTTGAGACCCTTGAGATCGTCGAGGCTCCTGATCTCCTTGTTGAACCAGCCGCCCATCTGCACACCGGTGTTGATCGCCGCGGTGGGGATCAGGCCGAAGGGCTTGTACACCTCTTCCCACAGTGCCATGCCGCCGCCGTGGTACAGCCAGGCATTCATCTCCTGCGCGGTCATGCCGAACGGCACGGCGGCAAAGAACTGCGCCGCCTCGCTCTTGCCCTTCCAGTAATACGATGCGCCGTGCCCCATCTCTGCGGTGCCGCGCGATACCGCATCGAAGATCTCGAACGCCGGCACCAGCTCGCCGGCACCGAACACCTTCACCTCGATGCGGCCATCGCTCATCTCCTCGATGAGCCTGGCCAGGTGGTTGGCGCCAACGCCCATGCCGGGGAAATTCTTCGGCCAGGTGGTCACCATCTTCCACTTGTACTGTGCCTTGGCATTGACCGCCGGTGCCGCCAGCGCCGCACCCGCGGCCACCGCACCGGCACCCGCACCCTTGATGAAATCACGACGTTTCATGCTTTGCTCCCTCGCCCTGTTTTAGACCGCTGACAGATTGGCATAGGCCAGCACCAGCCACTTGCTGCCTACGTGATCGAAATTGACCTGTACCCGTGCCTGCGCCCCCTGGCCCTCATAGGACAGCAACACGCCCTCGCCGAACTTGGGATGCAGCACCCGCGCGCCGAGGCGCAAGCCATCGGGTTCCGCTGCCGCCGCGGCCCCATGGAAGGCGGGCTGGCTGACGCCGCCGCGCAGGCGGATCTCCTCGATGAATTCCGCCGGCACCTCGCGCACGAAGCGCGAGGGGCGGGTGTATTTTTCCTCGCCATAAAGACGGCGCACCTCGGCATAGGTGAGAAACAGCCGCTGCATGGCGCGGGTCATGCCGACGTAGGCCAGGCGCCGCTCCTCCTCCAGCCGACCCGGTTCGTCCATGGACATCTGGTGCGGGAACAGGCCCTCCTCCATGCCACAGAGGAACACCAGCGGGAACTCCAGCCCCTTGGCCGAGTGCAGCGTCATCAGCTGTACCGCATCGTCCCACTCATCGGCCTGCCCCTCGCCGGCCTCCAGGGCGGCGTGGGCGAGAAAGGCATCGAGCGGCAGCATGTCGCCATGGGTCTCTGCGTCAAATTCGAATTCACGCGCGGCGTTCACCAGTTCTTCCAGATTCTCGATGCGAGCCTGGCCCTTTTCGCCCTTCTCCTTGCGATAGTGTTCGATGAGTCCGCTCACCTGTACCACATGCTGAGCCTGCTCGTGCAGTTCGAGGCCCGCGGTATCGGCCGCCAATGCATCGATCAGATCGATGAATCCCTTGAGGGCGTTGGCGGCACGCGCCGCCAGCAGGTTGCGGACAAGGATGTCATTGGCGGCCTGCCACAGGGACAGGCTGGAAGCACGGGCGTGGTCGCGTACCGTCTGCACCGTACGCTCGCCGATGCCGCGCGTCGGCGTGTTCACCGCGCGCTCGAACGAGGCATCGTCGTGACGATTGGCCACCAGACGCAGGTAGGCCAGAGCGTCCTTGATCTCCTGCCGTTCGAAGAAACGCAGGCCACCGTAGATGCGGTAGGGCATCTGTGCCTGCATCAGGGCCTCTTCCAGCACGCGCGACTGCGCGTTGGAACGGTAAAGCACCGCCGCCTCATCGCGCCTGTGGCCCTCGTTCACCCACTGGCGGATCTGCTCCACCACGAAGCGCGCTTCCTCCAGTTCATTGAAGGCGCCATAGAGGCGTATCGGCTCGCCCTGTGCGCCCTCGGTCCACAACTCCTTGCCGAGGCGGTCGGCATTGTGATCGATGAGGGCGTTGGCGGCCTTGAGGATGGTGGCGGTGGAGCGGTAGTTCTGCTCCAGCCGGATGAGCTGCACATCGCGCAGGTCCTTGCGGAACTGATGGATGTTTTCCACCTTGGCGCCGCGCCAGCCGTAAATGGATTGATCGTCATCACCCACGGCGAACACCATGCCGCTGTCGCCGGCCAGCAGGCGCAGCCAGGCATACTGAATGGCGTTGGTGTCCTGGAACTCGTCCACCAGGATGTGGCGGAAGCGCTCCCGGTAGTGGCCCAGCACATCGGGCCGCTTGAGGAACAGCTCATGGGCGCGCAGCAGCAGTTCGGCGAAGTCCACCTGACCGCTGCGCTGGCAGGACTCCTCATAGGCCTGGTAGAGCTGCACCATCATCTTCAGGTAGGGATCGCCGTAGTGCTCCACCGCCGGCGGGCGCACCCCCTCGTCCTTGCGCGCGTTGATGAACCCCACCACCTGGCGCGGCGGCCAGCGCGCATCATCGACACCGGCCTCGCGCATCAGGCGCTTGACCAGACGCAGCTGATCCTCGCTGTCCATGATCTGGAACGACTGCGGCAGGCCGGCCTCCTGCCAGTGGGCGCGCAGCAGACGGTGGGCCAGGCCGTGGAAGGTGCCCACCCACATGCCACCGATTGGCGCCTGTAACAGGGATTCGATGCGGCCGCGCATTTCGTGCGCCGCCTTGTTGGTGAAGGTGACGGCCAGGATCGACCAGGGCGAGACATGCTCGGCGCGGATCAGCCAGGCGATGCGGTGGGTGAGGACGCGGGTCTTGCCACAGCCTGCACCGGCCAGGATCAGCAGGTTGCCCGGCGGTGCGCAAACCGCCTCGCGCTGTGCGGGATTGAGGTCGTTCAGCAGATCGGATACATCATCATACATCCGGCCATTCTACCAGATGGCCCCGCCAGCGGTGCCGACGGCAACCGCTGGCAGGAAACGCGTTGTCAGACGGTGAAGCGGCTCACGTGCCGGTGCAGATGATGCGCCAGCTGGCTCAACTCCTCCGATGCAGAGGCGATGTGGTGCACACTCTCGCCGGTACTGTCGGCGTTCTGCTTGATTACCCCTACATTGCGCGCCACTTCCTGCGCCACGGCGCCCTGCTCTTCGGCTGCCGCAGCGATCTGCTGACTCATCTGGTGGATGGTGGAGACAGTACCGTTGATCGCATCCAGGGCGCTGTCGGCAGCCTCGGCGCTGGCCACCGTCTGATCCGCCCGCTTGCGACCGACCTCCATCACATCCACCGCCTCGCGCGCACCACCCTGCAGGCGGCCGATCATGCCCTCGATCTCTCCGGTGGCGTCCTGCGTGCGCTTGGCCAGGGTGCGTACCTCATCGGCCACCACCGCAAAACCACGACCCTGCTCGCCGGCACGTGCCGCCTCGATGGCGGCATTGAGGGCGAGCAGGTTGGTCTGCTCGGCGATGGCATTGATGACATCCAGCACCTTGCCGATCTCGGCGCTTTCCTGGGCCAGCTGTTCGACCACGGCAGCGGCGCGCTTCACCTCCTCGGCCAGTCCGGCAATGCCGCGTGTCGTCTCGCCCACCACCTGCTTGCCGCGGGCAGCGCTCTGTTCCGCCTCTTCCGTCGCACGCGCCGTGCGTGTCGTATTGCTGGCCACCTCCTGCACCGTGGCGCTCATCTCCTCCACGGCCGTCGCCACCTGATCGGTTTCCAGCAACTGCTCGCGCATGGCGGCACTGGTCTGATCGGTGATGGAGGAAAGCTCCTCGGATGCGGTACTCAGACGATCGGTCGAACCGAGTACTTCCCGGATGATGGCCTGGAAATCAACCAGCAGGCGGTTGAAGTTGTCCGCCATGGCAGATACCTCGTCACGCCCGTTCACCGCCGCACGCAACGTCAGGTTTTCCTTCGTGCGCACCGCGTCCATCACCGTGCGCAATCGGCTGATTGGTGCCAGTATCGAGCGCGCCATGAGTGTCACCACGCCGACCACTATGGCAAGAATCGCCAGCGACACCAGGGCGACCAGCCAGCGGGTCTGCTGCTTGGTGGCATCCACTTCTTTTTCCAGCGATACGCCGAGATCCTCCAGGGCCGTCTCCGTCTTGTGTACCGTTTCGCGCATCCGCCCCAGCACCCCCTCTTCGCTGGAGAGCCCCTTTTCCTGCTCCCCCGCCACCAGGGCATGGAAATCACGGCGATAGTCATCCATGCGCGCCTGCAGGACTTTCTTCATTTCGGCGCTATGTCCCGACCCCGCTATGGAGGCCTGCATCGCTGCGAAGTTCTTGTCGAAGGTCGCGACGTAACTGATATCCAGGCGCAACATGAAATCCTTTTCATTGCGCCGCAGCATCAGCATCTGCCGCATCAGGCGATCGTCGTTATGCTGCTTGAGCAGCTCCTCCACCTCATGCACTGCCTTGCGCAGACTGCCATACAGGCCATCTTTGGGATGCAGGCCTATATGCTGCTGAGCCGCAACCAGCTGTTCGAAGGTCTTGCTGTACTCGCCTACCACGGCCAGGAATTGCCGCAGCGGCGCATCATTCAGCCCCACCTCCAGCAGGAAATCACCCAGCGTTGCCGCACGCCCCGTCATGTCCTGATAGCTGGCGGCAAATTTCTGCGTGTACTTGAGATCGAGGCGGGCGAGGAAATCTTTTTCATGCCGGCGCAGCAGCAGCATGTCACTGTACAGCTGCTCGGCGAGCACCCGGTTCTGCTCCAGCGAGACCAGCCTGGCTGAACTGTATTGCACCAGCGCCACCTCGCTGATGAGGCCGATGGCAACCAGGAGGGTTAAAAGGATCAGGCGTGCCTTGATGGTCATTGGATTCTCCCTTTCCAGCTTGTCGCTGGCTTTATTTTTATGTGAAGCAATAATTGTGCACACATGGTACGCCACCAAATAAGCAATATCCATATGGCATTGCTCCGCACTGGTGCACAGGTCCATCTGCCGTCGCCAGGATGGTGCAACCATACCGCTGCCGGCGATTGCCATGACTGTGGCAATACCCACCACGGCGTTACTATTTCGCTGCATGTTGGATTTGCACTACATTAGCCATTTTGCGGCTGACGAAGGCTCATGGAAAATTCCCACTATCAACGTCTTGGCGGCGCGGCGACGGTACGGGCGCTGGTACAGCGCTTCTACCAACTGATGGACAGCCTGCCCGAGGCATCGGACATTCGCGCCATGCATGCGCGCAACCTCAGGGCCTCGGAAGAAAAGCTGTTTCTCTTTCTGACCGGGTGGCTGGGCGGGCCACCGCTGTATGTGGAAAAGTATGGCCATCCGCGCCTGCGCCAACGCCACATGCCTTTTCCCATTGACGATCACGCGCGCGATCAGTGGATGACGTGCATGCGTCAGGCGATGCTGGACATCGGTATTGAAGCCGGATTACGTCAGGAACTGGAGGCGGCCTTCTACAAGGTGGCAGACTTCATGCGCAACCAGGGATAAAAACCGTCGTCTCCGCACAGGCGCAGCGGATGCAGAGATTGCCTGGCGGAGAGCAGCTGTGCGACAACCGGCCGCCGGGTTACGCCAGCCAGTCGCGCGGTGGCAGAAATTTCTCGTACAACTCCGCCTCGGCACTGCCCGGCGCCGGCTGCCAGTCATAGCGCCATTTCACCAGCGGCGGCATCGACATCAGGATGGACTCGGTACGGCCGCCGGATTGCAGGCCAAACAGGGTGCCACGGTCCCACACCAGGTTGAATTCCACGTAGCGGCCCCGGCGATAGAGCTGGAAGTCGCGCTGCCGTTCGCCATACGGTGTGTCGCGGCGACGTTGCGCGATAGGCAGATAGGCAGCGGTATAGCTGTCACCGACACTGCGCGCGAAGGCAAAGCATTTTTCAAAACCCCAGGCATTGAGGTCGTCGAAGAAGATGCCGCCGACACCACGCGCCTCGTTGCGGTGCTTGAGGAAGAAATATTCATCGCACCACTGCTTGCACCCCAAGTACACCTCGTCACCAAACGGCGCACACGCGGCATGGGCGGTGCGATGCCAGTGCACCACATCGTCCTCGAAACCATAATACGGCGTCAGGTCATAACCGCCGCCAAACCACCACAATGGCGCCTCGCCGGGTTTCTCCGCCACGAAAAAGCGCACGTTCATGTGGGAGGTGGGCACATAGGGATTGCGCGGATGCAGTACCAGCGACACCCCCATCGCCTGCCAGGCGCGCTCTGCCAGCTCTGGCCGCGCCGCGGTGGCCGACGCCGGCAACCGGTCACCCATGACGTGGGAGAAGTTGACGCCCGCCTGCTCGAACAGTGCACCAGCGTCCAGTACGCGCGTGCGGCCTCCCCCACCGCTCGGCCGCTCCCAGGCATCCTCCTGAAACACGGCGCCACCATCCTCCTGCTGCAGCACGCTGCACAAGCGGTCCTGGAGTTCGCGCAGATAACGCGCCACGGCATCGATATCGGCTGGGGTCACGCAGGCACCTCGGGCACGGTTACTGCCCGGCGCGCACGATGCGGCCGGTACGGCCATCACGGATTTCAGTGGGACGTTCCAGTCCACCAAGCGGGTCATGCAGAATGCAATCGACACGACCACCGAACACGCGCTGCACGGTCAGGGCATTGCGTGCCGGACGCCGGCCGGCGGGATTGGCACTGGTGGAGACTATGGGGCCGCCGAAGGCCTGGCACAAGGTTTGTACCAGGGGATGTGCGCTGACACGGACGGCGAGACTGTCGTGTTCACCGCGCAACCAGATCGGTACATCCGGCTGCGCCGGCAGCAACCAGGTCACGGGACCCGGCCAGCTGGCATGCACCTGGCGCGCCAGCGGCTCGGAGAGTGGCAACAGATAGGATTCCAGCTGCGTCCAGTCGGCGGCGACGAGGATCATGCCCTTCGCCATCGGCCGCTGCTTCAGTGCCAGCAGGCTCAACACGGCATCGGCATTGCGCGGGTCGCAGCCGAGGCCATAGACCGCCTCGGTCGGATAGGCAATGAGACCACCACGCCGCAGCGCCCGCACCGCCTCGCGCAGCTGGAAGGAGGTCATGGTCTTCAGGCGAGACCAAGTTCCTTCTGCACCTCGGCATTGCGCGCCAGGATCTTCTCGGCATTGGCCTTGCGCTCGTCGCGCAGCTTCTGCGCCAGGGCAGCGTCGGATACGGCCATGATCTGCGCGGCGAGATAGCCGGCATTCTTGGCACCGGTCTTGCCGATGGCCACCGTGGCGACGGGGATGCCCGCCGGCATCTGCACCGTGGACAGCAGTGCATCCTGCCCCTTGAGCGGACCGCCATCCATGGGCACGCCGATCACCGGACGCACGGTGATGGCCGACACGGCACCGGCCAGATGGGCAGCGAGGCCGGCGGCACAGATAAAGGCCTGGCAACCACGCTGCTCGGCATCCTTGACGTAGTTGTGGGTGGCCTCCGGTGTGCGATGCGCCGAATGCACGCGCACCTCGTAACGGATACCGAAGGACTTGAGCACATCGAAGGTAGCCTGCATGGTGGGCAGGTCGGAATCGGAACCCATCAGAATGGCAACGAACGGCTGGGACATGGAGCAATCCTCGGTTGAAATTTCCGCACGAATTTACCGCAAATGAACCCGATACTCACGTCAGGAGTTCTTATGCTGCATGCAGCGGCGGCTTATGCTTGCTGAAGTATGAACCGCAAAGTACACGACAGGCACAAAGTGTTAGGCATCGCAGCCCACCGTCATCGACTGCTCTGCAGGCCCGCACTGCCCCCGCATGAACTTTGTGTCCTTCGCGTACTTTGCGGTTAAAGATTGTGATCCTATTCGTCGTCGCTACCGGCCCCGCCCGGCGGTGCAACCTGCTCGGTGTAGCCGCATTCCTTCTGCGGACAGACCTTCTCGGTGCCGCGGCGCTTGGTGGTCTTGAGGGTGAGGATCGGCCAGCCACACTGGGGGCAGGGCTCGTCGACCGGCGGGTTCCACACTGCGTACTTGCAGTCCGGGTAGGTATTGCAGGAATAGAACATCTTGCCGTAGCGCGACTTGCGCTGCACCAGGGTGCCCTTCTTGCACTCCGGACAGGTGACGCCGGTGTCCGCCGGTTTTTCCAGCGGCTCGATGAACTTGCACTTGGGATAGGCGGAACAGCCGATGAACTTGCCGTAACGGCCCTGGCGGATGATCAGCGGCGAGTCGCACTTCGGGCAGGTGCGTCCTTCCACAACCTCCGGCGGCGCCTCTTCCTTCTGTTCGGCGGTCTCGTTCAGGTTGCGGGTGTAGTCACACTCGGGATAGCCGCTGCAACCGATGAAGCGGCCGCGGCGCCCCAGGCGGATGGTAAGCGGCTTGCCGCACTTGGGGCAGGCCTCGTCCATCGCCTCCTGGGTGACGTCCTTGCGGCTGACGTCCTTCTCCTTGGTTTCCACCAGTTCCTTGAACGGGCTCCAGAACGCCTCCATCACCGGGACCCACTCGCGCTCGCCGCGGGAGATCTCGTCCAACTCATCTTCCAGGTGCGCGGTGAAGTCATAGTCCACATACTTGGTGAAGTGTTCGGTGAGGAACTTGTTGACGATGCGGCCGACATCGGTGGGGATGAAGCGCTTCTTGTCCATCTCCACGTACTCGCGCTGCTGCAGCGTCGAGATGATCGAGGCATAGGTGGAGGGGCGGCCGATACCGTACTCTTCCAGCGCCTTGACCAGGGAGGCTTCCGAATAGCGCGGCGGCGGCTCGGTGAAATGCTGTTCGGTGCGGATCGCCTTGAGGGTCACGCTGTCGCCCTCGTTCAGCGGCGGCAGCAGACGGTTGTCCTCGTCTTCATCCTTCTTGGCGTCGTCGACGCTCTCCTCGTATACCGCCATGAAGCCGGGGTGTACCACCGTGGAACCGTTGGCGCGGAAGTTATTGCCCGCGCCGGCGGCAAGATCCACCGCCACGGTATCGATGGTGGCGTGGATCATCTGGCAGGCCAGGGTGCGTTTCCAGATCAGCTCATACAGCTTGTACTGTTCCTTGCTGAGGTGATCCTTCAGCGAGTCGGGCTCGCGCAGCACGGAGGTGGGGCGCACCGCTTCATGCGCCTCCTGGGCATTCTTCGACTTGGTCTTGTAGACACGCACCTCCTTGGGCACGTTGTCCTTGCCGAAACGCTGGGCGATGTAGCCGCGGATCTCGTCCAGCGCCTCCTGCGCCAGATTGACCGAGTCGGTACGCATGTAGGTGATGAGGCCGACGGTCTCGCCGCCGATGTCGATGCCTTCGTACAGCTGCTGCGCGGTACGCATGGTGCGCTGCGCGGTGAAGCCCAGTTTGCGCGAGGCCTCCTGCTGCAGCGTCGAGGTGGTGAACGGCGCCGCCGGATTGCGCTTGCGCTGCTTCTTCTCCACCTTGCTCACCACCAGCGCGCCGCCGGCGGCCTTGCTCAGGACCTTTTCCGCTGCCTTGGCCTGCTTGCTGTCGGTAATGGAGAACTGGGTAATCTTCTCGCCATCGAGCTGGGTCAGCTTGGCGGTGAACCCCTGCTTGGCGGCCAGGGCATCGGCCTCGATGGTCCAGTATTCGCGCGCCTTGAAGGCCTCGATCTCCAGCTCGCGCTCGACGATCAGGCGCAATGCCGGGCTCTGCACGCGGCCGGCAGAGAGGCCGCGACGGATCTTCTTCCACAGCAGCGGCGACAGGTTGAAGCCCACCAGGTAATCGAGGGCGCGGCGCGCCTGCTGCGCATTGACCAGTTCCATGGCGAGTTCGCGCGGATGTTCCACCGCCTCCTGGATGGCCTTCTTGGTGATCTCGTGGAACACCACGCGCGCCACCTGCTTGTCCTTCAGCAGCTTGCGTTCATTGAGGATTTCGTACAGGTGCCAGGAAATGGCCTCACCCTCGCGGTCCGGGTCAGTGGCCAGATACAGGCTGTCGGCCTTGCCGAGCGCCTTGGCGATGGCATCGACGTGCTTTTCGTTCTTGTCGATGACTTCGTACTGCATCCTGAAACCATGCGCCGGATCGACCGCGCCCTCCTTGGGACGCAGATCACGCACATGGCCGTAGGAGGCCAGCACCTCGAAATCCTTGCCCAGGTATTTCTTGATGGTCTTGGCCTTGGCCGGCGATTCAACGATGACGAGGTGTTTGCTCATACTGCTTCCTTAAAAAACAAATGCCCGCGTTACGCGGGCATACCTTGTCGAACGAGGGGGCGCGCTCAGTGCAGCACACCTGCCGTCTCGTCCAGAACCAGATCTTCCATCCACGCAAACGCCGCTTCGCGGCCGGGCTGATTGAACAGGACCATCAGGATCACCCACTTGAGCTGCTCCAGGTCCACCTCGTCCTCTTCCAGCGCCATCACCCGATCGATGACCATTTCGCGCGTGGCGGAGTCGAGCACGCCCATCTGTTCCATGAACAGGATGAAGCCGCGGCACTCGGTATTGATCTTCTCCAGCTCCGGCTCGGAATAGAGGCGGATGGAGCCGGACGGCACCGCCGCCGGCAGCGCATCGTCCTGCAGTTCGGCCAGACCTTCCAGCCAGTCGAAGGCCTTGCCGATCTCGTTCTGCCGGAAACCGGCCTCCAGCAGCACCTCTTTCAGCGCGTCCTGATCCTCGTCGAAACCTATCTCGTCTTCCATGTAGTTTTCGAACAGGTACATCAGGACATCAAACACATTTTGCTTCATTCAGAGGCTCTCTTTGCTGGTCCGGGCATAACCCCCGCCCGCCGCGGCGGCCACGAAGCCCTCCAGTTCCAGTAACAACAGCATGGAGGAAACGGCATCGGCCGTCAATCCGCTGCGTTCCACCAGGATGTCCACGGCAGTAGGCGCGAAATCGAGGCAATCGAGCAGGCGACGATAGTCCGCATCAAGCCGGAATTCACCTGTTTCCGGCGCGGGATCAGCCGCCAGCACCGCGCGTAGCTGCGGCGCCAGCTCCTCCAGAATGTCCTGTGCCGTCTCCACCAGTTTGGCGCCGTCCCGTATCAGGCGATGGCAGCCGCGCGCCAGCGGATTGTGGATCGAACCGGGAATGGCAAACACCTCACGCCCCTGTTCCGATGCGCTGCGCGCAGTGAGCAGGGAACCGCTGCGCAGTGCCGCCTCGACCACCAGAGTGCCGAGCGACAGGCCGCTGATGAGGCGGTTGCGGCGCGGGAAGTGGCCGGGCAACGGCGGCGTGCCCGGGGGATATTCGCTCACCAGCGCGCCGCCGCCGTCGACGATGGCGTGAGCCAGATCGCGATGGCTGGCCGGGTAGATGCGATCCGGCCCGGTGCCGAACACAGCGATGGTCTGTCCCCGCGCGGCAAGCGCGCCACGGTGGGACGCGCCGTCGATGCCGAGGGCGAGTCCGCTGGTGATGGTCAGCCCGGCGGCCGCCAGGACACGGGCAAACTGCGTTGCCGTTTCCTCGCCCAGCGGGGTCGGATTGCGACTGCCTACCATCGCCAGTTGCGGGGTGAGCAGGATGTCGGCGGCGCCATGCACGAACAGCACCGGCGGCGCATCGTGCACCTGCGCGAGCAGGGGCGGGTAACGCGGATCCTGCAGGGTGATGATGTGGCGTTCCCCCCCGGCCCAGGCCAGATCCTGCTCCACGGCCTCCCACGCCGGCGCACGCAGTGCCGCGCGCAGTTCCGGCTCCAGCGCGGGATCGCGCGTGCCGTGGTCAAACAGCGCGCTGGGCGAGACATGCTGCGCCAGCAGCTCGCGCAGCCGCACCGGGCCGGCACCGGGCAGGTGCAGCAGGGCCAGCCAATAGTGGAGTTCGTCGCGGGTGGTCATCGTCGGTCAGCCATGTCCCTATAGCCAGGGACACAGTATAGCGACTCTCGGTCGCCACAAAAGCAGACGGCGCCCGCAGGCGCCGTCTGTGCGGGGCATGCGGCCCTCAGGGGTTGGTGACGGCGTCGTCCACGTGCATGGTGCGGGTGGCCTTCAGCACCAGACCGTAGCTGACGCGGGCAAAGGTGCGGAACACCATCAGGGTACCGGCATGCTCGTCCGGCATCTTCACCAGTTCGTTGTCGCGGCGGGCATCACGCACCGTCTCGCCACGCTGGTAGACAGCCAGCACATGACCCGGCTCCATGCCGTCGTTCTGACCCAGGTTGATGGCCACCACCTGATACTGCCCGATCAACGCCACGCCGCCGGGCACGGCGATGATCTGGCCGCGCACCTTGTCCTTCGGCGCACGCGGCATGAAGCTGGTATCCGACAGCGTGTCGTTCATCGGCAACAGGCGATCGCCGTTCAGGATCTCGCGCGAGGCCTTGCTGATCTGCAGGGTGGAAACGTCATCGAAGGCCTTCAGCTGCACATCGCCCAGATGGATCGCCTCATAACCGAGAATGTCATCGCGATCCTGCGGATTGCGGTAGACATCACCGGGGCGCACCACCATATATTCCGTCATGTTCGCATCGCTGAGGCCGCGCACGTAGATGCGATGGCCGGGACCGGCGACCAGGTGGCGATCGACGCTGGACACGATGTACGGCGCCGCCTCCAGTTCCTCCTGGGTCACCACGCGCGGGCGGCTCAGGAACGGGCGGATGGCATCCATGGGAATGGTGGGGATGGGTCGATCCAGCCCTTCCACACGCACCTTCGGCGACAGGCGCACCTCCGGCCGGCCGGGGGCGGTGGTGCTGATCTTGCCGCCGCGGTGGATCTGGATGATGGGACGCCCGTCCTTGTAGGCCAGGATCAGGATGTCACCGGGATAGATCAGATGCGGATTCTCGATCTGCGGGTTGCTGTCCCACAGTTCCGGCCAGCGCCACGGGTCCTCGAGGAAGCGCGAGGAGATATCCCACAGGGTATCGCCCTTCACCACCACGTATTTTTGCGGTGCATCGGGCTTCACCACCAGCGGGGCTGGTTCAACGACCGGTTCGGGTTGCGGTTCCGGCGCCGGTTGCGGCGCACTGGCACAACCGACGACAATGGCAGCGGCTGCCAGCAGGGTGAGCAGTCGGGAGATACGGAGCGGATTCTTTTCCATGGGCGTCCCGTAAGATGTTTGTATCGAATTCGGTGTCCACCCTGGCCCCAGGATGGTTCCCCCCGTTCCAGCCCGGCCCCGCGGCCGCTGCCGGCGGGTCGTCCTGAAGGCCAGAACCTAGTATCATCATTACTTTAGCAGCAAGTCTTGCGCAATTACTATAGGTTTGTCACGGAAAACCGCCATGGCCATCCTCAACATCCTTCATTTCCCCGATCCGCGCCTGCGCACCCGCGCCGCACCGGTGTCCCAGGTGGACGATGGCATCCGCCGTCTGGTGGACGACATGTTCGACACCATGTACGACGCCCCGGGCATCGGCCTGGCCGCCACCCAGGTGAATGTGCACCAGCGTGTCATCGTCATCGACGTGTCGGAAGAAAAGAACGAGCCGCGGGTATTCATCAACCCCGAGATCATCAGCCGCGACGGCGTGGAGCAGATGGACGAGGGCTGCCTGTCGGTGCCCGGGGTGTATGAAACCGTGGAGCGGGCGGAAAAGGTCACGGTACGCGCCCTCAACCGCGACGGCCAGCCCTTCGAACTGGAGGCCGACGGCCTGCTGGCGGTGTGCATCCAGCACGAAATGGATCACCTGGAAGGCAAGCTGTTCGTGGACTACCTCTCCAGCCTCAAGCGCGAGCGCATTCGCAAAAAGCTCGAAAAGCTGCGCCGCCAGACACTGTAAGCGCTCACCAACAACGGGCCCGGTCACGGCCCCCATCCTTTCGGTACCCCCATGAATCCGCTGAAGATCGTCTTTGCCGGCACGCCCGAGTTCGCCGCCGTGGCCCTGCGGGCGCTGCTGACCTCACGCCACCAGGTCATCGCCGCCTATACCCAGCCGGACCGCCCGGCCGGCCGCGGCCGCAAGCTCACCCCCAGTCCGGTCAAGGCGCTGGCGCTGGAACACGGCGTGCCGGTGTACCAGCCGCTGTCGCTGAAGGACGCGGCGGCACAACAGGAGCTGGCGGCGCTGCAGCCGGACGTGATGGTCGTCGCCGCCTACGGCCTGCTGCTGCCCAAGGTGGTGCTGGACCTGCCGCGCCACGGCTGCCTCAACATCCACGGCTCGCTACTGCCGCGCTGGCGCGGCGCCGCACCGATCCAGCGCGCCATCCTGGCGGGCGACGCCGAAACCGGCATCACCATCATGCAGATGGACGTCGGCCTCGATACCGGCGCCATGCTGTACAAGGTCAGCACCCCGATCGGCGACAACGACACCGCCGCCACGCTGCACGACCGCCTCGCCGCCCTCGGCGCCGAGGCCCTGCTCACGGCGCTGGACCGGTTGCAGACCGGCACCCTGCACGGCGAGGCGCAGGACGAGGCCCTGGCCAACTACGCCAAGAAACTCGACAAGGCCGAGGCCGCCATCGACTGGTCGCGCAGCGCCGTGGAGCTGTCGCGCCAGGTGCGCGCCTTCAATCCCTGGCCGGTGGCGCAGGCCCGGCTGGGTGAGGAGGTGTTGCGCGTGTGGGAGGCGACGGCATTGAACGAAGCCAGCAACGCCGCCCCCGGCCAGGTGATACGCAGCGGCCGCGACGGCATCGACGTCGCCACCGGCGACGGCCTGCTGCGCCTGCTGCGCGTACAACTGCCCGGCGGCAAGCCGCTGGCCGCCGGCGACTTCCTCAATGCCCACCCACTTGATGGGGTGACCCTCGGCAATGGCTAAACAGCGCAAGGAGGATGCCCGCAGCGCCGCGGCCCGGGCCCTCGACCAGGTGCTGGCCGAGGGCCGTTCGCTGGCCGCCGTCCTGCCGCCGGCCCTGAACAGCGTGCCGCCGACCGAGCGCGGCCTGACCCAGGAGCTGTGCTACGGCACCCTGCGCTGGGCGCCGCGGCTGGAGGCCCTGGCCGCGAGGCTGCTGGACAAGCCGCTGCGCGCCCGCGACAGCGACGTGCACGCCCTGCTGCTGGTCGGCCTGTACCAGCTGCTCTATCTCAACGTGCCGCCCCACGCCGCGGTGTCGCTTACCGTCGACGCCACGGTGAAACTGAAGAAGGAATGGGCGCGCGGCCTGCTCAACGGCGTGCTGCGCCGGCTGCTGCGCGAACAGGAGCCCCTGCTCGCGGCGGTGGACGCCAGCGAATCCGCCGCCCTGGCCCATCCCGCCTGGCTGCTGGCCCGTTTCGAACAGGACTGGCCCGAAGACTGGCGCGCCATTGCCGCCGCCAACAACGCCCGCCCGCCCATGACCCTGCGCGCCAACCGCCGTCAGGGCAGTCGCGAGGACTATCTGGCCAGGCTGGAGGCGGCAGGCATCGCCGCCGCCGCCGTGGCGCAGACGCCCGACGCCATCACCCTCGCCACCCCGGCGGCGGTGGAACAGCTGCCCGGCTTTGCCGCCGGCGCCGTCTCGGTGCAGGATGCGGCGGCGCAGCTCGCCGCCGGCCTGCTGCAGCTGGCGCCGGGCCAGCGCGTGCTGGACGCCTGCGCCGCCCCCGGCGGCAAGACCGGCCACATGCTGGAAACCTGTCCCGAGATCGAGCTGCTGGCCCTGGACAGCGAGGCCGAACGCCTCCAGCGGGTGGCGGAAAACCTGACACGGCTGCAGCTGAAGGCGGAACTGCGTACCGGCGATGCGGGCGAGCCTTCGGCCTGGTGGGACGGCCGCCCCTTCGATCGCATCCTGCTCGACGCCCCCTGCTCCGGCAGCGGGGTGATCCGGCGCCATCCCGACATCAAGGCCCTGCGCCGACCCGAAGATATCGCCACCCTTGCCGCACAGCAGGCGCGCCTGCTGCGTGCGCTGTGGCCCTTGCTGGCACCGGGCGGTATCCTTGTCTACGCCACCTGCTCCATACTCACGGCGGAAAATGCCGGACAGGTGACCGCCTTCCTGCACGACGAAGCACAGGCGCAAGAACTCCCCATCACGGCCTCCTGGGGGCGGGCCGTGGCGGCGGGGCGACAGATCCTGCCCGGCGAGAATGGAATGGATGGCTTCTATTACGCAGTCCTGCGCAAGGCATAACGGGGTGCTGCTGGCCGGCTGGCGCCGGCTGCTCTCCGCGCTCGCCCTCTGCCTGTCCAGCCTCCCGGTCCATGCCGCCGGTTTCGAGGTCCACGCCGCCGCCACCAGCCTGGAGGATGACGCCTATCAGCTCACCGCCCGCATCGGCTACCGCTTCGGCGATGAGGTGCTGGAGGCGCTGGACAACGGCGTGCCCCTCACCCTGCAGCTGGAGGTGGAGGTGCAGCGGGTGCGCAAGTGGTGGGCCAACGAGACCCTCGCCAAGCTGACGCAGCGCCACCAGCTCACCTACCACGCCTTTTCCGATCAATATCTGCTGCGCAATCTGGACAGTGGCGAGCTCACCATCCACCCCACCCTCGGCATGGCCCTGAGCGAGCTGGGGGCGGTGGACCATTTCCCCCTGCTGCCGGCCGAACAGATCGAGGCCGGCGAGGACTACGAGGTGCAGTTGCGCGTCTCCCTGGACATCGAGGCCCTGCCGGCGCCGCTGCGCCCGGTGGCCTACGTCACCCCCGCCTGGCGCCTGTCGAGCGAGTGGTACACATGCTCCTTGACACCCTGAAGCGCCTCACCTCCGGGCCGCGGCCGGTCGCGCTGCTGCTGGTGCTGCTGCTGGCCTCGTTTTACCTGCTGAGCGGCGCCATCCAGAACACCGCCCTGTTCGGCCGGCTCTACTCGCTGCTGCTGGCGGTGAACATCCTGGCCCTGCTGCTGCTCATCGCCCTCATCGGCCGCAACCTGATCCACCTGCTGCAGCAGTACCGGGACCACGCCCCCGGTTCGCGCCTCACCCTGCGCCTGGTGGTGATGTTCGTGGTGCTGGCCCTGGCGCCGGTATCGGTGGTGTATTACTTCTCGCTGCAGTTCCTCCACCGCGGCATCGACAGCTGGTTCGACCTGCGGGTGGAAAAATCGCTGCAGGATGCGCTGGAACTGGGCCGCGCCTCCCTCGATGGCCGCCTGCGCGAACTGTTGCGCCAGACGCGTCTCGCCGCCGGCGAACTGGTCCCGGTACCGGACAGCGCGGCAGCCCTCAAGCTCAATGAACTGCGCCAGCACGGCGAGGCAGCGGAGATGACCCTGCTCACCCTGCGCGGCCGTGTCATCGCCAGCGCCAGCATGGACCCCACCGCCATCATCCCGGCCATGCCCAGCGAAGCGGTATTGCAGCAGTTGCGCCAGGGCCTGGACTATGCCCGCCTGGAACCGCTGGGCGAGGTGGGGATGCACGTGCGCGTCGCCGTCACCCTGCCGGCACTGGAGCCGGGGGCCGAGGCGCGCGTGCTGCACGCCCTGTTTCCGGTGGCGGAACGCCTCAGCCTCCTGGCCGACAGCGTGCAGGAAACCTACTCCCAGTACACCGAACTGGCCTTCCTGCGCCAGCCGCTGAAATACAGCTTCACCCTCACCCTGTCGCTGATCCTGCTGCTGTCCCTGCTCACCGCCGTCTGGGCCGCATTCTTCTCGGCACGCCGCCTGGTGGCGCCGATCCGCGACCTGGCCGAGGGCACCCGCGCCGTCGCCGCCGGCGACTACGACAAGCGCCTTCCCCTGCCGGGGCGCGACGAACTGGGCTTCCTGGTGCGCTCCTTCAACGAGATGACCTACAAGATCGCCCAGAGCCAGCAGGCGGTGCGCCTCAGCCAGCGCCAGGCCGAGGAACAGCGCACCTATCTGGAGGCCGTGCTCGGGCGCCTGTCCTCCGGCGTGCTGACGCTGGACAGCGACGGCGTCCTGCACACCGCCAATGCCGCCGCCGGCCAGATCCTCGGCGCTGCGCTGGAAGATTCCCTCGGCCAGCCCCTGCAGGCACTGCCCGGACGCCATCCGATCCTGGATCAGTTCGTCGACGCCCTGCTGCCCCATCTCGATCCGGCGGAGCCGGACTGGCGCGCCGAACTGGTGCTGTTCGGCCCCAAGGGCCGCCAGGTGCTGATGTGCCGCGGCGCCCTGCTGCCCGGCATCGATGGCAGCAATGACAGCGAACAGCCGGGCGGCGGCCATGTCATCGTGTTCGACGACATCACCACCCTGATCCAGGCGCAGCGCGACGCCGCCTGGGGCGAGGTGGCGCGGCGCCTGGCCCACGAGATCAAGAATCCGCTCACGCCGATCCAGCTCTCCGCCGAGCGACTGCGCCACAAATACCTCGCCACCATGCCGGGGGCCGACGCCGAGGTGCTGGACCGCGCCACCCACACCATCGTGCAGCAGGTGGAGGCGATGAAGGAGATGGTGAAGGCCTTTTCCGACTATGCCCGCCCGCCGCAGATCCGGCTGGAGATGGTGGGCATGAACCGCATCGTCAGCGAGGTGGTGGAGCTGTACCAGACCGAGCAGCGCCCCATCAGCTTCGACATGAAGCTGGACCCGCGCACGCCGACCATCGAGGCCGATGCCGGCCGCCTGCGCCAGGTGCTGCACAACCTCATCAAGAATGCCCTCGAGGCCTGCGGCCCGGACGGCGCCCACATCCGCATCACCACCCATTGCGCCGAGCAGACCGGCTGCCGCTACGTGGAGCTGTCGGTGTGCGACGACGGCCCCGGCATCCCCGAGGAGATGCTGGCCAACCTGTTCGAGCCCTACGTCACCAGCAAGCCCAAGGGCACCGGACTGGGGCTGGCCATCGTGAAGAAGATCGTGGAAGAGCACGGCGGCATGATTTGGGTGGAAAACATGCCCGAAGGCGGTGCGTGCATTATGATCCGCTTGCCGGTGAAGAAAGAAAAACCGAGAGACGAGGCACAGGACACGAGGGGCGAGGATTAGTGTGCACCGTGCACACGCCGGTTTTCCTCCCTCGCACCGCTTGTCCGGCCTGAACACAGACAAGGACCCTGAACGATGGCGCATGGCTACATCCTGGTCGTGGACGACGAGCCGGACATCCGTTCGCTGCTGCAGGACATCCTGCGCGACGAGGGCTACGAGGTGGATACCGCGGAAAATGCCGCCGCTGCGCGCAAGGCGCGCAAGGCGCACCGTCCCGACCTGGTGCTGCTCGACATCTGGATGCCGGACACCGACGGCATCACCCTGCTCAAGGAGTGGAGCGAGGAAGGGCCGCTGACCTCGCCGGTGATCATGATGTCCGGCCACGGCACGGTGGAAACCGCCGTGGAGGCCACCCGCCTCGGCGCCTACGACTTCATCGAAAAGCCGCTGTCCCTGGCCAAGCTGCTGGTGACGGTGGAGCGCGCCCTGGAGGCCTCCAGCCTGCAGCGCGAGAACGTCGGCCTCAAGCGCCTGGCGCAGCCGGTGGGCGAGCCCGTGGGGCGCAGCGCCGCCATGCAGCAGCTGCGCGAACAGGTACGCCGTGTCGCCCAGCACGGCACCACGGTGCTGATGAGCGGCGAACCGGGTGCCGGCAAGGGCGTGATGGCGCGCTATCTCCATGCCTGCAGCCCGCGCCGCGACGGCCCCTTCGTCAGCGTCGGCGTCGCCTCCCTGCTCGGCGACAACGCCACGGTGGAACTGTTCGGCAGCGAGGAAGGCGACAAGGTGCACTACGGCCTGCTGGAGCAGGCCAACGGCGGCACCCTGTTCCTCGACGACATCGCCGACATGGACAGCGCCACCCAGGCGCGCCTGCTCGGCGCGCTGGAGACGCGCAGCTACCACCGTGTCGGCGGCACCGACCCGGTCAGGGTGGACGTGCGCGTCATCGCCGCCACCCACCACGACCTCGGCCAGCGCGTGCGCGAGGGCCTGTTCCGCAACGACCTCTATTACCACCTCAACGTGGTGCCGCTCAGCGTGCCGCCGCTGCGCAGCCACAGCGAGGATGTCAGCGACCTCATCGCCTTTTACGTCGATTACTTCGTCAGCCAGGAGAAACTGCCCTACCGCGCCTTCACCGTGGCGGCGCAGAACCGCCTGCGCAATTACCCCTGGCCCGGCAATGTGCGCGAGCTGCGCAACCTGGTGCAGCGCCTGCTCATCGTCGGCGGCAGCGGCGACATCGACGCCGCCGAGGTGGAGGCCGCCCTGGGTGCCGGCAGCGTTGCCGAAGTGCCCGCCGGCACCGGCGCCATATCCGATATCGACCTGCCGTTGCGCGAGGCACGGGAGAATTTCGAGCGCCGCTACTTCCTCGAGCTGCTCGCGCGCCTCGACGGCAACATCAACCAGATGGCCCAGCACTCCGGCATCGAGCGCACCCATCTGTACCGCAAACTGAAGTCACTGGGCATCGACACGAAAAAGAAGGAATAGCGGGCGTGGCAACGATGATTCCTGAGCAGTTCGCTCGCGCTGCCGGCCGCAGGCAACTTGTCGCTTTCCTCTTGTGCCGGCCTTAACTACAATGCGCGCCCAACGCACAGCGGAATCGCGGCCATGAAGATCATCATCCTCGGCGCCGGCCAGGTGGGTTCCTCCCTCGCCAACAATCTTGCCAGCGAAGCCAACGACATCACCGTCGTCGATACCGAACCGCAGCGCCTGCAGGCCCTGCAGGATCGTCTCGACCTGCGCACGGTGACCGGCCAGGCCTCGCATCCCGAAGTATTGCTGCGCGCCGGCGCGGAAGACGCCGACATGCTGATCGCCGTCACCAACTCCGACGAGACCAACATGGTGGCGTGCCAGATCGCCTACTCGCTGTTCCGCACGCCGACCAAGATCGCCCGCGTGCGCGCCCTCGAATATCTGGTGCACCCGCAGCTGTTCAATCCCGATTCGATCCCCATCGACGTACTGATCAGCCCGGAACAGCTGGTCACCGACTACATTCACCGCCTGATCGAATATCCCGGCGCGCTGCAGGTGCTCAACTTTGCCGAGGGCAAGGTGCAGCTGGTCGCGGTGAAGGCCTATTACGGCGGCCCGCTGGTGGGCCACGAATTGCAGACCCTGCGCCAGCACATGCCCGGCGTCGATACCCGCGTCGCCGCCATCTACCGCCGCGGCCGTCCAATCATTCCGGAAGGCACCACCGTCATCGAGGCCGACGACGAGGTGTTCTTCATCGCCGCGAAGAAGGACATCCGCGCCGTGATGAGCGAGCTGCGCCGCCTGGAAAAACCGGCGCGCCACGTCATCATCGCCGGCGGCGGCAACATCGGCAAACGCCTGGCCGCGGCGCTGGAGAACGACTATCAGGTCAAGCTCATCGATCACAATCCGGCGCGCGCCCGTGCCGTGTCGGAAGAGCTGTCGCGCACCATCGTGCTGCAGGGCGATGCCGCCGACGCCGAGCTGCTGCTGGCGGAAAACATCGAGGAGACCGACGTGTTCTGCGCCCTCACCAACGACGACGAGGCCAACATCCTGTCGTCGATGCTGGCCAAGCGCCTCGGCGCGCGCAAGGTGATGACGCTGATCAACCGCGCCGCCTACGTCGACCTGGTGGAGAGTGGCGAGATCGATGTGGCCATCTCGCCGCAGCAGGCCACCATCGGCTCGCTGCTCACCCACGTGCGCCGCGGCGACGTGGCGGCGGTGCATTCACTGCGTCGCGGTGCCGCCGAGGCCATCGAGGCCGTGGCGCACGGCGACAAGCAGTCGTCCAAGGTCGTCGGCCGTGCCGTCGAGGACATCAAGCTGCCGCACGGCACCACCATCGGCGCCATCGTGCGCGGCAGTGACGTGCTCATCGCCCATCACGACACGGTGATCGAGGCCGAGGACCACGTGATCCTGTTCGTGGTGGACAAGAAGCGCATCCCGGAAGTGGAACGCCTGTTCCAGGTCGGCATCACCTTTCTGTAGACCGTCGCCATGCGCCTGCCGCTCATCGCCCGCCTGCTCGGCATCTTCCTGGTCATCTTCGCGGCGACGCTGTTTCCGCCCGCCGCCATCGCCTGGTATACCAACGACGGCCAGCTGAACAACTTCCTGCTCAGCCAGGGCCTGCTGGTGCTGCTCGGCCTGGTGTTCTGGCTGCCGGGCCGCGGCCATACCGGCAACCTGCGCACGCGCGAGGCCTTCGTGGTGGTGACGCTGTTCTGGAGCGTGATCGGCCTCACCGCCGCACTGCCCCTGGTGCTGGGCCTCGACATCTCCATCACCGACGCCGCCTTCGAGGCGGTTTCCGGATTCACCACCACCGGCGCCACCGTGCTGTCCGGCCTGGACAGCATGCCGCCATCGATCCTGATGTACCGCCAGCAGCTGCAATGGCTGGGCGGCGCCGGCGTGATCGTGCTGGCCATCGCCATCCTGCCCATGCTCGGCGTCGGTGGCATGCAGCTGTTCCGCGCCGAGACCGCCGGCCCGATGAAGGACGAAAAGATCACCCCGCGCATCACGCAGACGGCACGCGCACTGTGGGGCATCTATGTCGGCTTCACCATCGCCTGCGCCCTGGCCTACTGGGCCGCCGGCATGTCGATGTTCGACGCCGTCGCCCACAGTTTCAGCACGGTGTCCACCGCCGGCTTCTCCACCTACGATGCCAGTCTCGCCTACTTCGACAGCGTGGCCATCGAAACCATCGCCATCGTCTTCATGCTGCTCGGCGGCGTCAGCTTCAATGTGCACTTCATCGTCCTGCGCATGCGCAGCCCCAAGGTCTACTGGCACGACACGCAGACGGCGGTGTTCTTTGCTGTAGTGGCGGCACTGACCCTGATCATCGCGCTGACGCTTTACGCCACCGGATACTTTGACAACATCGGCACCGCCCTGCGCCACTCCGCCTTCCAGGTCGCCTCGGTGATCACCACCTCCGGCTTCAGCACCGATGATTTTTCCATCTGGCCGCTGTTCCTGCCGGTGCTGCTGATCTTCACCAGCTTCATCGGCGGCTGCGCCGGCTCCACCGCCGGCGGCATGAAGGTGATCCGCTTCATCATCCTCGCCAAGGAAGGCTCGCGCGAGCTGTGGCGGCTGCTGCACCCCAGCATCATCCGCCCCATCAAGCTGGGCGGTCGCGCCCTGCCCGAGCGCGTCATCGATGCGGTGTGGGGCTTCTTCGCCCTCTATATCGCGGTGTTCGCCTTCCTCATGCTGCTGGTGATGGCCACCGGCGTGGACCAGGTCACCGCCTTCGGCGCCGTCGCCTCCGCCCTCAACAACCTCGGCCCCGGCCTGGGCGAGGTCGGCATGAGCTTTGCGCCGCTCAATGACGCCGCCACCTGGATCTGCACCTTCGCCATGCTGCTCGGCCGCCTGGAGATCTTCACCATCCTGGCGCTGCTGTCGCCCATGTTCTGGCGCAAGTAAGGTGTCCGACACCGCCAAGTGGGACGCACGCTACCGCGACGCCAGCGTCGGCGACGGCGAGCCGGTGCGTGTGCTGCGCGACTATGCCCACCTGCTGCCGGGCCACGGCCGCGCGCTGGACCTCGCCTGCGGCCTTGGTGCCAACGCCCTGCTGCTCGCCGCCCAGGGTCTCGACACCCTCGCCTGGGACATCTCCGCCGTGGCGGTGGACAAGCTCAACACCCATGCCCGCGGCCACGACCTGCCGCTCCATGCCGAGGTGCGCGACCTGACGCAGCACGGCCTGCCGGAACACCACTTCGACGTCATCGTCGTGAGCCGCTACCTGGAACGCAGCCTGTGCCCGGCCATCCAGGCCGCGCTCAAGCCGGGCGGCCTGCTCTACTACCAGACCTGGACCCGCGCCCAGGTGGGCGAACACGGCCCGGCCAATCCCGCCTTCCGTCTGGCACGCAACGAATTGCTGCACCTGTTCAGCGCGCTGGATGTCATCGCCTACCGCGAGGAGGACAGCGTGGGCGACACCGCGCGCGGCCTGCGCGACGAGGCATATCTGGTGGCGCAACGTCCCGCCTGACCCTTGCCCGGCCCGCGCCGCGGCCCCATGTCCTGTCCATGGACCCCACCGCACTGGAAAAACTGCTCGCCGCCGGCCAGGACAACCTGATGCTGCGCTTCGGTCTGGGCAGTGCCTGGCTGAAGCAGGGCGATCCCGCGCGCGCCATCGACCATCTGCGCGCCGCCCTGCGCCACGACCCGGCGCACTCCGCCAGCCACAAGCTGCTCGGCAAGGCCCTGGCGGCGGCCGGCCGCAACGATGAGGCCGTTGCCGCCTACGAGGCGGGCATACGCATTGCGGAGGAAAAGGGCGATATCCAGGCGGCGAAGGAGATGCAGGTGTTTCTCAAACGGCTGCGGCAGCCCGGCACGTGATTATTCTTTTGTAGGAGCCGAGTCCTCTCGGCGAACGGGCGCCTAAACCACGGGCCGCTTTCGCCCGCAGGAGCGGGCTCCTGCGGGCGGTGGCAGTCAGCGATTGTTTGGGGTAGTGCAGAGACTGAATCTCCGCGGGGCGCGCCGGCGACGGATCTTACGCCGCCTCAGCCACTGGACTTCAGCACCTGCAGCCCGGCCGCCGTCAGGCGATAGTGGCAGTGCCAGGCCAGACCCGGCAGCGGCACCAGCACATGACGCTCCAGCAGTCCATGCGCCACGAGCACCTCCAGCACCGCGCTGCTGCACGCCTCGCCCGCGCTGTCGGGATGCAGCGCCAGATACTCCAGGCAGGTTCGTTCACTCTCGCTGAGCAGCATCGTTGTCCACCGCGCTCCGGTCCCTCACTGTAGCGCAAAACCGGGCGCGCTGTTTCAGCGCCGCAGGATGGCCCACCAGCGCGCCAGGTTGAGCATGCTGAACAGCGAGGCGGCAACGTAGGTGAAGGCACAGGCGGTGAGGATCTGCCGGGCCGGGCGCAGATCGCCGGGCGGCAGATAACCGCTTGCCAGCAGCGGCAGGGCACGGCGATAGCTGGCATCCAGTTCCACCGGCAGGGTCACCAGGTGCACCAGGATGGCGCCGCCAAAACTGGCGAGGCCGGCGAGGAACATCACCAGCCCGGCGGAGGGCGCCCGCGTCAGCAGGGTCAGCACCGGCAGGGCCAGCATCAAGGCCGCGCCGGCCTTCTCGGCGCCCTGGGCCAGACGCACCAGGCGCGTGCGCCAGGCCAACGGTGCGTAGCCGCTGTGATCCTGCAGCGCATGGCCCACCTCATGGGCGGCCACCGTCACGGCGGTGAGCGAGCGGCCGTTGAAATGTTCCGGCGCGAGGCGCACCGCCCTGGCCTGCGGGTCGTAGTGATCGCCCTGTTCCGTCGTCTCCACCGCCACATGCTTCAGGCCGTGGCGATCGAGCAGGTGGCGCGCCAGCTCACCGCCGCTGCCTGGATAGTCGCGGCGCACGCCGCTGTAGCGGCGCAGCACCGTCTTGGCCCACAGCGCCGGGGCCAGCGTAAGAAACAGGATCAGCAGACCAATGATGGCGAACAGCATGGCTTGGTTTCAGTGGCAGGTTTTACCCGCAAGCATGCGTATGACCACCCCGCTTTTCAATCCTGAATTTTGAAACTCGCAGCACTTGCGGGGATAATCGCGCTTCCGTCCCAGACAACTGCCTTCATGTCCGAAGAAACGATACGCACCAGCGGCCCGCTGCGCCGCATCACGCGCGACGGCGTCACCTATACCCTGCTCGGCACCGCTCACGTCTCGCGCGCCAGTGCGGAAGATGTGAACACCCTGCTTGCCAGCGACACCTTCGATGCGGTGGCGATCGAGTTGTGTCCGGCGCGCCACCAGGCGCTGGTCAATCCCGACGTCTGGGGCCAGACCGATCTGTATCAGGTGTTCCGCCAGGGCCGCGCCGCGATGATGGCCGCCAGCCTGGCCCTCGGCGCCTACCAGCAGCGCCTGGCCGAACAGTTCAACGTGCGTCCCGGCGAGGAGATGCGCACGGCCATGGAGGGCGCGCTGCAACGCGGCCTGCCGGTGCTGCTCATCGATCGCGACGTCGGCACCACCCTGCGCCGCGTCTACCGCAACGTGCCCTGGTGGCAGCGCCTCAACATCCTCGGCGGCCTGCTCGGCAGCGTGCTGTCGCGTGAGCAGGTCAGCGAGCAGGAGATCGAGCGGCTGAAGGAAGGCGACCTGCTGGAAACCACCTTCGCCGAGTTCGCCGATCGCAACACGGTACTGTACGAACCGCTCATCGCCGAGCGCGATCAGTACATGGCGGCGCGCCTGTGTCAGGAGGCACAGCGCGACGGCCACAGGAACGTACTCGCGGTGATCGGCGCCGGCCACCTCAAGGGCATCGCCAGCCACCTCGAGGAAGGCGCCACCTGCACCGACGCCGATGCCACCGTGCAGCGGCTGGAGGCGCGCCCGCCAGCGGCGCGCTGGCCAAAACTGATCCCGTGGCTGATCGTCGCGGTGATCCTCGCCGGTTTCGGCATCGGCTTCAGCCGCAGCCCGGACCTGGGCTGGGCGATGATCCGGGACTGGCTGCTGATCAACGGCGTGCTGTCGGCGCTCGGCGCGCTCATCGCGGCGGGACATCCGGCCACCGTGCTCACCGCCTTCCTCGCCGCGCCGTGGACCTCGCTCAATCCGATGATCGGCGCCGGCATGGTGGCCGGGGCGGTGGAACTGTATTTCCGCAAGCCGCGCGTCGCCGACTTCAACAACCTGCGCCACGACGTCACCCACTGGCGCGGCTGGTGGCGCAACCGCGTCTCGCGCACCCTGCTGGTGTTCTTCCTCGCCAGCCTCGGTTCCGCCGTCGGCACCTACGTCGCCGGCTTCCTCATCTACGATCGTCTCATCGGCGCCTGAAGGCGCTCCACGTCCCCTTCACCACCAGGAACAGCAGCAGGGGCAACAACAGCGGCATGAGGACCAGCAGCATGAGTCCCTGCCCCAGCTTGACCATGCCGGCCAGTCGCGGCGGCCCGCCCAGGGCCTGCTGCGCGATCTTCGCCACCATGTAGATCAGAAACGCGTTGACCAGCAACGCCATGAAGCCGAAAGGAATGCGGCATCCGAGATCGCTGTAGCGGCCATCGGCCGCGAACCAGAGCAGTGCCACGCTCCCGCCACAGGCCCGTTCGCCGGCGCCGAAGGCGATCCAGTTGGCGATGATGGCCATGCACAGCACCGTCAGCGCGGCGAAGCCCTGCTGCAGCAGCGGCGCACTGCGCAGCAACACCAGCGCCATGCCTCCCGCCATGAATACGCCACCGCCGGCCAGGCCCAGCCAGGGCGGGCCGTTGATACGGTCCGCATGCATCGGGCCGATATCGAAGGCCGCCAGCGCGGGGAAGAGACCCGCCACGATCAACAACAGCCCCACAATCAGCCGGCCGGTGGCAGAGAGTTTTTCCCCTTCAGCCATGTGTCGAATCCTTTCGTGGTCTAGCGATGGCGCCAGCCTTCCTGTTCCGCGGCGATGACGATCCGCGCGCAGGCGGCGGCATCGGAGTCGGCCTGATGGTGGACCAGTTCGATGCCGAGGTGGCGGCACACATCGGGCAGTTTGGTGGGGCGGATGTTCCACTGCGCACGCGCCAGCTGCACGGTGCAGACGAAGGGCTGCGGCGGCACGGCGAGTCCGTAGCGGGTGCAACAGGCGTTGAGCACGCCCTTGTCGAAGGGCGCATTGTGGGCGGCGAGGAATTCCACCTCGCGCAGCGCCGGTGCGAATGTTGCCCAGACGGCGGCGAAGTCCGGCGCGTCCTGCACGTCGCTCCAGCGCAGGCCGTGGATGTGGGTGAAGGAAAACGTGCGCGTCGGCGGCCGGATCAGCTCATACAGCTGCTGCACGATGCGGCCGTCCTCGACGATCACCGCCGCCAGGGCGCAGGCGCTGTCGCCGCCGTAGGTGGCGGTCTCGAAGTCGATGGCGGCGAAGCGGCTCATGCCCCCTGCCAGACCTGCGGCTCGACGAGCACCGTGTCGTTGCCATTGCCCAGCCACACCTGCCCTTCCTGAATGGTGCATTGCAGGCGCATGGTGCGGCTGACCAGGCCGGCCAGCGCCGCCGTCGCCTCCGGTGGCAGATTGAACACCTGCAGGTTGTCATGGCGCCGCAGCTCCGGCGCGCTGCGCTGCCACCACTGCTCCGCGGTGCGGCCGCCGTAGGCATACAGCACCACCTGGCGCGCGCGGTTGCAGGCCTTGCGCAGGCGCCGCTCGTCGGGCAGGCCGACATCGATCCACAGCAGGATGTCGTCGGTAAGGCTGCGCTGCCACAGCTCCGGCTCATCGTCGGCGCACAAGCCCTTGGTGAACTGCAGATCCTCACCGGCGTGAAGGGCAAAGGCGAGCAGGCGCACCATCATGCGCTCGTCGGTTTCCGACGGATGGCGTGCCAGGGTCAGGCTGTGGTCGGCGTAGTAGCCGCGGTCCATGTCCGCGATCTGTAACTCGGCCTTGAAGACGGTTGCGGTAAGCGCCATAGCGTTGTCTGGAAGTGGATGATTCGATTGGCCGTTTCGGCAAGGCGCATTAGCGTACCATGCCGGCGCGCTGGACAACGGCCCGCCATGGGTCACACTTTCCTGACCACCGCAAGGAAACCCGCCATGCCGCCCGCCGTGCCGTACCCGGTCCTCTCCATCCGTCACTGGCTCGCCGCCGGCTGGCGCGACTACCGCGCCACCGCCGCCATCAGCAGCGCCTTCAGCCTGCTGTTCACCGGCATCGGCATGGCCGCCTTCTGGCTGCTGCTGCGTCACGACCTCGCCCTGCTGCTGTTTCCCCTCTTCGGCGGCTTCGTGCTGGTAGCGCCCATCCTCGTCACCGGCTACCAGCGCGCCGCCCGGCTGCTGCGCCAGGGGCAGACGCCGCGCTTTGCCGATCTGCTGCGCGGCATCACCGAAGGCACGCCGGGGATCTGGTTTCTCACCTTCCTGCTCGGCCTCGGCTATCTCATCTGGATCACCGACGCCCTGATCATCTACGGCATCTACTTCGGCCAGCGCACGCTTACGCTCGACGGCGCCCTGCTCGACGATGCGCAGCTGCGTGCCGACCTGTTCGCCTATCTGTTCTACGGCGGCCTGCTCGGCTTCGGCATGGCCGCCATGAGCTTCGTGGTCGCCGTGTTCGGCATACCGCTGATCCTGCATCGCCGCCTCGGCTTCATCCACGCCATCAACCGCAGCGTGATCACCGTGTTCCGCCATCCGGCCCTGATGCTGCGCTGGGCGCTGACCCTGGCGCTGATGACCCTGCTTACGCTGGTCGTCGCCCTGCCCCTGCTGCTGGTGGTGCTGCCGGTGCTGGGTTACGCCAGTCATGCCGCCTATGCGGCGCTGTTTCCCGACGACACGCCGGTGGAATGATTCATGGCCCTGCTCGACAAAGAGGCGGTTCTCACGCGTCACAGCTACTACGAACTCGGGGTGGCGCGGCCGGTGGTAACGCCGCCGCTGACGGGGCACGCCACGGCGGATGTCTGCGTGGTGGGCGGCGGCTACGCCGGCCTCGCCGCAGCACTGGAACTGGCGCAACGCGGCTATCGCGTCATCCTGCTGGAGGCGCGCCGCCTGGGCTGGGGCGCCTCGGGGCGCAACGGCGGACAGGTGCTGGCGGGTTATGGCTTCGCCGGCCTGGAGGCCATCGAGGTGCAACTGCCGCGGGAAGAGGCGCGCCGCGCCTGGGACATCTCCATCGCGGGGCTGCACTGGCTGCGGGAAACCATCGCGCAGCAGGGCATCGACTGCGAATACACCGCCGGCCATCTCAGCCTCGCCATCGGCCGGCGCAAGGCCCATGCCCTGGAACACTGGGTGCAGCACCTGGCGCAGCGCTACGACTACCAACTGCAAGCCATTGCGCAGGCCGAGCTGGGCGACTGGATCGCCAGCGAGCATTTCCATGCCGGCGCCTTCGACCCGCTGTCCGGCCATCTGCACCCGCTCAAGTACTGCCTCGGCCTCGCCGCGGCGGCACAGCGCGCCGGGGTGCGCATTTACGAAGACTCCGCCGCCGTGAGCATCGACCGCGGCACGCAGCCGCGGGTGAAGACCGCGCAGGGCGCGGTGCGCTGCGACCACGTGGTGCTGGCCGGCAACGTCTACCTGCCCGAATTCGGCGCGCAGATCGCGCCGGAACTGGCCGCACGCATCATGCCGGTGGGCACCTACATCATCACCACCGACCCGTTACCGGCCAAACTGGCGGACAGCCTGATCCGCCACCGCTCCGCCGCCTTCGACACCAACCTGGTGCTGGATTATTTCCGCGTCACCGCCGACAACCGCCTGCTGTTCGGCGGCGGCGAAAGCTACAGCACGGCGACGCCGCTCAACCTGAAGGAAAGGATGCGCCGGCGCATGGTGCAGGTATTCCCGCAGCTGGCCGACGTCGACGTGCCCTATGTGTGGGGCGGCTTCTGCGACATCACCATGAATCAGGCGCCGGACTTCGGCCGCCTCGCACCCAACATCTATTACCTGCAGGGCTTCTCCGGCCACGGCCTGGCCCTCGCCGGCATGGCCGGCCGGCTCGCCGCCGAGGCCATCGCCGGCCAGGCGGAACGCTTCGACCTGCTCGCCCGCCTGCGCCACCGCCGCTTCCCCGGCGGCGAATGGCTGCGCACCCCGGCACTGGTGCTCGGCATGCTGTACTACCGTCTGCGCGACATGCTGTAGCGCGATGCACGCAGCCGGCTCGCAGGAACGACTCCGCCGCGATACGGCGCCCGTCTCGCATGGAAAACACATAACGCGGCACAATACGCCCCATGCCGGAACCCAACGAAATCGTCATCTGCGGCCTCGACGGCGTGCTCGCGCTGATCGAGCACCGCCTGCACCACCTCTACAACGACGAAGGCGTGAAGCACTGGGAGCGCTTTCTGGAGGCCTGCGTCGACGACATGCCCAACCTGCCGCTCATCGACCGCCTCAACCAGGCGCGCGCCGAGGGCGTGCCGGTGATCCTGCTCACCGGCCGCAGCGCCAGCGTGCGCGAGCAGACCCTGGCCTGGCTGCGCCGCTGGCAGATCGGCTACGACGGGCTGTGGATGCGTCCGGCCAACGACTACAAACCGGCGGTGGACTTCAAAAGCGCGGTGATCGCGCAGCATTATCCCGACGCGACGATCCGCCGCGTCTACGAATCCGACACCCACCTCGATTTCGCCCACTGGTGCACCGAGCAGAACATCCCCTGCACCCTCATCGGCCACAACCAGGGCAACAGCGAAACACGCGACGTGTTCGAACTGAAAGTGGTGCACCACGCCTGCGGCCACACCGTGCTGTATCCCTTCTACGGCGACGACGACTTCACCTGGCCGGATCGCCTCCAGCAGCTCGGCGAGAGCCCGTGCCGCCTGTGTCAGGTGGAGGAACAGCGCAAGGAACAACGGCAGAAGAGCGCGCAGGCGCGCCACCAGGCGCAGCAACGCGGCCTGCCGCCGCTGGAGGGTTCCGACAAACAGGTGGCCTGGGCCGAGACCGTGCGCCTCAACGCCTTCGGCGCCATCGACAAGGTGCTGAAGTGGATGGAGCAGGTCGCGGCCCAGGCGGAAGAGGAAGACCCCGATCACTGGCACATGATGCAGCAGGGGATCCACAAGGCCATCGCCTACCTGGAAAACCAGGTCGACGCCAAGTGGTGGATCGACCACCGTCACGGCATCTACAACAGCCTCGACGGCGGCCGCGCCCTGCTGTCATCCATTGCGCAGGAGCTGGGGTTTTATTGAGTCCGGCATCGCGAATACGATTCGCTCCTACATGACCTGCCTGGTAGGAGCGAATCGTATTCGCGACCGTGCCGATCAGGTGCTACAGGAAGTGCCGCAGGTAGAGGTACACATTGGCCAGCGCCACGCTGGCGATCATCAGCGGCATGCCGATGAGCAGAAAGCGCAGGAAACTGATCGGTGTGCCGGCGCGCTCCGCCAGGCCCGCGACCATCACGTTGGCCGCCGCACCCACCAGCGTGCCGTTGCCGCCGAGACAGGCGCCCAGCGCCAGCGACCACCAAACCGGCTCCGCCGCCGCCATGCCGCCCAGTCCCGCCTCCATGCTGTGCACCAGCGGGATCATGGTGGCGACGAAGGGAATGTTGTCGATCACCGCCGACACGGCCGCCGACAGCCACAGCGTGGTAAAGGCGGTGACCATCGGGTCGCCGCCGGTGACGTCCATCAGCCCCGCCGCGAGGCGCTCCAGCAGGCCGGTACTCTGCACGCCGTGCACGATGACGAACAGGCCGATGAAGAAGAACAGCGCGCTCCACTCCACCTCCTCCAGCGCCACGCGCACCTGCTCGGCCTGGCCGCGGCGATCCTCGCCGATGCCGTTGAGCAGCAGCAGCAGGGCGGCACCGGACATCGCCGTGGTGCCGGGGGCAATGGCGAAATGTTCACCGATGATGAAACCGAGGATCACCAGCCCGAGCACCAGCAGCGACTGGCGCAGCAGCCGCATGTCGCGCAGGCTGCCGCGTGCGTCGAAGCGCATCACGCGCTCCTTCAGCTCCGGCGTGGTATGCAGCGAGCGGCCCCAGATGCCGTAGAACACCAGCAGCACCAGACCGAGCAGGAACAGGGCGATGGGGCCCAGCTGCAACAGGAAGTCATTGAAGCTGAGATGGGTCGCGGAACCGATGAGGATGTTCGGCGGATCGCCGATCAGCGTCGCCGTGCCGCCGATATTGGCGGCGAGGATCTGGCTGAACAGGAACGGATAGGGCGATACCTTCAGCTTGTCGACGATGAGCAGCGCCACCGGCACCACCAGCAGCACCGTGGTGAGGTTGTCGAGAAAGGCGGAGAACACCGCCGTGACCAGGGCCAGCAGGATCAGGATGCCGATGGGCTCGGCGCGCGCCCTTTTCGCCGCCCAGATGGCGATGAATTCGAACACGCCGGTGCGCCGCGTGATGGCGATGATCACCATCATGCCGGCGAGCAGCGCGATGGTGTTGAAGTCGATGCCGGCGATGGCCTGGTCCTGGGTCAACACA
The DNA here is from genome assembly GCA_040755915.1 of Pseudomonadota bacterium. GTDB lineage: Bacteria > Pseudomonadota > Gammaproteobacteria > Thiohalomonadales > Thiohalomonadaceae > Sulfurivermis. Next base: position 4,860 of record JBFLWM010000018.1, on the reverse strand, counting down.
CCGCTGAGCAGCATCGCCGCCGCCCCGAGCAGTGCCACCACCGTGCGATGGATGCGCTCGGAGAGCAGAAAGCCGTAGGCCATGACGAAGATGCCCGCCGATACACCCAGCGGATCGAGGCCGAACAATACCGTCGCTTCCGTTGCCTGCATCAGTTCGTCTTCCCGGCCGCCTGCTCCAGACGATCGCTCCAGCACGGCTCACCGCGCAACAGGGCAAGGATGGTAAAGAAGGAGATGGCGCCGAGCAGGCGGCCGCTGTCCGGGTCCACCACCGGCACCACGAACTGCGTGTCGGCCAGGATGGTGTGCGCCTCGATGAGCGGCGTGTCCGGATGCACCACCTCGGCGCGCGATTCCATCACCGTGCTGATCGGCTGCTGCGTCAGCCCGTCCAGCCGCTCGCGCAGCTCCTCGCGCGATTCGCGCAGGTAGCCCATGCGATCCAGGCCGCGCACCATGGTCAGGTGCCTGGGCAGCAGCGCGCGCATCAGGCGCTCGCCGGAAAGAAAGCCGACGAAACGCTCCTGCCGATCCACCACCGGCACCAGACCCATATGCCGCTCCATGATGAAATCGATGGCCTTGCCCAACGGCTCGTCCGCATACAGCGGTGTCGTCGTCGGGTGCATCACTTCACGACAAGTCAGCATGATTCTCCCCCACTCCGTTTGTTGATGGCCACGCTGAACTGCGGCACCGCCACACACGACCCTCGTTGTAGGAGCCCACTCCGTGGGCGAACGCGGCGCAATGCCTCGGCACCGCGTCGCCGAGAGGGCTCGGCTCCTACACCGCGATCATCACCCGCCGGAGAATCCCGCCGCCGCCAGAAAATCGCGCAAGTGGCGGATCTCGCTCTTCTCGCAGGTGCCGCTGTGATGCGGCTTGTGCACGAAACCCTCGACGCCGTTCAACACCACGCGCATGCGCGCACCATGCGCCGGTTCGATGCTGGCGCCGAGATGATGCAGCATGGACTCCACCTCGCGCCAGTGGATGTTGCCGCCCGCCGGGCCGTGCATGATGGTTTGCAGCAACTGCTCGTGCTTGTGGCTCATGATAACCTCCCGTAGCAGTGTGACTAACCCTGTATATCTAAAGGTTAGTTCACTGCTGCGGCCCCTACAGCGCCTACCGGCTCACGTACCCGCCAGTACACCGGAAAACGCGGCTTGCCCCCGGCGGTCCAGCCGTGATGCTTGAAGGTGATCACGCTGCCGACGGGCGGCGGCGTGCGCCGCTCCGCATCGCTCAGCCCGGAGCCGACGGCAAAGCGCACGCCATTCGGCAACACCACCTGCAGCGAGCCGACGACACCAGCGTACTTGCCCTTGCCCAGGTTGTAGCCCACCACCGTCGCCTCGCTGTCATCGAAGGATTTGTACTTGCGCAGAAATGTGCTGCGTCCGGCCGCGTAGGACGAGGCTGGCGCACGCAGCATCACCCCCTCGCCGCCGCGCCGCTCCACCGCCCGCAGAAACGCGTCCAGATGTGACTGCCCGCTGCACCGGGTCTGCGCCACCAGCGCGATCCGATCGCCTGGCTGGCTCTGCAACCAGGCATTGACCGCCGCCATGCGTGCCTCGAACGGCCCGGCGACCGCAGGCGCATCGAACACCATGTAGCGGATGTCCGCCCAGCCCGGTCCCGGCACCTGATCCCGCACGGCCGCCAGCGTCGCCTCGAAGCGGCCACGCCCTGCCCACAGCTCGCCATCGAGGGGAAAGTCCGGCAGTGCCGCACGCAACGGCGCGGGAATCACGATCACCTCGCCCTGCCGGCTCACCATGCGCGCGCCATCCCAGTAGCCACGCACACCGTCGTATTTCTCGCTCATCCACCAGCCGGCCGGGTCGGTACCCGACTCCCAGGACAGCGCCAGCATCACCGCCGGCGCCTCGGCCGCCACGCTCATGCGCCAGGCCAACAACAACCCCAGCACCAACCATCTTCCCGGCATCCGTGCCATTTCCAAGCCCCCTTTCCCTCAAGCCATGGCTGAGTACGTCTGTCTCTTCGCCGTCTCCGATCCTACGCCGCTATTTGCCCGCCGCCACCGATCTGGCAAACAGGGTCAGCCCGATACCGCCGAGGATCAGCACCGCCGCCAGAACCAGGCGCAGGGTCAGCACCTCGTCCAGCAGGACCACGCCCGCCAGCGCGGCGATGACCGGCACGGACAATTGCACCGTGGCGGCGCGGGTCGCGCTCAGCTGCGGCAGCACGCTGTACCACAGCGCATAGCCGACACCCGAGGCCAGGGCGCCCGAGATAACGGCCCACTGCAGTCCCGCGGCCGACCACGTCAGGTCCCCCAGCCAGACCAGGCTCAGGGCGATGGTGAGCGGGATGCTGCGCACGAAATTGCCGGCCGTGTCGGCCAGCGGGTCGGCCGAGCCGCGGCCATGCAGCGAATAGACGCCCCAGGCCACCCCGGCCGCGGCCATCAGTCCGGCCGCCAGCGGCGGCGGCGCCGTCAGGCCCGGCGACATCAGATACACCAGGCCGCCGCAGGCCGCCACCAGCCCGAGCCAGGCCAGGCCGTGGGGCCGCTCGCCGCGCCACAGCGCCACCAGCCACATCGTCGCCTGCACGCAGCCGAACAGGATCAGCGCCCCGGTCCCGGCACTCAGATCGATATAGGCAAACGAGAACGCCGCCGCATAGGCAAACAGCATCGCCGCCGAGGCCCAACTGCCGCGCACCTCGCGCACGCCGGCGTGCCCGCTCAGCACGGCGATCAGCCACAGCATCGCGGCGCCGGACAGCAGCCGCACCGTGGTGAAACTGGCCGGGTCGATGGCGTCGGCGCCGATGGCCGCGCGCGCCAGCAGCGAATTGGCGGCCAGCGGCAGCATGGTGAACAGAGTGACGGCGATGATGAAGGCCGGAGAGCGCAGGGGGATGCCGGTCATGGGCGGCTCGCGTTATCGATGGGCGGCGGCCGTGCCGTCACGACACCGCGACCAGCCGCGCGCCCGCCAGCACGAACGCCGCCCCGGCGACGCGGCGGATCGACACCAGCACCCCCGGCGCCGAGAAGCGCGCCACGCCGAAGCCGACGGCGCCGTAGAAGCCGTAGGCGCACACATCCAGCACCACGGTGATGAGACAGAAGCCGAGGAACTGCATGGCCAGCGGCGCCTGCGGCGTGATGAACTGCGGCAGCAGGGCGGCGAAGTAGAGCAGCGCCTTGGGGTTGGACAATTCGAGCACCAGCGCGCGCCCGAACACACGCCGCGCCGACAGGGCCGCCGCCCCGCCGCCCAGCGTGGCGAAGCCGGCGCCGCCGTGCGCCAGCAACAGGCGCACGCCGAGGTAGATGAGATAGGCCGCGCCGGCCCAGCGGATCGCCGCATACACCTGCGGCGAGGCCAGCAACAGGCCCGCCAGGCCCAGCGCCGACAGGCCGAAGTAAAACGCATTGGCCAGGGCAATGCCGCCGATGGCGTGCGCCACCAGGCGCGTATCGCGCGTCGTGCCCACCGAGGCCACAAACATCGCCGCCGGCCCCGGCGTGAAACAGGCCATGGCGGTGGTGACGGTAAACAGGAGCAGGATTTCCAAGGACATGGGAGCCGCCGAAATTGCGTGCCGGAAATTCGCTGGAGTCTGACGCGATTCCGGATAAATGGGAACTGCGATCGCGTGGCGGCTGCCGTCGGCGGCTGTTCCAGCGGGGCCAGCAATCCCCATCCCGGCATCCCCGCCATTTCCCACACCCTCCATTACCCCCGCAGGATGGGCAAAGCGCAAGCGTGCCCATCAACACCGTGTAGCGGCCACCCCGCCATTTCCCACACCCTTCATTACCCCCGTAGGATGGGCAAAGCGCCAGCGTGCCCATCAACACCGTGTAGCGGCCACCCCGCCATTTGCCCACACCCTCCATTACCCCCGTAGGATGGGCAAAGCGCCAGCGTGCCCATCAACACCGTGTAGCGGCCACCCCGCCATTTCCCACACCCTTCATTACCCCCGTAGGATGGGCAAAGCGCCAGCGTGCCCATCAAGGGTGTGTATGAACGTGGGTGATGGGCACGCTGCGCTTTGCCCATCCTACTCCCCTGCCACAGAGGGCAGGGCGGCAGGTGCAGCACCGCCCCACCCCGGCTCATACAAACCACGCCCGACCCAATGCGCAAAGGAGCTGTGCGGCCATGCCAATGGGCTGTCCGCATAGCCATGTTTCACAGCATTGAAATGGATGTAATCCATGTGGCGGCGCCAATCATCGACGTCACGGATGGAATGCTCCCAGAAGCGCCGCTGCCAAATACCCTTTTCGCGCTTGCCCGCTTGCGACACCGAGGTCGGCTGACGCGGCAGTCCGCTGGAGAACACGCGCTTCAACACCATCCAGCGCAGAGAGAACTCGCTGTCCCCCTCGGGCAGACGCCACAAGGTGTGCAAATGGTCAGGCAGCACCACCATGGCCTCGACGGCAAACGGATAACGCTCACGCACCCGACGAACTGCCGCACGCAGCCGCTCGATGTTTTCCACCAGCAACGGCTGCCGACCTTCCGTTACCACCGTAAAGAAATAACGCCCACCCGGCACATAATGACGGCGATAGTCCATAGCCCTCATCCTCCCTGATGAAGAAATCCCCTTCCTACACCTCACCGACCGCAGGATGGGCAAAGCGACAGCGTGCCCATCACCCACGTTCATGCGCAGCCCCGATGGGCACGCTCCGCTTTGCCCATCCTACATCACTGCATCACCCCCACCGTAGGATGGGCAAAGCGACAGCGTGCCCATCACCCACGTTCATGCGCAGCCCTGATGGGCTCGCCCGGCTTCACCCTCCCTGCATCACACCCACCGTAGGATGGGCAAAGCGACAGCGTGC